>CAYXWN010000069.1:0-1686 GCA_964468815.1 uncultured Clostridia bacterium | reverse complement strand
ACCCATAAAAATATATACCTCCAAAACTGTCTAACTTTTGGGGTGCATATCAAAAACCCGTATCAATTTTGATTTTGCGTTTTTTCTCCCGATTCTCGCAAAAACAAGCGGTTAATCGAAGGCCACGAGGGGGCATAACGGTATTTTTATGCGCGCTTTGCTTTACAAACAACACAAAAAACGCTATAATAAGGGTAAATTCCGTTTACGGAGGGGAAAATGAGAATACCTGAATCCGAAGAGATGTATCTTGAAACCATTTATCTTCTGAATCAAAAGAGCGCGGCTTGTCATTCTATCGACGTTGCCGCCGAACTCAACTATTCACGGCCGAGCGTATCGCGCGCCGTTAATTTGTTGCAAAAAAAAGGATACCTTTTGATCGCGCGCGGCGGAGAACTGACACTGACGGAAGAAGGTTTGAAAAAAGCAACGGCAGTTTATGAACGCCACCGTGTTTTAACCGAATTACTCATCAAAACGGGAGCGGATCACGCTCTTGCGGAAGAAAACGCTTGTCGAATCGAGCACGTGATCACGCCGGATATGTTTGAAATCTTAAAAAAGTTTTCCGAACGGTTTCAATAAAAACGCCCGTTCGGACAAACGAACTTGTTTTTTACGTTTTTTCAAGCAAACGGGTGAAAAACACACAAAATGCAAAAAATCCGTTTTCATTTTTTCGATTTTATGATATACTGAATAAAAAAGAGGAGGAAATCTCATGAAAATAGCAGTATCCGCCGAAACCACGCTGGATATGCCGAAAGAGATGCTCGAACAATACGACGTTCACGTCATTCCGTTCGGGATCGTACTCGGCGACGAAGAATTCTTCGACGGCAAATATACGACGGAAGAAATTTTTGAAAAGGTCAATCAACTCGGTTCTCTCCCCAAGACGAACGCAATTAACGCCTACACCTACGGCGAATATTTTAAGGAACTCTTAAAGGATTACGACGGCGTGATTCACGTCTGCTTATCGGGCGGCATCACCTCTTCCACCGAAAACGCGAAAGCGGCGGCAAAGGAATTGAAAAACGTATACGTCGTAGACAGTCAATCGCTCTCTACGGGAATCGCTTTGCTCGTTTTATACGCACGCGAACTTGCCGAACAAGGGCTAGAACCCAAGGAAATTTACGAAAAGGTTCAAGCGCGTGTAGAAAAATTGCAGGTTTCTTTCGTAATCGAACGTTTGGATTACCTCTATAAGGGCGGCAGATGCAACAGCTTGCAATTGTTGGGTGCGAATTTATTGAAACTCCGTCCGCGCATCGTATTAAAGGAAGGAAAAATGCTTTCGGATAAAAAGTATCGCGGAAGAATGGAACAAGTCGTTTCCAAATACTGCATCGATACGATCAACGAATTTAATACGCCCGACCTGTCCAAAGTCTTTATCACCTACACGACGGCGACGCCCGAAATGGTAGCGGCGGCGCGCGACGCGCTCGCAAAAGCCGGATTCCAAACGGTTTACGAAACGCATGCCGGCGGAACGATCGGCTGCCATTGCGGCGAACACACGCTCGGAATCCTCTATTTTAACGACGGCGACAAAGCGGTAACGATCGAATAACCGTTACCGCCCCTTAATTTCGTCCTTTTAGAAAAAAGCACGCTACAAAGAAGGTGCAAATAAGGGATTTATTTCCCTAAAAAATTAAGGTATAGTCAAAT
>CAYXWN010000068.1:0-1708 GCA_964468815.1 uncultured Clostridia bacterium | reverse complement strand
TTCACAAATGATTTAATATTTAATTTTTGTCTAAACTTTGGGGTTCACATCATTTGAGAAAGAAAACGGTTGTTGCGATTTTATTTTTTTGAAGAAGCGGCTCGCCTTTTTTACGGAAAAAACAGAAAAACTGTATTTGTGCGGAAGTATGTTTTGTGTATGAATATCTCTTTTTTCTGTATTCTTTTTCTCTTTCTTTTCGTGGTATAATGAAAGGACGAAAGGAGGATTTACAATGAAATCGTTTAGACGGAATCTTTTATTGTTATCGGTATTGTTTGCCGTGCTTGCCTCGCTGTTTACGGCGTCGGTATCGGGCGCTTTTGCGGTAACGTATACCGAATCGTTGTGGAAAAACGTAAGGGACGCATCGGTTTTATCGAACGGGGTGGTTTTGGTTCAAAAGGAGAACGTTACAAACGGAGCGTATTATAAGGGAAATCTCGCGAACGGCTATTCCTTTGAAACCAAGAAAGAATTGAATTTGACCGTGCGGTTTTCTTTCACGAACGCCGAGAAAGAGAAGCATTTTATTCCCGTGATTTCCACGCAACCGCTTGAACGTTGGAAGGGCGGAATGATGGGGACGAATAATGAAAATTATATCGGAGCAAACAGCCATCTTTACGGCGCGAGAATGTATTATCAAAGCGATGCTCGTCTTAATGCGAAGAGTTTGTTGGTTCGCGTCTGTGATTATGCGAATTATCAAACTGCAGAATATATTGCAAATATCGACCCGACAAACGGAGTGGTTCACACGGTTTCTTGGAAGATTACCGCTACGTCGGTCGTGATGTCGTTCGACGGAACGGATTTATCCAAAAACAACAGTGCTTACGTGTTTCGCAAGAGTTCGTCGCAGAATTTGACGTTAAGCGATTTTGTCGACGCGAACGGAAACCCCGTTTTATATTTCGGCTTTATCAATCAAAGTTTTGGCGATATTAAAATTCACGGCATTGACGTGGGAGAACAAAAGCCGTTTACTCAGCGCGAAAAGGTGACTGCAACCGCTTCTGTTTTGGCAAAAAAGGACGTAGAATATTCTTTCCTTGCTCAATTGAAGGACGATAAAGTCGATCAGACGTTGTTGGTCGGGTACGGAGTCGGTAGTTCGTTCGCCGAACTTTCGTTGACTTGGAAAGCCGCTTCGCTTGCTTGGACAACGGGTAGCGTTACGCGGAATGATTTTGGCGGAAGTTATCGTTTTTTGGTCGGAAATCAAACGGTGACCGATTCATCTGCCCTTTCGTTGAGCAATTTACCGTTAGCGACAATCGGAGCAACGAGCGGACACTCGTTAAAGGTTCGCGTTATTTCGACGGAAACGGGTGCGACGATCGGTGTTTTTTGCGGAGAAACGTGTACTTGTAGTTTTAAGAACTCCGTCATGACGTTGGAATTACTTTCCACAGCGGCGGGTGGAACGACGGGCGCGTATGTATCTGTCGGTGGTTTTACGTCGGAGTTTTCGGTAAACAATCAGAAGACCGTCGAAGTTTCGGCGAAAACTTATTATGCCCCTGCGGAAGCCACTTGTGTTAAGGACGGGAACGTCGAATATTACTCCTGCAATCGTTGCGGAAAGAATTATTTGGACGCGGCGGGGAAAACCGAATATACGGGAAGCGTGACGCTTCCGTCAAAAGGCGGACATACGGAAGTAACCGACGCCGCAGTAGAGGCGACGTGCTTGAAAACAGGC
>CAYXWN010000067.1:0-1767 GCA_964468815.1 uncultured Clostridia bacterium | reverse complement strand
TTTGACAATTCACTGATTTGAAAAGGAAAAAACAAAGGTCAAATCGTTTCATAATAAAAACGCTTTATTAAAACAGATAAAGTGTTTTTATTTGCGTCGGTTTCAAAAAAGTAATCTTTCTTTTTCTATTTTATTCTTGCAAAAGGTTACATTTTTTTGTATATTTATTGCTTTTCTTTTATAAATGTGTTAGAATATCTATAAATATTTTGTAAAGGAGAAGATGCTATGGGAAAGTTAACGAAAAAGTACGGGCTGCTTACGGCGATCTGCATGGTCGTCGGGATCGTAATCGGATCGGGCGTGTTCTTTAAAGCAGGAAAGGTGCTTACGACTACGGGCGCGAATATCGGTAAAAGTCTTTTGGTCGTCGTCGTGGTCGGGGCGATCATGATCATTTGCTCCTACGTATTTGCAACGCTTTCGACGAAATACGAAAAGATCAACGGCGTTGTCGATTATGCGGAGGCGATGCTCGGTAAGCGGTTTGCTTATTACGTCGGCTGGTTTATGACGACGATGTATTATCCCATCATTACGTCCACTCTCGCGTGGGTTTCGGCGCAATACACCGTGATCTTGTTGGGAATCGACGTGTCGGGAGCAGGCCATCTCGCAATCGCCGCGTTTTTCTTGATTTGCGGATTTGCGGTCAACGCGCTTTCTCCTAAATTGGCAGGAAAATTTCAGGTATCCACCACGTTTATCAAACTCGTTCCGTTATTCGTAATGGGAATCGTCGGGACGATCGTCGGCTTGATTAACGGTACGACGCTCGATTCGTTCAACGCTTCGTTGGAACAGGTGGGGGATATCGTGGTTGCCAACGATATTTTCGCGGCGGTTTGCGCTTTCGCCTTTGCTTACGAGGGGTGGATCATTGCGACTTCGATCAATTCCGAATTAAAGGATTCTAAGAAAAATCTGTTCATTGCGTTGTTTTTGGGAGCGATCATTGTCGTCGGTGTGTATCTTTTGTATTTCTTGGGGTTGTCGGGCGCGATGTCCACAGAGCAAATCATTGCGTCGGGCGACAGCCTTCCGCAACAAGCGTTCGCGGCGTTGTTCAACAGTTCGGCAATGGGCTCGATCGTCATGGTAATCGTTATCATCTCTTGCCTCGGCACGATGAACGGCGTTATGCTCGGTTGCTGCCGCGGTATGTATTCGCTTGCGGCACGCAACGAAGGACCGTCCCCCAAACTTTTCGGGCAAGTCGATCAAGCGACGAATATGCCGCACAATTCCGCGATCATCGCGTTATTGCTTTGCGCCGTTTGGTTAGTACAATGGCAGGTGTTTTTCTTTGATAATTCGGTTATGGGCGCAGGGAGAATCCCGTTGTTCTGGTGTTGGGAAGCGGACGAAGTTTCGATTATAACCCTTTACGCGTTCTATATTCCCGTTTTTATCGCGATGATGATCAAGTGTAAGGATCTGAATCCGTTCAAGCGGTTCGTCATGCCCGGGCTTGCGGTGCTTTGTTGCGCGTTTATGTGCTTTTGCGCGTACAGAGGCTATGCGAACGCCGGACAGATTTGGAGTTATTTGATCGTATTCTTTATCGTTATGGTAATCGGATTTTTGTTTTCGTCCGATTTCAAGAAATTGATTCGCAAGAAAGAGGCTGTTTCCGACGTCGCGGAAGAAAAGATTGAAGAAACGGTTGCAGAAACCGAACCGCTCGAATAATTTTAACCGTGAAAAACAAAACGGCACGCTTGAATACTTCAAGCGTGCCGTTTTTGTATTGGATGAATTATGCGA
>CAYXWN010000066.1:0-2562 GCA_964468815.1 uncultured Clostridia bacterium | reverse complement strand
CGAGGACGATTGCTTTGCTTCTTTGGGCGAAAAGCCGAAAGGAATCAAGGTTTCGGCGATCAAAGGAACAAAGGGCGAAATCATCGAGAAGTTGGAAGATCGCTTGACGGGCAGATTCACCATTTCGGACGTCGTTCACCCCGAAACGGGAGAAATTCTCGCCGCGGCGGATACCATGATCACCGAAGAGCAAGCGAAAGCGATCGTGAACGCGGGGATCGAAGAAGTCGAGATCCGCAGTATCTTTACTTGTAAATCGCGGCACGGCGTTTGTGCGAAGTGCTACGGTAAGAATATGTCCAACGGATTACCCGTACAGGTGGGTGAAGCGGTCGGAATCATTGCCGCACAGTCCATCGGTGAACCGGGTACGCAGTTGACGATGAGAACGTTCCATACCGGCGGTATCGCGAGTACGGGAGATATTACGCAAGGTCTTCCGCGTGTCGAAGAATTGTTCGAAGCGCGTCGTCCGAAGCGTGCTGCGATCGTCTGCGAAGTGGGCGGTATCGCACGCATCGAGGAAAAGGATAAGTTGTTGCACGTTATCGTCGATACGCCGACGGGCGAAGCGAAAGATTATCTCATTCCGTTCGGCTTCGGCGTGCTCGTAAAGACGGGCGACGAGGTCGTTCCAGGAACGATTTTGACCAACGGCGCGGTTTATCCGCAGGATATCTTAAAGACGCAGGGCGTCAAGGGGGTACAGGATTACATCTTGAAAGAGATTCAGTCCGTTTACCGCTCTCAGGGCGTTGACATCAACGATAAGCACGTTGAAATCATCGTTCGTCAGATGCTGAAAAAGGTTCAAGTCGAAAATCAAGGCGATACGGATATCTTGCCGGGAGAAAAACTCGATCTCTTCCGCTTCGAGGACGAAAACCTCAAAGCGCTTGAAGCAGGCAAGCGTCCGGCAACCGGTAAGCGTACGTTGTTGGGTATCACCAAAGCGGCTCTCGCGACGGAATCCTTCCTTTCCGCGGCGTCCTTCCAGGAAACGGCGCGCGTCTTGACCGAAGCGGCGATTAAGAACAAGGTCGATCCGTTGATCGGTTTGAAAGAAAACGTGATCATCGGAAAATTGATTCCTGCCGGAACGGGCGTAAAGGAATATAAAAATCTTTCTCCGCAAGTAACGGGGATTTCTGCCGAAAAATAAGCGGAAAAACGATATTTTACCGTAATTCGATTGACTAATTTTTCGGAAATTGATACAATATTATTTGCGTGAATACGCACAAAATGCTTTCTCAAAATCGCTTGGCGATTTTTGGAAATAACCGAAATTCAAAAAAGGAGGAAACGTATGCCAACCATCAACCAGTTAATCAGACAGGGCAGAGAGAAGATCACCTATAAGTCCAAGTCTCCTATTCTGGACAATTGTCCGCAGAAAAGAGGCGTTTGCTTATCGGTTACCACTACTTCTCCCAAAAAGCCGAACTCCGCGCTCAGAAAGATCGCAAGAGTACGTTTGACCAACAAGCAGGAAGGTACGGTATATATCCCCGGCGAAGGACACAATCTGCAAGAGCACAGCTCGGTTTTAATCCGTGGCGGCAGAATTAAGGACCTTCCGGGCGTCAGATACCATATCGTCCGTGGCGCGCTGGATACCGCGGGTGTCGCAAAGCGTAAGCAAGCGAGATCCAAATACGGCGCTAAGAAAGGCAAATAAGCAACCGTTTTAAGACATTTCCTACAAATTTCGGTTATTGACAAAATAAGCCCGATAGATTGTAGGCAGTATGCCGTTTGACGGCAGAAGGTTCGCTACCGGTTACGGCAAGCGATAGCTGTACACGAGGGTTAGCCCCTTGGTACCGATAAAATTTTTGCGTGTCGGTACCCTAAAAATCACAAGGAGGAATTACCATGCCAAGAAGAGGAGGCGTTCCCAAAAGGGACGTATTGCCCGATCCGATTTACAATTCTAAGGTTGTTACGAAAGTTGTAAATCAAGTTATGATCGACGGCAAAAAAGGAACCGCTCAATCAATCGTTTACGATGCGTTCGAGGCGATGTCCGCAAAGTTAGGACAGCCCGCAATTGATATTTTTAACCAGGCGATCAACAACATCATGCCGATGGTTGAAGTAAAAGCAAGACGTGTCGGAGGCGCGAACTATCAAGTGCCGATCGAGATTCGTGCGGAAAGAAGACAAACACTCGCAATCCGTTGGCTGATTATCGCCGCGAGAAAGAGAAGCGAGAGAGAAATGTCCGCGAGACTTGCGGGCGAACTGATGGATGCGTACAACAACACCGGCGCTGCGGTCAAGAAGAAAGAAGATACGCACAGAATGGCCGAGGCGAACAAGGCGTTTGCGCATTACAGATTCTAAGGAGTAGAAGATGCCCAGAGAATTTGACTTAAAAGTAACCAGAAACATCGGCATCATGGCGCATATCGACGCGGGTAAAACGACCACGACCGAACGTATTTTGTTCTACACGGGCAAAACGCATAAGATCGGCGAAACCCACGACGGTGCTGCGACCATGGACTGGATGGTTCAGGAGCAGGAAAGAGGTATTACCATTACTTCTGCTGCGAC
>CAYXWN010000065.1:0-3511 GCA_964468815.1 uncultured Clostridia bacterium | reverse complement strand
CCTTTCGAGTTCCGCTTCGTTCGAGTCTTATTTCCTTCTATTCCGTTTTTAAGCTACGCATACGTCGGCACTCTGCACACGTCCGACGACTATCCTTTCGGACAGCCTATTTATATTATCACAATCAAAATACTTTGTCAAACGATTTTCAAATAAATTTTTTAAAATTTTAAGGTTTTTTCTAATCAAACAGCGCGCGTTCGATTACACCGCCCCCGATACAGCAATCGTCGCGATACAAAACGGCGTATTGTCCCTCGGTGATCGCGCGTTGTTTTTCTTGAAACGAAAGGTAAACGCCGTCCGCCTCGATTCGCACTTCGACCGCCTGCTCGGGCTGACGGTGACGGAACCGCGCCGTACAAGAAAAATTTTTTTCGGTAGGCGGAAGGGGAATCCAATTAAACGACTTCATATATAAGCCGGTCGAATACAACGCCGCCTCGTCCCCGTGCGCGACGTATAATATATTGTTTTCCAAATCTTTGCGAATAACGAACCACCGCCCGTCGCTGCCCTTTTGTCCGCCGATATCCAAACCGCGCCGTTGCCCGATCGTATAATACATCAAGCCGATATGCTCGCCCAACACCTTTCCGTCCGTCGTCATCATTTTCCCCGGCTTTGCCGGAAGGTATTCGGAGAGAAACTTGCGGAAATTCCGTTCCCCGATAAAGCAGATCCCCGTGGAATCTTTTTTCTCCGCCGTCGCAAGCCCGTAACGCTCGGCGATCTTGCGCACTTCCGGCTTCTCGATCTGCCCCAACGGGAACAAGACGTTTTCCAACTGTTCTTGCGACAATTGATTGAGGAAATACGTTTGATCTTTATTTTGATCCTTTGCCTTTAACAAATAATGAAGATCGCCCTCGTTGCGAATATCCGCATAATGCCCCGTCGCGATAAAATCCGCGCCCAACTCGTACGCGGCGCGCTTAAAATCCTTGAATTTAATTTCACGGTTGCATAAAACGTCCGGATTCGGCGTTCTTCCGGCGCGATACTCCGCAAGGAAATACGAAAATACCCGTTCTTGGTATTCTTTGGAAAAATTGACCGTATAATAGGGAATCCCCAAAAGATTGGAAACGCGGCGCACGTCCGCATAATCTTCTTCCGCCGTACACGCGCCGCTGTCCGACTCTTCTTCCCAATTTTTCATAAATAGCCCTACGACGTCGTACCCCTGTTCTTTCAACAACAGTGCCGCAACGGACGAATCTACGCCGCCGCTCATGCCGACTACTACTTTTTTCTTCATAAACTCACCTTTTTTTCGATATTTTTATTGTAACATATCATTTCAAAAATATCAATCGCTTGAAACGCTTGATTTTTTTCTTTAATTTTGCTATTATTATTGTTACTTACGGCAATAAAAGACTTGAATGTCGCCGTAAAATCGTTTGTTTGATAAGGAGATTGTTTTCAAAATGCCGGAAGGCCCAATACCGCGATTACTTTTAACCGCGAATTCTGCGACAACGCCGCAACTCTCTGTGCCTCTGCTCATCACGCTGATCGTGTTGATTATCTTGTCGGGTTTGTTTTCTTCGACGGAAACCGCATTCACCAGCGCAAATAAAATTCGTTTGAAAAATTTAGCGAATAACGGCAACAACCGAGCGGCTTCCGTTTTGAAGCTGATTGATCGGTACGATAAATTTATTTCCACCGTTTTGGTGGGCAACAACTTAGTCAATATTCTGGCGACTTCCCTTGCGGGCTTGTTCTTCGGAAAATTGATTTTGGACGGCGACACAAGCGTCGTCGTTTCAACGGCGGTCATGACTTTTGTTATTCTCGTATTCGGAGAAATCACGCCGAAAATGTTGGCAAAAATCGCGCCGGAAAAAATGGCAATGGGGCTTTTCCCGTTTATTTGGTTCGTATACATCGTTTTCACGCCGATCACGGCTCTCTTCTCGCTTTATCAAAAGTTGTTGGAAAAAATCCTGCACGTAAAGCAAGAGGACGTCATCACCGAAGACGAAATCATTACTTACGTAGAAGAAGCGGAAGAAGACGGTACTTTGAAAAAAGAAGAATCTACCTTGATTCGTTCTGCAATCGAATTTGACGATTTGGAAGTGGGCAATATCTTGATTCCGCGCGTCAACGTCGTCGCGGTAAACGAGAATGCTCCTTTCGACGAAATCAGAAAAATATTCGGCGCGGACGGCTACTCCCGTTTGCCCGTGTACAAGCAAAGCGTCGATACGATCGTGGGCGTTATTCACGAAAAAGACTTTTTCAATCTCTATCTGAGCGAGAAAAAAGATTTATCTAAAATCGTGCAACCTGCCGTGTTCACAACCGAACATACGAAGATTTCTTCCCTCTTGAAAACGCTGCAAAAGAAGAAGACGCACATGGCTGTCGTCTTGGACGAATACGGCGGAACGCTCGGCATCGTCACGTTGGAAGACATTTTGGAAGAACTTGTCGGCGAGATTTGGGACGAACACGACGAAGAAGTCAATTATTTGAAAAAAACAGACGAGAACACTTATCTCGTAGACGGAAAAGCAAATCTTTCCGAATTGTTTGAAGTCTTCGACATGGCGGACGAGGACGAACGGTTCGACGCATACACCGTCAGCGGTTGGGTAATCGAACAATGCGGAGAAATTCCGCCGGTCGGCTACCGCTTCGACTTTAACGGACTTTCCATCGAGGTCGTAAAGGCGACGGCGAAAAAAGTTTTGGAAATCAAAGCAGCCCTTCTTTCTTCCGAAGAAACGGAAGAAGACAAGAAACGCTTGAAATTATTCGATCATGCCGATCGCAAGAAAGAAGAGGAAGAATAATTTTATCGTCGATACAGAACGGCATTTAACGTTGTTATTTTCTTTCCGTTGCGCGCAACGCGCGACGGAAGGGAGAGAAAAATAAAACAAAACGGGAAACCGTTTTGCATGCACTCGTAGCGCAATTGGATAGAGTGTCGGCCTCCGACGCCGAAGGTTGTGGGTTCGATTCCCGCCGGGTGCACCAAGTCAGTATAATCCGAACCAAATACTCGTAACGAGCGAATGGTTCGGATTTACTTTTACTCTTTAATCACTTTTACGGTAGGACTTTATCTTCCTGCCGTTTTTTATTTTACGAAAAAACACAAAAACTTTTATAAAAGTAGTCAAATGTCCTCGTTCTTGGACATTTGACTATTGACTTTTACTTTTTTGTGGTATGATTTTTTAGGGACTACACTCAAAATTAAATACTTTCGGATAATGAATTCATGTAACCTTGTTATATTTAGCGCACTATAATTGTTTGGATTATATCAACAAAGGCTTACGGAAAACTAAATTATCTCTAAAACCCTTTTTTCCGCTTTTCCGCATCGCTCCCGAAAAGTATCGTAGAACTTTTCGGGATGAGGAGCGGCAAGCGTTTACGCAAAACGACAGTCCTTTCGGACTGCCGTTTGCATTTTTCGCTTTGCCGCGACGTTGGAGCGGGAAACGAGATTCGAACTCGCGACATTCGCCTTGGCAAGGCGACG
>CAYXWN010000064.1:0-3890 GCA_964468815.1 uncultured Clostridia bacterium | reverse complement strand
CGACGATAAACGCCACGCAAATCGCCGCGTAAAGCCAATCGATAGGCTTCATCTTTTTCAATAATTTAAACATATGCTACTCCTTTTTTATTTTTTGCTAACTTGGTTAGGTATTTACCTAAAAATAAAACAGACTTTCGTCCGTATTATTTCATAGCGGATTCGGCAAAAATTCTTCGCCCATTGCGTCTTTGATTTCGTGCGACAACGCAATAAACTGCAAAAACTTTTCTTCGCCAACTTTATCGATTACGTTCGCAATATGCAAAAGCATATTTTCTTTCATTAAAGCGGCAATGCGCTTTCCGTTTTCCGACAATTTAACAAGCGTTACGCGTGCGTCCGCCTCGTCTTCTTTCTTCTCAATCAGTCCTTTATTCTCCATTTTTTTGAGAAGGACCGCCACTCTTGCCGTGCTGACGTCCATCGCTTCGCTCAACTGCCCTGCCGATAATTGATGCTTATCTTCCGATAACAACAATTTTAATACGTAACCGATCCCCGCGTTAGAATCGTTTACGACTTTTAAGAAATTCGTAGGCTGTACTTTAGGAAGTTCTTTTGCAATCGCTTCTAGCCTTTCTTGCGTAATCATTTTCACCTATCCTTTTTTGCTAACTAGGTTAGATTATATCACATCTATTCCAAATTGTCAAACGATTTACGCCGCTCAACGAATTTTTAACGGACTTTTTATAAGGCGATTATATCCCCGTCGAATCGTCGTTCGTCGTTTCTTCTTTCTTGAAAATTGATTTCCAACAACCGATAATCGCAATCAAAGAGGCAACGCAAGACGCGCCGTCGGAAATAGGTCCTGCCCACAAAACGGTAATAACGTTTCCGCTTAAGCCCAAAAGAATGACGGCGGGAACGAGAACGATTATCTGGCGAAGCAACGATAACACCATCGACTGAATGGGTTTGTCGATCGATTGAAAGAAAATTCCCGTTACGATACTTACGCCGACGGAGAACGTCGCCGCCATATAGATTTGCATACATTGCTTTGCAAAATCCATATACAACTCGTTTTGACTGCCGAAAATACTTACGATTTGCGCGGGGAACAATTCCAACACAAGGCACGAAACGGTCATAACGCTCGACCCGATTAGCAATGCGTACTTGTACAATTTCTTTACGCGGTCGTATTGTTTACTGCCGTAATTATAACTTACGATAGGCAAAATACCCGTTGCAAGACCGAGCACTACAGAAACGAGAATTTGACTGACTTTCATCACCACGCCCATTGCGGAAACGGGGATATCTTCGCCGTAAATCGACGTCGCGCCGCATTTTTTCAGCGTATTGTTCACCGTTGCAATCACGATCACAAGCGCAAATTGGGTAATAAAACTCGATAAGCCGAGCAAACACGTTTTACCGCAAATTTTACCGCTTAATTTAAAATGTTCTTTCTTTAATTTAACGGTTTTACAACGCGTCATGCACACGATAAAATATACGGCGTTCAAAAATTGCCCGATAATGGTCGCCCATGCCGCGCCGCCTACGCCCCATTTGAAAACGAAAATAAAAATAGGATCTAGAATCACGTTCGTGATACAACCGATAAGCATACCGATCAGACTTACGTTCGCCCTACCGTCCGCGCGAATAATCGGCGTGAACGCATTGTCTATCGCAAGAAAAGTAGAGCCTAACATAATAGGTCCGCCGTATTCCAAGCAATACGAGATCGATTGTTCGGTCGCGCCGAATAGCCAACAAAGCGGTTCGAGAAATATCAAAACCAACGCGGTATAGATTACGCCGAAAGCAATCGTTAAAACGGTAGCGTTGCCAACGCTCTTTTCGGCTTTTTCTATATCCCCCTTCCCCATATTTAACCCCATAAGCGCGGCACAACCGTCGCCTATCATCAGTCCGACGGCAAGAACTACCGTCATAAGGGGTAAAATTACGTTGGTTGCGGCGTTCCCCAAATAGCCGACGCCGTTTCCGATAAAAATTTGGTCCACCATATTATAAAGAGAATTGACCACTAGCGCAATGATGCTAGGCACGGCAAAGCGCGCCATCAACTTGCCGATTTTCTCCGTTCCAAGCGGATTTTTCGTTGATAAAGTTTGTTCCATATACCTCTTCTGCTCTATTGTTTTTTCTCCGTCATTTCGCCCCTATTTAGTTGGAGCACCAACTATTTTAGCATTTTTATGCCTTTATGTCAAGCAAATCTCGCATAAAGTTGGCAAGTCAACTATTTTTTTCGACACGCTTATTTATTTGACAAAAAGAACAAATAACTGTAAAATAAGTATGAAGTTCAATAAAAACGGTGATAAAATGAATATTCCGAAAGATATTTCCACGCTCTATCGAAAAATGAACGCCCGAATCAACGTTATGCTTGCTAATATCGGACTTTCCGGCTCGAAAGCGTTATTTCTGTTTTGCATTAACGAGCACGGACCGATGACGCAAAAAGATATATGCGCTCGGCTAGATATGGATAAAAGCAGCGTAGCAAAAATGCTCGTTCGGCTTGAAAAAGACGATTTTATTATCAAAGAACGGCACGGCGAAGACGCGCGCGCGTATAACGTCCGTTTAACGGAAAAAGCCTTGTCCCTAATTCCGCAAGCGTTAAAGATTCAAAACGAGTGGCTAGAAGAAATCACGAAAATATTTAATCCAACCGAGAAAAACGAGTTTTACCGTTTCATCGAAAAAGCCGCGGATTCCGCAAACAAAATGGTTTGAAAATTTCAATCTTTTTATATAAAACCGCCGAACGAAACATTTTGTTCGGCGATTTTGTCGTAGTTACGATCATTATTTAACGTAGTTGGTTGCAATGCGGTTTTCGGGAATTTCGCGGATTTCGTACTTGCCGTCGAACTTTCCGAGGGCAATCGCGCAACAAGGCGTAAATCCGTCAGACACGCCAAGTTCTTTGATAAGGTTTTCGTTGCCGCCAAGAGCCCCCACCGCGCCCCAAATATGGCAAGCACCGACGCCGAGTCCGGTAGCCGCAAGCGCCATATTTTGAACGAGCATAGCCGCGTTAGAATAGTTCACGTTATTAAGCGTCCCGTTTGCTGCGGAAGACACCAAAATCACCGTCGGCGCGCCGTAAAACGGGTGCATATCGGGATTGCCGACCATATCCGCCATGGCTTTTTCCCATTTGCCGAGCAACGCTTTATTCGTAATCACGGAAAGGGCAAGCGTGTCGTACATGGCGCGCCCCACGGGCGAAGCGTACGCCGCCTTCAAAATCTCTTTCAACTGCGTTTCGCTAACGCTTTCGCCGTTAAAATTGCGAATCGTTCTTCTACTGTAAATCGTTTCTAAAGTATTCATTTTTGTTCTCCTTATTAAAAAACGTTATTATATAATCTTTGCAACGCCGCCGCTAAAACGGAAGTTACGCATAGATTTTCCTTTTATTTTTTCCGCCGAAATAATATTTTCCAAACGCGCGATTTCTTCTTCCGTCAACTCAAAACGCAGAGCGTCGATCGCGCTTTGCAAATGTTCGGGATTCGTCGTTCCGATCAGGCTTTGCACGTGATCGTATTTTGAAAGCGACCACGAAAGCGCGAGTTGCGACAAAGAACACCCCTTTTGATCGGCAATTTCTTTCACTTTTTGAATCACGGAAAGATTGTGTTCCCGATTTTCCGCCGAAAGCAACTCCGTTGCCATGCGCGGATTTTTCGCCCCGTTCGTCAAAATATCGTCCGTCAGTAAACCGTGCCCCACCGTTCCGAACGCAAGCACTTTCACGCCTAACTCTTTCGCCTCCGCGATCAATTCGTCTTCAACGCCTCTTTCTATAAGCGAATATTCCGTTTCAACCGTATGAATCGGGTGCACCTTGCACGCGCGGCGAAGATTTTCCGCGTCCACCATAGAAA
>CAYXWN010000063.1:0-4481 GCA_964468815.1 uncultured Clostridia bacterium | reverse complement strand
TTAAAAATTTTTTTTAATTTCTCGCTTATTTTACTTGACTTTTATTTGCAGGTCTATTCTAATTATTTTATCAAAAAAGGCGCAACGCGAAGCCGCGCCTTTTTCAATATTCTCTTTTACGAACCGTCAAACGCCTCTCTTACGAAAAAGCGATCTCCATACCTACGCTGGTACGAATATAATTCGAATAGTTGGTTGCGTTCAAAGTCACGCCGCCGAGCGATACGTTCTTGAATTTGACGTTCTTTACCGATCCGCCCGTTTGCATAACCGCAACGAGGGATTTCGCCGTTGCGACAGGTTCAGCCGCATAACTGACGTTTTCTACGGTTACGTTCTGAATGTGCCCCGCGCCGTACAAATTGTTTCCTGCGCGAATGTTGATAAACGGAGCGACGGAAGGACAACGCACCGCGTCGATCCGTACGTCTTTAATCGTGACGTCCGAAATCGTTTTTCCGCCGGTCGCGACGATCTGAACAAATCCGCCGTGCTCGTTCAAGTCAACGACGTTGTGATAGTTGATCACGTCGCAGTTCTGCATGGTAACGTTGACGATATTGCCCGTATCCGCAAGTCCTAAAAGGAGGATTCTCGCGCCGTCCGACCAAAGAACGCTGTTTTCAAACGTCAGATCGTTAGCGTTGCCGTAATGATACGCGACGAATAAGTCGTCCGTCGTACGGATAAAGCAGCCCGTAGCGCGCGCATGCTTGGTTGCGCTGAAATGGATTCCGTCCGAATTCGTGCAGCTTCCGAATAAATTGATTCCGCTAACCAAAACGTTTTCCGAATAATTGATTACGACCGACCACATCGGCGCATTCAAAATCGAAATTCCCTCTACGGTTACGTTTTTGGTCTGCTCGAAGTTGATCGCACTGTTTCTGCTTTCATAATACTCGACGGTGCTTAAAAGATCTCTGCAATCCAACATGCCGCGGCCGCTGATCGTAACGTTTTCTTTGTTTTTGCCGATCAAAGCCCCCTTAACCACAGCACCCTTTTCGAGATAGTAGGTGTAACCGGAACAAACCCAGAACGTTTCGCCCGCTCGGTAATTACCGAACATTCCGCCCTCTGAGCCGTCCGTCACCATCGTGTAAGTCGCTTCCGAGCCGTCCACCGCTTTATTCAGCGCGACGTTCTCGCCGCTCTTATCGAACAGTTTGAATTCCTTGACGTACGACATCAAAGGATAAGCCTCTCTTACTTTCAACTCGTTGTAATTGCCCTGTAAGAACAATCTCACGTAACGCGCTTTCAAGGAAGAAAAGTCGCCCTTAGGGCTATATTTGTTTTCGGCGGCTTTCCCGGATACTTTTACAACCGAAGTATAAGTATCTTCCGCCTTTTCTTTTGCCATAATTTCAAAGCAAAGTCCGCCGGTCATTCCCTCATCCGCAGTCGGCGTAATGATTTCATAACGGCTGAGTTCTTTCACGCTGCCGAGATCCAACTCTACCCAATATCCGTCAGGGAGATTGTGCGTTCCTTTCTTGAAATAATAAACGGTCTTTCCCTCGGGAAGTCTGAGGGGAATTTCGTCGCCCTCTTCGATCACGTATACGTTAGCGGCAGTCGGATCTTGTTTGTATTCGTCCTCCGGGGTATTCGTGAGAATGTGCAAAACCTCTGCTTCCCATTCGTTTTCGGGACGGAAAACCACCTTTCTGGGCGCGGTTTCCGATTGCGTAAGCGTAAAAGTAACCGTGTTGGTGTCCCGTTCGCTCGCAACGTTGTAAGAAGCCGGCGCAATGACGTAATTGTCGTTCAACGTGCCGTTCTTGTAGGTTACGCGAAGCGCGATCGTTCCGGTAAAGTCGAAGACAACCATGGACGCCTTGTAAGGAGTTCCGTCGAACGTCGTCTGCATCTTGTATAAAAAGCTATCGCCGAGTTGGTGACCGGCTTCCGCGACGTATACGTCGAGGTCTTGCCAAGTCTTTCCGTCCGCAGATACTTCTACCCGATACTTTTCGCTCCGCTCTATCGAATCCGCCATACTCCAAGTTTCGACCGTGCCGCTCACCTTGTTGAGGTTCACGACCTCTTCGGCGGGATTACACGCCGCTACGCTGAACATACAGCAGATACAACAAACTATCGCAACTATTTTTTTTATCATAAATTCCTCTTCGATCGCCTCTTGCGACCTCAAATAATATACGGTAAAACAAGAAAAATTGTCGTTATATCGGCTGTCGCGATCAATTTGATCGCGACAGCTTCTATTTCCTTTATTTGTTATTATTAGTTGTTATTTCGTTTCTTTCGATTATCCGCGCTTTTTCTTAGCGACTAAGAACGCGCCGCAGAACAACAATGCAAAACCGACGTAAGCAATGCCCTCGATCGAAGAGCCGCAGCCGCCCTTGTTTTCTTCGCCGCCGTTTCCGCCCTGCGAATTAGCAACGTATTTCGCATAGAAGACCTTATTGCCCGTGCTTCCGATTGCGAGCGAAGTAACAGCCTCGCCGCTGAAATCAGCGGTTTCATACCAACCTTCGAACGTATAACCTTCCTTGGTTACCGCATACAAATCAACGTAATCGGTGGATCTGTATCCGTAAACCAACAACGGATTTCCTTCGATCTTCGTGTCGCCGTCATAATATTCGATCGTGTAGCTCGCTTCCGAATATGCACCGTAAAGGTTGAAACTTCCGCCCGTTCCGGCAGGGATTTCGGAGATAACCGCGTCGCCCATCGAGGAAGCACAGTGCCACCCGTCGAATTGATAGCCGTCTCTGTCAATGCCGTTCAACGTGAACGCGTTTTCCGCATCGTACGTATAGGAAACCGAACCGATCTTTACGCTGCCCGAATAATAAGAAATCTGATAAGAAGCAGCATTCAGCGCAGAAGTATCTGCAAGCGTTTTAAGGGTAAATTCGTTATAAACACCGCGGTGATTCTTGGTGTAAGGACCAACCGCCGGGGACAACGTAACGTCGCCGAGATCAACCGTTCCGGCCTTTTCGCCGTTCACGTATGCGTCCAAACTGCTTCCGTTCACGACAACCGCCAACACGTACTCTTTCGTGATATCAAATTCGGAAACCGTTCCGAACTGTCCTTTCCAAGCGTTTTCCATTGTCGCGAGCATTACTCTGCCGTCTTGTGCTACCCAAACGGTTACCGCACTCTTCGCATTGTCCGCTTCCGCTTTCTTTGCAACGACTAAACCGAGTCCGCCCCAACTGATGCTTTGCGCACTCTTGATTTTCGCGCTGACCATCCAAGCGTCGGTTACCGTCGATACGTCCTTAGAAAGGGGCATCATTACAATTCCGGGATACGTAGCATAATAGGGCTGCATATCGTTATTTATGTTCGTATAACCGTCGCTCGTCTTTTTGAAGCAAAGGCTGTAATTTGCGGGAGATTCGCCCTCAATCGTGCCGTCCGCTTTTTCTAAATACGGAAGACCGAAATCGCCGTCACCGGCATTAGCGTTATACAAATTGTACATTCTGAACGTACCGACCGAATCAACGGCAAGGTTGTCCTTTTCCGCGAAATCCGAAATTGCAACCGAATTATCGAATTGTTCGCCGTACGCATACAATTCAAGGTTCGTATACAATCCCGTATAGTTCTTGAACGCAGGTCCGATCGCCGGACGAGAAATCGTAAAAGGAACAGCAAAGGGGGCTGCTGTTGTATCAACCGTTCCGAGTTCTTTACTGTTGAAATAAATCGTCAACTTAGAACCTCTGACCGCAACGCCGACGTTCATTTCCGTATTAAGTGCAAACGGGCTGCCTTCTACACCTACGTCAGAAAAAGCACACGTAAAATTCCATTCGATTCCGCCTGCGGAAATAACGACTTGTTGTGCTTCGCTGAACCACAACACGACAGGGCTTTCTTTCTGTGCATCACCGACCGTGACGTTCGTCCATCCGATTAAAATGCCGAGTCCGCCCCAACCGCCTTGTTGCGTCGGCTTAACCGTAGCGATAACGTCGTAATCGGTTACTTCGGCAAGGCTTGCCGTTAAGGGCAATTCGGAAGCAAAAAATACACCGTTGATCGCCTCTCTTGCCGTTCCGTCACCTTGAACCCAAGTATAGCCGTCCTCTACCTTGCCGCTGAACATATTCCAATCGTCAGGATAGGGCAAGTACGTATTATCGTCTACCTGATAACCTTTCAATACAGAAGTCGTCGAACCGACGAGATTCTCGCTTTTCGGAGCGTCGTCCGCATAAACGGCAGAGCCACCGATCCCGAAGGAAACTGCGAGCAGCACCGCCATCAAGCAAGCGACTGCGAGTGAAAGAAGTGTCTTTTTGTGTGTCATAATTTTCTCCTTTTCTAAAAAAATCTGTTTATATTTGCGACACGTGTCGCCACAGAATCGACTAAAAAACGGTTTTTCTCAAACCCTTTTTCGGAACGCCTTTCGGCTATCCCGATTTTGATGTGAACCCCAAAGTTTAGACAAAAATTAAATATTAAATCATTTGTGAATG
>CAYXWN010000062.1:0-4584 GCA_964468815.1 uncultured Clostridia bacterium | reverse complement strand
TTTGACTATACCTTAATTTTTTAGGGAAATAAATCCCTTATTTGCACCTTCTTTGCAAGTGCTTTTTTGGAGCTGCTAACCGGATTTGAACCGGTGACCTCGTCCTTACCAAGGACGTGCTCTACCTACTGAGCCATAGCAGCAAATTTAGTTTTTTGAGCCCGTCCTACGGACGTGCGCTTCCAGACTGCGAGCATAACTCTTGTCGGCTTTGGCTAAAAACAATTATCAATGGTTTTCTTAACGCGTCGCCCCCAACCGAACTATGAACGATAAAATACGATTGCGTTTTTTACAATCGCTAATATATTCTATTATAAAAACTTGTTTTTGTCAAGAAATTTTCACTTGATATTTTGATAAAATTGAGTTTCGTCAAATCTTTTTCATCAATCGTTCAAGGTTGTATTTCTTTTGAACTTCGTCCATCCTGCCTGCGTAATGATAACTGTAAGAATCGTCTTGCGTAACGACGATATGGTCGTAAAGCAAAACGCCTTGTAACGAAAGGGCAAGAGCAAGTTTCCCGGTCGCTTGATCGTCTGCATGCGTCGGGAAAACGTTTCCGCTTGGGTGATTGTGCATGAGAATTACGGCATGCGGTTTGGATAAAGCGATTTCGTGCGCAAATTGCGTTAGATCGACTTCAACGCGATTAACAAAGTCGCTGTCAAAAACTAACTTTTTGATGATCTGTTGTTTTTTATCCAACAAGAGAACGATGAATTTTTCGGTAGGGGAATGATCGAAAAAATCGTATAAGCGATTTCGATAAGCGTGATAAGTGAAACGATCGGAGAAATTGCTGTGCTGAGCGATCATGCGATTGAGAATCTCGAATGTCACTTTAATTTGCATTGCCGCGTGCGGCCCGATTCCGTCGATTGCCGTTAACTCTTCTTTTGACGCGCGAAATACCCCTTCCAACGAGCCGAAGGTATTTAAAAGCGCGTGCGCGATCGGGTTTGTATTTTTGCGAGGAATGGAGAAAAACAAAGCTATTTCTAAAATCTCATGATCGTTAAGTGCATCCGGATTGTCAAACAACTTGTTCATCATTCTGTTCCGATGCCCTGCGTGAATAGAATCGTCCATACTATTTCTCTTTGGTGTTGTATTTTATCAAGGTAAAAACATTGTATCATAAAAAAATCGGTTTGAAAAGGGTTTTGTGTGATTTCGGTAATTTTTATAATTTTTGCTTGTTTTTTTTTTGTGTTCCTAACTTTTTTCGGGCTTAAACGGCTATAAAAACGACTGCAAGCACGCCGAGAATCAATAAAATCAAGTCTGCGTAATCCGCAAAACAAGCCGTGATGAGCGCGATGATTCCGCCGGCAACCAAGTTTCCGCACGCGATGGCGACAAATGCGGGAACAAAAGGAAGATTTAAAAACACGGCGATCGCCGTTCCCGTCCAAACGCCCGTCAGCGGAAGGGGGAGCGCAACGAAGCAAAAAACGCCGAATGCCGCCGTTCGGGTAAAATGCGATCGGGGGGCTTTTGTGGCTTTTTTAGCAATCGTTTCGCTCTTTTTACGAATGATATTTTCCGCTCGTTCGGTTATCCGTTGCAGAAATTTCCTTTTTTTCATTTGATTAAAAATCGGGCGAAGTAAAAAATAAACGGGGATTGCGACGAGTGTCGAACCGAGATAGGCAAACGGAAAATTTTCCCAAACGCCGTAATTCCCGACTGCGCCGAAAGGGATTCCGCCTTTGAGTTCGATAAGCGGCAGCAGAGATACGAGAAATACTGCGAGTTTCGGACTTCCCGTATGCGTGACGATAAACGCAACGATGCGATCTAACATTTGAATTCTCCGTATGTTATTTTATGTAAATACAACAGAAAAAATATTATTTTGTGGCAGAATTGTATCGTAGTGTCTTTTATACAAGTGAGTTATAATATTATATGCTCGTCAATATTTTTTCGTATATTGTTCCAAAGGAGGCGAACGATATTGAAATTCTTGTTTGTTTGTGATATAATATAATCAATATAACATAGGAGGGATATATGATTAGGAGTAAGAAACTGTGGGAATTTTTGATTGATAAGGATTTGAGAAAGAGTCAACTTACACAAATGGCTCTTTTGTATTATTGAAAAACTTCACTGTATAAAAGTTTGAGAATGGCTTAATGGAGGAAAAGTTAACAAGTAGTGGAAAGAAAAATTCACACAGAAAATAGCAGGGATGATAGTCGTAATATAATAACTCAGAGGAAAAATGTTAACGTATTCTTATTTATCAAAAGGAAAATTCGGCTTAGTAGAGAAGCCGAAACCTAAAATTCGGCACGAGAGAGATGCTATCGTCAAAGTTACGTTGGCGAGTATCTGTTCGAGTGATTTACACATTAAGCACGGTAGTGTTCCGAGAGCGGTGGAGGGGATTACCGTCGGTCACGAGATGGTCGGGATCGTGGAAGAAGTCGGTTCTGCCGTTACGCACGTAAAGCCCGGGGACAGAGTTACCGTCAACGTAGAAACTTTTTGCGGCGAGTGCTTTTTCTGCAAGAAAGGGTTCGTCAACAATTGTACGGATAAAAACGGCGGTTGGGCGCTTGGGTGTCGCATTGACGGCGGTCAAGCGGAATACGTTCGCGTGCCGTTTGCGGATCAAGGTTTGAATAAGATTCCGGACGCGGTGACCGACCGGCAAGCATTGCTTGTGGGCGACGTTCTTGCTACGGGGTATTGGGCGGCGAAAATTTCGGAAATTACCGAGGACGATACCGTTTTGATCATCGGCGCAGGACCGACGGGGATTTGCACTCTTCTTTGCGTGAGGCTGAAAAAGCCCAAGCGTATAATCGTTTGCGAAAAAGACGAGAATCGTATCAAGTTTGTCAACGAGCATTATCCTGACGTACAGACTGTAAGTCCGAACGCATGTCTTGATTTCGTTCGCAAAAACAGTGATCGCGGCGGAGCGGACGTGGTACTTGAAGTGGCGGGAACAGAGGACACTTTTGAACTTGCGTGGAGTTGTTCGCGCCCGAATGCCGTTGTTACAATCGTCGCTCTTTATGACAAGGCACAAATTTTGCCGTTGCCGAATATGTACGGCAAGAATCTGACTTTCAAGATCGGCGGTGTTGACGGTTGTGATTGTGAGGAAACGTTGAAACTGATTGCCGAGGGGAAACTTAATATCGAGCCGTTGATCACGCATACCTACCCGCTTTCTGAGATTGCCGAAGCGTACGCGTTATTTGAAAACAAGCGTGACGGAGTTATGAAAGTCGCCGTGGAGTGTTGAAATTTTTTTATTTAGATATAATGCGGCTTTGTGCTTATTTGAATTTGTTTTTTGGGGTGTTTTATGCCGAGTCATCTTTCGGATATAGGGTTTCGTTTTAGCGAAGAAAATTTTTATGACGAATTGATCCAAGTGTTTACGTTATTAATGGAGAAATCGTCCCGTGAAATTACGGTGGGAAACGATACCTATCTCGTTTTGTATCTTGACCGAGATATCGAGTTTTGGTTGCCTGTTGAAGAAAACAAAACGATTGATCCGACGTCGTTTGAATTGCATTTTAATACGCATCGTTGGGATGACGTTGCGGATCTTGCGTGGGGATTAAAAGGGTGTCGTGATATGCAGGGAATGATATCTTTGAATCACGTACGTGCGCTTTGTCCGATGAACGTTACCGTTCCGAATGCGCTTTGTGTTCCGAAGTTGAAGGAAGAAAAAATATATAAAGCGCAGATTGCGTGTTTCGCGGAAGCAATCGGGCTTTACAAAAATGAAGATGATTTCCATAAGGATCACGATCGCATGGGGACACAGGCGTTTATCCCGATTGGCAAATTGGATGAAATAAACGGAAAAGAGCCGTCTTCTTGCGTGTGGTTTAGCGGTATCGTGAGGGAAATCAAGTGTAGAATAAATTCTTTTACGAAAAATCATTACTATCATCTTTTGGTGGAAAGTTTTGATATGAATTTTGACGTGCTTATTGATGCCGATTGTATAGAGAATATCGAGGTCGGCGATATTGTTTCCGTGACGGCATGGCTTTCCGCAAAAATAAGAGTGCGTTATCAAGGAGATGACTTTGCGACAATGCGCCGACTGAACGACAGAAACGAAAAACTGCAAACATTGGAAGATTTATACGGCGTTTTAAGAAAATCTTGGTGTAAAGAAACGGCATATTCAAGCAGTCGAGCGGATTGGCAAGAGAGTGATCCGTCATGCGGACAATGCGCGATTACCGCTATGCTTGTACATGATATGTTTGGCGGAACGATACGTCGAATTCGCATCGGCAAAGGTGGGACTCATTACTTTAATTGTATCGACGGGAACTATATTGATTTAACGAGAGAGCAATTTGATTTGTACGATATACCGATTTCCTATGAGCCGAATAAAAAAATATCGCGTGAGTATTGCGGTAAAAACAAAGATACGAAGAAACGGTATGATCTTCTGTTACAAAAAGTGCTCGCAAATGTAAAATAAATTAAAATCGGATAGAAAAAGAGATTTTTTGAGAACGTTAACGCTCAAAAAATAATTAAAACGATTTGCTTTTCTTGACAAGTTAATGCAAGTGAACT
>CAYXWN010000061.1:0-4597 GCA_964468815.1 uncultured Clostridia bacterium | reverse complement strand
GCTATTTCGTTTTTTCCACATTGAACGAATTTACCTTTCACGTATGGAAAAACGTCACGACCGATTATCACGCGCACGATAATTATATCGAAATTTTCGTACTGCTCGACGGAACAATCTCCAACACAATGCTGGGCGAAACAAGAGTTTTGACCGTGGGCGATATCGGCTTGATCACCCCCGGCGTTCCGCATATTCACAATCGGATCAACGACAACAACGTGCAATTGTTAAACATAACTTGTCACATTTCGATTGCGGAAATGCTGTTTAACGGCGTATATCACCGCAAATTGCCCAGTTCGTCCATTAAAAAACTGAGCAAAAGCGAATTAAAACTCATTAAGCAATTTCAAAACACGCTTGCCGCCACTACAAACGACTCGAACTATAACACCGTGCTTGCGTCCTTTTGTATTTATTTACTCGGGTGCTTTAAGACCTTAAAAACCGAGCAGCCCAAACTCCCCGAGCCCTTTCAGCGTTTCGTCAACTACTTGCACGAAACAGACCTTACCTATACGACGATTAAGGAGTTATATCAAAAATCTCATTACTCGCAGAGGACGTTATCTTCTTATTTCAAAAAGTATATGAATCAAACCTTGGTTCAATACGTATCCGATATCAAATTAACCCGTGCGAAAAACTTGCTTCGTTCCACCGACTTGTCGATAACGGAAATCGCCACGTCGGTAGGCTTTAACAGCATTACGCACTTTAATCATCTATTTAAAAATAAATTCGGCATTTCACCGAAAGCATACAGAAATTCGCTGTTGCCTTAAACAGCCTCGGCAAAATTCTTTTCATAACAAGCGCGCCCCGTTCGTCGAACGGGGCGCGCAAACGTCGCACGGAAAAAGCCTCCGATTTTTTTCACTCGGAGACTTTTTCGTATTTTCCACGGGAACGCCGTGTTCTGTTTTAAATGATTTTATGCCTGCGGCACACCGTTTACAATGTTATTAGAGGTAGAATTGATGTTAGAATCCAAAGAATACACCTCAGAGTTTATCATAATATCGTCTATGACTACCGTTTCGTACCAAGCCAAATCGTTAGTGACCAATGCCAAAATTCGCACGCCACGACTACCATTCGTAAATCCTCGCCAATATCCGTATTCGTTAGCAGCATCACCTTTTAGCGAAGACGGAATATCATTCTTCGCAAATTTTCCATAAACGTCACCCATCAAATGTTTTACGGTAATTCCGCTAAAATCACAATCCGTCGTCGTTAAGGTTGCCTGATTCCCGACCTTGCCGGCAACCTTTGCAACCTCTACCGTTCCGCTAACTGAAACGTTCTCAAATTTGACGTTGTTCATATTCAACGTACCATATAATTGTCCGACGATTCCGCCGACCTTTTGATAACCGCTGACTACACAGTCCTTAAACGTGACGTTATTCAAATTGACTGTTGCGTCTTTTTCAATATAACCAGCCACCAAGCCGAGCGTTCTTATGTCATCGGCTCTTTCCGAAGTATCGCTCACGTTCAAACCGGAAATCGTAACGTTTTCAATCGTTACCGTGCCGTTCAAAACTTTTCCAAGCAAGCCGTACCCGTACTTAACACCGGCAAATTGACCGCTAATCGGCGTTAGTGTATTTTGATCTACGCGCAAGCCGCTTAAAACGGCGTTATTTTCGCCCGTAATAGTAATATTTCCTTTCGTTATGCCGAAATCAACCGCCGCGCCTCTTAAATCGACGTTGCCCGAAAGTTTGATATTCAAGTTTTCGGTGTTCGGATTCCCTTCAATTCCTCTCTTGGATTCAATCAAATGCGCCAACTTTGCGCCGCTGTCAATGGTAACGTTGCCGTCCGAAATATTATAATTTTTATCCGTCGGCACTATGCCGGATAAGGACATCAATTGTACGCCCGTTACTTCCGCGTCCTTTGGGAAAACGACGTTATCGTCTTTATCCATATAGACGATTTTCGGCGTGCCGTTCTGCACGTAGAAGTAAAAATAATGGTTCGCTTGTAACGGCTTATAATTATCCAAGTCGATATTGTCTTGATCCAAAACCTTTACCGCGTCGCTTACCGTATTGATCGAACCGTCCGTATGCGTTGCGAGAACGAGGTTCATCTGTCTGACCGCTTGAATATCCGCCGACTGATGCGCTTTGTTAATTAAGTTCGCAAACGTCGGAATCAATACCGCCGCCAAAATTCCGATAACCGCGATAACGATTACGAGTTCTACGATGGTAAATCCCTTTTTCTTTTTCAAATTCATTTTTACGCTCCTTTCTATATAACAACCGTTTTTGTATATTTCCAAAAAGGAAGCGTCCCCTTTCCTTGCCATTCGGCAAGGAAAAAGAGGGCGTCCTCTTTTTCCGCTTGATTATATCACATTCTTTTTTTTAATGCAAGGGTCCCCCTCTTTCAATCCCGAAAAAACAAAATTCCCCTTTTTATCGACAAAAAACAAAAAGTCTCTTTGACGGTAACCGCCGAAAAAGACTTTTAAGCAATTTTATTCGGCTTGCACGCCGTTTTTTAACGTGCTTACGCTTGCGGCGCGCCGTCTACCAAATTATTCGAGGTAGAATTTACCCAACTGCTCAACGAATACAGCGCGGATTTGATCGTTACGTCGTTCACGCCTGCGGTTTCATACCAAGTCAAATCGTTCGTAACCAAAGCAAAAATCAACGGTTGCTCGTCTTCTGCATGAAGTTCCGCCCAATATCCGTACCGATTCGTTAAATCGCCTTTCAGAACGTATTCGACGTCTCCCCTTAAAAACACTTCGCTTACTTCGTTCGGCAAATGCTTTACGGTAATGCCGCTGAAATCGCAATCGGTAACCGTTAAATTTGCCGTCACGGAAGACGTACCGATAACCTTTGCGACCTCTACTGTTCCGTTAACCGAAACGTTCTCAAATTTGACGTTATCCATATTCAACGTGCCGCATAATTGTCCGACGACTCCGCCGACCGTTCGAAAGCCGTTCACCGCGCAATCTTGAAACGTGACGTTGTTCAAATTGACGGTCGCCCCCTCTCCGACATAACCTGCCACCAAGCCGAGCGTTTTTCCACAATTGATTTCATTCGGATCGCTCGCAGTCAAGCGAGAAATCGTAAGGTTTTCGATCGTCACCGTTCCGCCTGCGATATTTCCGAACAAACCGTAACCGTGCTTTGTTCCGACAAATTCGTCGGCAACGGTTACCGTGTTTTGGTTCGCGCACAAGCCGCTTAAAACGGCGTCGTTTTCACCCGAAAGGGTAATTTCTCCGCTCGTCGAGCCGAAATCTACCGCCGCGCCTCTTAAATCGATCTTGCCCGAAAGCGTAATATGTAAGTTCTCGGACGACGGATTCGCATTGTACCGTCCTCTCTTTGTTTCGAGCAAATGAGCCAACTTCGCGCCGCTGTCAATGGTGACTTCGCCCGTTTCCGAAACCGTATAATGCTCATCCGTCGGTACTGTTCCGGTTAAGGACATCAGTTGCTCTCCGTCTATTTTTGCGTCTTTGGGATAAACGACGTTATCGTCTTTATCCATATAAACAATTTTCGGCGTGCCGTTTTGCACGTAGAAATAAAAATAATGATTCTTCTTTAACGGCTTGTAATCGTCTAAATCAATCTTTTCTTTCTTTAACACGTTTATCACGTCGGACACGGTGTTGACCGATCCGTCCGCATGCTTTGCGAGAACGTGATTCATTTGACTGACCGCATGAGCGTCTGCTGGTTGATTCGCGCTGTTAACCAAACTTGCAAACGTCGGAATCAAAACCGCCGCCAAAACCGCAATGACCGCGATGACGATGACGAGTTCCGCAATGGTAAAACCCTTTTTCTTTTTCAAATTCATTTTTACGCTTCCTATGATAACCGTTTTTGTATATTTCCAAAAAGAAAGCGACCTTTTTCTCCCCGAACGGGCAAAAAAGAGGACGCCCCTTTTCCGATTGATTATATCATATTCTTTCTTTTAATGCAAGAGAAAACTTCCTTGTCTGCCCCGAAAAAAACGAAATTTCCTATTTCCCCGAACAACGTAAAAAGCCTCTCCGCGGTAACCGTCAAAAAGGCTTTTTATCATTTTATTCGGTTTAGCAGACTCTTCGCCCAAACAAGCGCCGCGTTTTACGCACTTATGCCTGCGGCTCACCGTTTACAAAGTTCTTAGAAGCCGAACTGCTTGATCCATTCAAGAAACATTCCGTTCCGTTATAAATCACGCTGTTTTTTCTATAAGCCAAATTCCACGCTGCATTATCCTTTTCCATAGAATACCATACCCAATCCTCGGTCGCAACGTTATAAATACCGGTAAAACTATCATTCGTACTATGAACCAGATAATAAACAAACATATTGCTATCAGCCCCTTTCAACACTAAGTCTTTCCCTTCCTTTATCGCGAAATCGGAACGACCGATCAACGTTCCGAGTCCGCTCACTTTTATTCCGCTAAAATCACAATTATCTTTAACGGTAAGGGTACCGGAACAATTCCCGACAATTTTTGCGACTTCAAAATATCCTTTAACCAAAACGTTCTCAAATTTGACGTTGTTCATATTCAACGTACCATATAATTGTCCGAC
>CAYXWN010000060.1:0-5088 GCA_964468815.1 uncultured Clostridia bacterium | reverse complement strand
AAAGAAGCGCTTGCATATATTCGCTACATTGAGCAGACGACGGGGTGCTATATCAAATACGTATCCGTCGGCGCGAGCAGAGAGCAGTATATCGTTCTGTAAGAAATTACAGTCATACCGATCTATAACAATATATATAATAATATAGAATATAACGAATGAAAAGTCGCCCGTCCGTAACGGAACGGGCGGTTCTTTTGAAAAGACGTATGATAAAACTCGTGGCTTTCGATATGGACGGAACGCTGACACAGCATCGAACGTATATCGAGTCGGACAATTTTTCGCTGTTAACCGAACTTTCCGCTCGTTATCGCATCGTGATTGCGAGTGCGGGGGATTTTTTGCGTATTTCCGAACAGATCGGGCGGTTTCCTGCCGATATTTTGGGAAATTACGGTATGCAGTTCGCACGGTGTGAAAAGGGAAATTACCGACTTGTTCGGGAAGAAAAATATTCGGTCGATCGCGCTGCGTTCACGGAGCGGATTCGTCGCTTGCGCGCACGCTTCGGATACGAACAATATGCAGGCGACGGCGTTTTTTTCTACGAAACGGGCATGGCGACGTTCCCGGTTTTGGGAACGGGCGCAAACCTTGCGGAAAAGTTGCGCTTCGATCCCGATCGAAAAAAGCGTAGGGCAATGCTTGGTGCGGTGGCGGAGGCGTTTCCCGATTATACCGTCGTTTTGGCGGGAAGTTCTTCCTTTGATATCTTGCCGAAAGCGTTCGATAAGGCGCACGCTTTGGAACGTTACGCGTCCGATTGCGGATTCAAAAAAGAAGAAGTCCTTTTTGTGGGCGACGATTTGGGCGAGGGCGGCGGAGATTTCTCCGTTTTGGCCGCAGGCTTTCGTTGTGCAGAGGTAACGGACTATCGCCGTTTAAGAGAAACGCTTTCTTTCTTGGAGGTAAAACCGTGAACAGAAATACGTTGTTGCAATTTGCTTCGTCTTTGCCGAACGCCGGTTGCGACTGTCCTTTTGAAGAGGATTTTGAAACGACGGTGTTTCGCCATACGGATACCGGTCGGTGGTTCGGCTTGCTTCTTACCGCGCCGTCGTCGGTGTTCGGCGAACGGGAAGAAGTCTTAAATCTCAAATGTCCACCCGAACTTTCCGAACTTTTACAGGCAAACGACAAGAACGTAACGGCGGCTTATCATATGAACAAACGACACTGGATTTCCGTACGTTACGCGCGTTCGGATGCGGAAACGGTGGGAAAATTGGTAAAATTAAGTTACGAATTGACCGAAAAACGCCCGAAATGCGGAAAAAATAAAAATAATCTTTGACAAATGTCGCAGTTTATATTAAAATAAAAAGAGAAGAACGGATTTTGTTTTTTGAGAGGGGATTATGTATCAAGAAGAATATGAAAGATGGTTAAACAATTTGCATCTTTCCGAATCGGAAATCGAAGAACTGAAAGGACTGACGGACGAGAGCGAGATCGAATATCGTTTCGGTAAGAATTTGGAATTCGGCACGGCAGGTATGCGCGGCATTATGGGGCTCGGTACGAACATGATGAACGTCTATACCGTCAAAAAGGCGACGCAGGGAGTTGCGGAATATCTTTTATCGCTTGGGAAAAAACAGGCGGATCGCGGTGTCGTTATTTCTTACGATACACGGTTAAATTCGGATGTTTTTGCCCGTGCCGCGGCGAACGTGCTTGCGTATAACGGAGTAAAGGTCTATTTGTTTTCGGACGTTCATCCCGTCCCGATGCTTTCGTTTGCCGTTCGCGAGTTGAACGCGATCGCCGGGATCATGATTACGGCGAGCCATAATCCCAAGGAGTATAACGGTTATAAACTCTACGGCGAGGACGGTGCGCAAATGTCCCCCGAAAATACGGAAAAAGTCGTGCGCTATATCGACGCGGTGGAAGATCTTCTCGCGGTTCGCGACGGAGAGGGTTCTAAGAAGAATTTGAAAGCCCCCGTTCGCATGATCGGCAGATTGATCGACCGCAAGTATTATGCCGCAATCGGAAAGTTGACGCTTTCTCGCGCGGCGGTGCGGAAAGTCGGAAAGAATATTAAACTCGTTTATACCCCCGTACACGGCAGCGGTTACGTTCCCGTTACGACCATTTTGAAAAAACTTCGCATTAAAGCGACGTTGGTAGAGGAACAGACTGCGAAAGATCCCGCGTTTTCCATGGTTGCCGTTCCCAATCCCGAATATAAAGAAACGTTGGAACTTGCCATTCGCAAGGCGAATAAAATTAAGGCGGACGTCGTTTTCGGTACGGATCCCGATTGCGACCGCTTAGGCGTCGCCGTGCGGAACGGAGAGGGCGAATTTGTCGCGCTGTCTGGCAATCAAGTCGGCGTTTTGTTGCTCGATTACGTTTTGCATCGGTTGAGAAAAGAGGACGCGCTTCCCAAACACGGAATCGTAGTCAAGAGTTTTGTTTCGACCGGCATGGCAAAGGCGATTTGCGACGATTACGGCGTGGAGTTGGTGGAAACGCCCGTCGGCTTTAAATTCATCGGAGAAAAGATCAAAGAGTGCGAGGAATCTAACGATAAAGAGTTTATCTTCGGCTTTGAAGAGAGTTGCGGCTATTTGCGCGGCACGCATTGCCGCGATAAGGACGCGGTCGTTGCAAGTATGCTGTTCGCCGAAATGGTTTGCTATTATACTTTTAAGGGTGTGACCGTTTGGGGAAGATTGATGCGTCTTTACGAAAAGTACGGTTATACGTTGGATCACAACGTCAGTATTGCTTATGCAGGGCTGAATGCGATGGCGGAAATGAACGCCGTCGTGGATCGGTTGAAAAAAGAAAAGGTGGACGCGATCGGTATTTATACCGTTGCTGCGGTGCGCGATTATTCCGTTCCCGTGAGAAAGTATGCGGACGGAAGAGAAGAGCCCATCGACATTTCTCCGTCCAACAGTATCTATTACGAATTGGAGAACGGCAGTTTTATCTGCGTACGTCCGAGCGGAACAGAGCCGAAGTTGAAAGTGTACTATTCCATTCGTATGAAGGATTACGAGGCTTCCGAAAAAGCGTTTACCAAGTTAAAAAATGCTTTCGAGTGCCTTTTGAAAAATTCTTAAAAAATTTAAAAAAATTGAGAAAAAATACTTGACATATAAATAGGAAAAATGATATTATGTATAAGCTACCGTTTGACGGAGCGCGTCCCGCCGATGTGGGACATACGGTAAATTGACAACTGCATAGAGTAAGAGAAGATACAGACTGAAAAGGAAGTATCGAGGAAGACTTAAAAAAGAATGTACAGAAAAGGCAAAGAGAAAAATATTTTAGAAAAGGTTAATACGAAAAGAACGTAGGAATTCACTAAAACATTTTGAAAAGTCTAGAATAAGGAAAGAGATTTAATTCGACGGACAGAAATCGAAAGACGAAGAGTCCGAGAGGATCAAGCTACAAAGAGCATAGAGGAGGATGCCTAGGTACATGGCGCCGAAGAAGGACGTGACAAGCTGCGAAAAGCTGCGGGGAATTGCAAATAAGTATCGATCCGCAGATATCCGAATGAGGGAACTCACTATGAGTAATGTCATAGTATCATTACGTAAATACATAGCGTAATGAAGGGAACCCGGGGAACTGAAACATCTCATTACCCGGAGGAAAAGAAAGTAAAAACGATTCCGAAAGTAGTGGCGAGCGAAATCGGAAGAGCCCAAACCGTGGGTAGCAATACGCACGGGGTAAGGACCCCGATAAGTGTAAGTAAAGATAGCGGAACATACCTGGAAAGGTAGACGAAAGAGGGTAAAAGTCCCGTACGCGAAATCATTACGAAGCGAGGGGGATCCGGAGTACGTCGGGACACGAGGAATCCAGACGGAAGAAAGGAGGACCATCTCCAAAGGCTAAATACGACCATGTGACCGATAGAGTATAGTACCGTGAGGGAACGGTGAAAAGAACCCCGGGAGGGGAGTGAAAAAGAACCTGAAACCGTATGCTTACAAGCAGACAAAGCACCACACGAGTGTGATGTCGTACTTTTTGTAGAACGGGCCGGCGAGTTACGATGCGTTGCGAGGTTAAGCGTTAAAGACGCGGAGCCGAAGCGAAAGCGAGTTTGAAGAGAGCGAATAGTAGCGTGTCGTAGACCCGAAACCTGATGACCTATCCATGAGCAGGGTGAAGCAGTGGTAAAACACTGTGGAGGCCCGAACACACGCCTGTTGAAATAGTCGGTGATGACTTGTGGATAGCGGAGAAATTCCAATCGAATCAGGATATAGCTGGTTCTCCTCGAAATAGCTTTAGGGCTAGCCTGCTATAAGAGATTACCGAAGGTAGAGCACTGAATGGGCTAGGGGGCTTCACAGCTTACCGAACCTTATCAAACTTCGAATGACGGATAATCGATGTAGTGGAGTCAGACTGCGACAGATAAGTGCCGTAGTCAAAAGGGAAACAGCCCAGATCCACAGCTAAGGTCCCGAAGTACAGGTTAAGTGGGAAAGGATGTGTTATTGCAGAGACAACCAGGATGTTGGCTTAGAAGCAGCCATACATTAAAAGAGTGCGTAATAGCTCACTGGTCGAGTGATGATGCGCCGAAGATTACCGGGGCTAAAACCTGACACCGAAGCGTGGGGATGCACGAAGTGCATCGGTAGAGGAGCAATGTATACGAGCAGAAGCCGAGGCGGAAGCCGAGGTGGATTGTATAGAAGAGAGAATGCCGGCATAAGTAGCGAGAGAGAGGCGAGAAACCTCTCCGTCGAAAGTCTAAGGATTCCTGGGGAAGGTTCGTCCGCCCAGGGTAAGTCGGGACCTAAGTCGAGGCCGAAAGGCGTAGATGATGGACAATCGGTAGAAATTCCGATACCACCGATAACGATAATGATGCAGTGACACAGAAGGATAGTCAGACCGTGCGAATGGAAGAGCGCGGCTAAGGCGAGGTAGTGGCAAGTAGTGAAGTACGCTTGCTGGGAACTATTGCGCTGATGGGGAACGAAAAGAGTAGGGAAGCTGATGAATCCACGCTGGCGAGAAAAGCTGCTAAATGGTTAAAGGTGCCCGTACCGCAAACCGACACAGGTAGACGAGAAGAAAATTCTAAGACGA
>CAYXWN010000059.1:0-5171 GCA_964468815.1 uncultured Clostridia bacterium | reverse complement strand
CACCACGACGGGCGGACGCGGAATACGGTGATAGTTGGACTCCAGGGAATAATTATAAGCCCCGGTTACCAAAACGGCGAGATAATCGCCGCGCTCGGGCTTTGGAAGCATGACGTTTTCTTGAATCAAATCGCCGCTCTCGCAACAACGCCCTGCGATCGTGCAGAAAAAGTCTGCCTTTCGATCCGCTTTATTCGCGACGACCGCCGTATAGGGCGATTGATAGAGTGCGTAACGGGGGTTGTCCGTCATGCCGCCGTCCACGGATACGTAATTCTTAAATCCGTGAATTTCCTTCACGCTGCCCACGCGATACACGGTAAGCCCTGCGTCCGCAAACAGACTTCTCCCCGGCTCTAACAGAATCGTCGGCTTTTTCACGTAATATTCAGCACACCGACGGTCGATATGTTCCGCAACCAAACGGATATTCGTTTCGTAATCAATTACGGGATCTTGCTCGGTATAGCGAACGCCGAAGCCGCCGCCCAAATTCAATATTTTGCAGACGTAACCGAACCGCTCTTTGACGTGCGCGATAAAATCGATCATGATATCAGCCGCGTCGCAGAACGGGCGATCGTCGAAGATCTGCGAACCGACGTGGCAATGGAACCCGTCCACTCTGACGTGCGATAACGAAAGCGCAAATTCGACGATCTCGTCCGCCTGCCCCGTTTCGATGGGCGTTCCGAATTTGGAGTCCACTTGTCCCGTAGAAATCGCCTTATGCGTATGAGGATCAATCCCCGGCGTAATGCGGAGCAAGACGGGCTGTATCAATCCCGTTTCCGCCGCAATACGGTCGATCGCAGAAAGTTCTTCCCGACTGTCCGCCACAAAATGCCCGACGCCGCTGCGCATGGCAAAGGCAATATCCTCGTCCGTCTTGTTATTTCCGTGGAAATACGCCTTTTCAAGCGAAAATCCCGCCTGCACGGCGGTAAAAAGTTCCCCCGGGGAAACTAGGTCGATCCCGATCTTTTCTTCCTCCGCAAGTTTATAAATTCCCTTAAAGCATAACGCTTTACTCGCCATCAACGGATAAGAATCCGTTCCGAAATAGCGAGCCATCGCGGTGCGGTAAAGGCGGCAACGACTGCGAATCCGATCTTCATCCAAAAGATAGAGCGGCGTGCCGTATTTTTTCGCCAATTCAACGACGGAAACACCTGCAAAAATCAGTTCTCCGCGTTCGTTAACCGAAAGATTGTCGTGCAACATACCGTCCCCTCCTTACAACAAGCGATCGAGCCGCGCAACGGCTTCTTCCGTCGCCTTGCGATCGCCGAACGAAGTCAAGCGAAAATACCCCTCGCCTGCCACACCGAAGCCCTCGCCCGGCGTTCCGACGACCTGTGCGTTCTCCAAAAGATAATCAAAGAACTCCCACGACTTCATGCCGTTCGGGCATTTCAGCCAAATATAGGGAGAAGAAACGCCGCCCGAATACCAAATTCCCTTTTTAGAGAGCAGTTCGGCAATAATCCGCGCGTTTTCCATGTAATACGCAACGAGATCGCGACACTCTTCCTGTCCCTTGGGAGAAAGAGCCGCTTCCGCCGCGCGTTGAACGACGTAAGGAACGCCGTTAAATTTCGTCGCCTGCCGACGCGCCCACAGTTTATTGAGAGAAACCTCCCCGACGCAAAGCGTTTCGGGTACGACCGTCCAAGCACAACGCGTCCCTGTAAAGCCTGCCGTTTTGGAAAGAGAGCAAATCTCGATCGCGCAAGTTTCCGCCCCCTCAATCTCGTAAATCGTATGCGGATAATCGCCGTGGATATACGCCTCGTACGCCGAATCAAAAATAATGAGAGAGCCCGTCCGAACGGCGTAATTTACCCATTCCGTCAATTGCTCCCGATTGTATACCGCCCCCGTCGGGTTGTTCGGCGAGCAGAGATAGACGACGCACTCGCCCTCACGCGCGGGAGGCATCGGTAAAAATCCGTTTGCCTCGTTCGCTTCCAAAAGTTCCACCGTTCTCCCTGCCATTACGTTGCTGTCCAAATAAACGGGATAGACGGGATCGGGAATCAAAACGGGGTTATCCCCCAAGATATCCACGATATTACCGACGTCGCTCTTTGCGCCGTCGCTCACGAAAATATCGTCTAACGAAAGGCTCACGCCGAACGGCTTGTAATGCGCTTGAACAGCCTCACGCAAAAAATCATAACCGTATTCGGGCGCATAACCGCGGAAAGTCGATTGCTTTCCCATTTCCCCGACCGCCTTTTCCATCGCGGAAATCACCGATGGCGTCAGCGGAAGCGTGACGTCGCCGATCCCCAACCGAATAATCTTCCGATCGGGATTCTTTGCCGCATATTCCCGTACCCGTTTGCCGATTTCCGAAAAGAGATAGCTTTGCTTAACGTGTAAAAAGTTTTCATTGATTTTAATCTTCATCATCCCATTCTCCGTCGTATACTTTCGTCGCCGTACCGGACATCAAAACGCGTAAGTCGTCCGTCACGCATATTCTTAATTCGCCGCCGATCAATTTGACCGTAATCCATTCTCCGAAACGTGCGTAGCCGTTCAGAATCGCAGCCACAACCGTGGCGCAAGCCCCCGTGCCGCACGCATAAGTTTCGCCGCTTCCGCGCTCCCATACGCGCATGGAAAGCGTACGATTGTCCAACACTTTTACAAACTCGGTGTTGACGCGTTCGGGGAATAAAAAGTGCCGTTCGAACCTCGGCCCGATTTGCTCCAAATTCAAGTTATCAATTTCGGAAAGAAACAACACCGCGTGCGGATTCCCCATAGAAAGCGCGGTTACGCGGTACTTTTCTCCCTCGACCTCGATTTCTCCCCCGACCAAGGGACGATCCGCAAGGACGGGAATATCGTTCGGTTGAACGGAAGCGTTCCCCATATCCACCGTAACGGAAGAAACCTTTCCGTTTTCTACCGTCAGTTCCAACGTTTTGATCCCGGACAGCGTTTCGATCGAAATCCGACGACTGCTCACGATTCGGTTGTCGTAAAGATATTTTCCCACGCAACGAATGGCGTTGCCGCACATTTTCCCCTCGCTTCCGTCTGCGTTGAACATTCGCATTTTTGCGTCCGCCCGTTCGGATGAGCAAATCAAAACGACGCCGTCCGCGCCAACCGAAAAGTGACGAGGCGAAAGTTTTACCGCCAAGGCGGACGGATCGCTCGGTTCGCCGTTAAGGCAATTCAAATAAATATAATCGTTCCCGATGCCGTGCATCTTTGTAAATTTCACTTTCATGACCGAAAAAGATCCTTCATATCGTATTTCCCGACAGGACGGGAAATTAAAAATTCAGCCGCGCGGAGCGCGCCGTCCGCAAACAAAGCGCGGTCGTGCGCCTCGTGTTTTAAGGAGATCGTTTCGCTATCCGTTCCGATCAAAACCTCGTGCCGTCCGACGATATTCCCCATACGAACGGCAGAAATGCCGATTTCGGCGGTTTCACGCTTTTTACGACCGTTTCTTCCCGACTGCACATATGCACCCGTACGCACCTCTTTTACGGCGTCCGCAAGCATCAAAGCCGTTCCGCTTGGCGCGTCTTCCTTTCTGTTGTGGTGAACCTCTACGATTTCCACGTCCGCCCCTGGAAAAGCGGCGACCGCACGCTTGACAAGATCGGTCAAAAGCGCGATCCCGAACGACATATTGCCCGAATAAAAAATCGGGATCTTCTCCGCGGCGGAAGAAATAAGCGCAAGTTCCGCTTCGGTATGCCCCGTCGTTGCGACGACAACGGGAATTTTCTCCCGTAACGCGTATTCCAGCAAATCAACCGTACCTTCGCGGTTGGAAAAATCAATAATAACGTCAGCCCGTTCGGCAACTTCTTCCAAACGAGAAACGCCGCCGACGGGCGGCTGAAACCGATCGACCGCACCGCAAAGCACGTCTCCGCGCTCCCGTATTTTTTGCATCAGCACCTGCCCCATTCTGCCGCCTGCGCCGTTTACCAAAACCTTCATAAAGACTCCTTAAATCAACCCCAAATCGCGCATTGTTTCGTAAAGTTTTTTCGCATGCGCCTCTTCCATCGGGCAGAGCGGCGCGCGCAACGCGTTTTCGGTAAAGCCGAGTTTTGCCATTGCCGCCTTTGCCGGAATGGGATTGACTTCCGAAAAGAGCGCGTTGATCAACGGAAGATACCGCTTTTGCAGTTCCATGCTTCCCGTAACGTCTCCCTCGAAAAAACACTGACAAAGAAGACTCGTTTCGCGCGGCATAACGTTAGACAGCACGGAAATTACACCCTTACCGCCTGCCGCCAAGATCGGAACGATTTGGTCGTCGTTTCCCGAATAAAGGTCAAGCGCGTCCCCCGCCAACGCCACCGTTTGGACGATTTTGGAAAGGTTGCCGTTCGCCTCCTTAATCGCGGCGATATTGCCGTGTCGGGAGAGCGAGAGATAGGTTTCCGGCTCGATATTCATGCCCGTACGAGAGGGCACGTTGTATAAAATCAATGGTTTTTCACTCGCATCCGCTACGGACGAGAACATTTTAATCAACCCGTTCTGCGTCGTCTTGTTATAATAGGGCGTTACCACAAGGCACGCGTCCGCCCCGACCGAGCAAGCGTACTTTGTCAATTCGATCGCATACCCCGTATCGTTGCTCCCCGTCCCTGCGATTACCGGAACTCTTCCGTTCGCGCGTTCGACGACGAAAGCGATCGCGTCGCGATGCTCTTCATCCGTAAAGGTAGAGGCTTCCCCCGTCGTCCCGCAGACGACCAAAGCGTCGATTCCCGAATCAATCTGCCAATCGACTAATCTTCCGAACTGCTTGTAATCAATTTTTCCCGAAGACGTAAACGGCGTAATCAACGCCGTGGCTGCGCCCTTAAATATCGTCTTTTTCATAACGCTCCTTTCTGTTTCTATTTTACAAAATTATTTTAATATACCCAAAACGAATTTGTCAATCGTTTCATTATAATAAAAATTGATAGAAAAGTTTACAACGGATAATAACCTTGAAAAAAACAGCGATTTTAGCACTTGTATAGGCTTAAACGAAGCGTACTAAACTACGGCGACAAGCGAAATTCAAAAAATCGCTCCCCCCTCTTTTCAAAAAACACGTTATAAAAAAACGGGGAAATTTGATATGCACCCCAAAAGTTAGACACTTTGGAGGTGCATATTTTTATGGGTAA
>CAYXWN010000058.1:0-5779 GCA_964468815.1 uncultured Clostridia bacterium | reverse complement strand
CCCATAAAAATATATACCTCCAAAACTGTCTAACTTTTGGGGTGCATATCATTTCGGAATCCGTTTTTTTATGCGTTATTTTGCGTTACGGGGCGGTTCGGCTATTTTAACGAATATTTGCAAAACGAAATCGTTCGGATTTTTTTCGGACAGTTCGTCGATTAAATATTCTTCGTAAACGTTGCCCGTGATTTGAAGTCCGTTTTCGCGTGCAAAAGATAAAAGATCGTTATAAATATAATTTGTTCTGCCGTAATCGCCCTTGGCGTAACCGACTAAATACTTCCCGGCGGAAATCGCCGCGTATGCGGCTCTTTATTACAGTCAATTTGCGTAAGCGAGCCGTTTAAGCGTAATTCTGTTTTTTAGCGCGAAAGAAAAGGCGATGCGGTATGATTGATATGCATCGTCTTTTCTTTCTGTAATTATTTTAATGCTGTTAGAAAATCAACTGCACTTCGGACGGTAAAAATGCTCGTTCAAATGGTCTTTTTGCCGTAGAATTTGGTGCGCGAACGGGGGAGTGCGTCGGCGGAAGTCCCCAACGGCTTTTCGCGATTGCGATAGTCGTGCTTGTCGCAGAACCATTGCAATTCCGCCGTCATGCGGTTAAGGTTGGTTTCTTCGATCTCCGCGAGCAGTTTGCAGTATTCGACGGTTGCGCCGCCGGCGTGCTTTGCGTTTTTCAACAGTTCCGCGTAGTGGTGAAAGCAAAACCCTTTGGTGTTTTTCAGCATCGTCGGAAATTCTTTTTCATGTCCGTACATCTGTGCAACCGTCATATAATAACGTTGCATATTGAAGTCGATCAGATCGCAGATGAGGCACGTTTCGCCTGCCTTTTCGATTGCTTCCGCTTGCTTTGCCGCGTCTTTCGCGTTTTTCGGGATTTTTACCTTTTCGGTCAACGCTCTCATGCGTGTGATCGCTTGCAACGCAACGCCGAGTTTGGAATTGCCTGCAAGCAGCATATCGTAGTGGTGCGAGCAAAAGCCCAATCGATTGACCTTATCCCGATAATGATCGACCATCACCGCTTCGTTCAGAAATTGGTCTACGATCTGCCGTTCGACGATTGCTTTGATTTCGCAAAGCGGACATTCGCTTCCCTTCGGAAACTCCTGTAAAATAAGCCCGGTGCTGATGTGATAGTGCATAATGAACCTCCGCGGTGAAATTTTTTCTTATATTTTATCAAATCTTTATGAAAATTTCAATAATATGTTGACAATTTCGGTAAATTATGTTATAAATTAAGTTAGAGATTATATTGATCAATGGAGGATTGGACTATGATACCTGCTGGCAAATACGAATATACGATAAAAGGAAAGCTTAGCACGAAAAAAGGCATTATTGATTTCAAAGAGGTCGGCAAGAACGTAACCGGCGTTATGTATTTCGGAAAATACGGCTGCGAAATCAACGGCAATACGGATAATAAAAAGATCCGTTTCTGGGGAAATTACCTCACCAAGTTTAAGAATCATTTTATTAACGTTAAACATTGCCCGATGGAAGAGAACGGCTTTGAGGGCGTGATCGAACTCGGTACAAAGAAAAAGAGCATTAAAGTGGTGAAGATCGACGATTCGACTCCGCTGCCCACCGACGCCGTTGTAACCGAAACGGTAGAGGGCTAATTATATTACAAGATGAAAAACGAAAGAAAGAACTGCCGCACGGCAGTTCTTTTTGAAAACGATTTTTTTGCAGAAAGAGGAGAATCTCTATGATTTGTAAAACGTTAGATTTATACGATACTTGCGGTGTGGAAAAGCCGAAAGACGCGCGAGCGGATCTTTCCGTGTACGTTTGGGAAAATTCGCAGGAGATTGATATGGAGCGTCGTCGCCCGGCGATTTTGGTTTGTCCGGGCGGTGCTTACGGGTATTGTTCGGATCGGGAAGCGGAAGCGATTGCGTTTCGTTTCTTTTCCGCAGGGTTTAACGCGTTCGTGTTGCGCTATTCGCTTGCGCCGGTTCATTTCCCCGCGCAGTTGATCGAGGGCGTTTTAGCTGTCGATTTGATTCGGAAAAACGCGCGTGAATGGAATACCGATCCCGAAGGAATCGTTGCTTGCGGTTTTTCGGCAGGCGGACATTTCGTCGGTATGCTCGCTACGATAACCGATTGCGAAGAAGTTACCTCGGCGATCGGCAAACGCGACGGAAAGCCGAACGCTTGTCTTTTATGCTACCCCGTTATTACCGCAGGACCGTTTTCGCATAGGGATTCCATTTATAATTTGTCCGGAAGACGGGAAAACGTGGAGGAATTTTCGTTGGAAAAACGCGTCGATCGCGAAACCGTTCCGTCCTTTATCTGGGCGACGGCGAACGATGCGTCTGTTCCTGCTCAAAATTCGCTTTTGTTTGCAAGTGCGTTGGCGGAAGCCGGCGTCGATTACGAATTGCATATTTTTCAAAACGGTCCGCACGGATTGGCGACGGCAGACGAAGAAACTGCACCCGTCGGTTGTCCCGATTATATCAATCCTCGCGTGGCACAGTGGATTCCGTTGGCTTTGTCGTGGCTGAAAAGCAGAGGAATTTGTTTGAGGAGTGAAAAATGAAAAAATTAGGATTGGCACTTGGCGCAGGCGGTAGCAGAGGGCTTGCCCACATCGGTTTTTTAAAGGCGCTCGAAGAAGCACAAATTCCCGTTTATTGTATTTCCGGCACGTCGATGGGCTCTGTCGTAGGGGCGTGCTATGCCGCAGGCGTTTCCATTGAACAAATGGAACGGGAGATCGACGAGATCAAGCCGTCCGATTTGATTGATTTGTCCGTTCACCCTTTGAAAAAGTTGGGGCTGTTAAAAGCGGGGAAAATGCGCGAAAAATTAAAGACGTTGTTAGGGGATAAAAAGATTTCCGATCTTAATTTCCCGTTTTGCTGTACGGCGGTGGATGTCTTAAAGGGGAAAGAAAAGGTTTTCTGCGCAGACGAACGCGCTTATGAGTGCGTTGCGGCAAGTTCGTCCATTCCGGGGATATTCTGCCCGGCGGAAATTGACGGAGTTCTGTACGTGGACGGCGGTATTATGAGTCGGTTGCCCATCGAAGAATGTCGTAAATTGGGGGCGGACGTCGTTGTGACGGTGGACGTTTTGGGCGAGATTCGAGAAGAGGAGAAACTGCCTAATATCTTTTCGGTAATGTTCCGCATTATTGATATTTACGACGGCAACGCGACGCGTTATAAATTAAAGGAATATCACCCCGATCTTTATCTTGCACCCGATTTGGGGAATATGTCGCAATATAAATTCGATGGATTAAAAGAGGCGATCGAAGTCGGTTACCGTTTAGGAAAGGATCATATCCCCGAAATCAAAAAGTTGATCGGCTTAGACGTCGAATCCGACTGATCGGTAGTGTGGAATCGAAAGACGATAAGAAAAGATAATATAAACAGAAAGAGAAACGGTACGAAAAAAAGACGGCGCGCGCCGTCTTTTTTTTGTAAGGAGAAATTTAGTTGCTTTTGACATCGCCGTCCGTGCAATGAATGACGAGGTTATTGGTATTAGAATTCCACGCTGCGCCTTTTTGAATCGCGTTCCATTCCGCCATTGTTCCGTTAAAGGTGATATCGGATAATGATTTGCAATACATAAAGGCATGATTGCCAATTGAAGTTACGTTGTTTCCTATCGTGACACTTGTTAAACCACTGCAATTAGAGAACGCCTCTTTGCCAATCAAAGTAACGCTGTCGGGAATTATAATGCTGGTTACCCCATTGGAGTCAAAGGCAGTATTATAAATTATTTTAGCATTTTCGTTTATAGAACAAGAACGGATCTTCTCCTTTGCTGTTATGAGAACTACGTACGGATTGTTTTCATTTCCCAAATAGTAGGCATTATCATATTCGTTATACTTTAAGTTATAGCAATTATAGAACGCTTCATAACCAATCGAAGTAACGCTGTTTCCTATCGTTACACTCGTTAGCTTCTCACACCGTTCGAACGCGTAGTTTCCAATCGAAGTAACGCTGTCGGAAATTGTTATGCTTGTTAACTCATGGCAAGCAGAGAATGCATTATTACCAATCGAAGTAACGCTGTCTGGGATTGTGATGCCGGTTAATAACCAGCTGAGGGCAAAGGCAGCGTCGCAAATTATTTTAGTGTTTCCGTTTATAGTACAAGACGTTATATTCTCTTTTGCTGTTATGAGTGCTACGTACGGATTGTTTTCATTTCCCAAATAGTAGGCATTATCATATTCGTTATACTTTAAGTTATTGCAACTATCGAACGCTTTATTGCCAATTGAAGTAATGCTGTCTGGAATTGTGACGCTTGTTAAACTACTACAACCAGAGAATGCATTATCACCAATCGAAGTAACTTCGTCTGGAATTATGATGCTTGTTAAACTACTACAACTAGAGAATGCAGAAGAACCAATCGCCGTTACGCTATCGGGGATCGTGACACTCGTTAAACTACTGCAAACCCTAAACGCATAATCCCCAATCGAAGTGATGCTATCGGGGATTGTAACGCTTGTTAAACGACTGCAATACCAGAACACAGCTCCACCAATCGAAGTAACGCTATCGGGGATTGTGATGCTCGTCAAACTACTACAATTAGAGAACGCCTGTGCACCAATCGAAGTAACACTGTTGGGAATTGAAATACTCGTTAACTGACTGCAGCCCAAAAAGGCCGCATCGCAAATTATTTTAGTGTTTTCGTTTATAGCACAAGACGTTATGTATGTTGATTTTACTGTTATGAGTGCTACGTGCGGATTGTTTTCATTTCCCAAATAGTAAGCATTATCGTATTCGTTGTATTTTAAGCTATCGCACATTTGGAAAGCTTCATGATTTATTGAAGTAATACTGTCTGGAATCGTGATACTCGTTAAACTACTGCAATCACTAAATGTCCCAAACTCAATCGAAGTAACGCTGTCTGGAATTGTGACACTTGTTAAACTACTGCAACCGTAGAACGCAGAATCCCCAATCGAAGTAACGCTGTCGGGAATTGTGATACTCGTTAAACTACTGCAATCACTAAATGTCCCAAACTCAATCGAAGTAACGCTGTCGGGGATTGTGACGCTTGTTAAACGGCTGCAACTAATGAATGCGTTAGAACCGATATATGTCACTGGCTTGCCGTCAATTTCGGCGAGTATAACTAAATCGCCTTGCTTTTTTTGATCACAACTTTTAACGAAATAAGCGGTTTCGTCAGACGTTAATTCGTAAGTTATTCCGTTATCACGGTTGTGTTTGTCTTGTTATTCGGAGTGGAAGAAGGTGCTTTTTCCTTTTTGTAGAAATACATCGTTCTTTCCGTTGCCTCGCCGAAGTTGTCAAAACCATTAATTATGATTGTAATAACGCCGTCAGAAATCGTTCCGGTTAGTGTTTGTGTATTTGTTTCTTCCGGTTCTTCCGGATTATAATAGGTAAGCGTTATTTTCGTGCCTTCAATTGTGTATACGCCCTCATAGGATACGCTTCCGTTAGATACTTTTGTGGAACCGTCATTGTTTAATTGAATATAAAATGAAGTATACTGCTCGTTTTCATACTGATAGTAAGTTCCGTTTATCGGAGAAAGGAAACTGCATGCGGTGTTCCCTAGGCATATTGCGATACAGCAAAGAATGAAAATAACGAAAATTGTTCTTTTTTTATAAACTTGCATAATACTCTCCTTTTTACGCGTTTGTTCGTCTAATACGTTATTTGATGCACAATAATATTTTTACTACAATATATTGTTAAAAATAGAACAACAA
>CAYXWN010000057.1:0-5993 GCA_964468815.1 uncultured Clostridia bacterium | reverse complement strand
CTTTCGCCTGCGTTATAAAACTCGCCCGTATTCAAAAGCGTAACGCCGCTATCTAACGCGTAGCGAATAGTTTTTAACGAATTTTCGGGATTGCGATAGCAAGACATTCCCATACAACCAAGTCCCAAACGATCAAGCCGTTTCATTTTGTTTTCTCCTTTTCGTTATCGTTTATTAGCAGAAATCAGTTCGCTGAATTTCATAACCACGCCGTAACGATTGCTCATAACCAAATAGTTTGCGCGCACGGTTACGCAATCGCCTACGCTCACTTTTTCGTAATGGTCTTTCGTCGGAAAAATCACGAGCGCGTAAGTTTGTCCGTTTACGCCGTCGGAAAGTTCTATCGACGGTTTACCGTGAATATCCGGTCCGATTTTTTTGGCGATTCCCGACACTTCAAAGCGTTTATCCGTATACCTTTCGTAAAAGCGATTTGCGTCAGCACGAAATTCGTCGCAAAGCGTTTTCGCCGCAAAAGGCGCGCTACCTCCTAAAAGCGGCATTGCCGTCGTTGCTATGATACGTGTTTTTTCATCCGACGGGTGTTCGGGATAAAACGTGAGTGTTTCCATATTATTCTATCCTTTTCGACCACCATAAGACGCGGCGTCGCAAATATCTCCACACCGCGCAAAAACGTTAGTTAAAGCGGTCGTCTTTTTGTATTTAACTGTTAAAATTTCACCGTTTCCGTTTTGAAATTAGAAAACCATTGCGCTGCGAACCCCGTAAATTTTAATATGCAATAATCGGGATCGGTTACGCCTTTTTTATAGAAACGGTTAAAAAACGGCTTCCAAAATTGAGATTTCGTCGCTTGGTCGGTTAAAACTTGCATTTCGCCCTTGATTTCCGCACCTTGAAACGACTGCCCTTTAGAATAAAAATACACGCACGCCTTCGGATTATTGCGGTAATGCGCTACCTTTCTCGACGAAGTGTACGTCGCGAAATAAATATCGTCGCCGTCGATAAGCACGGGTTGAATTAGCGCGCGCGTCGCGGGATAGCCTTTTTCGTCCACCGAAGATATTAAGGATGTTCTTTGCTTCGATATAAAATCTAAAATACCCTGTTTCGTCATATTATTCGCCTTAACAATGGAATTTGTCGCTTTCTTTGGGTTTTCTGCCCTTTTCCATCGCCTCTTTCATAGCGGCTTTGCGCTCGTAAATTTCGTTAATGCGCGCGTCGACGTCTACGGGCGGATAGTAAAGCCCGCTCTTTAACGCTTGCACCATTTGATCGGTACGACTGCGAATTTTATATTCCTTTCCGTCTACGACGAAAACGTTGCCCGTCTGTCCGAAAATAAGTTGAACGTTATGCTTTTCGCATGCGTCGTGAACCTTTTTCACCCATTCGTAATGTAACGGGCGCGAGCCGAGATAATTTTCGCCGCCGGCAAGCACCGTTTCGATTTTGCCCGTGGCAAGATACGGCTCGATATCCACTTCACCGATAAACGGTTTCAAACTCACCCAACGGTGTTTCGCAGGGACGTCGAGTAAGTACGGCATACGCTCTTCTAAACGTTTTTGATTTTCGCACGAAACTGAAAAAGCAACGTTATCCCAACCGTCGCCCCAATCTTCGGGCAAACAGTCTTTCATACGGTTTGCGCGCTTCGTTAAAAGCGAAAACGTTACGTCCTTTCTACGGCGAATAAAATTCCAAGTCTCGTCGCGCCAAGCGTCTGCTTCTTCCAAAAAAAAGTCGCTCGCCATACAAACGCGTACATAAGAACCGCTCGGCAGTTTCCACGCGCCGTTTTTGTCCTTTTTTATAGGCAAATTAAAATCGGATTTGTTCTTTACCACTTCGTTGGTATCCCTGCCGTAACGCTTGTCGAGAAAGTATGCGTAGCAGTTTTGGCAACCTTCGCTATATCTGTGGCAACCGTGCCACGGATTCCAAATTTTATCGTTGATATCCATAATTTATTCTCCTTTTAACTTCGCTTCCGCTTTTGCTAATAATTCTACAAGTTCTTGAAACTTCTCTTCGCTGATTTCGTTTTCGATTTCTTTCAGTTTAGCCGTCGTTTTTCGCTCGGCTTCGTCTACGAGAAAGTGCGCCTTGCTTGTCGGCATAACGTAAAAACTGCGTTTGTCTTTTAATACGAAATCTTTGTAGATATACCCTTTCTTTTCAAGAATATTTATATGAGCAGTAATCATAGGTTTAGAAACACCCAAAAGTTCTTTTATCATGAGCGGCGTGAACTTTCCCCCTCGCCTCGTGACGATATTCAATACCGCCAACTCGCTAGGGCGTATCGGTAAACCGCTTTTTAACCCCATATAATCCCGACTGAATTTCGAAAACACAATATTTGCATTTAAATATTTCTCCACTTCGCCCTCCAAACAGTTCACGTTCATTAATTATTATAGTTCATCTACATTAACTTGTCAAACGAATTAGGGCGATAAATCAATAAAATTGTTTGCAACCGTTCTGCATTATCTCAAATTTGGTTGTAATAAATCCATAATTGACACTAACGAAATGATAAAGAAAACAATTGAAGAATTGAAACGATTACAATTTGAAACTAATAAAACTCAATCAATAGTTCAATGAGAGTGGCACACGTGCCGCCAAGAGCGAATAATACGAACACCGAGCAAAATTCGGGGTTCGTATTATTCTTTTCTAACGATTATTTCGGTATCAGAATTGAATTATGAATACTTACGACGACAGCCGGGCGAAAACAATCGCTCGCCTTTTTCCATGCCGAGAAAGATTGAAAAAATTGCAAAAATATGTTATACTCTATAAAAAAGAATATGCTTATTGATTCAAAGACACTCGCAACACTTAAACTGATCGTTGACTATAATTCGTATAGAGGTGAAAAACATTGAAAAAGAACAAGAAAATAGCATTGATTATATGCATTTTGTTAGTCATCTGTAGTTTTGTAGGTGTCTTGATTTATTACAACGCCACCGTTAAACAATATAAAGTACAACAATACCTGCAAATTGACGGCTATCATAACGCAAAAATGAATTCTATCAAAAAAGGTAGAATAACATTATATCTTGAAACTTCACTTTCTCTATCAAAGCAAAAGGAAATGCAGCTTTTTGACGTGCTGGAGCAAGATTACCAAACTCTCGAATCTGCATTGAACTTAAAGTCAGACGTAAAAGTCGCCATAATTTCCGACGAATATATTTTGTCATCAAACAACGGATTTCTCTATCATGATGGCATAGTCTTATGCAATTCAGACGCATTTGAAAACGGAAAATACAAAACGGCACTTACGGGCGCGTATATGAAAACAACCGAAACGTGGAAGCAAGTTGCCGCAACTCATTATTATTTCAACGACGAAACAAGCGTAGACATTTCCAAACTGAAAGACTATTATGCACAAAACGAAGACGATTTGCTGCTAACGCTGTTTCAGGGTTATTTTAACGCATCATTTGTTTCGAACGAAGTTATAGATATAGCCGATATGACCGCCGTCGGTTTAGGAGAATACATCATCGATAACTATTCGTTCGACGCCCTTTTGAATGCGTCTTTAACGGATTACCGACGCGAATGGTTATCCCAAAACGGTATAGACACTTCGTTTGATATTCCGTTTGACTTGTCTTGGCTTAGCGGAGCTGTATATTCCCAAAAACTCTTACAATACCCTCTCGTTATCGAGACGAAAAACAGAGTCTATTACCTTGATAGTTTTCACGCCGAACGCAACAGTGCAACATTTGATCACCCAAGAGCCGTTATAGAGCATTTGTCAAACGGAAACTCCGGTGTTAATAAAGTCTTAGAATACATAAAATCAAACACAACAAAAAACACTTCGGATTCGATTCTGAAAAACGCCGATGCAAAAATAGAGTATTATATTTCATCTGATGAGGTAGGCACGGAAGCCGATGTCAACAACAAAAAAGTATATCTGAAAGATCCGAGCGAATTCGTGCATGAAACCGCACATATTTTGACAATGAATAATAATCGGGTTGACGGCGCATGGCTTGCCGAAGGAATCGCCGAATACTTATCTCGTGAAATCAGCGGCGTAACTTCCGATATTGATTACAGAATGTATCATTCGTTCGTCGCTTCCGATGTAATTGGAGATTTGAAAAGTTTTGTTGAAGATGTAAAAACGCAATATAAAAGTTCCGGCGGAAGTTTCGAAAGTTTTGAAACATTCGATTTTTATTTGCTTGAACAGTCGATTGCTTATGTCACTTTGACAAAGCCGGAATATAAACAAAAAATCAAATTTCCATATGCTACAACCAGTGTAAAAGATTTGAGATATTCGTCTTCAGGGGATAAAGGCAACAATCTCACATACCCGGAGTCTTATTTGTTTGTGAGATATTTGATTAACAAATATGGATTAGATAACGTTTTGAATTGCTGCTTGACTTATGACTTGGAGCGATCCTTTAACGAAACTTATGATGTGATATATTCGAATTTTATTAAGGCGATACAATAAAGTGGGTGTTCAAATAAGTCCATTATTGAATTATGAGTACCTATAATAGTAGCCGGGCGAAAACAATCGCTCGGCTTTTTCTATGCCGAAAACAACATACGGTTGCAAGAAACGACAACGACACAACTTTTTTAGTAGGCACGACAATCAGGGTTTTACTCCGTTTTTTCGCCTTTCGTCTTTGCCGTTGTAGCACAGTAAAAAGCGGAAGTAAACGGGAAAAATTGTTACTGAAAACTTTTATATTACCGAGAGTCGAACTCAACTATGAGTTTGGCTCTTTTTTCATTTACGCAACAATTTTGTCCTTGGTCGTTGACTTCCGTTTTTGCGACTTTAACTCGCACTTTACGTTGACTTTTTCCGGTTCTACCCCGTCTTTGCCGAAAGGCTAATAAAAAACGGAGGTAATTCCAAATGAAAAAAGTAGTTTTCTCTATCACAAATGCAAGAAGCAGATCGGATAAGAAATTATCCGGCTTCGGCTATCTTACCGAAGGCAATCTGTTATGCCCTTGCGTATCCAAAAACAACAAGCCGTATATCCGCGTATTCGATGACGTGGAAAAGCGTTGCCGCTCCGTTCCAAACAGAACGGACGAATTTCAAGGGTATATCACCATGTACTTCACCGAAGTTCCCGTGTATAGAGATAAAGACGGCTCTTACGACATTCTCGATTTAGAAGTCGAATACAAGGTCTGGTACAAGCTTGTAAAGGAGTGATGATTATGGCTGAATATCAACATTTTGACGGTGAAGCGTATATCACGATGGATATTATCGCAATCAATGAAAAGAAAAACGAAATAGAGCTTGCTATCACTGATCGCGGCAGAATAAGCGTAACGACCTATGACCTTTATAAAACCACTGACGGAAAGCTGTATTCGTTTAATTGCGTTTTCATTTTTTAAGCTCCTTTTATAAATTTTCTTCGGCTTCCGCATGAATGCGGCTTTTCTATCAGTCGGTCTTATCTTCTATTTCATTATTTTTTCGGTGTAATTTCCCGTTCTTATCTATTGCCGACGCTTATTTATTTAATATTTGTAATTGTTGTTTTTAGCGTTTTTACGCTCGTATTCTTCTTTTTGCTCTTGCATTTCTTGTAAGAATAGGGGGAAAATATTTTTCCCTCTAATATATAGCCATAACGGCTTTCAAAAATCGTACCCCCCCACGTAAAAAGCCTATTTTTCTTCAAAAAGAGTTTGTAATAACAGCAAATTCAATGCTTCGTTTTCTCGTTTGTTGAGCCGTTTATGCTTGCTCGTCTTTTCCTGCGCCGACTGCAAAATTTCTTCTTGACGTTTCTCTCGTAATTTCGCCAAGTTTTTTTCCGCTTTCAATATAAGTTTTCGTACTGCGCCTTCCGTAATATGCATATTTTCCGCGATACGAACTTTTTTGAGATGTAGATAGGTAAAATCAAAATACGCTTGCGCTTGGCGCGGCGTTAGATTATGTTCGAGATAATTCTTTTTTCGAGTTAAAAACC
>CAYXWN010000056.1:0-6212 GCA_964468815.1 uncultured Clostridia bacterium | reverse complement strand
GTGGGCTTGCACCCAAACGGTTTTCAAGACCGCCTCGTTATGACCGCTTCGATATACCTCCGCAAATAATGAAATTGTAAAAATTATGCGAAAAATTTCGCCCTTCAAAACGTGAGTAAAAACGGAAAAACGCTTTTCTTTTATCTGCAAAAGTCGCTTATGCCGTCCCAAACAGTTTACTGAATCAATTCGACATGGATTTCAAAAAAATCTATAAAACTTGCCCTCGATTCTTTTTTATTTTACCCTATTTTACGAAAAAACGCAAGCAATTTGAGCATAGTTCGTCACACCTCTTCTTTGAGATGGTCTTGAAAGCCCTCGCCGTAAATTTCTTTCGCGCTCGAAACGATCATGAATGCGCTCGGATCGAGATCTTTTACGATATCTCTCAAATTGGGATATAAATGTTTTTTTATCGCTACCATCACGATTTTCTTTTCCCGATTCGTATAAGCACCAGAACCGTTCAGATACGTCGCGCCGATATCCAATTCTTTTAAGACGCGTCCGGCAATTTCCTCGTAACAATCGCTGACGATAAACACGAGTTTTGCCTCGTTTCCCCCGTAGATCACAAAATCCATCACGAGCCCGCTGACGACGATCGCAACGCTCGCGTATAAAACGATTTCGATATTGCGAAAAACGATCCCGGAAACAATCGCGATTACCAAGTCGACGCACAAAAACAAAGCACCCGTCTTGATATGGCGGTAACGAGAACGCAACAATTTTACAATAATATCCGTTCCGCCCGTCGTGCAGCCGTTGCGAAACACCAAACCGAGTCCAACGGCGGACAGAGCGCCGCCGAACAGCGAGGACAACAATAAATCCTGCGTAGGCGGTATCAGCGAGCCGAAAGACCAATTACAGCCGTCAATCGAAAGAGAAAAAATAATCGTGGCATATACGGTGGAAAAGAGAAATTCCTTCCCGAATTTAATCAACCCCACGATCAACAAGGGGACGTTCAGGCACAAGACGATAATTCCCGTCGAAACGGGAATGAAATTCGCCAAAATGATTGCGATTCCCGAAACGCCGCCGGGCGCAAGATTATGGGGCTCTAAAAAGAGCGCTATACCGCAACCGCCGATCATACTGCCGAGCGTTATCACTAGAAATTTCGCAATGTTTTTCCAAGAAAGTATTTTTTTCACGTTCTACTCGTTATTCTGCCCCGAACGGGAGAAATTATTTCATTCGGGCATGCACGATATTTTTCGCATCGCCCTTAATAAAAATACCACGAACGGAAAAAATTGTCAATCAAATAAATTCCGCCGCAATAAAGAATCCCCGAAACGCGAAAAACGGATTCGGGGATAAAGCGTTACGATTCAAATTGACTGTTATAAAGCGATGCGTAAAATCCGTTTTGCGCAAGCAACGTTTCGTGTTTCCCCTGCTCGATAATGTTGCCGTCCTTCATGACGAGAATGAGGTCCGCATTCTTGATCGTAGAAAGCCGATGCGCGATCACAAAACTCGTTCTGCCGGACGTTAAACGATCCATCGCGTCTTGTATCAACTGTTCGGTGCGCGTATCGACGTTGGACGTCGCTTCGTCCAAAATCAACATCGGGCTGTTTTGAACCATTGCGCGCGCGATGGTCAACAACTGTCGTTGTCCGCCGGAAAGGTTGGTTTCGTCGTCCAAAACCATATCGTATCCGCCGGCAAACGTGTGAATAAAGTGATCGGCGTTCGCCGCCTTGCACGCGCGTTCGATCTCCTCCGCCGTCGCGTCCTGCTTGGCATACGAAACGTTTTCCCGAATCGTCCCATCAAACAGCCACGTATCTTGCAACACCATGCCGAAGAGCGTCCGAACGGCTTCCCTCTTTACGGAACGGATCGGAACGCCGTCAATGAGGATCTCTCCGCCGTTTACCTCGTAAAAGCGCATCAACAGATTGACCATCGTCGTCTTTCCCGCACCCGTCGGTCCGACGATCGCGACTTTCTGCCCCGGCTCGACGACCGCAGAAAAATCGTGAATGATCTCGCGCTCGGGCGTATAACCGAACCGCACGTGACGGAACTCCACTCTACCGCGCACGTCCGCGATTGCGGACGGTTTTTCGCTTTCGTCCGTCTGCTCCGGCTCGTCTAAAAATTCAAAGACGCGTTCCGCCGCCGCGGCGGTCGATTGCAAGTTATTCGCAACCTGCGCCAATTGATTGATCGGATTTTGAAACAGCCGCACGTAGATGAAAAAGGATAAAATCACGCCCGGTTCGGAAAGCGAATTATTAATAAAGAGCAGAACGCCGACGACCGCCACCGCGACGTACCCCAAATTGGCGATAAACGTCATGAGCGGCATCATAAGTCCGGACAAAAACTGCGACTTCCACGCGCTTTGGAAGAGTTTTTGATTGGTTTCGTCAAACGCGCTCTGCACGCGCGATTCCGCATTGAACGCCTTTACGACGGTTTGCCCCGAATAAGTTTCTTCGATCTGCCCGTTCAACTCGCCGAGGTATTTTTGTTGTCCGACGAAATATTTTTGAGAAACGCGCACGATCGCAAAAATAAAGATCATGCCGAACGGAACGGTAACGAGAGCGGTTAACGCCATTTCCCAACGCGTCGCGAACATTGCGATCAATACGCCAACTAGCATAATGCTCGAAGAAATCAACGTACTGACGCTTTGGTTCAAGGTCTGCCCGATCGTATCGACGTCGTTCGTTACGCGAGAGAGAACGTCCCCGTAACTGCGCGTATCGAAATACTTCAACGGAACGCGATTGATCTTTTCGGAAATCAAATTCCGCATACGCTTAGAAGTTTTCTGGTTAACGCCTGCCATCAAAAAAGACTGCGCGTAATTCAGCAAAAATCCCGCACCGTAAAAGATCAAAAGCGTGACGCCGATTCGAGTAACCGCTTTCATGTCGATCGGAAGTCCTAATACGGAAACGTAAATTTCATTCGTGATATCGTTCACGTAACCGGGGGCTAACACGCTCAAAACGGTAGCCGCCGCCGTAAACAACAGCGCGATGACAATCGTGAGAAAATGCGGCTTCAAAAATAGAATCAGCCGTTTGATAGATGCCTTAAAGTTTTTCGGCTTTTCGAAGCCGCCGCGCCGCATCGGGCCGCCGCTCGGACGCGCATGATTTTGACTCATAACCCAAGTTCCTCCTCGGAAAGTTGCGAAAGCGCGATTTCGCGATAGACGGAACAATTCTGCAACAATTCCTCATGCGTTCCCTTTCCGACCGCGACGCCGCAATCCAACACAATGATGAGATCGGCGTCCTTGATCGTACCGATCCGCTGAGCGACGATTAAAGACGTCGCGTCCTTCGTATATTCTTTTAACCGCCGCCGCACTTCGCGATCGGTTTTGTAATCCAACGCGGAAAAAGAATCGTCAAAGAGAAAGATCTCCGGTTCGATCGCCGCCGCACGCGCGATGGAAAGCCGTTGCTTTTGTCCGCCCGAAACGTTCTTTCCGCCTTGCGAAATATGCGAATCATACCCCTCTTCCATTTTTTCGACGAACTCGTCCGCCATCGCGACTTCTGCCGCCGCGCGGATTGTTTCCTCCCGTTCGACGCCGCCGTATCCGATATTGGACGAAACCGAACCCGAAAACAGCGTTCCTTTCTGCGGCACGTACCCGATCCGTTCGCGCAAATCCCGTTGCTTTACTTTTTTTACGTTCACGCCGTCCACAAAAACTTCGCCTTCGGTTGCGTCGTAAAAACGGGGAATCAAATTCAAAAGCGTCGATTTGCCCGCGCCCGTCGCACCGATAAACGCCACGGTATCGCCGGCGTTCGCGCGGAAAGAAATATCTTTCAACACGTAACCGTCCGCATCCGGATAGCGGAAAGAAACGTTGCGAAATTCCACCGTCGCCCGTTCCGTAAACGGAAGCGATTGATCGGGATCGACGATTTTATTCTCCGTTTCCAACACCTCGTTGATTCGCTTTGCCGAAACGCTCGCACGAGGAAGCATAATTAAGAGCATCGTCAGCATCATGAACGCCATCAACACTTGCATGGCAAGTTGCGAAAAAGACGCCATGACCGCAAACTTAAGCGAACCGGCATTGATCAAAGATGCGCCTAACCAATAAATCGTCAACGTGATCGCGTTCATCACCAACATCATAAACGGGCTCATGATTCCCATCACGCGGTTAGTGAAAAGATTCACGCGCGTGACGTCCTCGTTCACCTTTTTGAACTTTTCCTCTTGATAATCTTCCGCGTTATAGGCGCGCACGACGCGAAGTCCGGTCAGGTTTTCACGCGTGACGCCGTTCAACCGATCAATCAACCGTTGAACGATCTTGAATTTCGGCATTACGATGACAAAGATCGAAATAAGCACCGCAATCAAAACGCACAACGCAATCGCCGTCGCGATCGTCAGTTCCGTGCTCGCCTTTTGAATCCGAATCACCGCCCATACCGCCGTGATCGGCGCGGAAATCGCCATACGTAACACCACGACGACCGCCATTTGCACTTGCTGAATATCGTTCGTGGAACGCGTTATCAAACTCGCCGTCGAAAAACGATTGATCTCTTCTGCGGAAAAGGGCTCTACCTTGCGGTAAACGTCCCCTCTTAACGAATACGAAAAATGCGCGGAAACGTAAGCGGCAATCAATCCGATTATCATCGAACACGCCATACTGCCGAACGCCAAAAGCAACATTTCTCCGCCGATGGTCAGAACAGAACCGACCGTGGCGGCAGGATTGGAAATTTCATTGATAATGCTTGACGTATACGACGGTAATTCGAGATCGAACCATACCTGTGCTACGGTAATCAGCAAAATCAAAACGGTTAACACCCAATCAATAGGGCGAAAACGCTTCAAAAGTTTGATCATAAAGCCTCCTCTTGTTCTTTCTTCAACTCTACTCTCATTCCCTCCGCAAACTTTTCGCTCAAACGAAAGAATTCCCGTTGCTCGTCCTCGTCCAAATACCCCAGAACGCGACGGAAAAACTGCTCGAACGCCCCTTTCGCTTTCCGAAACAGCGCGCGACCGTGATCGGTCAACGCGACGGATACGTTACGGCGATCAGCGTCGTCCCCTACGCGAACGACGCACCCCTTTTCTTCCAATTTACCGACCGCGCGCGATACGGCTGGAAGAGATACGTCCATCCACTCCGCAAGTTCGGAGATACTTGCATTGTGCGCGTTTTGACAGAAAAAAACCACTCCCAACACTTCGATTTCTCCCGAAGAGAGATCGTCCATACGCGCCGCGACGGCAACCCGTCGCCACCGTTTAATGAAAAAGAACAGTTCGGAAAGATTCTCTCTATTCATCGTAGTTCACGCCTCCGCAGATCTTTCTCCGAATTCCCTGCATACGCTCGTCGATTTGCGCGATCTGCTCCGCACACGATTTTAATTCAGCCGAAATCATCGCGGCCTTTTCGATCTCCTTTTTATACTTCATCTGATGTTCGAGGCTCGCCCAAAAATCCATCGCAATGGTACGAATCTGCACCTCTACCTTGTACATATGCTTTTGATCGGAAAAATAGACAGGCACGGCGACGATTAAATGCAAACTGCGATACCCGTTCTTCTTGGGCGAAGCGATATAATCGCGCACGTCTAATACTTCGATATCATCTTGCATTCCGAGCATACCGGCGATCTCGTAAATATCCTCGATAAACGAACAGATAATGCGCACGCCGGCGACGTCGTTCAAATTCTCCTCGATGGATTCAAAGGTCAGCGGATATCCCTTGCGCAAAAGTTTTTCCATAATGCTCTTGGGCTTTTTCAGTCTGGACTTAATGCCGTGAATGGGCGTGCTGTTATTGAGCACGCGAAACTCATCGTTCAGAATTTCAAACCGCGTTTTTAACGTGCACATCGCGGAATTGTATTTAAACATCATATCCTTAAACCGGTCGATGGCGTCCGTAACCTTATCTTGCCCCTCCGGCAATTGCATCACTTCGATCAGTCCGCTCCCGGATAAAGCGTCGGACGAATCGAAGACCGTTTGATTGAGTTCTTCCATAATTCCCCTCTTTAATTATTCACTTGGAAAATGCTTAACGAGGTTAAGTTTATCACAAACACTTTGTCGCTGTCAACGATTTTACACGGCAGATTTTTCTGTTTTTTCAAAAAAACGCCCTTTTTAGATGGGTATAATTAGGGATTTTTCTAATTACCATCTTAAGAGGTAAAAAA
>CAYXWN010000055.1:0-6369 GCA_964468815.1 uncultured Clostridia bacterium | reverse complement strand
TTTTGACGAAATCGAAAAAGAAACTTGTTCGGATAATGGCGGAGCTACTCCACCAAACGGTTATCGGCTTAGAATGTAAGGCGGTATTGGACCGTTACGGGGTTACGCCGGATATCGTCGTCGGGTGTGTCGGCGGCGGATCGAATTTCGGCGGATTGGTCGCGCCGTTTTTGGGGGATAAGTTGAAAGGAAAAAATAATACGCGATTTATCGGCGTTGAACCGAAAAGTTGTCCTTCGCTGACGCGCGGAAAATTTGCCTACGATTTTTGCGACAGCGCAAAGACGACGCCTCTCGCGAAAATGTATACACTCGGCTGTGAGTTTATTCCGTCGTCCGGCTATTCCGGCGGATTGCGTTATCACGTCATGAGTCCGATCGTTTCTCAACTTTATCACGACGGCGAAATCGAGGCGCGTGCGGTGGGGCAAAGAGAAATTTTTGACGCTGCGGTTGCGTTTGCGCGTTGCGAGGGAATTTTGCCCGCTCCCGAATCGGCTCATGCAATCAGGGTTGCGATGGACGAAGCGATTCGCTGTCGAGAAACGGGAGAGAAGAAGTCGATTTTGTTCGGGTTAACGGGAACGGGATATTTCGATTTAACGGCGTATGCGGCGTATAACGACGGAAAACTTTCGGATATCGTCCCGACCGATGCGGATATCGAACGCGGATTTTTCTCTATTCCGCAAATTTGTAATAACGGTTAAAATAATTAGTAATTCATTGAAATTTCGCATATGATTCTGTCACGCAGAATCGTATGTTTTTTATGTAAAAACAAAGGCTTTGGAAGAAATTTTCGATATTTACTTGCATTCTCCTTTTCTATGCGATATAATTTTATTATCGTATCGTTTTACGATGAAAATCAAGGAGGGACTATGCAATTCGTAACACTTAAAAACGGTGTAAAAATGCCGCAACTCGGATACGGCGTTTATCAAATCGGAAAGCAAGATTGCGAGCGTTGCGTATCCGAAGCGTTGGAAGTCGGGTATCGCCACGTCGATACGGCACAGAGTTATTTTAATGAAGAAGAGGTCGGAAACGCCCTTTCTCATTCGGAAATTCCGCGGAAAGAGTTGTTTCTTACCAGCAAAGTTTGGATCGAGCATTACGGCTACGAGGCTTGTAAAAAGTCCGTCGAAGAGTCTTTGAAAAAGTTAAAGACCGATTATATTGATCTCATGCTGTTGCACCAACCGTTTGCGGATTATTACGGTGCATGGCGTGCCTTAGAGGAGTTGTACGAAGAGGGAACGCTGAGAGCGATCGGTATTTCCAATTTTTATTCGGACAGAATGGTGGATCTTTGTTCGTTTGCGAGAATCGCTCCCATGGTCAATCAAGTGGAAATGCATCCCTTTCATCAACAGATCGAAGCGCAGAAATGGATGGAAAAGTACGGCGTTCAAATCGAGGCGTGGGCACCGTTCGGCGAGGGGCGCGGAGGTCTTTTTTCTGAAAAGACGATTGCCGGGATCGCAGAAAAAAACGGAAAGACGGTTGCTCAGGTAATTTTGCGTTGGGAAATGCAGCGCGGTATCGTCGTAATCCCGAAATCCGTGCATAAGGAAAGAATGAAAGAAAATTTCAACGTTTTCGATTTTTCGTTGACGAATGAAGATATGGCGGTAATGGCAGGACTTGACCGAAACCAAAGCGCGTTTTTCTCTCATACCGATCCTAATATGGTGGAATGGTTTGTAAAGATGGTGGAAGAGCGGAAGCAGAATCACGATCACACGAAAGATAAAAAGAATTGGTAAAACCGACTTGTCGCGGCGACTTTCTTTTTCGCCGTTTGACGATAGAGACAATTTTTTTTGAAATTGAATAACGAAATTTTATGAGAAAGGAGATTCTTATGAACAAGAAAGTTTTAATATTATCGGGAAGTCCTCGTAAGGGCGGCAATTCGGATATCCTTTGCGACGAATTTATGCGCGGTGCGACGGAAAACGGAAATACCGTAAAGAAAATTCGCGTGGCGGAAAAGAACGTCGGCTATTGCAGAGCATGCTATTACTGTAAGGATAGCGGCGGAACGTGCGTAATCAAGGACGATATGGCTGAAATTTTGGAAGAAATGATTCAAGCGGACGTCATCGTGCTTGCAAGTCCCGTTTATTTTTATTCGATAGACGCGCAATTAAAAGCAGTGATCGACAGAACGGTTGCGCGTTGGTTGGAAGTAAAGAACAAGGAATTTTATTATATTATAACCGCCGCGGACGAAACGAAATCGTCCTTAGAAACCACGCTTGCTTGTTTCAGAGGGTATGCCGATTGCGTAGAGGGCGCGAAAGAATGTGGCGTAATTTACGGAACGGGCGTGTATGAAAAGGGCGAAGTTCGGGAAACGGCAGCCATGGAGCAGGCTTATAAAACGGGGCTATCCGTTTAAAAGGGATACGGCACGTCCGTTGTCGTTTTGAAAAAACGGGCGGAAAGATTAAATCATAATAAAATCGAAGGAAAAGGAAAGAGGTATTACCGATCGTTCGGCGATGCCTTTTTTCTTTGTCGAAGAACGGTCGAAAAGAGGCGTATTCCTTTTATTTGGCGAAATTATTTCTTTGGTGTCAAACGTTTCTTGTTTTTCATAAAATGGAAGAGAAAAGGGGGACGTTATGCAAAACAGGGATTTGATCGTCAAAAGACATTTGCAAAACGGCGTAGTCATCGTCGATCCGCATACGGTTTGGATTGATCCGTCCGTACGTATTGCCGCCGGCGTGACGATTTATCCGAACAATCATATTTGCGGCAACAGCGAAATTTGCGAGGGCGCGGTGCTTGCCCCGAACAATCAAATTTCAAACAGCGTGATCGGCGAGCGCGTAAGAGTGGATTCTTCGGTTGTAGTAGATTCCGAAATCGGTAGCGAAACCGTCGTCGGACCGTATGCGCATATTCGCGGCGGTTCGGTGATCGGATGCCGTTGCCGAATCGGGAATTTCGTCGAACTGAAAAACGCGTGCTTAGGAGAGGGGGTAAAGGCTGCCCATTTGTCTTATATCGGCGACGCCACGATCGGCGCGCATACCAACGTCGGGTGCGGCGTGATCTTTTGCAATTACGACGGAAAGAACAAATATCGTTCTTTTGTCGGGGAGCATTGTTTTATCGGGAGCAATTGTAATCTTATCGCGCCCGTGCGAATCGGCGATCACAGTTTTATCGCCGCAGGGACGACCGTCCATCGGGACGTTCTCGATCGTCGTTTTGTAATCGGCCGTATGCGCCAAGAGGAAAACGCGCGTTTGGCGCAAAAATATTGCGGGAGGAAAGGATAAATGGGCGGATATTTCGGAACGGACGGGATTCGCGGAATCGCGAACGAATTTTTAACGGGAGAACTTGCTTTTCGTGCAGGAAACGCGGTCGCACGCTTAGAATCGCGTCCCTTAATTTTAGTTGGAAGAGATACCCGTATTTCGTGCGATATGCTCGCGCTTTCTTTTGCGAGCGGAGCACTATCGGCAGGCGCGACGGTGTTTGATCTCGGCGTTATCCCGACGGCAGGCGTTGCTTATTGCACCAAGTTGTTGAATGCGGATTTCGGCGTGGTGATCAGCGCGTCGCATAATCCTGCCGCTTTTAACGGAATCAAACTGTTTGATCGTCGGGGATATAAACTGTCCGAAGAATCCGAACGTGCGATCGAGCACAATATGAACGCTTCCCGACTGGTGGGAAACGCCCGTATCGGCAAGTATTTTCAAAAATTTCAGTTTGCCGACCTTTACGTTTCGGATATCGTTGCGTCGGGAAAGCCTCTCGAGCGGTTAAAGGTCGTTTTAGATTGCGCGAACGGCGGCGCGTATAAGGTCGCGCCTACTGTTTTTAAGCGGTTGGGAGCGGAGGTTACGGCGATCAATACGGGAAAATCCGGTTTCGATATCAACGACAACGCAGGCGCGTTGCACCCGGAAGCGCTTGCTTCGATCGTGCGAGAGGAGGCGGCGGATGTCGGCTTTGCGTACGACGGCGACGCAGACCGCGTGATCGCCGTGGACGAGTCGGGTGAAATTGTGGACGGCGACAGAATCCTTTATCTTTTAGCCAAAGATTACAATCGAAAGGGAAAACTCGCGAACCGCTTGGTCGTCGGAACGTCGCATACGAACGTGGGGATTCAAATCGCGCTGAAACGGGAAGAAATCGAGTTGATTCGCAGCGACGTGGGAGATAAGTACGTCATCGACATGATGAAAAAGACGGGTGCGATTTTGGGCGGCGAGCAGTCCGGACATATCATTTTGGGCGATCTTGCGACGACGGGCGACGGAATTTTAACTTCCGTTCGCGTTGCCGCGTTGTTAAAAGAAACGGGCGAGCGGCTATCTTCTCTTGCGTCGGTCGATTTGTTTCCGCAGGCGAATCTCAATATTCGCGTAAAAGATAAGTTGCGCGTGTTAAACGACGAGTCTTTGGCGATCTGTCTTGCGGACGAACGCGAACGCCTCGGCGAAGGGGGAAGAATCGTGGTTCGCGCTTCCGGGACGGAATCCGTCGTTCGCGTGTTGGTAGAAACGTCCGATCGCGAACAGTCCGATCGAATCGCGCGTCGGATCGCAAACGCGATCGAAGAGTTGGAAAAATAGCGAAAACGCGTTTTTGCAGTGATTAAAAACGAACGCGAATTTTATAAAAATTTCTTATTCGGTAAACGAAAGGGGCGAAATTTCGCCCCTTTTTTATAGAAATTTCCGTTTGATTTTAGAAAAACGTCGCCTTTACGCGAGTCCTTCCTTTCTTTTGCAAACTATAATTTACGTTTGACATTTTTTATTGCCTATGGTATTATAAGTAAGTGAAAAATTCGCGATATTGCGAACTTATGATTTGATTCTGTGAGTTTTTCTTGAACGACTACGGATAAGAATAGGGGAAATTTCGCAAACCAACGATCGTTTTGCGCGTTGGCTTAAAACAGAACAAACGGCAAAACTCGTTTTCGGAGATTACATGAAGCGTAAAAATTGGTATCCGCTGGATAACGCGGCAAAGTTGTATCCGGCGGTCAGTAACGAGCGGCGTCCTTATCAGTTTTCATTGACGGCACTGATGTCGGAGGACGTAAAAAAAGAATCGCTCGAACTTGCGGTAAATCGTATATTAGAGCGCGTTCCTACTTTTCATACGCGCTTAAAAAAAGGAATATTTTGGTATTATTTGGAAGAAAATAAATTGCCGTTTCTCGTGAAAGAGGAAATTCCCGATTTTTTGGGGTATCAAGACGCACGCGAGAATAACGATTATCTCTTTCGCGTCTATTACCGCGCGAATAAGATAACGTTGGTATGTTTTCACGCGCTTTCGGACGGCGGCGGCGCGATGAATGTTTTTCAGGAAATTTTATTTGAATATCTGCGCATCGAGGGAAAGAAAATTGATGCGGAGGGGAAGATTAAGACGGCGGAAACGCCCCTCGATTATCACGAGTCCGAGGACCATTTTCTCAAATATTCGATCAGAACCAAGCGGAAAGAACCGAAAGAACGGCGTCCGGCTTATGCGGACGGTACGCCGTTCGCTTACGACGGATACGGAATTATTACCGCGCGTACCGATCTCGCCGCGATCAAGTCGGTCGCAAAGGGGTACGGCGTTACGCTGACGGAATATCTGTGCGGACTTTATATGTATTGTTTTTACCATACGTATTTGAACAATCCGCGCGCGAAAAACAAACTTGTAACCGTGGTTGCGCCGCTCAATATGCGGACGCGCTTTCCGTCCGAAACCGTTCGTAATTTTACGTTGTTCGTCCGTATGAGTCACGACTTTTCGGAAGAAATCGGTTTGGATGACTGTATTCGCGTTTGTTCCGAGCAAATGCGTGCGGGGACGGATCGCGATCGGTTGGACAGTTTAATGTATTCTAACGTCAAAATACAGAAAAATCCGTTGATGAAGATCGCTCCTTTATTCTTAAAGGACGTCGTGATTCGCTTGGTTTACCGTTACGTGGGGGAAACGTTGCAATCGTGTAATCTTTCCAACGTCGGATTGGTGACGTTGCCCGAGAGCGTGCGCCCGTACGTAAAGGACTTGTTTTTTGCAATTTCTCCCTCTTATACCTGTAAACAGCAACTCGGCGTGCTGGGGTACGGGGAAAAGGTCAATCTTACCTTTTCTCGAATGTTCGTGGAAAATTCGATGGAAGCGATGATGGTTAGAGAATTGACCAAAGCCGGGATTCCGGTTGAGATTGCAAGCAACTATTGGGAGAGTCGGCTATGAAACATTGTAAGCATTGCAACGTGGACGTGAACGATACGAAAGATTATTGTCCGCTCTGTTTCGATCGGTTAGAGGGGGAGCGAGATGCAATTTCGGAGTTGTATTTACAGAGGA
>CAYXWN010000054.1:0-7172 GCA_964468815.1 uncultured Clostridia bacterium | reverse complement strand
GCCGTCTTTAACGCGGTATCCGCCAAACCCTTTCGTCCGCCGTGAGAAGAAATAAAGTATTCCAAAACGGTAAGTCCTTCACGGAAGCAAGATTTAACCGGAATTTCAATGGTTTTACCGTTCGGGTCGGTCATCAGCCCGCGCATTCCGGCGAGCTGCTTAATCTGGTCGATAGAACCACGCGCACCAGAGTTCGCCATCATCCAGATGGGGTTGAACTCGTCGAGCGTGCCTTTCAAATGTTCGGTAACGTTCTCCGTCGCGTCTTTCCAAATAGAAACGACTTTCTTATAACGCTCGTCGTCCGTCATAAAGCCGCGCTTGAACTTCTTCTCGACACCGAGAACCTCTTGTTCTGCCTTGGAAAGGATTTCCGCCTTTTCTTTCGGCATGTGCATATCGAACACGCTGGTCGTAACCGCGCCGATCGTCGAATATTTATAGCCGAGCGCTTTGATCTTATCCAATACGTCCGCAGCACACTGCGAGCCGTGTACCTTAAAGCACGCGTCTACGATCTTGGAAAGGTGTTTTTTACCGACTAAGAAGTCGATTTCGTATTTCAGATAATCTTCATCCGTCACGCGTTCGGTGAATCCCAAGTCCTGCGGAATCGCTTCGTTAAAGATAATGCGACCGACCGTCGTCTTGGTTCTGCCCGTAATTTCTTTCCCGGACGGCGTTTTGACCGTTCTTCTGACGTAAATTTCGTCCTGCAAGAAAATGGTTTTGGTTTGATATGCCATGATCGCTTCGTCTTCCGAAACGTAAAGACCGGGCTTATAAACCTCTCCGTCCTCGCTCGGACGGCAATATTCGTCGTAGCGTTTTCCCTCGTGACGCTTGATAATCGTAAGATAATACGATCCCATAACCATATCCTGCGAGGGCGACATAACCGGCTTTCCGTCCGAAAGTTTCAAAATGTTATTGGAAGCAAGCATCAAGAATCTCGCTTCTGCCTGTGCCTCGATGGAGAGCGGTACGTGAACCGCCATCTGGTCGCCGTCGAAGTCCGCGTTGAACGCGCCGCAGACCAACGGGTGAAGTTTAATCGCTCTCCCCTCGATCAATACCGGCTCGAACGCCTGAATGGACAAACGGTGAAGCGTAGGAGCACGGTTCAGCAGAACGGGGTGATCCTTGATCACCTCTTCCAAAACGTCCCAAACGACGGGCTTTGCCCGTTCAACCGTGCGCTTCGCGTTTTTAATATTGTGGCAAACGCCCGTTTCCACGAGTTTTTTCATGACGAACGGCTTAAACAACTCGATCGCCATTTCTTTCGGCAGTCCGCACTGATAGAGTTTCAGTTCCGGACCGACGACGATAACCGAACGACCGGAATAGTCGACACGCTTTCCGAGCAAGTTCTGACGGAAACGTCCCTGTTTTCCGCGCAACATTCCGGAGAGGGATTTCAAATCGCGGTTACCCGCGCCCGAAACAGCCTTTCCGCGACGTCCGTTGTCGATCAACGCGTCAACCGCCTCTTGCAACATACGCTTTTCGTTGCGGATCATGATTTCCGGCGCGTATAACTCCATGAGTTTCTTCAAACGGTTGTTCCGATTGATTACGCGACGGTAAAGATCGTTTAAGTCGGAAGCGGCGAATCTGCCGCCGTCCAATTGCACCATCGGGCGCAATTCGGGCGGAATAACGGGAAGCACGTCCAAAATCATCCATTCGGGACGGTTTCCGCTCTTGCGGAACGCTTCGATGATCTCGATTCTCTTGACCGCGCGCAGACGTTTTTGTCCGCTGACGTTCTCCTCGATGATCTTTTTCAGTTGCGCGCTTTCCGCGTCGAGGTCGATCGCCATCAAAAGTTCTTTGATCGCCTCGGCCCCCATGCCTACCTTGAACGAGCCGACGCCGTACTTCTCTTCCTTTTCTTCCTTTTCGTGATCGTTGATGACCTGCTTATAGGTAAGATCGGTCGTACCCGGATCAAGGACCACGTGGCACGCGAAATACAACACTTGTTCAAGTGCTTTGGGGCTCATATCCAGCATCAAACCGATGCGGGACGGAACGCCCTTGAAATACCAAATATGCGAAACGGGAGCGGCAAGTTCGATATGTCCCATGCGCTCTCTTCTAACCTTGGAGCGTGTCACTTCGACGCCGCACTTGTCGCAGATTACGCCCTTATAGCGAATCCGCTTGTATTTACCGCAGTGACATTCCCAGTCTTTCGTCGGCCCGAAAATGCGTTCGCAAAACAAGCCGCCGATTTCCGGCTTCTGCGTTCTGTAATTGATGGTTTCCGGCTTAGTCACCTCACCGTAAGACCATTCTCTGATTTTTTCGGGAGATGCTACTCCGATCTGTATCGAATCAAAATTATTCAGTTCAAACATTCGCTTACCTCCCTATTATTCGTCGTCATCCAGAATATCGTCCAGATCGTAATCGTCATCCAGAATGGAATCGTCGGGTACGGTCGTGTCCAGCGTATCGTCGTCATCGTCGAACAAATCCTTAGAGTTAAACTCGAACTCATCGTCGCCGTCAAAGTCGGGAACGTCCTCGAACACGCTGTCGTCAAAGTCGGCATCGTGCAGATGAACTTCCTCGTAATCGTGCTTCTCGCGGACGGGTATATCGTCGACGTCCGTTTCCATGAGATCTTTCAACGCGAGCTCTTCCTTGTTCTCCGTCAATACCTTCATATCCAACGCCAAGCCTTGCAATTCCTTCAAGAGAACCTTAAAGGATTCGGGGATTCCCGGCTCGCTGATCGAATTGCCCTTTACGATGGACTCGTAAGTCTTAACGCGGCCGACCATATCGTCCGACTTAACCGTCAAGATTTCTTGCAAAATGTGCGCCGCGCCGTAGGCTTCGAGCGCCCAAACTTCCATTTCTCCGAAACGCTGTCCGCCGAACTGCGCCTTTCCGCCGAGCGGCTGCTGCGTAACGAGAGAGTACGGACCGGTACTTCTCGCGTGGATCTTATCGTCAACCAAGTGGATCAACTTGATCATGTACATCTGACCGACCGTAACGCGATTTTCAAACGGTTCGCCCGTTCTTCCGTCGTAAAGTTGGATCTTGCCGTCCACCTTTCCGTCCGGATTCAAAATATTGTTTTCGTTCAAAAGTTCTTTGATATCGCTCTCCGAAGCGCCGTCGAACACCGGCGTTGCGATCTTCCAACCGAGTTGTTTGCATACGTGCCCTAAGTGCACTTCCAAGACCTGCCCGATGTTCATACGGGAAGGAACGCCCAACGGGTTCAAAACGATCTGTAACGGCGTGCCGTCCGCCAAAAACGGCATATCCGATTCGGGAAGAATACGGGAAATAACGCCCTTGTTTCCGTGACGACCTGCCATCTTGTCGCCGATCGAGATCTTTCTCTTCTGCGCGATATAGATACGGACGAGTTTATTGACTCCCGGAGGAAGTTCGTCCTTATTGGCACGCGTGAAGATCTTAACGTCCACGACGATACCGCCTTCTCCGTGCGGAACGCGCAGAGAAGTATCTCTCACCTCTCTCGCATTATCGCCGAAGATCGCGCGCAATAAACGCTCTTCGGGTGTCAGTTCGGTCTCGCCTTTCGGCGTAACTTTACCGACCAAAATATCGCCGCTGTTGACTTCCGCGCCCACGCGAATGATACCGTCTTCGTCCAAATCTTTGAGAGCGTCCTCGCCGACGTTGGGGATATCTCTCGTGATCGTTTCCTCACCGAGTTTGGTATCGCGCGCTTCGGTTTCATGCTCCTCGATATGAATGGAAGTAAACACGTCCTCTCTCACGAGTTTCTCGGAAAGAAGGATCGCGTCCTCGTAGTTATAGCCTTCCCACGACATGAAGCCGATCAGGATATTCTTTCCCAATGCGAGTTCGCCGTTGGAAGTAGACGGACCGTCCGCGATGATCTCGCCCTTTTCGACGCGATCGCCCGTGGAAATAATGGGGCGTTGATTCAAGCACGTGCCTTGGTTAGAGCGCTCGAACTTTTTAAGCAAATACGCCGTTTCCGTTCCGTCGTTCTCTTTGATTACAATCTTATCCGCGGCAACCTCTTTCGCGATACCGCCCTCTTTCGCAATCACCATAACGCCCGAATCGTATGCGATTTTCGCTTCGATTCCCGTTGCGACGATCGCGTTTTCCGTCTTTAACAGAGGAACTGCCTGCCGCTGCATGTTCGATCCCATGAGGGCACGGTTGGTATCGTCGTTTTCCAAGAACGGAATCAATGCGGTCGCGACCGAAATCAATTGCTTGGGCGAAACGTCCATATAATTGATCAACTCACGCGGTTCTTCGGTGATTTGATCTTGCTTACGGCAAGAAACGCGCTCGTTCGCGAGCATGCCGTTTTCGTCCACGGGCTCGTTCGCCTGTGCGACGATATAATTATCTTCCTCGTCCGCCGTCAAATAATCGACTTCGTCGGTCACGTGACCGTTGACGACCTTGCGGTAAGGAGATTCGATAAATCCGAATTCGTTGACCTTAGCGAACGTCGAAAGAGAAGAAATCAAACCGATGTTCTGACCTTCCGGCGTTTCGATCGGGCACAGTCTGCCGTAGTGCGAGTGGTGAACGTCGCGGACTTCGAAAGTCGCTCTGTCGCGGTTCAAGCCGCCCGGACCTAACGCGGAGAGTTTTCTCTTATGCGTCAATTCGGCGATCGGGTTCGTTTGATCCATAAACTGCGATAACTGAGAAGAGCCGAAGAACTCCTTGATCGCAGAAGAAACGGGACGGACGTTGATCAAGCCCTGCGGAGAAACTTCCTTGGGATCTTGCGTCTGCATACGTTCCTTGATTACGCGCTCCAAGCGCGCGATTCCGATACGGAACTGATTCTGCAACAATTCGCCCACGCTTCTGACGCGGCGGTTACCCAAATGGTCGATGTTATCAATCGAACCGATTCCGTAATTCAAATCAAGGTTGACGGAAATCGACGCGACGATATCGTCCACCGTCACGTGCTTATGATTGAGTTTATCCAATAACGGCTTAATCGTCTTTTTGACTTCTGCCGTCACTTCAAAGTTCTCGTTTGCAATCAACTCGTAATACGTTTTACAAGCAAGAACGAACTTGTTGCGAATTTCTTTCCGCTTTTCGTCGTTCTTCTTATCCTCCGGCTTTTCTTCCTCGGAAGAAGTTTCCACCCGATCTTCCAAATAGAAGAATTCGTTGATCTGCCGACGATACTGTTCAGCGACCTCTTCCACGCTTGCGGTTTTCGTCGCTTCGAAAAGTTCCTTAGAGAATACTAAGGTAGGATAATAAACGGTTCTTAAAATACCGAATTTCTTCGGATCAAGCCCCGTATAATCACTGAAATCCACGATGTTGTTCGCGATGATCTTGTGCTTCTTTCCGCCCTCGACGACAACGTAAACCTCGTTCACGCCCGAAAGTTCCATCGCTTTCGCCATTTCCTTGGTTACAACGTCCCCCTCGTTCGCAAGCACTTCTCCGTCCGTAGAAACAACGGCATCCGCCAACGTCAATCCGACAATACGAGCGGAAAGGCGCAGACGCTTGTTGAATTTATATCTGCCCACCTTAGCGAGATCGTATCTTCTGGGATCGAAAAAGGTGTTACGGAGATGCTGTTTGACCGCCTCTTCGGTCGGAATTTCACCGGGACGCAAACGGCGATACAGTTCGATCATGCCGTCCGCCTCGGACTTGGCGGTATCTTTCTGGATAGTGTCCAGAATCATGGGATCGTTGTCGAACAATTCGGTCAAAGCGGCGTCGCTTCCGAATCCGAGCGCGCGAAGCAATACGGTAGCGGTCAACTTACGCGTACGGTCAACGTGCACCCACAGAATGTTTTGCGCGTCCTGCTCGAACTCCAACCACGCTCCGCGAGAAGGCATTACCGTCGTGTTGTACAGTTTACGACCGGACTTGTCCACCTCGCGAAGGTTGTAAACGCCCGGACTTCTCACTAACTGCGAAACGATAACGCGCTCCGCGCCGTTGATGATGAAAGAACCGTTGTCCGTCATCAACGGAAGATCCCCCATAAATACTTCCTGGTCGATTACTTCGTCCGTCACTTTGTTGACGAGCCGAACTTTTACCCGAAGCGGCAAGGCGAACGTCGCGTCTCTTTCACGACATTCCTTTTCTCCGTATTTCGGTTGCCCTTCCAAGGTGTGATCCAGAAAGTACAATTCAAAGTGGTCGGAGTAATCCGTAATCGGAGAAAAGTCCTCGAATACTTCGCTGATTCCTTCGCGGATAAAGCTGTCGTAGGAGTCCTTCTGAATTTCGACAAGATAGGGAATGTCAATCGCTTCCTTGATCTTGCTGAAAGTCTTTCTCTTGATCTTTCCACATTGAATCTCAGGTAGATTTCGTGTCATTCAAACACACTCCTTAAAAAATTTTATAAAAATTTCTTGACAGGTTGACAAATACACTGAAATAGAGTACAATAACCTTAATCAAATATTTTTACAGGATTTTTCTGACGATTTTATCTCGTCCCGTCCCCCGTTTTTTTCGCAAAAAAAACGAAAAAGGGGACAAAATTCGATAATAATACATCATAATACATTATAATATGTTACAACAAACCGAAAGCAAAGTCAAGTGTTTTTAAAAAATTTACGAAAAAACTTTTAAAAACACCTGTATCGACGTGTTTTTTCGGCAAAAAAGAGGAGTAATCGCGTGAGAATCGACAAATTCTTAAAGGTAAGCAGAATCTTAAAACGCCGCACCGCGGCGAACGAAGCGTGCAGCGGCAACCGCGTTTCGGTCAACGGAAAAGACGTAAAACCGTCCTATCAACTCAAAATAGGCGACGTTGTGGAAATACGGTTAGGGAACGGCGCGCTCCGCTTTCGCGTCAAGGAATTACGCGAGGTTGCGCGCAAAGATCAAGCGGAAGAAATGTACGAAGTTCTTCCGCAATAAAAAAGCACGACAAGCGAAAAGCACAAGGCTCAGTTTTTCCAAAGCGCACAACAAGGGAACACGCAAACCCCTTACGCAATAACACTAAAAAACAAGCCCGATAAAACACGGGCGTAATCTTTTTACCGAAACTTCGGGGACGCAATGCGCCCCTTTTCTTTTTCATATACAAATAATATAATAATACCGAAAGCGAATACTTTGAAGTGAACCCCAAAGTTTAGACAAAAATTAAATATTAAATCATTTGTGAA
>CAYXWN010000053.1:0-8001 GCA_964468815.1 uncultured Clostridia bacterium | reverse complement strand
AGAGGGCGTCCTCTTTTTCCGCTTGATTATATCACATTCTTTTTTTTAATGCAAGAGAAATTTCTTGCCCGATTCCGAACGCCCTTTTTATTTTTCGGACAACGAACGGTACAGTTCCGTCACTCCGTCGGCAATGGTCTTTAACGCACCGTTTTCAAAGGGAGAGGGTACGCCTGCTTCCCGTACCAACGCGGAGAAGCGTTCCGTTCCGCCCTTTTTGCAGAACGCGCAATACTTTTCAAACGCCGCGTCGTAATCTTTTTGCGAAGCGAGCAAAAATCCGAGCGCAACCGTTTGTGCCAAGCAGTAATCAATATAATAGAAAGGCGATTCGTAAATATGCATTTGATACTGCCAACGCGTTCCTTCTTCGAGATAGGGGATTCCCTCCGTCGAAAGGTAGGGGCGATATTTTTCTTCCAACCGATTCCACTCCTGCTTGCGCTCCGTCGGCGTCAATTCGGGGTGATCGTATACGATATGCTGAAATTCGTCCACGATCGAACCGTACGGAATGAACGTAAAGGAATCCAACAAATGTTTTAATTGATATTTCTTTGCATCGTCGAAAAAGAGATCCATATACTTCCAACAGAAAAACTCCATACTCATGGAATGACATTCCGCCGTCTCCATTCCGCCCACTTGCAATTCCCAATCGCCGTACGTAAACTGCATATCCATCGCAAAGCCGTGACCGAACTCATGCGTTACGACGTCTACGTCGCCGCTCGAACCGTTGAAATTCGCCAAAATAAAGATCTGCTCGTATTTGGTAAATTCCGTACAGTAGCCGCCGCCCCACTTGCCCTCGCGCGATAACACGTCGAATGCTTCCGCATCTAGCATACGATCCATAAATTCGCCCGTCGCCGCGCTCATTTTGTGATACATTTCTCTACCGGCTTCCAAAATGCCCTCTGCGGACAGTTTCGGTTCGGGCTGACCGCCGCCGAAATAAATCGTGTCGTCGTACAGCATGACGCGATCCCACCCAAGCCGTTCGGCAACCGCCTCTTTTATTTGCTTCGCCGCGGGGACGATATCCCGCAGCACGTTCGCGCGGAACGCTTCCACCATCGCGCGGTCGTAGTCGATCCGCCCCATACGATAATATCCGAGTTCGGTATAACTCGAAAGTCCCAACTTTTTCGCTTGACGGTCGCGTACTTTTACGAGTTTATCGTAAAGCCCGTCTAACTGCTCCGCGTGCGCTTGCAAGCCCTTTCCGAGCGATTCCGCCGCCGCTCTCCGAACGGCGCGATCGTCCGCTTGCAATTTGCCGCGAATCACCGCCAACGGAACTTCTTTCCCCTCCCAATCAAAGAGCATTTGACTCATCAACGCAGAATATTCGGTTGCGAGTTTGCTTTCTTCTTGCTCGTCCGCGATAATCGACGGGCTGTGCGCTTTGCGCGCAAGTTCGTAATTGCGGAATACGAGCGGATTGATAAATTGCTCCGCTTCTTCCCGATAGGGAGAATCCAACAACGCATTCGTAAATTCCAAATAAGCGTCCTGCATCAACGCGCCTACTTCGTCGTAATAATCCATTTCCGCCTTGTAAAACGCGTCGCGCGTATCCTGCGTGTAACGGGCGTTACAAAGGGAGGACGCCGTAAAAAAATCAACGCACGCAGGCTTTGCCAACTTCTCGCGAATCTCCGCGAGTTCTTTGCCGCTCTTTGCGTTTTTCGCAGCCGCGGTCGCCACGGCGAGTTTTTCTTTGGTTGCTTCAAGCGTCACGCGCTCGTACGGTATATCCTTAATTTTCATGCAATCTCCTTTATTTTCCCACGCAAAAACGAGAGAATATTTCATTGATAATATGTTCGGTCGCGGTTTTTCCCGAAATTTCGCCCAAGGCTTCCCACCCGGCGCGAATGTCCACCGCGATGAGATCGAGGGGTACAACGCCGATCCCGTCTTTCGCCGCGACGAGTTTTTCTCGCGCTTGCCGCAACGCGTTGTAATGCCGTTCTTCGGTCAAAAAATCGCCGTTCAAATCAATTCCGTCGCCCAACGCGCGCTCGTAAATCAACTCTTTTAAGCGTTCGACGTTTTTCCCCGTCAGCGCGGAAACGAACAAATCCATTCCCGACAATTTCACCAAGCCAGACAAATCGCTCTTATTGTAAATAACCAAATGCTTCCGCTCTTTGATTTCTTCAAAAATAACGCGGTCGGCATCGTCCAAGGGTTTTGAAGCGTCCAAAACGAATAATACCAAATCGCTTTCGACAAGCGCGCGCTTTGCCCGTGCGATTCCAACGCTTTCCACCTCGTTTTCGGTTTCCCGAATCCCTGCGGTATCCGAAAACCAAAACCGCACGCCGTTGATCGTCATCGTTCCCTCAACGACGTCGCGCGTCGTCCCTGCCACAGGCGACACGATCGCCTTTTCGTAATCGAGCAATCTGTTCAAAAGCGAACTCTTTCCCGTGTTCGGCTTGCCGACGATCGCCACCTTTACGCCGTTTTTCAGCGTTCTGCCCGTGCGATAGGTGGAAAGAAGCCCGTCCAACTCGTCGGCCGACGAAACGAGTGCGGCCTTAACCGCGCCGATCGCGGTCTCCTCTAAATCTTCTTCGGGGAAATCAATATTCGCGTCAATCTGCGCCAATACGTACGTCAACGCGTCTTGCATTTTCTCTACCCGTTTTTTCAAGCCCTCCCGATAGAGATAATAGCCGGCTTTTACTTCTCCCTCGCTCTCGCTGTTGATCATGTCGATCAATCCTTCCGCGGAAGAAAGCGACAACTTCCCGTTCAAAAACGCGCGCTTGGTAAATTCCCCGTTCGCCGCCGGGCGACACCCGAAAAAGAGCGCGCGCCGCAAAATTCCCTCCGCAATCGCAACGCCGCCGTGGCAATGGAACTCCACCATGTGTTCGCCCGTGTAACTCTTCGGCGCGGCAAAATAGACGCACAGTCCGAAATCCCGAAACGAGCCAGCGTCGATTTCTCCGGGATACATACGGTAAGGCTCGAAATCCTTTACCGCCGTTTTGCCCGTCGGCGCAAACATCTTTTCCGCAATCGCAAGAGGCGATTCTCCGCTGATTCTGATAATGGCAACGCCGCCTGCCCCCAAGGGCGTCGAAATTGCCGCAATATTTTCGTAAAGCATATTTTTATTTTACCACTTACGCGCCCAAAACGCAAAGAAAAAGAGGAGAATTTCCATTCTCCTCCGAAATTTCGACAATTTTCGTCAATCTTCGTCAATTTTCTTCGTTATCGTCCTTTTGTTCGTTCGGGCTCAACTCCGCGAACGGATCGCCCGGATCGTAATCGCCCTTTTGCGCAAATTCGCGATAAGGATCGTCCGGCGGAGGAGTCTGCGCGTAAGGATTCACGCCGCCGTAAAAGGTACGACGGTATTTATTTTGCATATATTCTTTATAATCGACGACTTCCTTTTTGCGGCACAAAAACACCATCAAGCCCGTAAGATCGAAAAAGACAGCAACCAACACGTACACCCAATGCCGTTCGGGGGATAACCGCTTGAAATAATCCAACAATAAGGAAATCGTAAAGAACAGCGATACGAGCGAAACAAAACTCGCTATCATGCTCAACGAGGAATAAACCGAGTCATATTGATTTAAAAGTTCCGTTCCGACAGAACTGACGGGAATCAATCCGCCGCCCGACGCCAAACCGAAATAAATTTCCTGCCCGGCGAGGAACATTGAAACGCTGTCCCAATAATACAAACCGTACGCCACCGCCGTTAAAGCGAACTGAACAAGTTCCAATATCATGACGATCAATCCGGCGTTTTTCACTTTCCAACCAAACAGATTACTCGATCCGGCGACTTTGCCCATAATACAGTAATTGACAAAGGGTACCCAGGCAAGCCCCCACAGACGGATCTTCTGCCGTTTTGCGACGGACGAAAGTCCCACCGCAAACAATACGTAAAGCGCGACGACAATCGCCAACAGGCACGCGACGAACGCTATCGCACCGCCGCGCGTAATCATTAAACCGATCAGCGAGCCGTTCTCGTCTTCCCCGATAAAGATATTCATATTCCCTCCGAAACGAAACTTTCTTCGTTATGACTATTGTAGCACACTAAACTTGAAATTAAATTAAAATCTCGTCAATATGCGCGCGCGAAATAGACGGTATGCTTCGCAGGCTTGCCGCAAACCGCACATACGGTATCCACCTGCTCGCCCTCCGCGATTACTCTGGCGGACGCAGCGGTTTCTTCCTTGATCCGATCTTCACATTCTTGACAGCCGCACCATGCCGCTTTTACGAAATTCTTATTTTCTACGCCGTCCAAAATCTCTTGCATGCTATGCGCTTCCACGACCTTGCCGTCGCGCAATTTACGGGATTTTTCCAACATATTCGTCTGTACGTCCTTTAACAGCGAGCAAACGGTTTCCGCCAAAGAAGCAATCGCGACGAACGTCTTTTCGTGCGTGTCCCGACGAACGACGACAGCCTGTCCGTTTTCAATGTCGCGCGGACCGATTTCGATCCGTACGGGGACGCCCTTCATCTCCCATTCGTTGAATTTCCAACCGGGGCTCATCTCGCGCTCATCCGTTTCCGCACGCACGCCTGCCGCAACCAACGCCGCAGCGATTTCACGCGCTTTTTCGGTTACGCCCGGCTTATGCGCCGCAACGGGAACGACGATCGTCTGTACGGGCGCGACCATCGGCGGAAGCACCAATCCGCGCTCGTCGCCGTGTGCCATGATAAGCGCGCCGATTAAACGGGTAGAAACGCCCCAAGAGGTGGAATAGCCGTACTTTAACACGCCGTCTTTATCCAAGAACTTCATATTGAACGCCTTTGCGAAATTTTGACCGAGATAATGCGACGTTCCCGCTTGTAACGACTTTCCGTCCAACATCATCGCTTCCATACCGTAAGTCGCGACCGCGCCGGCAAACTTTTCCTTTTCCGTCTTTCTGCCGGTAAATACGGGGATCGCCAACACTTCTTCCGCAAACGCCTTGTAGACGTTCAACATCTTTATGGTTTCCTCTACCGCTTCCTCTTCGGTTGCATGGACGGTATGCCCCTCTTGCCACAAGAATTCGCTCGTACGCAAGAAAGGACGCGTCGTCTTTTCCCAACGGACGACGTTCGCCCATTGATTGATCAAAATCGGCAAATCGCGATAACTTTTTAACCACTTCGCGTACATCTCGCAAATAATGGTTTCGGACGTGGGGCGAACGATAAGCGGCTCGTCCAACTTTTTGCCGCCGGCATGCGTCACCACAGCCACCTCGGGTGCAAATCCCTCGACGTGTTCCGCCTCTCGCTTTAAGTAACTTTCGGGAATAAACATGGGGAAATAAGCGTTCTTCACGCCGACCGCCTTAAAACGGCGATCGAGTTCTCTCTGAATGTTTTCCCATATTCCGTAACCGTACGGACGAATCACCATCGTACCTTTGACAGGTCCGTAATCGACGAGTTCGGTCTTTAACACGACGTCCGTATACCATTGAGGAAAATCGGCGGTAATATCCGCAACTTCTTTCACAAATTGTTTCTGCTCCATATTCTTTCTCCAAATTAAATTGAATTAAAGTATATCATACTTTGAACAAGTTTTCAAGAATTTTTACTCTTTTTCCCGCGTTACGGAAAAATAACTTGATTAAAATCGCAAATTATATTACAATAAGAGCAGAAATCATTTTAAGGAGCATCGTTATGAATCTTCGTCAGAAAACCGTAGACGCCGTTCGTATCCTTTCGGCGGAAGCGATCCAAAAAGCAAATTCCGGGCACCCCGGGCTGCCCATCGGATCAGCCCCCATCGGCGTTACGTTGTTTTACGACTTTTTGAAATTCAGTCCTAAAAACCCAAAATTTGAAAATCGGGATCGTTTCGTCCTTTCGGCGGGACACGGCTCTATGCTGAATTACTCCCTTCTCTACCTCTTCGGGTACGACTTGACGAAAGAGGATCTCAAAAACTTCCGTCAATTCGGATCGAAAACGCCCGGTCACCCCGAATACGGTCATACGCCCGGCATAGAAACCACTACCGGACCGCTCGGTCAAGGCATCGCCAACGCCGTCGGTATGGCGATAGCGGAGAATTACCTCTCCGCGCGCTTTAATCGCGAAGGTTTCCCCGTGGTCGATCACTACACCTACGCTTTGGTGGGCGACGGTTGCTTGGAAGAGGGCATCGAAAACGAGGCTGCTTCTCTCGCCGGCACGTTAAAATTAGGAAAACTCATCGTCTTTTACGACGATAACGACATTACTATCGAAGGCAATACGGACATCGCGTTCCGCGAAGACGTCGGCAAACGCCACGAAGCGCTCGGTTGGCAAGTCATTAAGGTTGCGGACGCCAACGACATGAACGCGATTAAACGCGCAATCAAAAAGGCGCAAGCGCAGACCGAAAAACCGTCTTTGATCATCGGCAAATCCGTCATCGGCTACGGCACGCCCCTCGCCGGAAGCGAAAGTTGTCACGGGTCCCCCCTCGGCGTAGAAAACCTGCAAAAAACGAAAGACGCGATCGGTTGGACAGACGAGCCGTTTGAAATTCCGAACGAGTTACAAACGGTCAAGCGCAGCGCGATTCGAAAAGGCAGACGCTTAGAGCGCGAATATGCCGAATTACTCGAACGCTATCGCGCCGCTTACCCCGAATTATTCGCGGAATTCCGCGCGTTCATGAACAATGAAATGCCCGATCTCGTCAACACACCCTCTCTTTGGGCGTTCGATAAAGCGGACGCGACGAGAGGAACAAGTTCGACCGTGTTAAATCGCTTGGCGGACCTCGTTCCCAACTTGATCGGAGGATCGGCGGATCTCGCCCCCTCCAACAAATCGCGCATGAAAAATCGCGGAGACTTTTTACCCGACGACAAAACAGGCTCTAACCTGCACTTCGGGATTCGCGAACACGCCATGGCTGCGATCGCGAACGGAATGTATCTGCACGGCGGACTGACCGTCTATTGCGCGACGTTCTTCGTCTTTTCCGACTACATGAAAAACGCAATGCGCCTTTCTGCGCTTATGCGCATTCCCGTCGTCTATATTCTCACGCACGACTCTATCGGCGTCGGAGAAGACGGACCGACGCACGAACCCGTCGAACAATTGGTCGGCTTGCGTAGTATTCCCGGAATGAAAGTATACCGCCCGTGCGACGGCAAGGAAACGACTGCGGCATGGGTTTCCGCCTTAACAGGCAAAGAACCGACTGCGTTGGTGTTGACGCGCCAAACGCTTCCCTTGTATGAAAACACAGGGAAAGAAGCCTTAAAGGGCGGATATATTCTCTCCGATTCCGAAAAGAAAACGCCGGACGTTTTGCTGATCGCCAGCGGCTCGGAAGTACAACTCTGTATGGAAGCGCAAAAAACGTTAAAAGAAGAAGGCGTTGACGCGCGCGTTATCTCCATGCCTTGTATCGAAGAGTTTGAAAAGCAATCCGCCGCATATCGGGAAAGCGTGATTCCGTCCGCAGTACGCGCACGCGTATGTGTGGAAGCCGGTTCTCCGTACAGTTGGCATCGCTATGCAGGCTTAGACGGCGAAATCATCGGCATGACCACGTTCGGGGCAAGCGCGCCTGCGGAAAAACTCTTCGAGCACTTCGGTTTCACGGTTGAAAACGTCGTCGCCGCCGCAAAACGCGTTCTCAAATAAGAACAGCAAGACTCCCACGGCATGTAAAGTATATTTTTCAAATAAACTTAGCAAAAAACAACGGCAGTATAAAAATATATTTTTCAAACAATCGTTAACGTACAAGAAGCATAAAAACGGGTAGACAAAAACAAAATGCCTACCCGTTTTTTCGTTGACGAATAATCAATAAAATAATCGTTCAATAATTCTCCTCTAACAGCATTTTATCGGCAATTAAGGCAATAAATTCGCCGTTCGTCGGCTTTTCCGCGCCAACGTATGCCCGTACGCCTAGTATTTGGTTAATACTCTCGATTCTGCCGCGATTCCATGCCACTTCGATTG
>CAYXWN010000052.1:0-8038 GCA_964468815.1 uncultured Clostridia bacterium | reverse complement strand
AGCGAGATTCTATTTCGGAGTTTTATTTACAGAGGACGGAAAATCGCCGCGCACATAAGAACAATTTCATTATTCGGAATATTTTTCTTTTCATGGCGATTTGTACGCTTGTCGTCTGTACGTTTATTGATTATCAGACGGGATGGTTTCGTTGGAGTTTGATCGTTGATTTTTCCGTGCTGTACGTTTGGATTCTTGTCGATCATACGATCATTAGTCGGCGCAGTGCGTTTGAAAAGATATTCTTTCAATTAGTCGGGGTTCTTTGTTTGTTGCTGTCCGTTACGGTTATCAGCAAGGGCGATTGGCTAATTCCGTACGTGTTGCCGTCTATTATGTTGGCGACGACCACCGTTTTGGTTTTCATCTTGATGATATCGAGATCGAGAAATCTTTACGTCGGCGGTTTTTTCATTATGTTTTTGTTGTTGACGCTCGTTTCCGTCGTGTTGGTGTTCGCCGGATTCAGCGAATCGTTTACGCTGTTAAATAACGTCAACATTTTATATTCGGGGCTTACCGCTTTGGGGACGCTGATATTCGGCGCAAAAGTGATCAAAAGCGATCTCGAAAGAAAATTTCATTTAGGGTAAGGAGGTTTCGTATTTATGTTTGGTTTAAGAAGCGACGGCGTTAAGGTCAAGGGGATTGATCCCATTGATAAAATCGTTCCGCATATCATGAATGAGCGTTCGGACGCCATGAATTATACGGTCATCGAGCAACGCGTGGAGGGGTTCGATTCTTGGATCGACGACGTTCATGCGCGTACCGGCGTGAGTTTTAATTATATGAACGTCATGATCGCGAGTATCGTGCGCTTGTATGCAACGCGACCGCGACTGAATCGTTTCGTTATGAACGGCAGAATTTTCCAGAGAAACGGAATTTACGCGTCTTTTACGGTCAAACAGACGTTAAAAGAGGACGCGCCCGATTTGACGATAAAGATCCGTTTTACGGGGCAGGAGAGCGTCTTTGAAGTAAAAGAAAAGATGGAACAGGCGATCCGCGAGGCGATTACCGCCAACAAAGAAAACGGCTCTACCAAAGTTGCCGGAATTTTAACGGCTGTTCCGAACGGTTTAATTAAATTTTTGGTCGGAACGGTAAAATGGATGGACAAGCACGGGATCATTCCCGGCTCTATCTTAAAAGTAAGTCCTTTCCATACCAGTTTTTATCTGACGAATTTGAAATCGGTCAAGGGCGATTGGGTATTCCATCATCTTTATAATTTCGGAACGGTCGGATTGTTTGTCAGCATGGGAAAGGAAAAACTTGAACCCGTCGTGGAAAACGGCGCGCTTGCGGTCGGAAAGGTCATGAAACTCGGTATTACGATGGACGAGCGTTATTGCGACGGTTTTTATTTCGTTCAAACCTTAAAGGCGTGGCGCAAAATATTAAACGATCCGAGCGTTTTGGAAAAACGCTTGGACATCGAACCGGTCGAAAGCAAAAAAGAGCGGAAAAAGCGTCTGAAAGAGGAGCATAAGGCGCAGAAGTCCGAACAGAAGGAAGAAAGATGATTCGAAGATTTTTTTCTTTTTATAAGCCGCATAAAAAATTATTTGCAATGGACATTATTTGTTCGTTTGTTGTGGCGATCTGCAACGTTTTTTATCCGATTTTGACAAAAGACGTTTTGCGCATGTATACGGAAAACGCCGCGGACGCGACGCTTTCCTTTTTGTTTATATGGGCGGCTGTGCTCGCGGTAATTTATCTCATAAAATGCGTATTGATTTACGTCATTGATTATTGGGGACATTCGCTTGGGGTGAGAATTCAAGGCGATATGCGCAGCCGTATGTTCAAAAAGTTACAACGCTTGCCCTTTTCTTATTTTGACGAAAACAAGACGGGGGCGATCATGTCGCGCCTTATTAACGACTTGTTTGAAATTTCCGAACTTGCGCATCACGGACCGGAAGATTTGTTCATTGCGCTCGTTACGATTTTGGGGGCGTTCGTCGCGTTGTGCTTCGTCAATATTTGGTTGACGTTGATTCTGTTTGTTTTCATTCCTTTAATCGTGTTGTTTGCGGTGTTGTCGCGCAAGGGGATGTTAAAGGCGTTTGAAAAAATGCGCGTAGAGCAGAGCGCGATCAACAGCGAAGTGGAGAGCGCGATTTCGGGTATGCGAATATCGCGCGCTTATACGGCGGAATCGCATGAGAGCGAAAAATTCGAGCGTTCTAATAAGCGGTATCAGATTGCTCGCTGCAATGCTTATAAAGAAATGGCGAAATTCCATTCGCTCATGGAGGTGTTTGCGGATTTTCTTTATTTTTTGGTCTTTTTAGTCGGCGGCGTGTTTTTCTATTACGGAACGATCGACGCATTTGAACTGACGGAATATATCTTGTTCGTTACGACCTTGATTTCGCCGATCAAAACTTTGGTTTCCATCTTCGAGCAGATTACGGCAGGTGCGTCCGGATTCGTTCGCTTTTGCGAGGTCATGGATATGGCGGACGAAGAAGAGTCGAAAAACCTCGTTCCCGTCGGACGGTTGAAAGGGGAGATCGAATTTCGGGACGTGTCTTTTTCTTATCCCTCGCATGAGGACGACGGGGAGGGAGAACGGGTTATTTCTCATCTCGATCTTACCGTTAAAGCAGGAGAAACCCTCGCGTTAGTCGGTCCGTCCGGCGGCGGAAAAACCACGTTGTGCCATTTAATTCCTCGTTTTTACGAAGTCAACGGAGGAAGTATTTCCATTGACGGAATCAATATTCGCGATTTATCCCGTTACGATCTCAGAAAGAACGTCGGAATCGTCGCACAGGACGTCTTTTTGTTTGCCGGTTCCGTACGGGAAAACATCGCTTACGGCGATTTGGACGCAACGGACGAACAGATCGTCGAGGCGGCGAAACGCGCGAATATTCACGATTTTATCGTCGGACTGCCGAACGGCTATCATACGTACGTGGGAGAACGGGGGATTCGTTTGTCCGGCGGACAGAGGCAGCGAATCTCCATTGCGCGGATCTTTCTGAAAAATCCGCCCGTTCTGATCTTGGACGAGGCGACGTCCGCTTTGGATAACGTGACGGAACTTTCCATTCAACGTTCGTTGGCGGAATTGTCCGAGGGGCGTACGACCATTGTCGTCGCACACCGTCTTTCGACCGTTCGCAACGCAGACGAGATTATCGTTTTAACGCAAGACGGCGTTGCGGAACGCGGCACGCATACCGAACTATTAGAGAAAAAAGGTATTTATTACGACTTAAATCATACGCAGAGTTTGATCGACGGATAGCCCGTCGCGCTCTCGGCGATTTTAACGAAAAAGCACGCGGTTTCGCATTAAGCGAAAGAGCGTGCTTTTTTAAGTTTTGATAGACGGCGTATGCGTTTTTGCAAAGCCGAAACAGAAAAAGTATTGTTAGGAGTAATTATCTCTTCCGAGCATATAATCCGCGCTGACGTCGAAGATGTCGCACAACTTGGAGAGTTGTGCGTAACTGCATTCGTAAACGCCTTTTTCAAACCGTTGATAGACGGGTTGCGCAACGCCGAGTATTTCCGCCACCTCCGCTTGCGTCATTTTGTTCATCAGGCGACATTTCTTTAAGCGCGCCCCTAATTCTTCTTTTGTTTTCATAATGCCTCCTTTTGTATTGAATCGTTTTTATAGATGCGCCTACTATTGTAAGACAAAAGAGAGCGGTTTTTTCAATTCATGCTTAAAATGTATAATTGAAAGAAGGAAAAAAGAACGTTCTACGGATAAAATATCCGGAAAGTTTCTTTTTACGGAAAAGAAAAAGATGGGGAATTTCGTTTTGAGAATTCGCGAAAATTTTGAAAATGATTCTTTTTTTTGCGAAAACGGCAAAAAGATTTGATTTCTTACCGATTTTATTGTAAAATGAATATGATTGTCACGATACCGTCGTGCGTCGAAGTTGCCGTTTAAGGGGGTATCCTTTTGAGATTTCGAAATGCTTTTAAAATGTTGTTCGCCAATTTCGGCAACGCTTATAAAATCTTGTTTTACCGTTTGATCGTGCTTGCGGTGACGCTGTTGATCGGCTTCGCGTGCTTATACGGGAACATTAACGAAATTTGGATAGAGAGCAAACTCGGAGACGTATTGACAACCGGTTGGGGTGTATTAAAAAGCGTGTTTATGCCGCTTGAAAGCGTTGAAATGCAAGAATTGCGTACGGCTTTCGCGGATAATTTCGCTGTTTGTCAAGGGTATTTTGCCGCGAACATGAGTAAAATTTACGGTTTGATCATCGTGGTTGCCGTGTTGTATTTGTTCTGTTCGTTTTTTATGGGGCTTTCCAATTATGCCATAGGCGAATTGACGAACGATCATATGTCCAGTATGTCGCATCCGAGTTTTATCGTCAGTCTTTTTAAGAATTTCGGAAAAGCGTGTCTGTTTTCCGTCGTCGATCTGTTGTTTTCGTTACTGTTCTTCTTCGCCGGCGGCGGCATTAGCTTGTTGATTTTTCTGTGTGCGTTTGAAAGCGCGCCATTATTGGCTGTGGTTGCTTCGGCGTTCCTCTTGATTTTGGCAAGTTCGATCAAACTGACTTTTTTATCCGGCTTTATGCCTGCGATGATTGCAGATCGCTTATCCGTCGGACAAGCGTTGAAAAAATCTTTCGAGATCCCGGACAGGCAATTCGGAAAGTTGTTTTCGGGCTATCTTGTTTATTGTTTGGTGATTCTTTATATTAACTTTTCGTTTACGATCTTTACGTTTTTCGTCGGATTGATCCTGACCTTGCCTTTGACCTTTTTCTTTTTGGTCAACATGCAATTCGTCAATTACTATACGATCGAAAGGAAAAAGTATTACGTAACGTATGAAGAAAAGGTCATTCCCGAAGAATATCGGGAAGAGAATCGGATACCGGATATCGAGTGATTGAAAAAGAGGGGTGCGCGATTGAGTGCTTGCTGCGAACGCCTTTCAAAAAGACGCCGTGCGTCCCGAAAGCAGAGTGGACTTTCGGGGCGCGTATTTCTTTGGAAAGGATATTTACACGGATATTTATCCGTATAAGATTGACAGAACGGCTGAAAATTTGGTACAATATGCGAGAACGAAAGGGAAGGGCTTTTACAAATGTGTGGGATAGGTTTTGATAACGAAAAATACCTGAAACTGCAATCGGAAAAGATTTTGGAACGAATCGGGCAGTTCGGCGGAAAACTTTACTTGGAATTCGGCGGAAAATTGATTGACGATTATCACGCTTCGCGCGTTCTTCCGGGGTTTCAGCCGGACAGTAAGATTCGGATGCTGATGCAATTGAAAGAGCAAGCGGAAATCGTGCTCGTCATAAGTGCGGAGGATATCGAGAACAATAAATTCCGCAGCGATTTGGGAATTTCGTACGATATGGACGTTTTGCGTCTAATCGACTTTTTCCGCGGAAGAGGGTTGTACGTCGGCAGCGTGGTGTTGACGCGTTACGCAGGACAGTCGTCCGCAAAGGCGTTCCGCAAAAAGTTGGAAATTTTAGGCGTAAAATGTTATCGCCATTATACGATAGCTGGTTACCCGTCCGACATTACGACGATCGTCAGCGACGAGGGGTACGGAAAGAACGAATATATTGAAACCGAACGTTCGTTGGTCGTCGTGACCGCGCCTGGTCCCGGAAGCGGAAAAATGGCTACGTGCCTTTCGCAACTTTACCACGAGCATAAACGGGGGATTCGCGCCGGCTATGCAAAATACGAAACGTTCCCGATCTGGAATTTGCCTCTCCGTCACCCGGTGAATATCGCGTACGAGGCGGCGACGGCGGATTTGAACGACGTTAATATGATTGATCCGTTCCATCTTGAAACGTACGGGATAACGACCGTCAATTACAATCGCGACGTAGAGATTTTCCCCGTTCTCGATACCATGTTTCAATCAATTTTGGGCTATTCTCCCTACCATTCGCCGACGGATATGGGCGTCAATATGGCAGGGTATTGTATCGTGGACGACGACGTGTGCCGCCGCGCTTCCGAACAAGAGGTCATTCGCCGCTATTATACGGCGCAATGCGGTGCGGCAACGGGAACGGTTTCCAAAGAAGAAGTGGGTAAAATCGAACTTTTATTAAAGCAACTCGGTTTAGATCCTCAGAGTCGTCCCGTCGTATTGCCGGCTTTGAAAAAGGCGGAGGAAACGGGTGCTCCGGCTGTGGCGATTCAGTTAAACGACGGTCGCATCGTGACCGGTAAAACGGGTGAGTTTTTAGGCGCAAGCGCGTCCGCGCTTTTGAATGCCTTAAAAATGCTTGCCGGAATCGACGATCGGGAACAGTTGATCGCTCCGTTGTTTATCGAACCGGTGCAGGCGTTGAAAGTGAATTTTATGGGAAGTCGCAATCCGCGGCTGCATACGGACGAAACCTTGATGGCACTTTCGATTTGCGCAGTCAATAATCCGAACGCAAAGCGCGCGCTCGATCGTCTTTCTGATTTGAACGGTTGCGAACTTCATTCTAGCGTGATTTTGTCCGCAATCGACCAAAAGACGCTGAAAAAACTCGGCATGAATCTCACGTTCGAGCCGCGTCACCAAACGAAAAAATTATATTATAATTGATGAAAGTTCGTTTTTTATAAAAACTTTTAATTTTTTTATGAAATTACGAGATAAATATTGACAAAAAGCGAATTTCAAGGTACAATTATATCAAATAGGCTGAAAAGGAGAAGTTTTTATGGAAACGTATTTGTTAATTTTTACGTGTTTGATGGCTGCGATTATGTTGATTGCGGTCGGGAATTTTGTTCTTGAAGTCATTAAGGCAAAGAAGGAGTATGCAAGCATTGCCGCTCCCGCGAAAGAGAAGAAAGAGGAAAACGAATGCCTCTGCGACGAATGTGCCGTCGCTTCCGATTGTGCCGTCGAGCCTGCAAGCGTCGCTTGCGAGCCTGTAAAAACAGAGGAAGAACTCGTTGCCGAACCTGTTCCGACAGTGGAGATCAACGAAAATACGGTTGTGTTTGCAAAGGTCGGAAAGGCTGGGTATGCCGATCAATTAAAGGATCTTCCTGCCGAGCAAAAAGAACTTTACAAGCAATTAAAAGAGCATATTGCTACGTTTGGCGATACGAAAGAGGTCGTCGCCAATAAATACGAAACGGTCAACTACAAGGGCAGAAACCTTTTGGTTCGGATTCAGATCAGAAAATCGCAGTTGTTATTGAAATTTGAACTTCCGAACGAGCAGTTGAACGCTTACGCGAAAAACAGCAACGATAAGTTTATTAAGGAAAAGTTGTTTGAGATCAGAGTCAGCGACGAGGCGTCCTTAAACACCGCGTTAAAGGTAACGGATATTGCCCGCGCGCGTATTGATGCGGAAATCGAGAAAAAGAAAGAAGAGCGTCGTGCAAGAAGAAGAGCCGCCGCCGAGAAGAAAGAAGCATAACGAACGCCGTTTGGCGAAAAAGCCGCGCAAAATTCTTGCGCGGCTTTTTGTACGGCATTTTTAAAATCACCGCCGCTCTCTATCGTCTGTTTTTCTTTCGGTCGATTCAATTATGCGGATATCAATAGCAATCGTGCCGTGAGAAAAAACTCAAAAATAACGAAAAACGGTATCTGTTTATTTGTATTTTCCCATTAATAGGAAAATGGCGACGATTAGCACCAAAAGCGAAAAGCCGAAAAAACAAACAATTGCGAAAAAAGCATTTGAAACCCTCCGAAAAACTTATTTTTTTATAGTGCAAATGGGGAAGAATTGCAAGCGATTCGCAAAAATTTCCCCGTTTAAGCCTTAAAAATAGTATCTTTTTATACTTTTGGCGATATTGTTGCCGAATCCGTCAGCAGCCGCGAGAAATGCTAGAAACGTGAAAGCATCGCCGCGGTTGGTTCTGATGGCGAACGGTTCAAGGCGAAAGAGCGTTGACTCGTCATGAATGACGGGAAGAAGAAGGCTTCGCCCGTCGGCGTCGTTCGTTATGGCGATCGATCCGCCGATTTGCTCGAAATGATGTGAACCCCAAAGTTTAGACAAAAATTAAATATTAAATCATTTGTGAA
>CAYXWN010000051.1:0-8043 GCA_964468815.1 uncultured Clostridia bacterium | reverse complement strand
CTTCGCGCGCAAATTCTAATTCGTCGTATTCTAATTCCTCGGCGTATTTAGCCTCGCGTTCCAAAGTATCTTCCACGTTGCCGTTTTCATCGGCAAAATCAAAGACTTTGTCTTGCATATATTCGAGAGAATTATGCCGACGGGTTTCTTTTCTATGAACTTTCTTTTCATAAGTCACGATTTGATCGTATACTTCTGCGACTTCGTCGCTTACTTCTATATCTACCGTTTTCCCGTCCGCCAATTTATATTTTATCGTTTGCATAAATCAACCTAATGTTATAATAAATGTCAAAAAAGAGCAAGCTTTCGCCTGCTCTTTCTAGTTTTTGTTTTTTCTTATTTGAAATATCTTTTCAAAAGACCTTCAAACGCCTTGCCGTGGCGCGCTTCGTCACGAGCCATTTCGTGCACCGTGTCGTGAATCGCATCAAGTCCGAGTTCTTTCGCTTTCTTTGCAAGTTCAAATTTGCCTGCCGTCGCGCCGTTTTCCGCTTCCACTCTCATTTCGAGATTCTTCTTGGTCGAATCGGTTACAACCTCACCCAACAATTCCGCAAACTTCGCAGCGTGCTCGGCTTCTTCGTAAGCAGCCTTTTCCCAATAAAGACCGATTTCGGGATACCCTTCTCTGTGTGCGACTCTCGCCATCGCAAGATACATTCCCACTTCGGTACATTCACCGGTGAAATTCATTCTCAATCCCTCGATAATTTCAGGATCGACACCCTGAGCGACGCCGACAACATGCTCGGCAGCCCATGCTCTTTCGTTTTCAACGACTTCCGTAAACTTAGAAGCAGGCGCTTTGCATTGGGGGCAAAATTCGGGTGCGCTGTCCCCTTCGTGAACGTAACCGCAGATTTGGCAAACATACTTTTTCATAATTTTATCTCCTTCCATTATAATATATTATTTTGACCGTATCTCGTTATTTCATGCAATCGCCGCAAATACCGTAATAAATGCACTTCTCATCCTCTACCGTAAGCCCCATATCCGAAAGTTCTTTCGGGATTTCGGCTGAAACAAAAAGATCGACGATCTTACCGCATTTTTTACAGATAAAGTGGCGGTGCGATTGCAAATTCCCGTCGTAATGAACTCTTTTGTCCATCGTTTCCAACGTCGTAACGACTCCGCCGTCGGCAAGGTTCTTTAAGTTACGGTAAACCGTACCTAAACTGAGCGAAGGCTCGATTCGCTTCGCTTGCTCGTAAACGTCCTCTGCCGTGGGGTGCTCGCAACTCGATTTTACGAGATTCAAAATAAGTTCTCTCTGTCGAGAATAACGCATAACAGCTCCTAAATAATAACAATTATCATTATTATAATTATTTTTTCTCGTATTGTCAAGCGTTTGAATCATTTTTTAAAGAAATTTCGGCATAATAAATGGGTTTTCCCTCTCGGACGAATTTTTCTTCGTATTCGGTCGGAATACTTGAAACGGACGAACCATGCAAATCTTCCGTAACAAAATCTACCCGATAACCGCAAGCGGAATAAGATTCCAACGAATATTCGAAAAAATCCCGATTATCCGTCTTTTGAACGATTCGCCCGTTTTCGGATAAAATCGACCGATAAATCTCTAAAAATTTAGGATGCGTCAAACGGTGATTCGCGTAAGTCTTTTTGGGATACGGACAAGAAAAATTAAGATAAACCGTGCGAATCGAGTGCGGAGGAATCCAATATAAAAGATTTTCCGCGCTAACGTTGAGAAAGCGCACGTTGCTTCTCCCTTGCTCCTTCGCACGTTCCGCGGCACACACAATTACGTTTCCGATCCGTTCCACAGCCAAAAAAGCGGCGTCCGAATATTTTTCCGCCATCGCGTCAATAAAAGCCCCTTTTCCGCAACCGATCTCCAAATCGACGGGGCGATTTCCGAAAACAGATTTCAAATCAATCCACTGCTGTCGATCACGTGCGGAATCATAATAGAATCCCTTTTCTTCCGAAACGATTATAAAATCGCCGACTGCCGAAAGGCGTTCATCAAGATGTTTCTTCTTTCTCATTCTCATACCATGATTTTAGCACGCTTTTTCCAAAAGGTCAAGACAGCCGTTGACATTTTTCGCAAAAATGGTATAATAATATAAAAACAGATAAAAACACGGAGGTATCTTATGGGGTTTCTCGATAAGGTTTCGGACGTCATTTTCACCCCGAAGCAAATTTTTGAAAAAAACTGCCGCAATTTTACTTGCTATTCCTTAGACGACATTACGAATTACGTCGATTTGAAAGGAAAAATCATTGACAACGACAATAATCTTATTCAGTTTTCTTGCAACGTTTTAGTGGAAACAAAGACGTTACACGGAAAAAAATTCTTGATCGACGATCAAAACCGTATTTTAGAACTCGATCTCGACGCGGTTGAAATCAAAACGGAAGAAATCGAACAAAAGACAAAGACGGCACCGCTCGAAACGACGGTCGTAAAATTCAATTACCGCAAATTAGAACTTGTTTAAAAAACAAAAAGGCTGCTTTCTCTCGGAAGAAAACTCCAAAGAGAAAACGGTCTTTTTTATCTTTTTAAACGTTTCCGCCAAAATATACGGCGGTTCAACGATATTCCCGTATTAATTTCTCGAACGAAGGAAGCGCGTGCTCGATCTGCTCGGACGAAACGCAATACGCAATCCGAACGAATCCCTCAACACCGAAGCCGTCGCACGGAACGAAGAGCAACTCATACCCTTTCGCCCGCTCGCAAAACGCCGTTGCGGACGGTTCGGGCGATTCTACGAATAAATAGAACGCACCGTCCGGACGGATACAGCGATAGCCAAGTGCGCTCAATCCGTCGTATAATCGTTTTCCGTTCCGTTCGTAAACGGAAAGATCGGAAATTTGATCGACACATTCTCGCACGACAAACTGAAAAAGACTGGGAGCGCAAACGTACCCAAGCGATCTTCCTGCTCCCAAAACGGCATAATAAACAGCCTGTGCGTCCTCCGCCTGCGGCGATACCATAACGTAACCGATCCTTTCCCCGGGCAACGAAAGCGTTTTGGAATAAGAATAACAAATCAACGTATTTTTATAATAGTGCGGCAAAAACGGAACAGTTACTCCGCCGTAAACAAGTTCGCGATAAGGTTCGTCCGAAATCAAATAGATGGGATGCCCGTATTCCGCCTGCTTTTTCGTCAACAATGCCGCAAGTTTGCGAACGTTTTCTTCCGTGTAAACGACGCCGCTCGGATTATTGGGAGAATTGACGACCACCGCTTTGGTACGCGCGGTCAGTTTTTGCTCAAAGTCGTCAAAATCTATTTGAAAGGTCGCACGATCCGGCGCGGAAACGACCAATTTCCCTCTCGCATTCTCCACAAAAACGCGATACTCCGGAAAAAAGGGAGCAAACACAACGCACTCCTCACCATCTTCTAAAAGTCCCGAAAGGCACGCGGACAGCGAAGCCGCCGCACCTGCCGTCATATAGATAAAATCAGGCGAAACTACGTAATTATGTGTGGCATAAAGATGATCGGAAATCCGTTTTCTGACCGAATAATCTCCCTGCGCGGAAGTATAACCGTGAAGTTTAATCGGGTTCTCGTTTTTCGACAAAGACAAGATCGCCTCTTTTACGGATTCGGGCGGAGAAACGGACGGATTCCCGAGGGAAAAGTCATAGACGTTCTCTTCCCCGATCTCTCGTTTTCTGACGTTTGCATATTCAAAAATCTCCCGAATAACCGACCGTTGATTCCCCAACGCATACATTCTTTGATTGATGCTCATATTTCCTCTCTTTTATTCCATAACCGAACGGATAACCGATCCGACCTCTCGCACGACGTCGGATGGAGTCATGGCGTAAACGGTCAATTTTTCTTCCGCAGTTTTTCCCGCTTTTCCCATAATCCAACTTCCAACCGAAGCGGCGTCAAACGGCGAAAGTCCGCGCGCAGCCAAACCGGCAAGAAAGCCCGAAAGGACGTCACCGCTTCCCCCTTTCGCCATACCCGCACTTCCCTCGACGTTGACGCATACGCGAACGCCGTCCGTAATAACGGAGGCACAACTTTTCAGCAAAACGGTTACTCCATGCCTCTTGGCAAATTCTTTTGCGTATTCCACGCCGTTTTCTATAAGGTCGCAAGCCTTTCTTCCCGTCAAGCGAGCAAACTCCCCGACGTGAGGCGTCAGCAAAATCTCTCCGACGCGATTCTTCGACCAATCCGCGCCGCACGTCGCAAGCGCGTTCAAACCGTCCGCATCAATAATCAACTTTCCTCGAAAATGCGAAATCAAATAAGAAATGATTTTTACCGTATCTTCGGTAACACACATTCCCATTCCGACAGCAATTGCTTGATAACGGTCGCAAAGCAGATCCAACGCCACCGCATCAAAGCACAAATACTTGCCGTCATCCGGAAGTATCGAAAGTGTACATTCCGCAGTTCTACCCGCATAACAAGAATAAAGGCTTTCGGGAACAGCCAAATTGGTATAACCCGTTCCCATTTTCAAAGCGGCAAGTCCGCTTTCCGCCAACAGCGCAGCCCCCGAAAAAGGCAAACTACCGCCGATTAAACACGCTTTTCCGAACGCGCCCTTGTGTACGTTGCGTTTCCGATCGGGGAAAAACTCCTTTACATCCTCCCTGTCCAAACAATAGCCGTATTGATCTCCCCATTGGCTAATTCCGATATCGACGGCACGGGTATTGCCAGAATAATCCATTCCGTCGTTCAAAAGATGCCCGTATTTTAATTCTTGCATCGCGACGGTCATTTTCGCCTTTACCGCACATTCCATCGGAAGCCCGTTATCCGCATTTAAGCCGCTCGCAATGTCGCAAGCAATAACATAAGCGCCCGAATCATTGATCGCTTGAATACACGCGCGATACTTTCCCTCGGGCGAACGGTTCAACCCAACGCCGAACAAACAGTCTACGATAATATCGTATACGCCTTGAAATACCCCCGTTTCGGATTCGTCCGCACGAAAAACCGCCACGCGAAACCCGTGAACGGATTGCAGATAATCTGCCGCGGCTAAACCGTCCTTTCCGTTATTCCCCTTTCCGCAAACGAATAAAATCCGTCCGCCGCGAAATTTTTTTTCGATCACGGAAGCAAGCGCCTCGCCGGCACGCCGAATTAACTCGTCTTCCGGGATTCCCAAACAGTCGATGGTGTAGCGGTCGCTCTCGCGCATTTCCGCAACGGTTAAAATTCTTCGCATTGTTCCTCCCCGATCGCACCGATCGCCTGCTTGCAAATTTCGTAAGAATACCCCTTTGAAAGCAAGTACCGGTAGGTTTTGCGGATTGCAGACGGATCACCCGTCTTTTTCGCACAATATTTTTTTGCGATCTCGATCGCCCCGTCAAGTTGCCGATTTTCGGTTTCTGCCAACGCGCAAGCAACGACGTCGTCGGCACACCCCTTTGCTCGCAATTCGTTGCGAAGCAGAAGTTCACCCTTTTTGCCGACGTATGCCGCGACGTACGCCTTTGCATATGCGGCGTCGTCAACATAACCGTAATAATCCAATTTTTCCAAACAATACGAAATCACCGCGTCAAGATAGCCCTTTCCTTTCAGATATTCCGCTATCTGCTTTCTCGTTTTGGGAGATTTCGACAGATAATCAAGCGAACGGTCAAATGCCTTTAACCGCTCGCTCTCTAACTGAATATGCTCCAACTCTTCCGCCGTAACGGCAGAACCAACCTTTAACCGATACTGCAAGACCGTTTCGGTCTGCAATCCGCAATAAAACGTATGATCGACATAAATATTGCAACGGTCTTTCTTCTTTACCTGCGCCGTAATTGCCGTAATTACCGCCATGTCCCCTCCGAAAAAACGGAATACCGTTCGGTATCTGCCGAAAAAGAAACTTTTCCCCAAAAATATTCGGTCAAACGAGCGCAAAACGACTCGTATTCCCGTATCGGAACAGCAATCGTCAGCAAAACCTCGTTTGAAAAATCCGTCCGCTCAACCCGAATCGGTTCACGCTCCGCCAATTGCAAAAATTTCGGATATTGCTCGTAGGACAACACCAACGTTCCTGCCTTTACCAAGCGATTCAACACCACGGAAGCACCGTCCAATGCACGAGCCACGCTGTCTGCATATGCGCGCACCAAGCCGCCTGCGCCTAGTTTAATTCCGCCGAAATAACGCGTTACCACCGCCGCCGTATGAAAAATTTTCCGATTTTTCAATACTTCGAGCATCGGCAAACCTGCCGTGCCCTGCGGCTCGCCGTCGTCCGAATATTTCATGACATTCCCAAGCGAATCGGCAACGAACGCATAGCAATTATGCGTTGCAAGCGCGTGCTTTTTCCGAATTTCCGCAATAAAATTTTTTGCTTCCTCTTCGTCACGCACGCCGCGCAAATGACAGATAAATTTTGAACGCTCGATGATCGTAAGATTTTCAAACTCTCCCGAAACGCTAAGATAACTCTCTTTCATTTATGCGAGCGTTACTTTAATATGCACCTTTTTCCCCTTGTGCAAAACAAATTCACCCTTTTCTCTGACAAAGTCCAACGAACAGAATGCGTCCGCGATTTTTTGATCGTCAACCATAACGCCGCCGCCCTCGATCAATCGCTTCGCTTCGCCCTTCGATTTTGCTTGTCCGCATAAAACCAACGCGTCCGCAACCGTAGCGGTATCCTTTGCAATCGTCACGGACGGCATATCTTCCGCCGAACCGCCGCCGAACGCCGCTCTTGCTTGGCGTTGTGCGGCAAGCGACTTTTCTTCTCCGTGAACGAGTTTTGTTACCTCGAATGCAAGGCGTTCCTTTGCCGCGTTCATGCGCTCGTCCATGTGCGCAGTCAACTCGTTGATCTCTTCTAAATCCATAAACGTCAAAAGTCGCATACACTCGTTGACTTTAACGTCCTCTACGTTACGGAAATATTGGTAGAACTCATACGGCGACGTCTTGTTTTCATCCAGCCATAACGCGCCCTTTGCAGTCTTTCCCATCTTCTTGCCTTCACCAGTTAAAAGAAGCGTAAACGTCATGGCATAAGCAGGCTTACCTTCCTTACGGCGAATCAAATCCGCCCCGGCAAGCATATTGCTCCACTGATCGTCGCCGCCCATTTGCAGTTTACAACCGTAATCTTGATGCAATCGCAAGAAATCATACCCCTGCATGAGCATATAGTTGAATTCCAAAAAAGACAAACCGCGTTCCATTCTCGACTTAAAACACTCCGCCGTCAACATCCGATTGACCGAAAAATGAACGCCGACATCACGCAAAAAGTCTATATAATTGAGATTTAACAACCAATCGCCGTTGTTAACCATGATAGCCGCGTTCTCTCCCTCAAAGGTAATAAAACGCGACATTTGCTCGCGGAAGCAAGCGACGTTATGCGCGATCGTTTCTTTCGTCATCATAGAACGCATATCCGTTCTTCCCGACGGATCACCGATCATTCCCGTTCCTCCCCCCAAAAGAGCGATCGGACGATGCCCAGCACGTTGCATGTGCGCCATCGCCATAATGGGAATATAATGTCCGATATGAAGACTATCCGCCGTCGGATCAAACCCGACGTAAAAAGAAACCGATTCACTCCCCAACAGTCGATACAATTCTTCCTCATATACGGTTTGTTTGATAAAACCGCGTTCTTTTAGTGTATCGAATACGTTTTTCATTTTGCCACCTCGCAAATTCTTTTCTTTGAAAAGATTTTACCATATTCAATTTCTTTTATCAAGCATAAAACGAAAAAAAAACGCTTTTTTCAAACAAAAAATCAAGAAAAAACAATTCTCTCACTCACCCTATCGCAGCAAAAGGCTAACTCGCAAGAAAAATATTCGGAAATCTTAAAATTTCTCAAAAAAACAGTTGCAAAGATCAAAAAAATATGTTATTATAAAATGCGCAAGGGGATATGGCTCAGTTGGTAGAGCGATGCGTTCGCAACGCATAGGTCAGCGGTTCGATCCCGCTTATCTCCACCATTAGAGTATAATCCGAACCACTTATTCTTTGTTGGAATAGTGTTCGG
>CAYXWN010000050.1:0-8273 GCA_964468815.1 uncultured Clostridia bacterium | reverse complement strand
GGCGAAAAATTTAAGAAAACAGGCTATTGCGCTTGGTATTTTGGTGCGCCAAAATGCCTAACAGAATTGGAACCAGAAGAATACGATGAAAACGGTGTTGGCAGAATTTTAACTTGCGTCGGTTTTGCCCCACTACCCGACGACATTGCCCACAAGATAAGTAAAAAATTTCAGCTTTATAAATAAAATTTTGTCCACGCAGTCGAAAAAACGTGGACATATGGTGGACAAATTAAATTTTAAAGTGCTGGATTTATACTATATATTGTGTTTGTTGTTCTATTTTTAACAATATATTGTAGTAAAAATATTATTGTGCATCAAATGTAATATTTTATGTACATTTTACAGCAGTTTTCCGAGGCGATTCATCATTGCGGACTTATGCTCCAAAAGCGAATGCGCGTAGCGGTTTAGCGTAATCGTCGGGTTCTTGTGACCAAGTATTTCGGACAGGGTTTTTACGTCCATTCCGCACTCTAACGCGCGAGTGGCGAACGTATGTCGCAGCGAATGAAAACCGCGATGACCCATATTCAGCCTTTTAAGCAGTAATTCAAAGCTTCGTTGGTAGGAGCGCACCGAAACAGTGTTACCGCCTACCGACACGACGAAGTCCGAATTACTGCTTTTCTTTATGCTTTTCAACTTTGGGAGCAACTGTTTCGGCAAGGGTATTATTCGCCTTGACGTGGCGGTTTTCGGCTCATCGAAAACGATTCCGCCGCTCGTGTCGTGGCAAGAGCGAGAAACCGTCAGCAAGCCTTTTGCAAAGTCGATGTCTTTCCATTGCAGGGCAATCAGCTCTCCGATACGAAGCCCGGAATATAGACACAAAACAATACCGAACAATTTTGTCTTTTTGCTTTCAAAAACAGCAGTCTCTATTTTCTTTTGCTCGGCGAGAGTGAAACACTCTATTTTACGCTCCTTTAACTTGGGGCGTTTTATCATATTTGCCGTGTATTCTTTTGCATAACCGAGCAAGTGCGCCGTCCGCAATGAGTTTTGCATTACCGAAATTACGGCATTTACCGTATTTGCAGATAAACCTTTACCCGTTTTTTCGTTACCGTTGTTCAATAATTCCGTTACGAACGATTGCAACACGATAGGAGTCAGGTCGTTTACGTCGGTTTCACCTATTTGGGGCGCAATATGCGTGCGGATAAGTTGTCCGTAACGGATATACGTCCGCTCCTTGCTACCCGGTTTTATGTAATTTTCCAGCCATATATTAAGCCATTCACTGTATTTCATTTTTTTACTCTCCTAATAATTTTTCAGATAGATTTTAACCCTTGAACTCGCAAGGATTTTGCGACTTTAACTCGTAATCTTGTGGACAAGAAAGAAACAAGACGATTTTTTCTTTCTCGCGGAAAGCCTATCCGATTTCGGTCTTGCAACATTTATTGTTCCGACACAAATCAAGCCGTTGCAAGGGTAAAAAATATAGTGAGGACTATAAAGATACAAAAAATCGCCCTATATTTTTTACTTATTCCTTGCAACGTTCGCCAAAATCGGATTGTTCGGTTTCCGTCGAAAGACAAAAAATAAGTTAAAGGAGTTAAAATCAATGCGGAAAGCAGTAATTTATGCGAGATACAGCAGCGATAGCCAAACTGAGCAATCTATCGAGGGGCAACTTCGTGTATGCCGGGAATATGCCCAAAGCAACGACATTCTTATAGTCGATACTTATATCGACCGCGCAATGACCGGGACGAACGATATGCGCCCCGACTTTCAACGTATGTTAAAGGACAGCGCAAAACATCAGTGGGAAGTCGTGCTTGTTTACAAGTTGGATAGATTTTCAAGAGATAAGTATGAAACGACGATACATAAACACACCTTGAAAGAAAACGGAGTAAAACTTGTGTCGGCTATGGAAAACATTCCCGACAGCCCGGAAGGAATTATCTTGGAAAGCCTTTTGGAAGGTATGAACCAATACTATTCGGCAGAACTTGCGCAGAAGATAAACCGAGGGCTTGAAAGAAAGTTGGACGAAAGGTCAGACAACGGGCGGCAAACCCGTATTCGGATATGACGTAGTAGATAAAAAGTGTATCATAAACGAGTACGAGGCAAACATTATCCGCGAGGCGTTTACCAAGTATGCACAGGGATATAAAGCCGTTGCAATCATAAAAATGTTCAAAGAAAAAGGCTACCGTCGCAAAAACGGTATGCCCATAGGAGAAAAGTATTTATACAGCCTTTTCCACGATAAGCGTTACACCGGCATTGTGGAACATCAAGGCATTGTTTACGATAAAATTTTTCCGCGGATTATTACGGACGAAGTCTGGCAGGCGGTGTGTGCCATTAACGACGAAAACAAGATTGCGCCGAGTCGAAAAAAAGAGATATTCGACTTTGTTTTATCCGGGAAGTTGATATGCGGAAACTGTAAACACCGTATGATCGGTATCAGCGGAACAAGCAAGACGGGAGCCGTCCACTACTATTATGCTTGTCAGTCCAAACAGCGCAGAAAGGTGCAATGCACGACAAAACCCATACAAAAGCAATTTTTGGAAGATATGGTTATTCGGGCAACATCCGAAATGCTGAAAAGCGTATTTGCGATACATAATGTTGCCGAAAGCATTTACAATGCTCACAAAACCGAAACGGCAGATAATACGGCGTTAAAATTGTTGGAGAGAAAATTGAAAGAAGCCGTAAAAGCACAGAACAATATAGTCAAGGCTATCGAGCAAGGCATTATTACCGAAGTAACCAAAACGCGACTTACCGAACTTGAAAAAGAGGTTACGAGTCTTGAATTTGAAATTGCAAAAGAAAAAGCCCGCAGTTACACTTACTTAACCGTCGAGCAGATAGAGATGTATTTGAGTAAATTCGTGTTTGAAAACACGGACGATATAAAGGTGCGGAAACTGATTGTAAATACCTTTATTAGCGAAGTGATTTTATATGATGACGAGATTGTAATAACGTATACGTTTACCGATGACGTAGACCGTCCTAAACGAACGAAAGAAACAACTATTCGCACCGAAAAACAGATAGAATTAGCGAAAAACTCCGCTTCTTCTTATACTGTGAGTTCGAGCATTTTCAGCCACTGCCCACCACATAGAGAAAACGAACTCATATTTGATTGAGTTCGTTTTTCTTTTTTAAGCAAGTAGATCCTCTTACCTGTTTTGATTTATTTTTACGAGAGATTATTTTTACTTAACGATTCCGTAAAAATAATCAATTCGTTTGAGCCCCTTATAAATTACATTACTCTCAAACAAGTATGAGGCTCTCGAGGGACCTGAAGAGTTTAAGCCCCTTATGAAATTACACTACTCTCAAACGATAAAGCATTTGTTATGTGCGAGCATTACGTTTAAGCCCCTTATGAAATCACACTACTCTCAAACCAAATACCCAATTCCCAATTGGCAACGGAAGTTTAAGCCCCTTATGAAATCACACTACTCTCAAACTATTCTGCCAAGTTATCTTCTGTGGTTGTTGTTTAAGCCCCTTATGAAATCACACTACTCTCAAACTCATCGCTTTTTATATCTCCGTTTATATCTGTTTAAGCCCCTTATGAAATCACACTACTCTCAAACTAGAGTCCTGCTGTAAAGATATTGAATATAGTTTAAGCCCCTTATGAAATCACACTACTCTCAAACCTCAAATCTCGAATCATTTGAGGAACAATACTACGAATTGCCGAAAGTAACGTAAAAAACGGACTTAAAACACAATAAAAAACATCTTTCGATGAGTAATGCTTTTCCCTTATTCGCCTTGGCGAATAAGCGCCTCGCCTTACTATACGGCGGCGCTCGCAACCCCTTGCTAGCAAGTTTGTTCGCTTGTATTATAGCACATAGTTTTGATATAAATCAAGTTAAAATTCACATAGGTCACAATCTATCGTGTAACGTTTGACGTCTTTTAATACGGAAAGCGACGCCCCCTCGATAAGAAGAACCTTAAAATCGTGTAAACAAACGCTTTCGACGAAATACGACATATCTTCATCCGAAAAATAAGCGCGCATACTTTATTATTTATAACACTATCGTCCTTTACAAAGCAACGCGGATATATATGGTCGATATTATAACAATCGTTATTCGACAGAACCGATTCGATTTTAAGCGATTCGCCTGTATACAGACATCTCCCAAACTGAATAAAGTACAAAAACACCTTATCGCTTTGCAGTTTATTGACGGCAGAATCACCCCATTCGTCAAGTTTTCTTTCAAGTTCGCGCACTTCTTCGTTTGCAACTTTTTATAGAATTCCTTGATTTGCGCCAAACGAGAAGTCGTTCGACCTTTCTTTTGATCCTCTTTCGTTCCGCGCGCCATTTCAATAAAAATCTTTTTCGGCGCACGTTTTTGCACTTTAACGATGTCTTTCAAGATATCCAAAGCGCGAATGATAGAGCGTTTTACGTCATTTGGAACGCTCATTTCGTCAAACATATCGAAAAGACTTTTCTTCTCGTTACCGTAATACTCCGCAACCTTTTCGTCGATACTCTTCTTAAATAAGAAGCGATCGGATAAAAGTTGCATCAAATTGTAGTTCGTTTTCCACATTTTGCGAATAATGCTTACACATTCGCCCGTTTCGGGATCAATCTCGTTAATATCGCACAACAACGCGCGCGATAAACGGCCAAATTCCTTGAATTTTTGCGAAACAATATGCTTTATATCCGCTTCGGTCAAATTCGGATATTTTTCTCTCACCCACCGCAAAAAACGCGAAGTATCCTCCGAATAAGTAGCGCGCTTAATAATTTCTTCGGCATCCGCATAGGTCAACGTTTTATTCTCAACCAGTCTTTTGAAACAATGATAGGGCTTTAATGAAGATTTTATAGTATCGTCGACACCGGATATAACGTCGTTTTTGTCCATGCAATTGTTCGCGATAAGATAGTCACGAATTGCTTTCTTGGTGACTTTTGCTCTCCGCATAAACAATTCGTTATAAATCCCCTGTTTTGCGTCGACTGAGATTTTTTTACCGTTGACGCTTATATTATTGATTTCGTTCAAGACTTCATACGAGCAATAAACCAACGAATTTTTAGGCAAAACGTCTTCCCTCGGCAGATACGTACACGTATTGGTCATTCTCGCTATAAATTCCCTTTCGCTAGCGTCTAAATCCACTTTATTTTGAAAGTTCCACGGATAGATAACACCGTCCTCTTTCCGAACCATCCAATGATTGTACTTCTTGTTACGACTCTCCTTTAACGGACCGACGTAATAAGGCACTCTAAATTCAAATACGGACAGTATTTTTTCTGCGCAAGTAATACCGTCCTCGTCCGTTTTCTCTAAAAACGCGAGATAATTTTGGGCGTTATTCAATATCGTTTTTAACTCATGCCAATACAATTGATACGGAATAACACGGTTATCCCCGTCTACTTGTTTCGGCATAAAGTCGTTCGTTTCTAAGCGAGCAATCATATCGGCGTACCGCGCCTTATCGCCCTCGTCGACTTGAAAGGATTTCACAATAGAAAAAACGTACTTGCAAAAATCAGCCTTATTCGGTAGTTTTTTCGAACTTTCGTCTTTATTACCCGAATCGCTTTTCGCCTTGTTTTTCTTTACGTAAGAAACGTAATTACTCTCTTCTTTTTGCGAACGAAAAACTTCTAAATACTTTTTCGGCGCATACTTTCTTATAAAAAACTTTAACTCTTTTAAGTCCCTTTTATGCGTTTCGTAAGTCTTTACTTTTGCTTTTGAAATCGTCTGTTCGCTCTTTAATACGTCAACTAATACAGACCAATCGTAAATCTGCTTTGCCAAACGCAACAGCGTCGCATCATCTTCCTCTACTGTTTGAAAAACCTTTTCCCATTTTTCGTCATCAATATTCAAGGCGACGTTTTTTCCTTCAAGTTCGGCATATTCTTCCTTGTCAAATAAATCTTTCAGCGCGACCGTTCCGCCGCAAAGCAACTTCATAAGAAGCGCGAAATTGTACTCATAGTCTTCTGTCTTTTTCTTCGGAGCGGATTTCCCGACGCCGAACAAAGCCTCGGTTAAGCGCTTCGTCTTTTTCGTTATGCCGTCTTTTGATTTCAATGCAGCCTCAACCTCGGAAAGATTTACGTTCTCTTTCCAAGGCAACGCATATTCATCGTGGCAAATAAACTTTTCTAACGCATCGAATACGCTCTTAAAATCGGTAACGGCGGAAAGATTATCCTTGTCCACCTCGCTGAGAAAATGCCCTCTGTGCGCAACAAGCCACGCACAAGCAAGATATACAAGCCTTACGTCATGCGGCTCGGCATGATCCATCAATTCGACGATAAGATGATGAATCGTAGGAAATTTGTGCGCATATTCCCTCTGCTTTTCGTACGTATCGAAAATGCGAACTTTATCTTCCTTCTCCTCGGGATAAAGATAACTTTCCTTTATTCTTCTGAAAAAACCATCGTCGATTTTTCCTATTTCTTCCGCAAACAACTCTTGTACAAGCCGCACGCGCTGCTGCCGACGATCAAGCCGTCTTCTCGCAGAACGAACCGCCCGACGCTCTTTTGCAGAGTTTGCTTCGTCGAAAAGAGTTGCTCCCCACATCGGCTCACCATTAAATTTACACAACTCGTAATTTTCGTTCGTTACGGCATAGCCCACCGAATTTGTTCCCATATCAAATCCGACAAAATAATTTTGCTCTTTCACTTGACAATTCCTCCCTTATTCATTATAATAAAAATGTAGTTTATGTCCCTTATAAATTACACTACGAGTTCAAATAAAAGGAAACTCTAATCGTCGGCGACCGCCGATCGCACAGTGTGTGCAAAATCGACCTCTTAGGAGGTCTTTTTTCTTTTTTAAGACCTCGTGTAATATTACCCAAAAACCGAATACGAACAGAAAAGCCCCTTATCCTCTTTTTTAACTATTATAAACTTCCCAAATTACCATCGTCAAGCGAACGTGCCTATTTTTCATAAATTTATAACACTTACGGTTTTTCCGAAAAAGTCTTTTTTAAATTGACAAGTCTTGAAAAATCATATATAATAAAACAAAAGTGTTTCTTTTAAGTGCAAAAACACAAAAAACTTTCCGTAGCGTAACGGGATAACGCAGCCGCCTCCTAAGCGGCCGATGTGAGTTCGAGCCTCGCCGGGAAGACCAACTTTATCTTTCAAAAACGGCAAGGCAACGTACATTACTGTACGTTGCCTTGCCGTTTTAGGTGAATTCTCAAACTAATAGCAACACTTTTCAAGAAAAAATTCAAATAAATCTTGTGATTTTGGGAATTTGAGAACATTTTTCGGACTAGCGTTAATTAACGCCAGATTTTTTCGAACGTTTTAGGAGAAACACGAGAAAGATTGCGTCCTTTTAGGAAAAACTCTCTCAAAAGCCCGTTTAAATTTTTGTTCGTTCCTTTCTGTCAAGCACAATACGGATCGGCAAAATACATTTTTCAATTCAACGAGCTTTCTATTTCTCTCAAATTTTCAAATTCCGATCCTCTGTCGCGAGTTATTGTTTTTACAACTCCATTCGGTAGTTGAGATAATGCTGTAATAACTGCTTTCGCTAATATAGTTTCTTTCCTGTTAGGAATCTTAATTACTATATAAAACCAAGTTTTTCTATCCGAAAGAGTCGAAAAACAAGCATTTGTTCTCCGCGTCCGGACCCCACAATACCTGCTTCCTGATGCCCAAATTCTTTGCGATTATATATGTTTTTATCTCGTTTTAATAAAGAACTTGGATTTTTTACGTCCAAGTTCTCGTTTCTTTTTTACTGCTTATAAAACGCAACGTCCTTAAAATACTTTGTGTGACGATCTATGCGTCACCGATATAAGAAAACTTCTTCAAATGGAGACAATCGGTCAAAAGTTCGCTCCTTGCGTTATTTTTGATACGGAATAATAAAAACGCCTTCCCCTGCCTCTAAATTTAAGGCATAACCGCCTTTTACGTCTTTATCCGAAGTCTCGCCCGAACGATATTCCCTTACGCAATCGGCTTTCTTAAACGAAATGCGAACGTCGGCTGAAAGATTTCTCGTAGTTTCTCCGAAATTAACAATAACGTACGCGCTAACGCCGTCTTGATTCAAAATTCACGCCTAACTCTTGCGCCGCCGCAATCAATTCGTCTTCAATGCCTCTTTCTATAAGAGAATATTCCATTTCAACCGTGTGAATCGGGTGCACCTTGCACGCGCGGCGAAGATTTTCCGCGTCCACCATAGAAA
>CAYXWN010000049.1:0-9294 GCA_964468815.1 uncultured Clostridia bacterium | reverse complement strand
TGCATAGTTAATCCTATTTATTTTAGATTTTATATTATTATATCATCTTTCAATATATTTTTCAATCAATAACGCATACGAAAAGGCGACGGAATTCTCCGCCGCCGTAAAAGTTTTATATAGATAAAATAAATCCGAACCATTCGCGCGTTACAATTACGCCGTAAAAGTTCGGATTATTTTGATTTGGTGGAGCAGAACGTGATCCAAAACGCTCCCCAACACGTAACGGCAACGAGGGGTAACGGAAGCTTTTTCTACCGCCTCCGCAATCGCACAGCCGAGCGAACCTCCCGTTCCGGGGAATTTTTCAAGAATTTTCCTTCCTGCCGCCGTCGTTTCGGACGGAGAAGCAAAGACGTTCGCGCCGTACGTTTTCATAACCTCTTTTCGATAAGGCTTTTGCTCATAAGAAGTTTTAACCATGAAAACGTCTAATTTCAACCCAAAAAACGCCGCCGCCATCGACAAAGCCGTTCCCCATTGCCCTGCGCCCGTTTCGGTCGCAACAGACGTAAGCCCTTGCTCTTTCGCATAATACGCTTGCGCAGCCGCAGAGTTCAATTTATGCGAACCGGACGCATTACTTCCCTCGAATTTATAATAAATCTCCGCAGGCGTATCCAGTAGCCGCTCCAAAAAATAAGCGCGCGCCAACGGAGACGGACGGAAGGTCTTATAAAACTCTCGAATCCCCGTCGGAATTTCAATCCATTCGTTTGTTTCGTCCAGTTCTTGTTCGACGCATGCCGCGCAAAAAATTTGCGACAGTTCCTCTTTGGCGCAAGGCTGCAACGTAGCCGGATTAAAAAGAGGCGCGTGACCACTCCTCATCAACGGCTTTATATTATACCAGAATTTCGGCATCTCCTCTTCGCCCAGATACATTTTGTATGGAATTTCCGTTTGCTTCATAATAAACCTCCTTTTTGATAAAATAAAAACACGAAACGAATTTCGCTTGGGACGAATCCGATCCGTGTTGCCACCCAATTTCACGGCAAAAGCCGCCTTCTTTTCCGAGTACCGTCATACTCTCGCCGTTTACGCCGACCTACGTCAAAGACTACTCGACCCCTTTCGCCTTTGCCCTCGACAGCCCATTCACGAAAAATCAACCTCTCCGTTTCACCAACCCGAAGTTCTCTGTGCGTTGAAAAAATCCGCTACTACCCTGCCTCAACGGTTTTTATTTTTATACATTTTAACAGTGAAAAATTCATTTGTCAAGTAAATTTCTCTCTTTACTTAAATATTTTATCGCTTTTCGATACCCTTCAAAGCCAAAACCGCAGTATGTTTTCTCTGCCACAAGTGAAATATAACTGAATTTACGGAACGCCTCGCGCGACTGAATATCCGAAAGATGCACCTCCGCTACGGGCAAGCAGACCGCTTTTAAGGCGTCCAAAATCACGACGCTGGTATGCGTATAACCGCCGGCATTGATGACGATCGCATCATAAACGCCGTACGCATTCTGAATCGCAGTCACGATCTCTCCCTCTCCGTTATACTGCTCGACGGAAACTTTTACAGAAAATTCCATAGCGCAATCTTCAATAAAGCGAACAAGATCGCCGTACGTTTTCGTCCCGTAAATTTGCGGTTCACGAATTCCCAACATATTGAGATTCGCGCCGTTAATCACCAAAATATTCATGCAATTTCCTCTCGATTCGATCTATCGTTTCATGAAACGAACCGCCGTTCTCGATTTCAAAATCGGCAGCCGCCGCATATTTTCCCTTTCGTTCGGCAAAAAGCCGTTCAACGCCTTTTTTCGATGAAAGCGGTCGTCCTTTCACGGAAAGTTTTTCCAAAGGTCGCTTCACCCACAACAAAACGCCGTTCTGTTTGAGCGACTCCACGTTTGAATCGTTCAAAATAACGCCGCCGCCCGTCGCAATCACCCGTCCGTGCTCGGCAGAAACCGCGCGAACAACCTCGCCTTCCAACACCCTGAAATAACGCTCGCCCTTTTCTTCAAACAACCTCGGAATCGGTTGTCCCGTTTGCGCTTCGATCAGCGAATCGGTATCAATCGGTCGATCGGATAACCGACGCGCAACCGCGCTTTTCCCCGATCCGGGCATACCGATTAAAACGATATTGGTCAATTCTCGCAAAAGAGCGGCGTATTCCCGTTCGATCAACGCGCGATCGAGCGTTTTTCCAAGCCAAATTTCTTCTGCAAACAGCGCTTGCGCGACGAGCATTTTTAAACCGCCGACGGCAGGGATTCCGCGCGCCTTTGCTTCAGACACCAGCCGCGTACGCAACGGATTGTAAATTACGTCCGCAACCCCCTCGATTTCCCCGAAATCAAGAGAAATCGGTTTTTCTCCGTTCTGCGGAAACATACCGACGGGCGTCGCGTTAATTACGATCTGCGTATCTTTTTGCTCGCGATAATTGGAATAATTGAGCGCACCGCCGCGCGTTACGACGGAAATCGAACGAGCACCCTCTTCTTCCGCCAACGCATACGCGGTTTTTCCCGTTCCGCCGCCACCCAAAATCATAACGTTCTTTTCGCGTAGCGAAATGCCGACGGAATCCAAAAGATATTTCATTCCGTCGATATCCGTATTGTAGCCACAAAGAGTTTTTCCACGCACGGCAACCGTATTGACCGATCCGATCTTCTTCGCGCGCGAATGAATTTCGGTCAACAACGGCATAATCTCCGTTTTATAAGGAATCGTCACGTTGAACCCGTCGTACGGGCAAGCCCGAACAAATTCTGAAAGCGAACCGCGCGGAAGTTCTTTCAACTCGTAATCCAACCCGAAAGCGCGATGAACGGGCACAGAAAAACTATGTCCCAATCGCTCCCCGATCAAGGCGTATTTCACAAAATCTCCTTATAACAGCCGAGGAAAACGAATTGATTAGAATCGTCGTCCAAATCGGCAAGCAAATTGACGACTTCCGGCTTTCTGACGTCGCCGTCGAAATCAAAATAGAAATCAAATTCAAAATCCGAATCGGCAAGCGGACGGGATTCTAACTTCGTCAAATTAAGCCCCAACGCGGCAAACCGATTCAACACGCGATTCAAACTCCCCGGAGTATGCGAGAGATTTACTTCTACGCTGATTTTATCCGCACCCTCGTAAATCTGCAAATCTTTCGCGATACAAATAAACCGCGTATGATTGTTCGCGCTGTCTTGAATTCCGCTCTTTAAGACGGTAAGTCCGTAAAGTTCAGCACATTCGGGCGAACAGATCGCGGCAACCGAACAATCCGCACTCTCCGCCACCTTTTTCGCAGCGACGGCGGTATTCGGACACAGTTCCGGCTCGCACCCCGTTTCGCGAATGTAATTTTTACATTGACTAATCGCCTGCTCGTGAGAATAGACCGTGCGAATTTCAGAAATATCCGCGCCTTTTTTCCCCGCCAAACAATGCCTTACGGGAAGTTTTACGCTGCGAACAACCGAAAAACGGTGTTGCTTCATCAAATTGTAAACCGCCAAAACAGAACCGGCGGTCGAATTTTCGATGGGCAAAACGCCGAACGTACACAACCCCTTTTCCACCGCGTGAAAAACGCCCTCAAACGTCTTAAAATAAGTGACGGACGAAATCGGAAAAAGCCGCTCGGCGGCAACTCCGCTATACGCGCCCTCTACCCCTTGGCACGCCACCGTCGCGGAGATCGGGAACGCGCGTTGATCGACTAACGCTGCGTCGATTGCGCGCGCGATTCGCGAAGAACGCACCGCAAGCGCGCTTTGATACGCCTTACTCGTATTGAAAAGCGTGGTAAATAACTGTTTTCCGTAAATTTTTATATCGTCTTCCATAGAAGCGGTAACGCGATTCACGATCGCTTTCTCCCGACCGGGAACGTTGACCGAAACGCCGTTTTTCGCCTTTTCTTCGCCGATCTTTTTCGCGATCTCCATGCGAGAACGATAGAGCGACGCAATTTGATCGTCAATCGCGTCTAATTGATTTCTGTATTCTTCCAAATTCATGATAACGATATCCTCCTAGATAATAAATAATCCCATAAAACCAAAGAAACCGCGCTTTCCACAACGGGAAGCGCACGCGGAACGATACAAGCGTCGTGACGCCCTTTGATCGAAATACGCGTATTTCTTTTTTCAACTAAATCCACCGTGCGTTGTTCAACCGAAACAGAAGGCGTCGGACGAAACGCAACACGCACAGTAACGGGCATTCCGTTGGCAATACCGCCGTTGATTCCGCCACTCCGATTGGTTTCGGTAACAACCGTTCCGTCCCGATAACAAAGCGGATCGTTCGCAACGCTTCCACGCATGGCGGTTAAAGCAAACCCGTCGCCGAACTCCACGCCTTTAACCGCAGGAATCGCATAAAGCAGACGAGCGAGTTCCCCCTCTAAGCCCTCGGCATAATCGCCGCCAAGCCCGATCGGAACACCGTAAGCGATACATTCCGCCACGCCGCCCACCGAATCGCCGTCCGCACGCGCGCAAGCAATCTCTTCCGTCATCGCTTCCGAAGCACTCAAAGAGGGAAAAGCGGCAGTCTGCGCCGCGCGAATTTCCGCAAGCGAAACAGTGCCGTCCCGATAACTTCTTCCCGAAACCGTCCCTACGGACTGCACGTAAGAAAGTACGGAAATTCCCTCTGCCGCGAGCGCTTGCTTCGCAATGCCGCCGGCAATACAAAACGGCGCGGTCAATCGCCCCGAAAAACGACCGCCTCCCGAAAAATCAAGCGTGCCGTATTTTGCATAAGCGACGTAATCGGCATGCGACGGACGAGGCTTTCCGTACAACTCCTCGTAATCGGAACGCTTAACGTTGGTATTCGCGATTTCCGCAACTACGCTTTCGGATAAAACACCTTGTTTATAACCGTTCAAAAACACAACGCGATCGGGTTCGTTGCGCGGCGTGGAAATCGTAGGATTAACCGCCCGACGACGCTCCAAAAACGCTTGCAATGCGGTAACGTCTAACCGCAAAGACGGAACCCCCTTCAACTTAACACCGACGGCAGTCGCGTGCGATTCTCCGTAAATCTCCATTGAAAGAGAATTACCCCTCCATATCGACATAAGCCCTTCCTCCCAAACGAGTAAAATCATCAAAAAAATGCGGATAGGATTTAGAAACCGCCTCCGCGCCCGTTATCACGGATTTCCCGTCCGCATAAGCGGCGAGAACCGCCGCGGACATCACCATACGGTGATCCCCGTAACTCCGAAAACGACCGCCGCTCGGAACGCCGCCGTGAACACGAAGCGACTCCCCGTCCGATTCCGCGCGAATCCCTGCGCGCGCAAGCAGATCGATCACGGCAAAAAGTCGATCGCACTCTTTAAAGCGCAAGCGCGATACGCCCGTAAAAACGGTATCCCCGTCTGCAAACGCCGCCGCTACGGAGAGAATCGGAACGAGATCAGAAATTTCCCCGACGGCAAACCGACCGCCCTTTAATTTTCTCTTTTTTACCGAAACGCAATCGTCCGAAAACGAAACGTCCGCCCCCATCTCCGCAAGGATTTCAGCAATCCGCGCATCGCCTTGCACAGAGTTCTTTTTTAAGCCCGAAACCGTAACCGCCCCGTCGATCGCTCCTGCCGTCAAAAAGAACGCAGCGTTCGACCAATCGCCCTCAACGCGTGTTTCATGTGCAAAAAACGACTGATTTCCTCTGACATAATAAGAGTTAAAATCATTAGTAATTTCAATACCAAACTCACTCAAAACTTCAGACGTAATTTTAATATATGCAACCGATACGCTATCCCCCTCGATCACAATGCGACTATCCCCGTTTAACGACGGAAGCGCAAGCAACAGCCCCGTTATAAACTGCGAACTGATATCCCCCCTGATACAGTATTCACCCGATAAAAGTTTCCCCGAAAGTGTTTTTCCGTCCGTTCTTACGCCATGCAACGAAAGCGCGTCTATTAAGGGTACGGTCGGACGCTCAAAGAGCCTGTCCGAACCGACCAAGCGTGCGCTTACTCCCAAACTCGCGGCGTAAGGCAGAATAAAACGATAGGTAGAACCGCTTTCCCCTACGGGTAAAACAGCCGATTCCGCCACAGAGCGAATCGGACGAACCCAAACGTCTTTTCCGTCTGCGCGAACGTCTGCACCGAGCGCGTTAAGACAATCAATCGTCGCCGCAATATCCGCAGAAAGACTGACGTTATGCACGACGGAATCCTCTTTCGCCCGTGCCGCCGCCAATAAAATACGATGCGCAAAGGATTTGGAAGAAATCGCAGAAATTCTTCCGCCGAGAGTGCACGGCGTAATTTCGGCGCGCATCATAAGAGTTTCTCCCATTCTGCAACGTTTTTCCGCACAATCACGGGTTCGCCGATCTTTTTCAGTAAAACGAAATCGACCGCGTCGCCGTCCGCCTTTTTATCGCGCGCGATGAAAGCAAACAAATCCTTTTTCAGATACGGAACGGACACGTCGAAAGGAGAAAGAAGCCTCGCGATTTCCGCCCGTTCCTCCGTTAAAAGCCCTGCGCGCGCGCTGATTTCCGCGACCGCAGCAAGTCCCTTTGCCACACACAAGCCGTGCGGCAACGCAAAATCGGATAACGCTTCCACGGCATGTCCGACGGTGTGCCCGAGATTCAAGAGTTTTCTCTCTCCGCTCTCCCGTTCGTCCGCTTCCACAATATCCCGTTTATAAGCGATGCACATCGCGTAAAAAGCCTCGTTGTACCCGTATCTGCAAAAATGCTCGTAAATCGGACGACTGAGGAGCGCATACTTGACAGCCTCCCCCTTGCCGCTTAACCACTCCCGTTCGGGCAACGTTTCCAACAAATCGAGATCCGCCCAAACCAACCGCGGTTGCCAAAACGCACCGACCAAATTTTTCCCTGCGGCGATATCAATCGCGGTCTTTCCGCCCACCGAAGAATCCAACACCGCAAGCAACGTAGTCGGCACTTGCACGTAATCAATACCGCGCAGATACGTCGCGGCAACAAACCCGACGAGATCCCCCACAACACCGCCGCCCAACGCAATCAATAAATCCTTGCGAGAATACCGTTCTGCAGCGAGATACTCGCAAAGAGATTGATAAACGGCAAAACATTTGCTTTTCTCCCCCGGCTCTAACACCATATGTCCGACCGAAAAGCCTGCTTCCGAAAGGGATTTTTTCGCAACGCTCAAATAAAGCGGCGCAACGTTACCGTCCGTCACGATCATAACGCGATTGCTCCGCGCGACGGTACGCACGGCACTCCCTAAAGACGGTAAAATTCCCTTTCCCAATTTAATATCGTAGCGCCCGGAAGCACTCACCGAAACCGTTCTCACAAAAATTCTCCTTACTTCTCTTTATCCAAACGCTCTTTGATTTTAGCGCCTTCTTTCAAAAGTTTTCTCAGCGTATTTTCATCGCGAGCGGCAAGCGCGTCCCGATATTCGGACAAATGCGCCATAAACCCGTCCAACTCCTCAACCAAATAATCGGCGTTATCCGTCATCAACTCCGTCCACATATCGGGATTCAGCTTCGCAACGCGCGTCATATCCTGAAAACTCCCGGCAGAAAACCCGACGTGTATTCTTGCGTTCGGACTTTTTACGTACGCGCTTGACACAACATGCGCCAACTGAGAGGTTAAAGCGATTTTTTTGTCATGTATTTCATCTGTCGTGACAAACACCTGCAAAAAGCCAACCGACAAAAAGAAATTTTGTAATGCGACAAGTTCTTTTAGCGAAACCGCAACAGGAACAAATAATAAACTCGCGCGATCGAACAACGTCGTAACGGCGTGATTAATCCCCCAAAACTCCCTTCCTGCCATCGGGTGACCGCCAACGAAACGCAAAGAAGGATATTCTTTACACATCTTTTCCATTGCGGCATGAATCGGACGTTTGATTCCGCAAAAATCCATAACGATCGCACCGTCTTTTAAATACGGCAAATACCGACGAGCCGCTTCCTCGAATCCGCGCGGATAAACAGAAAAGATAATCAAGTCCAAATCGCCTGCGTTCTCCGTCGTCAAACGCTCGTGCATCGCCTTCAATGAAAACGCTTTCTTTAAGACTTCTTCCGACCGATCGTCGCCGTAAACGACGTGATCGGTATTTTTCAACAGCATACGCCCGAACGATCCGCCCATCATGCCCATGCCGACAATTCCGATTTTCATCAATCCATTTCCTTTCCGACCAACGGCAACATTACTTTCACCTTGGGAACGATTGCCGCAAACTGCTCGGGGCGTAAGGACTGAGCCCCGTCCGAAAGCGCGTGCGGCGGATCGTTATGCACTTCGATCATCAATCCGTCCGCCCCTGCACCGATCGACGCGAGCGACATCGGTTCTACCAAACGAGATAGTCCGGACGCATGGCTCGGATCGCAAATAATCGGGAGATGCGTGCGTTCCTTGACGATGGGAACGGCGGATAAATCCAACGTATTGCGCGTATACGGCTCGTACGTGCGGATTCCGCGCTCGCATAAGATAATATCGTGCAATCCCTCTGCCATTAAATATTCCGCACTCATCAGCCATTCTTCTATGGTGTTGGCAAGTCCGCGCTTTAACAACACGGGCTTTCCCATTCTCCCAACCTCTTTCAATAACTCGAAGTTCTGCATATTGCGCGCGCCGATTTGGACGATATCCACGTCGCTAAATAAATCAATGTGTCGCACGCTCATAATCTCCGTAACGATCGGCATACCCGTTTCTTGCTTCGCTCTTAATAAAAGTTCCAACCCCTTAGCGCGCAACCCCTGAAAGGCATACGGAGAGGTACGCGGCTTAAACGCGCCGCCGCGTAAAAAATTCGCGCCTGCGGCTTTGCACGCTTTCGCAACGCCGATGATCTGCTCTTCCGACTCCACGGAGCAAGGTCCTGCAATAATCTGAAAGTGCGAGCCTCCGAATTTATGTCCGCCCACGTCAACGATCGTATCTTCCGGATGAAATTTACGGTTCACGTTTTTATACGGTTCTTGAATTCGCTTAACCGTTTCGACGATATCCAACGAATGGAGAAGATCAATATCAATCTTAGAAGTATCGCCGATCAAGCCCAAGACGGTGGAATTTTCCCCTTCGCTGAGATAAATTTCCAACCCGAGCCCTTTGATCCATTGAATCAAATTATCCAATTGTTTTTGATCGCTGTCCTTTTTTACGATTACTATCATAATTTTCACTCCTATGAAAAAACGACCGCTGTTATCGGCGGTCGCTCTTATTTCAAAATTAAAAATTCACCCCGATATGCGCATATCAAAATTGAGCGTTATAAAAATAACCCTCT
>CAYXWN010000048.1:0-9685 GCA_964468815.1 uncultured Clostridia bacterium | reverse complement strand
CAAGCAAAGTAGAGCGAGCGATTCGTCATGCAATCGAAGTGGCATGGAATCGCGGAAGAATCGAGAGTATTAACCAAATACTAGGTGTACGGGCATACGTTGGTGCGGAAAAAACGACGAACGGCGAATTTATCGCCTTAATTACCGATAAAATGCTGTTAGAGAAAAATTATTGAACGGGCTATTTATAGGATAGGAAAGCCAATAAGTCGGCACAAACTGTCTTGTTGCATAACGTCGTGGAAAATTTAACGTCGGAAAAGTTCTGCGATCCGTTTCGGGCGTGTTGCCGTATGGTTTTTGCGTTTATAAACTCATGATAAACGGCACTACTCGTGTATATCGACGGATTCCCGAGGATGATCCGATTAAGGGAGAGTGTTGTAAAAATTGAAAGGAAAAAAGAACAACTCGTTTGAACTCACAAGGTTCAAACGAGTTGTTCTTGGCGCGCCGTAAGGGATTCGAACCCCTGGCCTTCGGTTCCGTAGACCGACGCTATATCCAGCTTAGCTAACGGCGCATTATTTTCAATAGCCTTTTTATTATATAAGGTTCGTTGCGATTTGTCAAGAAAAACAGAGAATTCTTGACGGTTTTTTTAAATTTTTTTGAATTTTTCTTTGTTTGCCTTGCGCTTGCTCGGCTGCTTGTGCGCGAACGGTATCATTACAAAGGAATTTTGTAAAACGGAATCTGTTTTTTATAAAAAACACACTATGCTTTGGGTAAAAGGCATAGTGTGTAGTTTTGAAATATTGGAAAAATACTTTTTTAATCCGATTGTTCGCCGTTTGTCGGAACGGAAGCGTCGTCTGAGATCTGCTGCGATGCGTCGTTTGATTCCGATTGTGAAAGAGTATCGTCCGTGGTGGATTGCTTGATTGCGTTGTCCACTTTGTCGCGGTATACGACGTAACGCATAAACAGAAACTCGGTAGACATATTTACGACCATTGAAAGGAAGAGAACGAGGTATTCGTTCCAGCCGATCCCTTCCAGCGCATTGCCGCCTAAAACGGATATCGGCGTAAAGACGCAGTAATATCCTAAGACTTTCAACATGGCGATTCCGTAATTTGCATCCGTGCGGAAAGTCGCTTTGCGGTTGATCGTGAAATTCCAAAGGACGGAAAGCAGAAGCGCGATAAGATAAGAGAGCCAATAATCCCACTTGGCGACTTCGTTCATCAATGCGAATGACAGCGTTTGAATGATGCCTGCCGAGGCGGAAATCAAAATAAATTTTATGATGCGGATTAATTCTTTCATCGTTTTATTTTGACTTCGCTCAGCGAAGTTCTGCCTTGATGCGACGAACGCCGCTCGACGAACTTTGTTCCTTGGTGATGACGAACGTACCGAGATCGCCCGTATTTTGCGCGTGCGGTCCGCCGCAAATTTCTTTGGAGAAATCGCCGATCGTATAGACGGTGACGCGTTCGCCGTATTTATTGGAGAACAAGCCGATCGCGCCCGAAGCCTTTGCTTCGTCTACCGCCATTTCTTCGCGTACGACGGGGATCTTTTTCGCGATCTGTTCGTTGACGAGCGCTTCGACTTGCTTGATTTCGTCCTGTGTCATCGGACGGTCGAAATTAAAGTCAAACCGCAAGCGTTCCGCCGTAATGTTAGAACCGCGTTGATTGACGTCGGGGGAGAGTACGCGTTTAAGCGCGGCATGGAGAAGGTGGGTTGCCGTGTGGAGGTTGACGGTAAGCGCTTCGGTATCGGCAAGACCGCATTTGAAGCGTTGCTCGCTTCCTGCTTGCGATTTTGCTTGATGTGCCTTGAACGCCTCTTCAAAGCCCTGTTTATCCACGGTAATGCCGCGTTCTTTTGCGAGTTCTTCGGTAATTTCGATGGGGAAGCCGAACGTATCGTACAACTTAAACGCCGTCGTGCCGTCGATTTCCGTCCCGTTGAGTTTTCTTGCGACGCGCTCAAATTCTTTTAAGCCGCCCACGAGCGCTTTGGAGAATTTCTTTTCTTCTTTATCCAACTCTTCCTTGATTTTAGCGGCGTTTTCGGTGAGTTCGGGGTATACGTCTTCGTATTTTTGAATAAAGCATTGCGCGAGTTCGGAGAGTTTTCCCTCTTCTAAGCCGATCTGTCTGCCGTAGCGGACGGCGCGGCGAATGATTCTTCTCAATACGTACCCTTGGTCGACGTTAGACGGCGTAATGCCTTTCGGATCGCCGATCATAAACGCCGCCGTGCGGACGTGATCGAGCACGATGCGGAACGCGCGCTTTACTTCGGGCGTTTCTTCGTACGCTTTACCCGTCAACGCTTCTAATTTTTGTTTTGCCGCGGCGAAAAGGTCGGTGTCGTATACGCTCTTTACGCCGTTCAAAATGCAGACCGTGCGATCTAAGCCCATGCCGGTGTCCACGTTTTTCTGCTTTAACGGCTCGTAGTCGCCCTCGCTGTTTTTGAAATATTGCATAAATACGTCGTTCCAAATTTCGATGTATTTACCGCAGTCGCAGGCAGGAGAGCAATCGTCCGAACATTTCTCGTAGCCGCGGTCGATAAACATTTCGGTATCCGGGCCGCACGGACCGGTCAGACCGGCAGGTCCCCACCAATTGTTTTTACGGGGAAGGAAGAAGATTTTTTCCTTGGGGATACCGCATTCTTCCCAAATTCTCGCGCTTTCCTCGTCGCGCGGAGCGGTTTCGTCGCCGGCGAATACGCTGACGGCGAGTTTTTCCACGGGGATTCCCAAATAATCTTTTCCCGTCAGAAACTCGAAACTCCACCGAATCGCGTCTTCCTTAAAGTAATCGCCCAAACTCCAATGTCCGAGCATTTCAAAAAAGGTAAGGTGCGAATCGTCGCCCACTTCGTCGATGTCGCCCGTACGAACGCATTTCTGCACGTCCGTCAGACGCGTTCCTTCGGGGTGCTTTTGCCCCAAAAGATAGGGAACGAGCGGATGCATGCCTGCCGTCGTAAAGAGTACGGTGGGATCGTTTTCGGGGATTAACGAGGCGGAGGGGATAACGTGATGTCCCTTGCTCTCGTAAAATTTTAAAAATTTCTCTCTTAATTCTTCACTAGTCAATTTATTCATATTATTACCTCTGTTTATTTTCCAAAGTATAACCGTCCTTGGCGTCTTTTACGACGTACCCCATGGTGGCGAGTTTTTCTCTCAGTTCGTCCGATTTTGCCCAATCCTTGTTTTTTCGGGCGGCAAGGCGTTCTTCCGCGATCGCGATTACCTCTGTCGGAATGGTTTCCTTGGGCTGTTTTGCTTCATACGTACTTAAAAATTCGGTCGGATTATGACGGAACAGACCTAAAAGCCCGTAAGTTTCCCGAATCTGGTTCAAATCCTCAATCGCCGTAACGTCGTTTGCTTTCAGTTTCGCGCGGATTTCCTTGAAATATCCGAACAAGTCGGAAAGGGCGCGCGCGGTGTTAAAATCATCGTCCATCGCCGCGTCGAACGCTTGGTCGATTGTCGCGGTTTTTGCGTCCGAGCGCAAGCCGGATTGCTCCGCTTCCGCCATAACGCGGTAGAAGTCCGCCAAGTGTTTTTCGGCGGACGGGAATAAATCGTCCGTCACGTTGACGTCGTTGCGGTAACTGTTGGAAAGAAGTGCGAATTTAATCGCTTCTTCCGAATAGCGGTTCAAAAGGTCGGATAATAAAAGAGAATTGCCGAGCGATTTGCTCATTTTCTGCCCGTTGACCTTGATCAGTCCGTTATGCGTCCAATATTTGACGAACCGCTTTCCCGTTAACGCTTCGGTTTGCGCGATTTCGTTTTCGTGATGGGGGAAGATAAGATCTCTGCCGCCGCCGTGTAGGTCGATTTGCTCGCCGAACGCCGCGTAATTCATCGCCGAACATTCGATATGCCAGCCGGGGCGTCCCTTTCCCCAAGGAGAGTCCCAACAAATTTCGCCTGCTTTCGCGCTTTTCCAAAGGGCGAAGTCCAAAGCGTTTTCCTTTTGCTCGTCGTTTTCGATGCGGACGCCGTTCAACGCGTCCTCTAAATTGCGGTTGGAAAGTTGCCCGTACGCGGGGAAAGATTGGACGGAAAAATAAACGTCCCCTTTTTCGGTGGCGTAAGCGTGTCCCTTTTCGATCAATGCGCCGATGAAAGAAACGATATCGCCGATATGGGCGGTCGCTTTCAACCATACGCTGGGATCGTCCACGGCGAAACGGTGCATATCCGCGTCGATCTTTTCAATCATTTTCGCGGCGTAAACGTCTGCCGAGATTCCCGTTTCGTGCGATTTTGCGATAATTTTATCGTCTACGTCCGTGTAATTTCTGGCATAAGTAACCGAATATCCCTTTTTTTCGAGATATTTGCGCATTACGTCGTAGATGAGTGCTTGAAACGCGTGTCCGATATGCGCTTCACCGGAAACGGTGATGCCGCACGCGTACATTTTAACCTCGTTCCCGTTGATCGGAACGAATTCTTCTTTTTGTCTTGTAAGCGTATTATAAATTCTCATTGTGGTCCTTTTTTGTTTCCGCCTGAATACGGGCTAGTTCTTCTTCCAAATAATATACTCTGTCGCGGAGTTTACACAACTCTTCCATAAGCGGATCGCATTGATCTTGTTTTAGGTCGCACGGGAGTTTTTCGTTGGCGATGCGAACGACTTTCCCCGGTACGCCCACGACGGTGGCGTGCGGCGGAATTTCTTTTAATACGACCGCGCCCGCACCGATCTTGCTGTATTCGCCAACCGTAAAGCCGCCCAAAATCTTTGCGCCCGCGCCGATCACCGTTCCTTGCTTGATCGTGGGGTGGCGTTTGCCCGTTTCTTTGCCCGATCCGCCCAACGTGACGCATTGATAGATCACGACGTCCGTTTCCACTTCGGCGGTTTCGCCGATTACGACGCCCGATCCGTGGTCGATAAATACGCCGGCTGCGATTTTCGCGGCAGGGTGGATTTCGATTCCCGTTTTGCGCTTTGCGATTTGACTGATCGCGCGTGCAAGCAGTTTCATGTGCGCGCGGTAAAAAAAGTTCGCGACGCGATGATAAGAAAGCGCCTTAACGCCCGAATAGGTAAGCCATATTTCAAACTTATTGCGCGCCGCCGGATCGTTCCGCTTGGCGGCGGCGATATCTAACCGCAGTTTTTTAAAAAACATGTTTGCTCCTCGGTTAGATTACTTGAATTCCGATAGATTGGAAGGCTGTGATTTTCTCTTGCGGGAAGTTGCTGTCTACGACGATACAGTCGATGTCTTTCGCGTAAGCGAACGTGTAGGGCATGGTGCGGTCTACTTTCGAGCCGTCTAACAGCATGATGACGCGCTTTGCTTTCCGAATGACGGCGGATTTGATTTCCGCTTCCGGTTGAGAGCCGCAGGTAAAGCCCGTCGTGTCGTTATACGCGGTGGTGGTCATGACAGCCGTGTCGATATTGACCTTTTCCAACCAATCCAAACTCGCCTTGCCGACGGTCGCGAGGTTGTTGCGCGAAACGTCTCCGCCGATAACGGTGACCATCATCATGCTCTTTTTCAAGAGTTCGGTCGCGATGTTGAGTCCGTTCGTCACGACGAAATAATTGATGTTCGGCAACTGCTTCGCAAAATAGAGAGTGGTTGAACCGCTGTCGATGAACAGGGAATTGGTGGCGTCGATCAACTCGATCGCCTTTGCCGCAATTTCCTTTTTCTCGCTGATGTTAAATCCGACGCGTGCGGAGAATTGTTCTTCCGTTTTTTTGGAAAGTTCGTTTAACGATACCGCGCCCCCTCTGACGCGAATAATCAACCCCTCGCTTTCGAGCGCGCAGAGATCGCGCCGCAGCGTCATTTCGGAATAATTGGGCATTAAAGCCACGAGTTCGTCGTAACTGACCTTTCCGTTTTTTTCGATTAGTTCTTTAATTTTTTCAATTCTTGACTTTTTCATATCCTTTCCTCACCTTTGTTAAAAGTATTTTAACAAGTTTGAAAGAATATATCAAGCAAACACAAGCCGTATGCGAAAAATTTTCCGAAAATTTTTTAGATTTTTCTCAATCGTTTGCTTTTTTCTGCAATAATTACTATAATAGAGACAGTATTCGACAGGAGTGATGATATGATAGACATTAAGTTGATTCAAGAAGACGCGGCAAAGGTATCCGCGCTTTTGGAAAAGAAGGGATATACCGTCGATTTTACAGAGGTGCTTGAAAAGGACGCGCTTCGCAGAGCAAAGTTGACCGAACTTGAAAAAGCGAAAGCAGAACGCAACCGCGTATCTGCGGAAATTCCCAAACTGAAAAAGGCGGGTAAGCCGGTTGAACCGATCTTTGAAGAAATGCGTAAATTGGGCGACGCCATCGCTGAGGACGAAAAAGAGGTCAATTTGTTGGCGTCTGAAATTTATTCGTTTTTAATCGCGCTCCCCAATCTTCCGGACGAGGATTTGAAGGGCGGCGGAAAGGAAAACAACGAGGTGATCAAGGTGGTAGGGGAAAAGCCCGTATTTGACTTTGAACCCAAAAATCACGTTGACTTGTGCACGGCGCTCGGTATTATTGATTATCCGCGCGGCGTAAAGATTTCGGGGAACGGCTTTTGGCTGTACCGCGGCAAGGGCGCACAACTTGAATGGGCGTTGTTGAATTATTTCGTTTCCGAGCATTTGAAAGACGGTTACGAATTTATTCTCCCTCCCCATCAATTAGGATATAATTGCGGCTTGGGTGCAGGACAGTTCCCGAAGTTTTCGGACGAGGTGTATTGGTTGGACGTTGACGTCGATCGTGAAAAGAATCGTTTTATGCTTCCCACCGCCGAAACCGCGCTCGTCAATCTCTATTCGGGGGAGATTTTGGACGAATCCGCGTTGCCGTTGAAATTTTTCGCGTATACGCCGTGCTACCGCAAAGAAGCCGGTTCTTATCGCGCGGAAGAGCGCGGAATGATTCGCGGACATCAATTCAACAAGGTGGAAATGGTTCAGTACGCGCACCCCGACCGTTCTGCCGCGGCGTTTGAAGAACTTGTCGGGAAAGCGGCTTCTTTGGTGGAAAAGTTGGGATTGCATTACCGCATTTCCAAACTTGCGGCAGGCGATTGTTCCGCTTCCATGAAGCGCACGTACGATATCGAGATATGGATTCCGTCGATGGGAATTTATAAAGAGGTTTCTTCCGTTTCCAACGCCGGGGATTATCAGGCGCGCAGAAACAATACGCGTTATCGGGACAGCAAGACGGGCAAGCCGGCTTACGTCCATACGCTGAACGGTAGCGGACTTGCGACTTCTCGCGTGTTCCCTGCGATCATCGAGCAATACCAAAACGCGGACGGTTCGATCACCGTACCCGAGGTATTGCGTCCGTTCATGGGCGGTTTGGAGGTCATTCGATGAGTTATCGTCGGGTAGCCCCCGAAGACTATCGGGAAAATCCCTTTACGGTGATCGGTAAAGAATGGCTTTTGATTTGCGCAGGCTCTGCCGAGCATCATAACGCCATGACGGCGAGTTGGGGCGGAATGGGCGTGTTCTGGGGAAAGAACGCGACTACCGTCTATATTCGTCCGACGCGTTATACCAAGGAATTTGTCGATCGAAACGAGGTGTTTACGCTCTCTGTTTTCGACGAGCGTTATCGGAGCGCGTTGAATTTGTTCGGAACGCGTTCGGGACGGGATTGCGATAAAGATCGCGAATCGGGGCTTACGCCGACGGTGTTCGACGGCGCGATCGCTTATGCGGAGGCAAAGACGGTATTCGTCTGCAAAAAGTTGGCGCACGCCGATTTGACGCCGAAAGCGTTCGACGATCCCTCTGCCGATGAAAAATGGTATCCGAAAAAGGATTATCATACGCTGTATATCGCGGAGATTCTCGCAATTTACGAAAAAGAATAATCAAAACGGAAAAGAGCCGCCGTCCGAAAAAGTTCGGGCGGCGGCTCTTGCGTTACAAGCGACTGGAAAAACGAGCGATTGTAATCAATGTGTTTTTTGAAAATCGCTTGACATTTCCATAAACTTTGTGATATTCTTTTATTTGGAAAGGGGAAACTCGAACGGCTACGCCGTTATTGTTTGTTTAAACCGACGCGAAGTGGTGCTAGTTCTTCCGCGGCGGTTTTTCTTTAGTTAAACGGATTTCTGTTAGTTCGGAATCTTTTAAAAGTTGAAGAATTAACAACAGTTACTGCATTATGCGAAAAAAGCGGCGTGTTTGGACTGTTTAATTAGGGATTTTCTAAAAACGGTCTAAAAGGCGGCTCAAAACAAAGAAACCACATCCAAGAGTTTATAAGCTCAAGGGTGTGGCTTTTTTGTTTATTCCATAGGCTTAATTTTATTCTCAATGAATTCTATTTCATCTTGTGTTAAACCATATTTGTTATAAAGCTGCTTATCAATTTCATTTATAGATTTAGACCAGTCAATATCTGAATTATTCGTAAAATCTTGTAAAGGCACAAATTTATATACTCTATTAGGTGCTGATTGAGATATTTTTATAGCAGATACCAATGTCCTAAAAAATTTTGTTAGTAGATATGATTTAAAATTATTCGCCTGTATATCATCATCAAATGCAGCAAATAAAAATGACTGTGAACAAACAGAGTTAGAAGGAGCAACAATAGGTTTTCCTAAAACATAAGGATCGTTTCCAGAACCTCCTGCACCTGGTATAAACACTTTCCATTTATCAATGTATGTAGAGTTTTTAGTAATAAAACTTCTGTTAACATATTCGACTTTTCTAACTAGTTTTTCAATATGATACAACTTTGTATTGTGTTGAGAATCGCAATCCTTATAAACTTTCATTGGATTCTTTTTACTTGATTTGGGATTAGACGAGATGCCAAAAGGTGTATCGTTAGATATAATAGAATCGACGTATCCAATATTTTTAAATTTGATTATTTTTTGTACTATTTCAGCTAAATGAGGATTACGAATAATAATATCAAATGTTGTCAAATCTCTCATTGATTCAATAATTGAAGAACCTTCATGCAAGATATAATTGCACTTACCATTGTAATTATTATTTATAAGATAATAGCATATTCCACCTTTTATTTCCACATTCGTAAAAATATCAGTAGCATTAGAAAATACAATTAATTTTTCTAGTCTACTATTATTAATCATTCTTGTACGAAATTCACCAAGTAAGTTTTCACGTCCCGCTGCGAACCATCTTGATGGCATTATTAAAGATATGTAAGTAGCTTTTAAGTTTTCTGCGGAAGTAGCGAATAATTGATAAATTGGTGCATCATTACTGCCACCAGAACCACCTTCAACTTGATAAGGCGGATTACCTACAATAGCATCAAATTTCATTCTTTCACCTTCCTTTGCACTATATTCCCATGTCGTAGGGTTAGTCATTTTATTTTTAAATCTATCAGGTTCATCCTTCATTCTTTCAATTAGATGGGGCAAATAAATAGCATTAACTTTAGCACCTGAATAACCTACAAGCGTCCTAATTGTGATGCTACGAGCCATTTTGGTTTTGCAGAGCACGAAAATATTATTATTTAACACGGATGCCCATAATTTTTGTAAATCCTCAAAGGAGTGGCTTATTTCTGCCCCACTCAACAGGAAATTATATATGCTATATGCCATATACAGAGGATACAAGCCTGATTTAGAATACACTTTGAAAAGCGCGAATGGCCCATTTATACCATTCATTTTCATCATTGCA
>CAYXWN010000047.1:0-9750 GCA_964468815.1 uncultured Clostridia bacterium | reverse complement strand
AAAAAATTATAAAAATTTCATAAAAACTATTAAAAAACGATTGACAAAATAACAACTACCCAAAAAATTTGCCACCAATTCATTCCGTCAACCATTGCGACTTCTTCCATTGCTTTCGGAATGGTTTTCATAAACTGCCTTGTAAAAAACGCAGTTCCGAACGAGCCGAAAAAAGCAGGAATCATCAACGGTTTCCAACTGTTTCCCCACCCCAACTCAATAAAGAGCATATAACTGGGGATCATCGTAATAACGCTCGGAATCGCCATAGTACAAACAAAGGCAAAAAACAATTGATCTCTTCCTTTAAAGTCGATTTTCGCAAAGGCAAACGCCGCAAGGGAAGAAACCAAAACGGAAATGGTCACCGTCGGAATACTAATTAACAAAGTATTCCGAAAGCCCCTTAAAAAATTGGCATAAGTTGATACACGAAAAACTTCCGAATAGTTTTGAAAACGCCATTTGGTCGGAATCCAGGTGATCGGATCTGTAAATATTTCTCCATACTCTTTAAACGACGTTGACAACATCCAAAAGAACGGAATCAACATACAAAAAGAAAGAATGATTAAAATCACATGGATAATTGCTTTTTTCAGAATGGTTTTTCTATTTTTTCTAATAGTCATAGTTTACCAATTTCCCTCCAAAGAAAAATACGCCCATAGTGATTACCATAATAATCAACCCGAAAAGCCAACCTAACGCACAACCGAATCCATAGCCTAAATCCGAATATTGGAATACCGCTTGATACGCATATAACGACGGCATTATACTACCGAACTCCGGACCGCCGTTCGTCATGATTTTATAACGAGTAAAATCTTGCAATGTTCCAATGGTACTCGTTACTCCGATATAAAACGTCGTAGGTGAAATCAACGGCAACGTTATGTTGAAAAAAATTCGAACAGATCCCGCGCCGCTGATTTCCGCCGCCTCGTAATACGTCGTCGGAACGCCCTTGATGGCGGCAAGATACAAAACCATTCCGCCGCCGATCCCCGTCCATATTCCTTGAATGATCATTGCAATCATGACGTAATTAGCGTCAGTTAACCAACCCGGACCGACAATTCCGAAAAGACCTAAAAAATTATTTAATATTCCGAACTCTTTGTGATAAATCGTTCTCCATACGACGCTGATTGCAACGGTAGAACACAAAGACGGAATATAAAAGAACATTCTGTAAAACGGTTGCCCTTTTATATCACAACTCAAAAGCCGCGCAACCAAAAGCGCAACCGCAACAGAAAAAGGTACGCCGATCAAGGCGATCAAAGAATTTCTAAGCGCAAGCCAGAAAACCTTATCGCTTAATACTCTTGAAAAGTTTTTGAAACCGACAAACTGCATCGGGTTGAAAAAGTCATACTCATGGAAACTCATAACAATCGAATAACCAAGAGGAACTAATCCAAACGCTAAAAAGCCGATAATCAATGGCGCTACAAATAACCATCCAAAAATATTATTGCTTTTTTTCAAACTAGATTGTTTCATTTTTTCTCTCATTCAAATAAAGAAGGATCGCTCGCTCTAATCGCAAGATTAACGTCCCCTTCGATACTCTTTAAAAATTCCGCCGCAGTCTTTTCTCCGGATAAAACAACCGTTACGTTTTGTTGGATAATTTCTATCCAACGATTACTGACAAAATAGTAATGCGGCGCAATCTTTGCGTTTCTTGCAGCGAGGAAAAAGGTTTCCGCATCCGCAGCCGTCATGCGAGAGCCTAAAAGAGTAGGATCTTTAAATTCCGCCTCCTCTAACAAACTCTTTCTTGCCGGAACGGCGTAATTCATTCGATTCATAACTCTGTAAGCCTCTTGGCTTGCAAGGAATTTAATCAATTTCCAAGCCATTCCGGTCTTTTTCGAGTTACGGGAAATACCATATAAAACCGTACCGAAATACATCGATACGTCTCCGCCTTTTTCCGCGACGGGAAGAGGAATACATTGCCATTCAAAAGGAACTTCTTCAAATTTAGGAGCATCCCATCTTCCGCCCCAGTAAAGAGCAATCTTTCCCGTTTGAAAAACACTCATAGAGTCAAGGGACTGAGAATCTTCCACCGTAGGCGCAGAATACAATTCATCTTTGGGATTCGACATCCGCGCAAGCAACTCGTACGCTTCGATATAAATAGGATCTTCCGCGTTGAAATATTTCCCGTCTTTAATCAAATCCGTTCCGTGCGTCCAACAATATGCCTCAACGGCAATCCCGTTAGAACCGTATTGCAACGTTCTGCCGCTTGTTTTCTCCACAACCGTCAACTTTGCCGCGATTTCCGCATATTGTTCAAAGGTTAAGGGATTCTTTCGATCCAAAAGCATATTCTTTTCCGCTTCCGTAATCAAATTATCCTTTACCGCTTGATTGACAATCGTTGTATTTACGTAAATTCCGTTCACGCCGTAATCTTTCGGCAATCCAAAGATATCACCTTCGTTTCTCTTATTCTTTTCCTTATCAAACCGAGCAATTTGAACAAGCCCCGGCCAAAAATCGGACAAATCGTAATTTTCCAAATCAATAAACGGTTGTATGCTTCTGATTGCGCCTTGTTTTGCCCAAGCCCCAAAAAACTGTGCGTCAATTGAAATAACGTCAGGAGCGTTTCCCGTCAACAAATCTTGGTAAATCGCGTCAACCGAATTATACCAAATCGGTTCTACTTCGATTCCGGGATTTTCTTCTTGAAACGTCGCGATTAATTGATCATAAAGTTCAACTTCCGTTGTTCCGCCGCCCATGACCATGGTTACCGTTCCGGTTTCCGGTCCGATATCATCGAGAACGCTCTCGGATGAAGTAGTCGCTCCGCAAGCAGTAAACGAAAAACAGAACAGAAAACTAAAAATCAAACATATTGCCTTTTTTACCATGTTATTTATCTCCTCTTTGTTTTTTCCAAACAAACGCGAATCCGACAGAAAGCATAATCGCCGCCAACAAACCGCTTACAGCGGCAATATCGCTTCCGCAACCGGCACAAGAATCCGTCTTTTGCGTGTAATCATCGCCGGGTTTGTTTCCGTCGTTCGGCTTATCCGTCGAAAAATCAGACTGCCATTCTCCGATCTCAATGTAATCGAGTTGCGCATGCCCCTCGCCTTTGACAAAAAGAATTTCATTCCAACCTTCTTTTAATTCAATCGTCGCATTGGTTACGCGGAATATACCCCAATTAGAAGTGGGAGAAGCACAAGTGATTGTATACTCTTTTTCGCTCCCTTTATAAGAATTATTGTACATCTTAAAGGTAGGTCTGCTCGATTCTAACGTCGCATATGCAAACCGCATCTTGTAAACGCCGTCTTTTTCGGCATAAACACGAAGCGTAACCGAACTGTCGGGCAAATCAATATCCGCGACAAATCCCGTGTAAGAATATTCGCCGTATTGCACGCCGTAATATCCTTGGACGTTACAATTCACTCTTTCTCCGAGTTCAGCTTCGTAACGGACGTATTTTTCATTGTATCCGTCATAAAGAGCCTCTACCGAAACAATTTCTACCGTTTCGCCCGCAAGCGCTTCAATCACTACTTCATTATTCCCTGCTTGTAACGAGCAAATTGCCGTTGCGATCCCGTTAGCAACATCAAAAACAACCACGTCCCCGTTTACTTTTACGGAAGAAACGCTTGTATTATTTAACGTAATGCGCAGGGTATATTCTGCGGCAAAAATAACTTTCATATTATATTTTGCCCAAGCACCCTTTTTGTTTAACAAAACGGTTTGTTCTTTTACTTCCGCATCAGAGAAAAGCCCCTCATCGGCGTTTACGATAAAGCCGGAACCCTTTTCATTATTCTTAAAGGAAAATTCAGGTTTTTCACCGCCACACTTATTTATCGTAATATCCGCTAACTCCGCCTCCCCGTGGAAGACGACTTTTACCGTATTGAGTCCTTTGACAAACGCAACTTCTTCTATCGTCGTTTCGCCCTCAATAAGCGTAGCCGTATATTCTTTCCCTCCGACGGTTAAAGTAATTGTTCCGCTCACTTCGGTTGCTTTTACCGTAACGCTCGTAGTCAACATCACGCTGAGCGAAACGTCAAAGCGGACAAAGCTTCCTTCCTTTACCTCATATTCTTGCTCGCCTACCGATACTTGATGCAACACCATTTCGCTCGGAAGATACGTTACGTTATGCGCAGAAGAAATATTGATTTTATCGAGCGCAAAACTTCCGTCCTCTACCATAACCGTTAAGGTCTGTGCGGTACTGCTGAAATAGAACACCGATTCAGTCTTGTCAAAGAGTTCTCCTGCTACGGGAATAAACGTCTGTGTTTCTTCCCCTATTATTACCGTTACTTTCGTCGCGTCAATATTTTTATAGGTGAAAGTTACTTTTGCAAAGTCAAACTCAAATGCAGGAAGCGAATAAACGGCGCTGCCCCCTTCTTTTAAGACGATATAACTGCCATTTGAAGTTTCGCCTTTTTGAATTTGCGTCTTTGTCAACTTACCGTATTCGGCTTCTAAGCGATAAGCCGTTTCTTCTTTTACAATTTGATTTTGAAGCAGCAATTCTGCCTTGTCAATCCAAATACTATCGAACGTGGCAACGTCTGAAACCGTTTTCAACTCTAACACGACTTTACCGTTCGGAATCAATTCTTTTTCCACAAGCCCCGTTCCGTCTATCGTATAATTTCCAAGCGACGTACCGTTAATGAACAGTTCAAACGTCCCGTTCGCTTCGATTTCAATATCATATGCACATTCTTTACTATGCAAAAATTCTAAAAGAACAGAACTATCCTTTTCCAACAAAATTCTTTCGTCTTGATAGACAACGTTATTTCCCTGCACGTCGTTTGCAGAAGCGCCGAATCCCTCTATCACTTCAATGCAGTCAATATCGACGCCTCCGGTAAACGCCCCGATTCTAATATGGTTATATCCCGCGACGAGATAAACGTTCTTTTCATAATAAAGCGATTGACGGAAATCATCATAGCCGTACGCTTCTTTCGACAAAATTAAATCAATCGCTCCGCCGTTTACAATGATAAAGTCGCTTCCTACTTCCGGTTGCTGATAGGTTATTTTATCCCCGGCAACCACGCCGTCATAGAACACTTTTAACGTATACGTACCGCTTTTTTCAACATAAATTTTATCAAATATAACAGCAGACGCCGTATAGGGGCTCTGTCCCATCACAAAGTAATTCCATCCTACTTGTCCGATATTTACGTAATGCTGCCCGGAAGCCGTTCCTTTTGAGGAGAACATAACCTCCGCAAGATTTATCGTTGCTTGCTCCGCTTCATATATGTGTCCCGTTCCGGTCGAATTTTTCGTAGGAACACATTTCTCTACCAAAGAAACCGCACCGTAAACATCAAAATAATCGAAATAAACGTCCGCACCGCTATCATTACTAATAACCGACAGTTGAACGGTATTCAACCCTTTTTGCAACGAAACGGTCGTGTAAAAATGCGCCCAATATCCAAGAGACGGAAGATCGAATCTCGTACCGGCAGTCCCGTTTACCGTAAATACGCCCGTTGCCAAATTGTTAAAAGAAAAATAATGAACGGCAACAAAATAATCTCCGCTTTCTTCCGCTTGAATCGTCCACGTCAACAAAGACGGGTTAAAGATCGCTACTTGATACCCTCCGATGCCATCATCTTTTTGTACCAAACCGTATTTAATCGTCGCATCTTCCGCTTGGATTCTCGAAATTTCGCCATTCCTTTCTATATCAACCGCATTGATAATCATACAATCAATATAAGTATTCGTCAACTTTGCAGAAAGGACATTCGTCCCTTGCTTTAAGTGAATTGTAGCATTCGTATTGATCCATACTTCGGCAGAAGCAGGCGTAACCGTCGTTGCAAGCACTTCGTTTACCCAAAGATCGACGCCCTTTATCTCCGTTTGGAACGTACGTAACGAAACCTTATAATCGCCCTCTTCTTCCACGTTGACAATCCATTGCGCATCGCCATCGGCAAAGAATACATATTGTTTCCCGGAATAGACGTGCGAGTTTTCATTGATAACGACGCCGCCTTTCATCGCCGACGTTTCCGCATCTAAAATACAATCGCCGGAAGTAACGCCTTGCGCAATTTCAAGCGCGTCAATCGTAGCGATTCCCGATACGACAATCGTATTATTTCCTTCTACTAACGGCAACGCAATCGCGGAAACGGTAAATTCGCCCTTTCCCGTGTACGTAAAATCAGTTACTTTCGTCCCGTTAGCAGAAACCGTTACAGTCGCATTTTCCGCGCCTCTCCAAATAAGCGACGAAACGTATTTCCCGGCAGCCGGTGCATTTACGCTAAATTCGACGTTGCCGCCGTCTTCATTCAAAACGACAGCATCGGCAAAAGACGCGTCCGTCATCACTTCTACCGTACCGTTTGTGACGAGAGAACTTTCCGCCTCTACGCGCAAAGGCAGCGTTGCCCCGCTTTTTCTTACTTCAATTGCAACAATTTGCGCAGAACGAGTTACATCCGGGCAGGAAATGCGAATTAAATTTTCTCCTTTGGAGAGATTACTAAACGCATCGTAATAAACGTCTTCCGAAAAAACGCCTTCTCCAAGCAACGTGCCCAGTCCCAAATCGGCACTCCACGCACCAACCTTAAACCGAATAACGGCATAATCCGTAGCTGCGGCAGAATAATAAATTCTAACTCTGTAATAATCCGTTTCTTCGACGTCTACGTTAAAAATAATTTCGGATAATTCATAGAAATTATTTTCGCCGACAAGTCCCAAATCGGGATAGTTATGCGTCATGTATAACTTCGAATACGTCATGCCAGACACGTACTCAACCGCTCCGTTAAACGTCCCGTTTTCCTTTACCGTCGCCATATTGAGCATAGCGTCCTTTGCATAATAAAGGGTGTTCGTTCCGTCTTCGCTTCTTATCGGTTCTCCCTTTTTCTGCGAAATACCGGAGCCGTCGAATTCAATGTAATCAATTTTTACCAGATCGGAAGAAACCGATTTTAAGATAATCGTATTCTCTCCCTCTGTTAAAGAAACGTCTTTTTTCCAATTCCGTTCGGCCACGGAAAAGATAATTTCCTCTTCTGCTCCGCCGACGACCAACTTAGCCGTCGCACTTTCTTCTGCTTCATAGCAAAGCGTAAGACCTACCGTTTTTGTTTCCGTCGAAACCACGTTCCATTGAATGAACGCGTCCGTCCCTTTTTCCTTTAATCCCTTTATTGAAAAACCGGATGAATTTTCAATATCTTCACAAACTTTCCCGTAATGAACGATTCCGTCTTCTGCTTCCATACGAACGTTCTCGTTTGTCGACGCAAATGCTCCGCCAAACGAAAAAGCGATAGAACACAAAAAAGAAATCGCCATTATAACTGTTAAAAAAGTAATACGTTTTGCCATTTTCATTTTTTCTCCTTATCTTTTATTTTATATTTAACCAGACGCGCATTTCCCCAACGCCTCGGTTATTCCAATAATAATACGGAACAAGTTTAATGCACTTTTCTTCCGCTGCGGGCTTCCGACAAGAATACAAATCTTGATTAGAAAAGACCTTTTTCATTCCTTTTACCGCAATCGTTTCAAATTCGTCCCCGTCTTGCTTGCAAATAAGAGGAGCATTTTCGTCTAAGGCAAGTTGATACAACTGTTTTCCGTTATCCGCCTCTTCCGCACAATAAACAAGATAACCCTTTTCTACGGCAACTTTAAATGCCGTGGCTTCAATTTTCTCGTTTCCATACACAAACGTTGCGTCTTGAACAAACGTTATTTTTATTTGAGCATCTTTTTCTTCCACCGAAACAGCAATATATCCGTCTTGCTCGCGATAAGTTACGCCCGTTCCTTGTACTTGATACCCCTTTGCCCAATACGGAATCTTTACGTTATAAACTTGTTTGATTTTTTGAGGAAAGGAAATCGTTAAAACATTAGAATAAGGCTCGTTTGTCGTAACAATAATCTTCTTTCCGTCAATTTCCGCCTCGTTTGAAAGGAATAAATTAAGATAGATATTATCCTCGTTATAAGTATAAACGTACTCTCCGAGAGAAGCCATCAACCGAAATAAATTTGGCGGACAACAAGGGCAATCCATCCACTCCGTTCTCGCCGATGCCGTCAAGTTCGTATCGACTCTAAAATCCGAAACTTCCGGAATAATAGAAAGCGGATTAACATAAAAATACTTCTTCCCGTCCATCGAAACACCCGGAAGAACGCCATTGTAAAGCGTCTTTTCTAATACGTCCGCGATCGCCGCGTTTGGTTCGTGCTTTAACATTGCACGGCAAAACATCATCAACCCGACTTCTGCGCAAGTTTCATTATACGCGCGATCGTTAGGCAAATCGTAATCCAACGTAAAACGTTCCCCATAATGTTCGCTTCCGATTCCGCACGTCAGATACATTCTCTTTGTCGTTACGTTTTCTAATAGCGTTTTTGCGTTCTCATATAAAGCCTCATCGCCTTTTAACAAAGCAAGTTCTGCCATCGCCGTATACAAATACATCGCTCTAACGGCATGTCCGACCGCTTCCGTCTGTTCCCGAACGGGTTTATGCGCCTGAAAATAAGTAAGCGGAAAGCAAAAACTCTTATATGCTTCTTCCGTTAAGAACAAACATTCTCCGACGCCTCTATCATTGACAAAGCGCTCTGCCAATGATAAATATTTCGCGTTCCCCGTCAACAAATATAATTTTAATAAGGCAATTTCAATTTCCTCATGTCCGTCGTAAATCTTTTTATCAGACGCCATGATCGTGTCATAAATATAATCGGCATAGCGAATTGCTATTTTTAAAAAGCGATCTTCGTTTAACAAAAACTTTTCCGCCGTAGCCGCCTCAATTAAATTACCTGCACATAAAAGTTCGTGTCCAACGGTAAAATTGGTCCAACGCTTATTCGGCTCTTTTAGCATATAATACGTATTTAAATAGCCGTCTTCTCCTTGCGCGCGCTGCAATAAATCTGCAACGTAATCAAGAATTTCTTTTAATTCCCTACTTTTGCTATAATAATAAGAATAAATTGCCCCCTCTAACCATTTAAATAAATCGTGATCGGCAAACCAATGTCCGACGAACTCGCCTTGACTTTCACCCACCAAAATACGAAAGTTTTCCACACAATGACTCGTTCTGTCATCGGCATATTTTATCTCTCCGTTCAAAATTCTAAATTGACGGACAGACATCTCCTCACAAACTTTTTTTTGTCTCTCGCCCCAAAACGAACCGAGAAGTTTAATTTTATTTGCTCTTAAAAAATCCATTTAATGCCTCCTTGATTCTCATTATAACACATATAAAAAGTGATGAAAATGGAGAAATTTATATATTTGATTTCAAAAGACATATACCTTTTGGACGGCTTTCCAAATGATAAAACAATTCCTTTGTCCTTAACGATAACCGATGCCGTTTGAACTTGAATTTTCACACACCACGCTCGTTTTTCGTTTCTCTCCCCCCTCAATCTTATAACTTTTTAAACCATTAAATTCCCGACATTTTGCCCCCTATCTTTTAGAAACGATATTATTGCATTAGAACGAATATTCTCACATAGCATTTCCGAAGTGAGCCTCATTCAGTTTAGCACATAGGAGCTTTTTGTATAGATTTTTTATACTTGAAGCTAAAGCTTTTTTGGCAACACTGATATGCACCCCAAAAGTTAGACACTTTGGAGGTGCATATTTTTATGGGTAAA
>CAYXWN010000046.1:10333-11217 GCA_964468815.1 uncultured Clostridia bacterium | reverse complement strand
TCTTGAACCCCAAGAACCCGGCAAGGGCTATGAGTTCGTGGACGAAACCGTCGGCGGATCGATTCCCAAGGAATTTATTCAACCGATCAACAAGGGTATCATGGAAGCCTCTAAGAACGGAATTTTGGCAGGCTACGAGGTCGTCGATTTCAAAGTAACCGTTTACGACGGAAGTTATCACGACGTCGACTCGTCCGAAATGGCGTTTAAGATCGCAGGCTCGATGGCGTTGAAAGACGGTCTTGCCAAGGCGAAGAGTGTTCTGTTAGAGCCGATCATGTCCGTTGAAATCACGACGCCCGAACAATACTTCGGCGATCTGATGGGGAACGTTACGGCACGCCGCGGCGTAATCCAAGGAACGGAAGACAGAAACGGCGTAAAGGTAATCGACGCGCACATTCCGCTTTCTGAAATGTTCGGTTACGCAACCGACCTTAGATCCAGAACGCAGGGACGCGGAAATTACTCCATGCAATTCTCGCATTATGCGGAAGTTCCCAAGTCCGTGGCAGAAAAAGTCATCGGAAAAAAAGCTTAAATCGAATTATTTGAGTTTTTTATTGACAATTAAGGGAAATCATAGTAAAATAAGAGAAAGGCATTCTTTCGGAATTGCCGAAAGAATGTTTTTTGATAAGGCATTCTTAAAACAAAAAATAAAACAAACAAAATTGGAGGAAAGAAGAATGGCAAAGGCTAAATTTGACAGAAGTAAACCCCACGTCAACATCGGCACCATCGGTCACGTCGACCATGGTAAGACGACCTTGACCGCGGCAATCACCATGACGATGGCTGCTAAGGGTCAGGCTCAAAAGATGAGATACGACGAAATCGACAAAGCTCCTGAAGAAAAGGCTCGTGGTATTACAATTAATACC
>CAYXWN010000046.1:0-10323 GCA_964468815.1 uncultured Clostridia bacterium | reverse complement strand
GTCGAGTATCAGACGGACAGCAGACACTATGCACACGTTGACTGCCCGGGACACGCAGACTACGTTAAGAACATGATCACCGGTGCTGCGCAGATGGACGGCGCAATCCTCGTCGTTGCTGCGACGGACGGCCCGATGCCCCAGACCAGAGAGCACATCTTGCTCGCTCGTCAGGTTGGCGTTCCCTACATCGTAGTATTCCTGAACAAGACCGATCAGTTGGACGATCCCGAATTGTTGGAACTCGTTGAAATGGAAGTTCGTGAATTGTTGAACGAGTACGGCTTCCCCGGAGACGATACCCCCATCATCAAGGGTTCTGCGTTGAAGGCTCTTGAATGTGCTCAGAACTCCGAGCCGGACGTTATCGCGACCGCTCCCGAGACCGAGTGCATCAGAGAATTGATGAACGCGATCGACACCTATATCCCCACTCCCGCGAGAGAGGATTCCAAGCCCTTCTTGCTCCCTGTTGAAGACGTGTTCACGATCTCCGGTCGTGGTACGGTTGCTACGGGTAGAGTTGAGAGAGGTGTTGCGAAGGTCGGCGATCCCGCTGAAATCGTCGGATTGCAGGAAAAACCCGTTTCCACCGTTATTACCGGTTTGGAAATGTTCAGAAAGTTGCTTGACGAAGCGCAGGCAGGCGACAACGTCGGTGCTCTTTTGAGAGGTATCGACAGAAAGGCGATTGAAAGAGGTCAGGTTATCGCAAAGCCGGGCACCGTTCATCCCCACACCGACTTCGAAGGTCAGGTTTACGTTTTGACCAAGGAAGAAGGCGGCCGTCACACCCCGTTCTTCAACAACTATCGTCCTCAGTTCTATTTCAGAACCACGGACGTTACGGGAACGATTGAACTTCCCCAGGGCGTTGAAATGGTTATGCCGGGCGACAACGTTAAGATCAGCGTTAAATTGATTACGCCGATCGCTATGGAAGAAGGACTTCGTTTCGCTATCCGTGAAGGCGGCAGAACCGTTGGTTCGGGCGTTGTTTCCAAGATCGTAAAATAAGTTAGGAATTTAAATTGAATAACTTAGAAAACTCGACTTTTTCATGAGTCGAGTTTTCTTTTATTTTCACGTAAAACTACTTGATAAAACTTTTATATATGCTATAATAACTATGCAAAACCAACTGAATAATTAAGCAGGGACTATTTTTATCCTTTTTTGGGATAATTATATTCTTTTGGTGTTATATCCATAATGAATTTGATAAAAATGCAAATTCCTATTGGATATAGCAAAGATTTGTTCTTGCTTTTCAGTTGGTTTGGCGACTATCGGAGTTTGCTTTTTTGTGCGTTTACTTCGGTAGACGCATTTTTTTTAAAGAGAATGTTGATGAAAAATTATTTGTTCCTATCTTGGTATTTTTACAATTAACAATATTTAGTGTTCGTTTTGTGGGTACAATAACAGCAGACGTGATATAATTGTTGCGAAAGGTATGCCTTTTCGGCAAAGAAAACGGCGATTTTTTGTAATTTTATTTATATATAAAAATAATAGCGGAGGAAAAATAAATGTTTCCGGATGAACGAAATGTACAAGAAAAGTTATCTAAAACGGCAATCGATCATGATCTATACCTTTATTATGTCGGCGGCAGTAAGGGAATAAAAACACGAAAGAGGCGTAAGGGGAGATGAAAAAATGGTACAGAAGGGCTACTTATATAAAACGGAACAGAAAATCATTTTTAGCACAAAAAAAGAATACGTAAAAGATAAATGGGGAAATCAAGTTTACGAATATGAAACTAAGGAGGAATTTGGGGAGACTTGGTCCATAAGACATAAAGTTTATGAAGAAAAATCTGATGATACATACTTTTATCATAAATTGTGGTATAAATTTTTCCGCAATAAAAAGGAATGTGAGAGAAGTATTGAGTTGGAACACGAATTAGATCAAAAAATCACAAAGAAAGAATGGGAGCAATTCAATTATTATTACAATTATGAAAAAGAAAAATCAGAGGTTTTTGGGGAAAAAGAAGAATGTGAACAACGATATCAGTCATTCAGAAAGTTATTTTTTCTTGCGAATGTTATGAATTATTTTCGTTTTATTATTCTTTTGGTCTTATATGCTTCGTTTTCGATCGTGGATATACGTGCGCTTCAGGGTGTTAGCGTTTTGAGTGATTCCCAAATATGGATTCAATTATGTTTGCTTGGCGGAGTAATATTGGTATCGAAGATAACAAGAGTATGTATAAAAAAATTAGAACGAGAAAACTCGGAATACGATAAGAGGCTAACAGAAAAGAAATTTACTGGTTTTGTATGGATCGGCTGCATTAATTGGTTATTGCATTTTTGTTCTGTGTCGTATTCTATCGACTATTTTATCGTCGCATTATCAATATTAAGCGGGATCTTTCTGTTAACGGGAATCGTATCGCTTAAAAATTTAAGGGATCGTCAGAAAAAGTTTTTAATCGAAGCGCATATTGATTTAGTATATTTTAATAAAGTTAAAAATTCTAATTTTTTCCGTTTGTATTACGAAAGTTATTGTCAGTTACGAGAATTTTGTATCGATCCTTTTGGGGAAGAAGCACGCAAAGCACGCAAACGCGAAAGAGAATATGCCGAAAGAGAAAGGCTTAAAATATCGGAGGAGGAAAAAAAGAAAAGGGAGCATACTAATTTATAAAAGTAAGTCGTTTAAATGCGGCGAAGAAAAACCGAATATTCGGAAAAAATTCTTGCAATGCCGTTAAAAATAGAGTATAATAAAAGGAAAAAAGGATGTTTTTTGTTTGCCGTTTCGGGAAAAGGAGCAAACAGACCGATGCAAGGCGAGCGGAGCGGTTGTAGAATATAAAATGCAAGGGAGCAATCGGATTTATTCTTGGGCGAGAGCGTAAGGACGGGATCGAAAAACATTCCGTTACGGAAATTTAATTAGTCAAAGGAGCGAATTTTTTCGCTCCTTTATAGTAAAACCACCGCCACTATGGCGTGGTTTTACTATACAATAAAGAGTGCTCCGCGGAAAATTGCCGCGGAGCACTCTTTTTATAAAAGAAAAAACCACCGGCAATGCCGGTGGCACCAAAAAAGTTTTAGATTCAATGGTAAAGCGTATACAAAAAACTCCTATGTGCTAAACGGAATGAGGTTCGCAACCGCATTGAGAAAAGCAAATAGGAGAACGTCGTAATGAAGAATATTTAAGGACCGCAAGGATGGCACTCTCCGTATATGAAAAAGGCAGACGCTTTTATTCGGCTGCCTTTGGAAAGGATCGTTATTAAGATAAAATATCGCATTTTATTGTATCGGGGTAAGTGATTTCCGGTGTTTTTCCGTTCTCCATTTTGCAGATTACTTTCCCATAAGGAGTAAGAATCTCTACGGTTGCATACTTTAATCCCAATAAGTTTGGCGAAAGTCGGATTTTTTTCATACCCGGTGCGAGAATTTCCAATCCCGATAACGCTTTGGGAAGAGAATAGAGCGGTGTGCCGCCCCAAGCGTGGCTGTGGTCAAAGGAATAGGTCGGTTCGGGGGGAACAAAGCCTTCGACCAAGCCTTTGGAACATTCTTTTATTTTCGGTTTCCACAATTCCAGTATTTTTAGCGTATATTTTTCACGTAAATCTAAACGATATACGGCTTCTAAAAGGTAATGCAGAAAATAAGGTTGGCAGTCGCCTTTGATTTGATCGGAAAGGAGTTTGTCGACGAGCGATTTTGCCGTCTTGTCGTCGCAAATGCCGAAATAGGCTGCGAGTATATTGGAATGCTTTAAGTAATAACGTTTTTGTGTGTTTTCAGGCATCCAAAACCCAATCAAATTTTTCTTCGTCGGGGTGTTTAATCCCTCGAAATAGATGCCTTTTGGGCGATCGAACAGCAAATTGTTGATTGCTACGCGCAGACATTCTTTCTTTTTATCGTAGACATGAGCATTTTGCGGATCATTCAAGCAGATAAAAATTTTAGTTGCGGCGTCCAATGCCCCGAAATAAAACATATTTAAACAAGTTTGACCTAATGCTTTCGGCGGATGGTGCATGGAGTAACCGTCGATATAGATCCAATCGATAAATAGATAATCGGGCGGATTTTCAATTAAACCGTTTTCGCCGAGATAGGTATCGAAACGATTCAAGAGCCAAACGAGTGCTTTTTGACACGTTTGTAAAAGCGTGATGTTGCCTGTAAACATATATACGTCGTAAAGCATTTTTACCCAGATCAGACTATAAGATGTGTGAAAGAGTCTTCCGTTTTCTCTTTCGAGCGTAACTGCCGTACGCAATAAATCGAATTCGGCAAGGCGCATATCCCCGAAGGCGAAAAGAGTCATTAAACTTTCAATGTAGTAATCTCCCGTACAAGCCAACGGCTCGCAATGTTTCGGACTGTCCAAATGGTGCGTTTGACGGCAAATTTTCAAGGTGTGTTTACATGTTTGCAATACGGCATTGAAGTCGGGATCGCTTGTTATGGTTTCAACTTCCGTTGTAATAGGGTAATGGGTGATCAGAAAAGCAATGCGAACCTCAGCGTCCATTGCGGAATTGTTTTTGATTACGGCGGTAATATTGCCTACACTTTGCAAACAAAAACTACGGTATTCTTCGATATGCGAAAAGACGAGTTCTTCTTTCTGTACCGACGATTCGTTAAGTTCTCGGCAAAGGAGCGTTACCGCGACTTCGCCTTGCGCGATGACGTTTACTTGCACAAAACCGCTCCAAATTTTATCAAATTCCAATCGGACGACTTTTTCTTCCCCCGGCGTCACTGTTGAACGGTCGTTTTTAAATGGCAACGTATATTCTTCGCGAACGGGAATCGGGGCGATCTGTGTATGCCAAATATTTTTGAGGACTTTGGCAGGGAAATAGGGATCTGCAACTCGTCTACCATCGTAACGGCACGGATTTGAATACGCATTGTTTTTGCGAACGAGCCACGTTTGATCTGTGAAAATTTGCTTTTGCGAACCGTCTGCAAACGTCAATATCGCCGAGAGCATAAATCCTCCTTGCCCTTTTGAGTATTCGCAGATTTGATAGGGGATCATTTGAACGCGTGCAAAAAAATTTAACGTATTTATATGAGGGTCGAGTACGGTTTCATAAGCGTAAAAATTTTCTCTCGGAGTTTCATTGCCGATGAAATCACCGCCGACACAGGGAGGTCCCGTTGCGATGAATTTGTCATTGCAGAAAAATTGGAAAGACGTGTCGCCGCTGAAACGTAACTCCGCGCGTAAAATATTCGATGGGAAAATGTATTTTTTTGAAATTCTGCCACGATATATTGACACTTGTCGGTATAGGAAAATCCGCTGTAAATATTGCTTCTGCTTTCCGGATAGAGTGTCGGCGAAAGACCGATCCATTGTTCGATATGTTGCATGATTATACTCAATAAAATATAAATTTTTATAGGTATTATAGCAGAATTCTTCGGGAAAAACAAGTATTCCTCAAAGAAAGTACATTATTTTACCATAGATTTATATGAACTTTTGTAGTACTTAATAGTATAATTCTCCCAAATAAAGAACGCTCCGCGGTAATTTGCCGCGGAGCACTCTTTTTAGGAGAGATCTTACGTAAGAAGAATTTTAAACTTGTGAAAGCATACGTTGTTTATAAAAATAATTCCCTAAATCAATAGATTGTTTTTTGATTTCGGGGAAAAGAGAAAACAAGCAATGCGTGTGTTGTTAGTCGTTTGTATAAGTTCGTTTATCGTATTCCGAATCATTCCTCAAAGCAATAAAAGATTCGGAGAATCGAAAACGGTTCGTTATGGAGAAAATGCGTGGAATCGACAGGAATAGAGGAGAATGAGCGCGTTATTTGCGCGCGAATACGCGGACGCAAAGGACGGTCATGTCGTCTTTTTTCGCGCCGCCCTCTAAGGCGATTGCATGGCTCAGAATTTCGTCTGCCAGATTTTGCGGATTTTTTGCAGGTAACGTGCGCAGAAAGTCGATCATTTCGGAAGAAGACCGGTATGCGTCCGAAATGCCGTCCGAGAAAAACACCAGCATATCGTTGGGGGCAAGCGTAACGGAGGAGATTTCCGGTTTTAAGTCCTCTAAAATGCCGAGAGGAAGGGAGTTCCCCTCTACGAGGCGGATTCCGTCCGCCGTAATGATAAAGCCGAACGGTGCGCCGAACTTGATAAAATCCGCGCGAAGAGAGGCGAGGTCGATAACGCCGATGTCCAACGCGGAAAAACTGTCCTCCGTATTGACTGCGAGAACCTTGTTGACGGTGTTTAAGATCAATTCGCCGTTCATGCCGGCGCGATAAAAACTTTCGATTAACGAAAGCGTCGCGCCCGAAACGCTTTCCGCGTATTCGCCGCTTCCCATGCCGTCCGACAGCGCAACGAGAAAGCGGTCAGGGCTGATTCGCATGACGGAATGGGTGTCGCCGCTGACGGCAGAGCCGTCTTTTCGTCCGTGCGAAATGCCGAATACGGCGTCGTAACGCGGAGAATGTCGCAGGGTGACGAAGATTTTGCTTTCGGTGACGTTTGCTTTTTCGCAGACGGTCATGTCCGTTCCGACTGCCGCGCTTACCGCGTCGCAGAACAACTTTAAGGGGATTTCCCGATTGGGCAAAATCATAGAGATTTCCGTCCGCTCTCCCTCTCCGTAGATGAGAAGTTCGGACGGGAAAAAGCCCTTTTGTGCGAGTGCCGCTGCGAGTGCTTTTTCTAATTTTCCTTGGAATTTCAACGTTTGAGCGGTTTCGATCGCAAGTCCGTTCAGAATTTCCGAAATACCGATCGCTTGTGCGCCGATCAACTGTCTTCCGACGTCCAGATTCATGCTTTCGAGAATATAAGAGCGATATTCGGCGAGTTGCTTATTGAGAAAGAAGATCAAATTGTTTGCATGAATACATTGTTCGGCAAGTTCTTTCGGCAAATCAATAAAAGAAACGCGCCCCTTTGCGATGCCGATCTCCGCGAGTTTTTCCAAAACGGCGGAGGAGGGGATTTTTTTCTGCTTGCAGCGTTTGTAATTTTCACATTCGCGGCAGATATCCGCGCTCAGCCGTTCGGCGATGTGCGTACGCGCTTTTTCTTCGTTCATTACGTGCCGCTTGAACGCTTGAAAGATATTTCCCATTTCCAAAAAGACGGTGGATATTTCGTACAGACGGTTGGATAACATCGCGCGGTTGCGGTTGATGGTTTGACGAACGAGTTGTTTTTCGCGGAAAGCGGCGATTTGATCTTTGATTTTTTCTAAAAATTTGGTCGGGGTAACGATAAAGACAAGACACCCTGCCGGCAAAAGAAGCATTTCGAGATAGCCGTATCCTTGGTAGAGGGGGAAGGCGAAGTAGAGAACGAGATCGCTCAGCAGCAGCGCAATCGCCGCCAAGTAACGGGAAAAGGGCATGACGCATGCGGCGGCAAGACACCAAATCAAGTATACGCCGACGTAACTCAAATCGCCGCTTGCGGTTGTAAGCGATAATGCCAATACGGCGGAAACCATGCCGCCCGAACCTTCTTTTAGAAGATAGACCGCGTAGAGGATCAACGTCGCGGAGATCATGCGCCAAAAGCCTTCTCCGAGCGCGTTGGTAACGCCCAACCCCAAGAAAAGGGAGAATAAGCCGAGGCAGATCAATTCGTCGTAGGCAGGTTTGGCTTTCAGTCCCTTTGTGAGAATCAATTTGACGGCGACGACGCAAACGAGGGAAAACGCCGCCGTTATCATGGAAACGATGATCTTAAACAGATAGTCTTTTTCGCCGATCAACACGTACCCGACGAGCGAAAACAGAACGTAAAGGAGCAATTCTCCTTTCGGTAAAATATGAAAACGGCGGTAAATCAAGAAAATAACGACGAAAACCGCCGCGGCGATCGCCGCCGGGAGCAGTAAGTCGAATGCACCGTACGGCAAAAAGGAAAGAAGAAAAAAGACGGGTGTTACGACGACGGATTTCCCGAAATACAACGCCGCCGCCAAAAGCGCCGCCGAAAAGAGCGTCGGACTTCCCGTTACGGCGTTAAAAAGAGTAAAGCCTCCGAAATATACCAAATATTCGATTACGTTTTTCCAATCCGTTTTTCTGAAATTCATGACGACACCTCTCCGATAACTCGATTGTATCAAAAATAATACGGAGAAAAGACACGGATCGTGCGGAAATTCGTCTTATTTTGTAGACGGGGTAAGAAAAAAACGCGCTGTTTTGAAAAGCGCGTCGTTAAAAAATGTACCTTAATTCTAAAAAATTTTAATTTAATATTAAGGCACGTGAGTTTTGCTGCGTTTGTTATTCCAGATAAAAAACTTCTTCCAACAGCGGTTGCGCGCCCGTAACGGGATCGCGATCCATGATCAAAATATCTTTCATGTAGGCGTCCCATTTTGCGACGATCGGGCTGGTTGCCTGCATTTGCGCGGCGTATGCGATGCCCTTTTCACATTCGTAGTAGCCGAACAATTCGTCGTCGATATACCAAATCGAATAGTTCGAGATGCCGGCTTCTTTCAGAGCTTCTTTCATTTCTTGCCAAATTTCGTCGTGCCGACGAACGTATTCTGCCTTTTTTCCTTCTTTGATTCTGCCTTTCCAAGCGTACCGTTCCATATCGTTTCCTCCTTTTATGTTCGATTACGTTAAAATAATATGGCGAATATTTTAATCAAACTGGTGACCAAGCGTGTGGGGAAAGAGAGTTTCGCGCTCTCTTCCGTCTGTAAAGCGGATTCCGCGAAGAGCGTTTGAAAATTTTCCGCGATATCCAAAATGCACGGCGTGCGGTGTAACCATACCCCACATTCAAAGTGATGGACCAAACTGCGGTAATCGAGGTTGATCGTTCCGACGATCGCCGTGTCGTCCGCGAGCATAACTTTTGCGTGCATGAACCCGGGCGTGTATTCGTAAATTTTCACGCCGCCGGCGATCAACGGGGCATAGTTGGAGCGCGTCAGCCAAAATACCGCGCGTTTGTCGGGAATATGCGGCGTGATAATGCGCACGTCCACGCCGCGCCGCGCCGCCAAAATCAAGGCGTTTAACAGCGTGTGATCGGCGATTAGGTAAGGCGTGGTGACGTATAATTTGTGCTTTGCTTGATTGATTAAGTTGAGGTAGGCGTTTTCGCCCACTTGTTCTTCCACCCAAGGTTTCGGACCGTCGCCGAACGGTTGAACCCAACCGCAATCGTGAAAGGGAAAATCGCCTGACGGCGCGTAATCTTCAACGTTGTCCGTTCTTCCTGTCGAAAAATCAAAGGTTTGCAAAAACATCACGGTCAAACTTTTAACGCCCTCGCCCTCTAAGCGAATCGCCGCGTCGTTCCATACGCCGTACGGGTGTGTGTGATTGATGTATTCGTCCGCCAAATTGATGCCGCCCGTATACCCGACAACGCCGTCGATCACTGTAATTTTGCGGTGATCGCGATTGTTGTGAACGGCGGATAAAATGGGGTGAAAGGGATTGAATTTGACACATTGAATCCCGTAACTTCTCAGCGTGCGGTCGTATTTTGTTGGGACTTTCGTGATCGAACCGATATCGTCGTAGATCACGCGTACGTCCACTTGCTGTTGCGCTTTTTCTTTTAATACGGTAAGAACCGCATCCCACATGTGTCCCTCTTCGAGAATAAAATATTCCAAAAAGATAAAACGCTTTGCCTTTTTTAAGTCGGTTAAAAGCGATTCCCAAAAAGCATCGCCGCTTGGAAAAAACGTGCTTTTGGTATTACCGTATGCGCCCATTCCGAACGCGCGGTAGAGGTGATTGCTTTGTCCTGCCGCATCGCCCAACGCGGAAAGTTGTTCTGCGTGCCGTTGCGGCTCGTGCGATTGCTCCAAGTAGGCGGCGGTTTGTTGCTTGATTTTTTGAAAGGCGCGCCGATGGGACAAACTCGGACGGTTGCGGTGAAAGACGAAATACAAAAACACGCCGAATAACGGCATGGTTAAAACGATAACGATCCAAGGAATTTTATGTTCGGGCGGACCGTACGTGTTGATGATTTTCAATAAAACGGCGATTCCGATGAGAATGGACGTGATTTGATAGGGAATGAAAAATTCGGTTAAATACAGCGTGAACGAAAAGAACAGAATCAACTGTAAGAGAAGACATAAACAGATGATCGACAGTCTGCTGAATACCAATCTCCAAAATTTCATAAGTGCTCCCGCGGTCGGCGTAAAAGCCGTTTCGCTTTTTATTACTATATCAAAAAAAGAGAAAAAAAGCAAGAGGTTAAAAAGCCGATTGAAAATGATATGCACCCCAAAAGTTAGACACTTTGGAGGTGCATATTTTTATGGGTAAAA
>CAYXWN010000045.1:0-12354 GCA_964468815.1 uncultured Clostridia bacterium | reverse complement strand
TCAGCACATCGCACTCCGGGAACTCTTGTCTTACAGTCTGGGCAATAGCCTTTTCGACAACAGTTCTGTGCGAAGGTGAAGAAAGGATAAGACGATTATCACAATAAACAGGGCTCTTGATCCCGCTTGCCCAAGTAAACGGCTCGTCCGGGCGCAAAAAAACCGCGCCGATCTTTAATAAATCTTTTGCAATCAACTTTTTCATAACGTTATTCTCCTAAAAATTCACGTTTTGCGCGACGATATGCCGCAACGGGATCGGCGGCAGCCGTAATCGGACGACCGACAACGATAAAATCAGAGCCGAGTTCGCGTGCCCGTTCGGGCGTCGTAACGCGCACTTGATCGCCCTTTTCTCCGTCCGCAAAGCGAACACCCGGTGTTACCGTCAAAAAACGTTCTCCGCAACGAGCATGCACCTTTCCTGCTTCCAAAGGAGAACAGACAACACCGTCCAACCCTGCCAAACGCGCATTTTCGGCATAGTGCATTACCACCTCGTCTAACGGCTTTTCAATCCACAAATCGCGCTCCATCGCCTCTTGACTCGTGCTCGTCAATTGCGTGACGGCGATGAGTAACGGACGAGTGCCGTCCGGACGGGTAAGTCCTTCTAGCGCCGCTTGCATCATGGCGACCGTGCCGCCCGCATGAAGATTGGTTAAGTCGATATCCAAATCAGAAAGGACGGACATCGTGCGTTTGACCGTATTCGGAATATCATGCAATTTCAAGTCCAAAAAAATCTTATGTCCGCGTTTTTTTATCGTGCGAACGATATCCGGACCTGCTCCGTAAAACAGTTCCATGCCGATTTTGACAAACGGCTTTTCTTCCGTAAAGCAATCCAAAAAGGACAGCGTTTCCTCTTGCGTCGGAAAATCCAACGCGATAATCACATCTCGATTCATCAATGTGCACCTCCCGTAATTGTATTTAACCGTTCGATCCCGTAACGTTCCATGACGCGCGGCAGATCGCGGACGATATCCCTGCAAGCATAGGGGTTAATTAAATTTTCTGCGCCGACCTGAACGGCGGTAGCTCCGGCAAGCATCATTTCGATCACGTCTTCCGCGCAAGAAACGCCGCCCATGCCGATGATCGGCAGTTTTACAGCCTCGTAAACTTCATATACCATGCGAACCGCGACGGGCAAAATCGCCCGTCCGGAAAAGCCGCCCATTTTGTTGGCAATGACGGGACTACGCGTTTTTAAGTCAATCCTCATTCCCATCAACGTATTGATCAAACTAATTCCGTCCGCTCCTCCATCTTCGCACGCTTTTGCGATTTCGACGATGGAAGTAACGTTGGGCGAAAGTTTCATATAAACCGGCTTTTTGCAAACTTCTTTGACCGCTTTTGTTACGGCGTAAGCGGATTCGGGACGCGTCCCGAAACTCATTCCTCCGTTATGAACGTTCGGGCAACTGACGTTGATTTCCAAAATGCCGATCTGTTCTTCGCGATCTAATTTTTCGGCGGCGTAAACGTAATCTTCCACCGAAAACCCGGAAATATTGGCAACCGCCTTTTTGTGAAACAACGGCTTTAATTTAGGGAGTTCTTCCGCAATCACGCGGTCAACGCCCGGATTTTGCAAACCGACGCTGTTGATTAATCCCTCCGTACACTCCGCAATACGCGGCAACGGATTGCCGTAACGAGGCTCTTTCGTCGTTCCCTTTAACGCAATCGAGCCTAACAGATCGATATCGTAAAAATCAGCAAATTCATATCCGAACCCGAACGTACCGGACGCCGGAATAATCGGGTTATCCAAACATAATCCGGATAACGTTACCTTGGTGTCTACCATACGATCTCCTCCTTGGAAAAGACAGGTCCCTCTTTGCAGACGCGCTTAACGCCGTTTTTCGTTTTGATACTGCACCCCATGCACGCACCGAATCCGCACCCCATGCGCTCTTCCAACGAACAAGAACCGTGGCAAGGCGCGCTCTCGCAAACCGCCTTTAACATGGGAACGGGACCGCAAGCGTAAAAGTAAGTGTAATTTTCACGCATCGCAGCCGTGACGAACCCCTTGATTCCGTAACTGCCGTCTACCGTCGTAACAGCAACCGTACAACCCAAGGCACGAAATTCCTCTTCGTAAAAAATTTCCTCTTTTCGATTAAAGCCGAGAATTACGGATACCGCGACGCCTTGTGCTCTGAGTTTTTTTGCAAGCAAATAAAGGGGCGGAATCCCGACGCCGCCGCCGATTAGGACGGGGGCGTTCCCTGCGCGCGTGAGATCGTAGCCGTTTCCGAGTCCCGTCAGTACGTCCAAACACGTTCCGACGGGCAATTGCGCCATGCGGTCCGTGCCCTTTCCCACCACTTTATAAATAATCGTGAGCGAACGGTTATCCACATCACAGACGGAAATCGGACGACGCAAAAACAACCCGTCCAATTTGATTTCCACAAACTGCCCTGCCTTTACGATATAACGAGTATCGCCCTCTAACACCATGCGGTAAACGGACGGCGCGATCGCCTGATTCTCCGTCACCCGAAAGATCGAAGTTCGTTCCATACGTTTCCTCTTATGCGTCGATCGTCGAAATCGTGATCGTAATTTCTTCCAACACGTCCAACAATACGCGAACGGTATCTAATGCGGAGAACATTGCGACGTTGTTTTCCACCGCACAACGACGAATCATATATCCGTCCGTCTGCTGCGAAAGAGAATCCACGTCCCGCGTGTTGATCACGTAGTTCACGTACCCTTTCCGAATGGAATCCAAAATATCCGTATACCCCTCGCTAATCTTCTTTTTCACACGCGTACGGATTCCGTGCGCCTTTAAGAACTGCGCCGTACCTGCCGTCGCCTCGATATTAAAGCCAAGGTTATAGAAACGGCGTACCAACGGCAACGCTTCTTCTTTATCCCGATCGGTTACGGAAACAAAAATCGTTCCGTAATTCGCAACGTTCATGCCGCTTGCCTGTAACGCTTTGTAAAGCGCTCTCGTCAAACTCTTGTCGTACCCGATCGCCTCGCCCGTGGATTTCATTTCGGGCGAAAGATAAGCATCTAAGCCGACGATCTTAGAGAAAGAGAACGCCGGAACTTTGACGTACCACTTTTCCTTTTCTTTTGGATACAGTTCGTGAAAGCCCTGCTCTTTCAAAGATTTTCCCAAAATAACGAGCGTACCGATATCCGCCAAGCAATACCCCGTCGCCTTGGAAAGGAACGGTACGGTACGAGAAGAACGCGGATTGACCTCGATTACGTAGACGTTTTCTTCTTTATCTACGATGAACTGAATGTTGTACAGTCCGACGATGCCGATGCCGAGTCCTAATTTTTTCGTATATTCCAAAATAGTGTCTTTCACTTTTTGGCTAACGCTGAACGTGGGATAAACACTGATCGAATCGCCCGAATGGATTCCCGTTTTTTCGACGAGTTCCATGATTCCCGGAACGAATACGTCCGTTCCGTCGCAAACGGCATCGACCTCTAACTCTTTTCCCGTAATGTATTTATCAACCAAAACCGGCTGCTTTTCGTCAATTTTAACAGCGGTTTCAAGATATACGCGCAACGCTTTCTCTCCGCCGACGATTTGCATCGCTCTTCCGCCCAAAACGTAACTCGGACGAACCAACACGGGATAACCGATTTCCTCGGCGACGCGCACGCCGTCCTCAATATTCGTAACCGCCATTCCGCGCGGTTGCGGAATATTCAACTCAATCATAATCTTCTCGAACGCGTCGCGGTTTTCCGCACGTTCGATCGCAACGCAATCCGTACCAATGATGGTAACGCCGCGCTCTGCGAGCCCTGCCGCCAAATTAATTGCGGTTTGACCGCCCAAAGAAGCGATAACGCCGTCCGGCTTTTCTAAAAGCAATACGTTCATTACGTCCTCTAAGGTAAGCGGCTCGAAATAAAGTTTATCGCTAGTCGTGTAATCGGTGGAAACCGTTTCGGGGTTGTTGTTAATGATAATCGCTTCGTAGCCGTTTTCCTTAATGGTTTTGACTGCGTGAACGGTGGAATAATCAAACTCCACGCCTTGTCCGATTCGAATCGGTCCCGAACCCAACACGACGATCTTTTTCCGATCGGAAACAACGGACTCGTTCTCCTCTTCGTAACTCGAATAGAAGTACGGAACATAACTTTTGAACTCGCTTGCACAAGTATCAATCATTTTATAGACGGGGAACAACTTTTCTTTTACGCGCAGTTCGTAAACTGCACGCTCTTCCGCGTTCCACAAATGCGCGATAAAGGCATCCGAAAAGCCCGTTTTCTTCGCTTCTTTTAAGACAACAAGATCAAACGGACGCGCGGCGACTTCCCTTTCAAGATCGGTGATTCCCTTGATCTTTTCCAAAAAGAGAAAATCAATCTTGGTCAAACGGTATAATTCTGCGAGCGACGTGCCCCGACGAACCAATTCCGCAAGCGCGTAAAGACGGTCGTCACGCCCCTCTTTTACGTATTCTTTCAGTTCGCTCTCTGAAAATCCGTCGAATTTTTTCGACCAAATATGCGTTACGCCGACTTCCAACGAACGCACTGCTTTCAAAAGACTTTCTTCAATGGTTCTGCCGACGCTCATGACTTCGCCCGTCGCTTTCATCTGCGTAGAAAGTTGATTGGATACGGTGCTGAATTTATCGAACGGAAAACGAGCGATCTTCGTGACGACGTAATCTAACGCCGGTTCGAAAGATGCGAGCGTATTGGCGAGTGGAATTTCATCCAGCGTCATGCCTACGGCGATCTTTGCCGAAACGCGAGCGATGGGATAACCGCTTGCCTTGGAAGCGAGTGCGGATGAACGCGAAACGCGCGGATTGACTTCGATCAAAAAGTAATCGAAAGACTGCGGATCAAGCGCGAACTGCACGTTGCAGCCGCCCTCGATTTTCAGCGCGCGAATGATTTTCAACGCGGAATCACGCAACATATGATATTCTTTATTCGTAAGCGTCTGACTGGGCGCAACGACAATGGAATCCCCCGTGTGAACGCCGACCGGGTCGACGTTCTCCATATTACAAACGGTGATTGCCGTATCGTTCGCGTCGCGCATCACCTCGTATTCGATTTCTTTAAAGCCCTTAATGGATTTTTCCACCAAAACCTGACGGACGGGAGAAAGCATTAAGGCTTGCTTCATGATTACGCGGAGTTCTTCTTCGTTATCCGCAAAGCCGCCGCCCGTACCGCCCAACGTAAACGCCGGTCGTAAAACGACGGGATAACCGATCTCCTGTGCCGCCGCCACGCCCTCTTCGATGGTATGCGTAATGACGGACGGCAAAACGGGCTCGCCCAACCGCTCGCAAAGTTCCTTGAATTTTTCGCGATCTTCCGCCATTTCGATGGATTCGGGAGAAGTTCCGAGCATTTCGACCTGACATTCTTCCAAAATTCCCTTTCTGGAAAGTTGCATCGCAAGATTCAATCCCGTCTGTCCGCCGATACCGGGCACGATTGCGTCCGGGCGTTCGTAACGGAGAATTTTTCCGAGATATTCAAGCGTCAACGGTTCCATATAGACTTTATCCGCCACGGTGGTATCCGTCATGATCGTCGCCGGATTGGAATTCGCGAGCACGACCTCGTACCCCTCTTCTTTTAACGCAAGGCACGCCTGCGTTCCGGCGTAATCGAATTCCGCCGCCTGACCGATCACGATCGGTCCAGAACCGATCACTAATATTTTCTTAATATCCGTTCTCTTAGGCATGTTTTTGTTCCTCCATCATGCGGATAAAACGATCGAAAAGATAACCTGAATCTTGCGGTCCGGGCGCGCTTTCCGGGTGATACTGAACGGAAAACGCGTTGCGAGCTAAATCTTCCATTCCCTCAACCGTGCCGTCCAACAAATTGACGTGCGTAACCGTCAGCCCCGTTCCCTTCAAACTTTCCGGAACGACCGCATAACTGTGGTTCTGACTGGTCATTTCCACCTTTCCCGTAGAGAGATTTTTAACGGGATGATTGCCGCCGCGGTGTCCGAATTTTAATTTATAAGTATTGCCGCCGCGCGCGAGAGCGATCAACTGATGCCCCAAGCAAATTCCGAAAAGCGGATACTTTCCGTAAACTTGCTTCACCGTTTCGATGGTTGCCGTCACGTCTTCGGGATCGCCCGGTCCGTTGGAGAGAAATACGCCGTCCGGATTGAGCCGCTCGATTTCTTCAAACGGCGTGTTCCACGGAACGACCGTAACGTCGCACCCCCTCGCGTTAAGACTGCGCACGATATTCAACTTAATACCGCAATCTACCGCAACGACGTTATATTTCGCGTGCGGCGTACGAGAAAACCAACGCTTTTTGCAACTGACGCGCTTTACCGCGTCGTGCGGAACATCCGTTTCGTGCAAAATTCGCAAGCCCTCTTCAACCGTCACGTCGATATCGGCAATTAAAACGCGGCGCGAACCGTAATCGCGAATACTGCGCGTCAACTTACGCGTATCGACTCCCGATATACCCGGTATACCGTAATCCTCTAAAATCTCGGAAAGCGTTTTCGTGCTTCTGAAATTAGACGGCTTATCGTTATAATCGCGCACGATTAATCCGCCGACGGTGGGCGTTTTCGTTTCAAAATCGTCGTCCGCAATGCCGTAATTTCCGATAACCGGATAAGTCATTACAACCGCTTGATCGGTATACGACGGATCGGAAACGATCTCCTGATAGCCGACGACGGACGTATTAAACACAATTTCGCATACGCGCGTTACGCGCGCGCCGAATCCGTAGCCGCAATAAAACGAACCGTCTTCTAAAATTATCTTTCTGTCAAATTCTCTGACCATACGATCCTCCCGTTTACTTTCGTCATCAAGCATTTCCCCCGAACCGTTCTCCCGTCGAAAGGCGTTGCGCGCCCCATTGAAAGAAAACGGCTTGCATCTATTTTATATTCCTGCGACAAATCCCAAAGCGTTTCACCCTCATTCGGAATTCCGAACCGCTTACGCGGATTGATGCTCATCAATTCAATCAATTTTTCAAGCGAAATCACGCCCGTCAATACAAGTTCGGTATAGAGAACGGGAAACGCCGTTTCCAGCCCAACGATCCCCATCGCGCTCTTTTCCAGTCCCAACGCCTTTTCCGACTCCGCATGAGGCGCGTGATCGGTTGCAATCACGTCGATCGTCCCGTCAACGATTCCGTCGATTAAAGCGAGGCGATCCGCCTTTTCCCGAAGAGGCGGATTCATCTTAAAGCGTCCCTCTTCTCGAAGATCGCTCTCGTCCAAAACAAGATAGTGCGGCGCGGTTTCGCACGTAACGTTTACTCCGCGCGCCTTTGCCGCCCGAATCAACGATACGCTTTCTTTTGTGGAAATATGGCAAACGTGATACGCCGCGCCCGTTTCTTCGGCAAGCCTTAAATCGCGCTCGATCTGCCGCCATTCGCTCTCCGAAGAAATTCCGCGATGTCCGTTTCTGCGAGCATAAGCCCCGTCGTGAATATAGCCGCCGTTCAGTAAGCGATTATCTTCGCAATGCGCGACGATCATTACGCCTTCTTTTACAGCCGACTGCATGGCTCTTCTCATGAGCGATTCGTCTTGCACGCCCTTTCCGTCGTCCGAAAACGCGATTGCAACGGACTTTAACGCGCCGAAATCGGTCAACGCTTCGCCTTTCTCCCCAACGGTTATCGTCGCATAAGGAAAAACCGAAATCGCGGAGTCGCGTTCGATGAGATCGGTCAACAATCTCATATGATCGGGGGTATCCGGACAAGGGTTGAGGTTGGGCATACAGCAAACCGCCGTATATCCGCCGCGCGCAGCGGCGCGCGTTCCCGTCAAAATGCGCTCTTTATAAGAAAAACCGGGTTCTCTCAGATGCACGTGAACATCGACAAAACCCGGAAACAATACGTACCGATGAGAAGAAACGAAAGAAAAAGACGACGAAACATCATATTCGCGTTCTTGCTCGACGTTCCAATCGAAAACTTTCATTCCTTTTCTCCTTTTATGAAAAAATCCCGCCGACGGCGGGAATCGTTACATGAAAAAGGCGTAGGTTGACCTAACCCACCCGATTTTTCATCTTGACGGCATCCCGTACCGTTCTTAAAGATGTAACCGCGGGCGCGCCTCTTACGCATTCCCATGATCACGGTTATTATAATACAATCCCCTCCGCTTTGTCAAACGAAAAATACGCGGTTCAAAGATTTTCACGCGCTTTTTTTTCGTCCCGTGCGATACGTTCTAAAAGTTCAGCCGTTGCGTAACGTCCGCTTCTATTATACCGACGTATAAAAGAAAGTCGCTCGACATCGCCCTTTTTTATCACGTTGACACCCTCGTTACACGTCATCTTCATGGTAACCCCAAGCGAATCGAGCACGTCGCGCGCGGTATCGTTATATTTTCCGAACGGATAAGCGAATACGGTCGGATACCGTCCCGCCGCGTCGTAAATCTTGTCTTGCAACCGTTTTACGTCCGCAGAAAGCGACGCACGGTAATCTTCCTCTCCTTCTCCCGTCTTTGGCGCAATTCCGTAACGCGGCTCGTAATTATGCATATCGTAGGTGTGATTGCCGATTTCGACGTAACCGCTGTTCCACAACGTCGCGATTTCCGCCCAAGTCAAGTGAGAATAATTAGGATTATCAATATCGCCGGAGCGCGTCGTATAGTCGCTGAATCGCCCGACGACGTTGATATTCGCCTTTGCACGATATTTTATCAACAACGGCAAAGCATAATATAAATTGTTATAATGCCCGTCGTCAAACGTAAGCATTATCGGCTTATTCGGCAAACTTCCCTTTCCGTAGACGTAATCCACCACCTCGGACGGAAAAACAAATTCATATCCGCGCGCTTTCAGTTCTTTCAAATCGCTTTCAAGTTGTGCCTCGGATACGATATAAACGCCCGTTCTGCTATTCAAAACGGCGTGATACATGAGAACGGGCATTATTTTCGGCACGTCCTCCGATTGTCCGTTCCCCGTCGGAAAAATGAAAAAGAAAGGCAATAGTAGCCATAAACACAATCGCTTTTTCATATTCGCTAGTTTGCGTCAAAAAGAACGCTTTCATTCCGAACGCGAACGGCGGACTTACGAACGGGATTTTTTATTCTCTACCTAATTTATAAAAAATCGCCTTGCGCAATAGAGAGAGCGGCAAAATCGCCTATGTTTTCCCCCAAACCGGCAGGACAAACCTCTACGTTCTTTAAGCAAAAGGATAGACATTCTTTTTCCATAACCTTACGCGCGGACGGATACAACAAATCGTGCGCGCGCATATACACGCCGCCGATCACGATTCTTTGCGGATTCAACACGTCTATTAAAATAGAGAGCGTTTTTCCCAACATTTCTCCGCTTTTTTTATAAACAGCCAAGCAGAAAGAATTTCCGCGCCTTGCGTATTCGGCAAGCGTTTTTGCCGAAATTTTTTCCTCTCCGCCGATGGCGTCGAGATATTCGCGAAACGAATTTTTCAAGCGTTTTCGGCTTGCCATAATCTTCGCCAACCGCGCCATGCCGCTTCCGCTGCAATACCCCTCGCAAGAACCGCTCTTGCGATATCCGATCGGTCCTTTTTCCGTCAGTCTTACATGTCCGATCTCGCCTGCGTTATCGCTCGTGCCGGCGTAAAGTTTTCCGTTTAAAATAAGTCCTGCGCCGAACCCTGTTCCGAAAGTGAGAAAAACGACGTTCTCAAACCCTTTTCCCGCGCCGAAACGCCACTCTGCGACCGCGCATGCGTTTGCGTCGTTTTGCAAATAGGTTTTAATCCCGAATTTGCTTTCAAAATAGTCGACGATTTCAATATTGTCCCAAAGAGGCAAACTCGGCGGCGACATAATAATGCCCCTCTTGCTGTCAAGCGGACCGCCGCAACTGATTCCGATTCCCGAAACAGACTTTTCTTCTTTTACTTTTTCGACAAATTCCGAAAAACGTTCAAGCGTTTGCGCGGGCGAAAAATCTTTCGTTGCGAACTCCTCTCTTAGCAATATTTCCGGGCGCATATCCGTTACTTTTCCCAATATTTGGGCGCACTTCGTTCCGCCGATATCAAATCCGATATAATATTTTGTTTCCACGCTCATTCTTCCAAACTGTTTTTAAGCCTGCTCGCTGGGCAAACACTCGATCAACGTTGCTTCCGTATCCGTCGTTACGGTAAACTTTCCCTCCGCGACGTACGGCAAATAAAAATAATCGCCTTTCTTGATTTTCCGTTCGTATCCGTCGCCCTTAATTACGGCGTTCCCGGAAAGACAAATATACACGCTCGGCGCATAATCCATAACGAAACTTCCGCCGTTTTTAATTACGTGCCGATTTTCGCCGAAACACGGCGTATCGCGATACGTAATCAATTCTTCTTTTGTATACGTCGGCGTGTCGATCGTGATTTTCGGATTCACCTTTGCGTAAGCGACGGCTTTTTCTCCGTATATATCGTAATTGATCGCGTCTAACGCCGTAGATTTATCCAAACCGATATACTCTTCTTCATAAGAAATATGATAATCGCCGCACCAGCGTTCCGGTTGTATGGTGAAATCGGTCGGCTCTTGCACCTCGACGACGGTACACCCTGCGCCCAACGCATGAATCAAGCCTGCCTTGATTAACCAAACGTCACCGACTTTTACGTCAACTCCGTAAAGAAGGTTTCCCATGACGTCCTTTTCGATTTCGCTCTTTTCTTCCAACTCCGCCAGCTTTTCCTTCGTTATCTCGTCCTTAAAGCCGAAATACAATTTGGCGTTCTCTCTCGTTTCCACCACAAGCCACGCTTCGGTTTTTCCGTATTCCGAATTAAAATTTTTCCGACTGAACTCTTTCGTGGGATGCACCTGAAACGGCAAGCGGATCGCGCTGTCTAAAAACTTCACTAAACAATCGTATTTGCGATTGCCTAAAAGTTCGGCTTGATAATCTTTTAATAAATCGTCGAAAAACAAATTCGTTCCTTTTACCACAGAAACGCCGTCGCGCTCCCCGAAATATTTCGGATTGATCGCCTTTACCTTACTCGCAATCCATTCTTCCGGGAAAAAATTATCCGTTCCGTCGTCATACGTCGGATCATCGAATATCTTTGTGTACTGCTTTCCGCCGAGATAAATTCTGTAAACTCTGTTACGTTCAAAAAAAATCGGCTCTTTTACAATCTTTTCAATATCTTTTACAATCTTTTCAATATCTTTCATAATTTTATCGCTCCTTTGAATTGCGTTGCTTTCGCGCCTGCTTCATTTCCTTTTTTAAGCGCAAACTCTATATTTTCTTTCGTAAATTCTTTTCCGTCCAGCATGGCAAGCACCGTTCCGAAAAACGCGTCCCCTGCGCCCGTCGTATCCACGGGCGTTACCTTGCTCGTCGGAACGATTCCCGTTTCGCCGTTATAAACGTACATGCTTCCCTCGCTGCCTAAGGTGACAAGCAACAGCCTGTCTTTGCGACTCATGGCGGCAATCGCCTCGTCCAAATTTTCTTTTCCCGTATACGCCGTTATTTCGTCTTCGGAAAATTTCAATATATCCGCCTCGTCCACAAAGGGCTGATACGCCGCTATCGCATCTGCTAAACTCCCGTATAAATCCATACGAAAATTCACGTCAAAGGATAATTGTTTCTTCGCCGCACGAACCTTTCGGACAATTTCCTTTGCAAACGACCTGCCCCGTTCTTCGGACAACATCAGAGAGCCTAAATGAACGATATGCAATCCGTCGTATTTTTCAAGATTGATTTCCGACTCATTCATGTTAAAATCCGCCGTTTCGTGCCGAAAAAACGCAAAATCGCGTTCTCCGTTCGTCAAGGTCACGAACGCAAGCGTCGTATTTCTCACCTCGTCCGTTTGGATATCGAGATAATCGAACTCGGCTTTTCTCGAAAAATCCAAGAGAAACTTACCGATCGGATCTCTCCCCACTCTGCCGATAAAACCGACCTTTGCGCCCGCTTGCTTTGCGTTTACCGCAACGTTAAACGGCGCGCCGCCGCAAAATGCCGAAAAGCATAATCCGCTTTCCGTTTCGTCGCCTATCATATCGGCGAGAATTTCGCCTATACTTAAAATCATCTCTTTCTCCTCGCATTTGTTTCCGTTCTTTTACGGATAACTTTAATGTTTTTTTCATTATAACATACCGAACAAAACAAGTCAATATCTAAATGAATTATTAGAAAAAATCTTTTCCGTACGCTAAAAGAGAATAAAAAAAACGCCGAACGCATCTCTTTTTATCGAGATAAATTCGACATTCTTTTGGTAGCCCCTAGGGGAATCGAACCCCTGTTTCCGCCGTGAGAGGGCGGCGTCTTAACCGCTTGA
>CAYXWN010000044.1:0-12378 GCA_964468815.1 uncultured Clostridia bacterium | reverse complement strand
ATTCACAAATGATTTAATATTTAATTTTTGTCTAAACTTTGGGGTTCACATCAATATCGACTCGTGTTTTCCTTTTTCGTAAATAAACGCGGTTATTTTTCTAATTTGAACTTGGCTACTCGCGCGCCCAGCGAAACGCCGTACGGGAACGGCAAAACGTCAAACGAATTTCTTCCGCTCAACTTGACGCGTTCGCCGCTGTCTAACCATTTCGCGGAAAGAATTTTTTTGTCCGTATTTAACGTGACCGTCTTGTTGTCTTCCGTACGGGCGACGTTGCAATTCGCCGCCATGGGAACGCGTTTTATTACGGCGTAATACCATTCGCCGTCCGTCAAAATATCGGCGTTTTCCGCGGTTAGGTCGCTCGAACGGGCAGCATAAATAAAGCCCTTGTTCGCCTTTATCCACTTTCCTATGGCAAGCAAATTTTCCTTTTCCGCAGCCGGAATCAAGCCGTTCCCCATAAGCCCCGTATTTAACAAAAAGTTACAATCGAATTTGCGACAATCAATCAACGCTTCCACCAAATCGCGCGTCGATTTCATGCAAATATCATTTTTCGTGTATCCCCAATGGTCGGTCATGCCGTCGCACATTTCCCCGGCGATCGGTTTTTTGGAAACGTCCGCAAAACCGGGTTTTCCCCGCTCGAAAGTAACGCTGTCTATCTCGATATGCCCCGTCTGGCCGAGGGCGTTTAAGCCGGTATTATCGATAATCATCGCATTCGGTTGATACTTGCGGATCGTGCCGTAAAGACGATCTTGCTGCCAATCCTCATTCGGTTTATCCCACATACCGTCAAACCAAAAGCCCCCGACTTTGCCGTAAGAGGTGCAGAGGATTTCAATGCTTTTTACCAAATAATCAATATATTTCGGGAAGTTATCCTTATAATCTCGATTTCGCCAATCTAACAAAGTATGATAAAAGAACGGAACAATCCCCTGCGCGTTACATTCTTCCACGAACTCCCGAATCAAATCCCGTTTACAAGCGGAATGAGGCGCGTCGAAATCGTTCAAGCCCTGCGTATCGTACAAAGAAAATCCGTCGTGATGCCGCGTGGTCAACGTAATATACTTGCACCCGGCGTCCTTAGCCGTTTTTACGAGTTTTTTCGCCCAATCTTTTCTTACGTTGAACTTGTCGATCAACGCATTATATTTTTCCCGATCGTACGCGCAGTTTTCCAACACCCACTCGCCTCTGCCGATCAAACTGTAAAGTCCGAAATGATTGAACATTCCGAATCCAAGCCTTTTAAAATTTTCGATATATTCGTACATAGCGCACCTTTTTCTCTTTTATTATTTTTTATCGACTAATTTTAAGCACAAAACGTAGGTTTTTTCGTCGAACGCATACGCGCCGATCCCGTTTCCGCTTGCGCAAAACAAATAAGCCGGCTCGCCGTTTTCGTCCATCAACAACGACGGTCGCTCCAAATTGCACTGAACGGTCTTTCTGCCGTCCGCCCATACGACTTCTTTGGAATAGACTTTCGGCTGTTCGGGAATTTCAAAATGAATACAGTCGTCGCTTTCCGCATAGAATCCGGCACCCCACTCGTCCGTGATTCCGCTATCGCCGTTTTTACTGTCGTCCTTGGCGATCATGCAGAATTTATTCCGCTTTTCGTCATACCACAAGAACGGATCTTCGATATGCTTGTTTTCGTCCTCAAATTCAAGAATCGGATTTTCGGTCAGCCGTTCAAACGGTCCGTCCGGGCGATCGGCGACGGCAATGCCCAATTGAAGCGGCTTTCCGAAGCCTCTTCTCGACTTATAAATCATATACGTTTTACCGCTCGGAAGAATGACGACGGACGGATTCGTCGTAATCGTACAATCCCAATGCGAACAATCGCGCGGCTCTAACAGAGGCTCGTCACGCCTAACGAACGTGCCGTCGATATCGTCCGCAACAGCGACGCCGATTCGCTTTCTGTTCCACGTTTCAAGCGCGTAATGCTCGTCTATCGTCTGACCGCCCGTTTCACAACCGTAAGTCGTCCCCATATAATAAAGGTAATATTTTCCGTTCCAATACTTAATACACGTATTGTGCGTATTCATGCCGTCGAAATACTGTCTGCCGCGACGGGGCAACACAACGCCGTCAAACTTGTATTCGCCCTGCGGCCGATCCGAAACGAAGCGGCAAACCTCGCTGTTAAAAAGCCAATTCCAACCGAATCCGAACTCTTCTTTCCAACGCGAAGCAAACATATAGTACCGCCCGTTCGCCTTGATGACCGAACTGTCCCACACGTAATATCCGTCCGGTGAAAGAGCGACGTTTGCTTCCGCTACCTTTTTTTGAAAGTTGTTACCCATTGTTTTCTCCCGTTACGCAAACAATCCGTTCGCGTCTTCTTTTTTATACTCACCTCTGCACGAGGAATTTTTAATACCGATTTTAAACGCTTTCTTGCTTTCTTTTTGCGACGCAATAAGCGATCGTAACGCCGAGATAGCCCAAGAGGAACACGATCACGCCGCCGATTTCCGCAAACGGAACGCTCAAAACGCAACAGACGATCAACAGAACGCCTAACGCGACAGATAAGACCGACAACGTTCTTTTTAACGGACTTTCTCCGTAATAAGATTGCAACCAACAAACCGCCGTCGCGACCATGACGGCAGTCACCGCAAACGCTAAGATACAAGCGACGGTTACTCCAAACGCATTTGCATCCTCTGCTAAGGAAGAAGAAACGGCGGTAATCGAAAACAAATCCGAGCAAACGGCAGCAAGAATATACAACAAACTATACGCCGCGATCACTAAGCCGTAAAGCGTTCCTTTTTTCTTGAACGGCGAACAATCTTTCATACGGTAATTTAAAATCAACGATGCGATGAAAGCAATCATTCCGACCATTCCGCACAACGTCGAAACGTCGGACGATTCCGCGTAAATATAAGACGGATAAAAATAGCCGAGCGTTTCAAAATACGCGCAATAAACAAGATCTGTGATCGAAAACAAGAAATAGACGATACAAAAACTCTTTCCGAGCGAAACGTACCGCTTTGTTTTTAACCCCTTAAAATACGCAAGCCCGCCCTTTAAGGCAAAGACGAACGACGTAACGATCAAGCCCAAACCGAACACTGCAAAGAATATACTGATCGCATAAGACGAATCGACCGGACCATAAAACAAATCAAAGATCGCCGTAAGAACGAAATACGTTCCGTTATCCGTTTGAACACCCACAAAAAACGATCCCAAAAACAACACGCAAAGCGCGGCGAAATAAATCGCTCCTTTTGCAACCGTATATTGTTCCGCTTTCTTTTTATTTTCGGCGGCTTTCGCGGCGTTCTTTTCTTCTTCCGATAAAAAGGCGCTTTCGGGAACGCCGCAACTCATGCAAATCGTCCCCGTATAAACCGCACCGCAATTTTTACAATGCTTTTTCTCTTCCGTCGGTGCACCGCAAGCCGTACAAACGGTATCGTTTTCGCTCAACTCCGCTCCGCAATAGCGGCACGTCCGCTTCATTTCGCTTCCGCAAACGGGGCAAAAACGTCCGTCCGATTCCACGCCGCATTTTTTACAAATCATTTTCTTACTCCTTTTCTCCGTCGCGCCCGTGCGGACGCGCGCGTCAATAAAAAACGGCTCGCAACGAGAACGCACCCTTCCCGTTCGTCGGAAAATGCGTTTTCCGTATCAAGCCGCTTTTTCTTTTCCCATTTCTCTCTTCTCCGCGTTCCGCTCAGCCTTTTAAGCCGCGAATCTGCTCCAAAAATTCCGCAATGCGATCTAAATCGTCCCGCGTGTAATAGTCGATATAAATGCGTCCTTTATTGTCGTTTCCGATGGCGTTTACCTTTGTGCCGAGCGTACGCTGCATATCGGAGATCAACTCTTTCAATTCGACGGAAAGTTCTTTCTTTTCCTTCTTTTTCTTTTCCTCCGGCGGAGAAAAATAATCCTTTACCAGTTGCTCGACGTCACGCACGGAAAGCCCCTTTTCCGCAGCCTGCGTACCGATCGCGATCTGCTGTTCGACGGGAAGCGTGATCAACGCGCGCGCATGCCCGGCGGAAAGTTTCCCGTTCGCAACCAACTTCCGAATCTCCGGACAAAGCGATAACAGTCGCAACGAGTTCGCGATTGCCGGACGGGATTTTCCGATCCGCTCGGAAAGTTCTTCCTGCGTCAAGCCGTAATCGTCCATTAACGCGCGCATTGCCATTGCCGCCTCGATCGGATTCAGATCTTCACGTTGCAAGTTTTCAATCAAGGAAATTTCCTTGATCTGCCGCTCGTCGTATTGCTTTACGATAACGGGCACGCGAGAAAGTCCGGCGAGTTTGCTTGCGCGAAAACGCCGTTCACCCGCGATGATCATGTAACGATCGCCGCTCTTGTTGACGATGATCGGCATGATTACGCCGTGCTTCGCAATGGAATCCGCCAACTCGCGCAACGCCGTTTCGTCAAAACTCTTACGCGGCTGATTGGGATTCGCAAAAACCTTGTCGATTTCCACTTCTACAACGCTTTTATCCGATTCGGTCGGCGTTTCGTCGAAGATCAAACTTTTCCCGTAATCCTCTTCGGTTTCGGCAAATAAAGCGGAAAGTCCTTTTCCCAAACCCTTTTTCATCTTACGTTCTCCCGTATGTATTTTTCTCACCCGTTTTGTCTGGCGAGATATTCGTCCGTTAAAAGTTGGTATGCCCGAGCGCCCGAACAACGCGCGTCGTGCAACATAATCGGAACGCCGTGGCTGGGTGCTTCCGCCAAGCGAATGTTGCGCGGAATCACCGTATCGAACACGCGTTTCCCGAAATACCGTCTGATTTCAGAAGAAATCTGCTTGGAAATCGTCGCGCGGTTATCGTTCATCGTCAACACGACGCCCTCGATTTTCAGCTTGTCATTCAAATGTTTGACGACCAGTTTAATGGTATTCATGAGTTGCGAAAGTCCCTCCATTGCGTAATATTCGCTTTGTATGGGGATAATCGCCGTATCGGCGGCGGCGAGCGCGTTGATGGTCAAAAGTCCAAGCGAAGGCGGACAATCAATGGTAATGAAATCGTAATAATCTTTGATTTTCGCCAACACCTTTTTCAAAACCCGTTCGCGATCCTTGATATAAACGAGTTCTACTTCCGCTCCCGCCAAATCAATATTGGACGGGAGAAGATCGAGATTTTCCACCTGCGTTTTCAACGCGACGTTTTCAACCGGCACTTCGTCGATCAACACGTGATAAACCGATTGTTTGACGTCGCTCTTCGCGAAGCCGAGCCCTGTCGTCGCATTCCCTTGCGGATCGAGATCAATGATTAAAACTTTCTTTCCCTTGCTCGCAAGATAAGCGGACATATTGACGCACGTCGTCGTTTTTCCGACGCCGCCCTTTTGATTTGAAAAAGCAACAATCTTGCCCATGCTCGTATCTCCCTTGAATTATTCTTCGGTAGAATCGCCGTCTTTTTGTTCCGTTCCCGGAATCGGAGCGTCTGGGATTTCCGTCCGAATATCGTCCGAAGTTCCCGTTTCCGCCTTTTCTTCCGTCTTGTCTTCCTTTTTCGGTTCGGGAATAATGACGGATTTCTTTCTTAAAAACGGATTTTCACGCGCTTTCTTTTCGTTTTCGTCCATGAACGCCTTGATCTCGTCCAAAGGCTTGCGTTCCATCAACATATCCACTTCGTCCGAATAAATGGTTTCACGCTCAACCAACAAGCGAGCCATGTTATCCATGATATCGCGGTTCGCGGAAAGGAGTTCTCTCGCGCGTTCGAGGGATTCCTTGACGATCCGCTCAACCTCTTCGTCAATGATCGCAGCCGTCTTTTCGCTGTAATTGACGTGCGTTTGATAATCTCTTCCGATAAAGACTTCTTGCTCCGCACCGTAACTGATCGGTCCGACGCGATCGCTCATACCCCATTCGGTAACCATTCTGCGCGCGAGTTGGCTGACGCTGCGGATATCCGCGGAAGCCCCTGCGGAAATATCCTGTATCACGAGTTCTTCTGCCGCACGACCGCCCAACGACATCACGATATTATCGAGATACTTGCCGCGCGGTTCCATTTGGTCGTCCGAATCGGGGCGCATCAAGGTAAAGCCACCGGCACCGTTTCCTCTCGGAATAATGGTGACTTCGTGAACGGGATTGCCGTATTTCAATAATTTAGAAAGAATCGCATGCCCAGCCTCGTGATAAGCGCAAATCCGCTTATCCGATTCGGTTACGGTATGGCTGGACTTCTTTAAGCCCATCAACAACTTGTCGAACGCGTCCGTGAGATCCACGTTGGCAATCATTTTACGGTTCGCACGAGCCGCCAAAATTGCCGCCTCGTTTAAGAGATTTTCCAAATCCGCTCCCGAAAACCAAGTGGTCATACGGGCGATATTTTTAAAGTTAACGTCGGGTGCTAACGGCTTATTGCGCGCATGTACCTTCAAAATCGCTTCCCGTCCCTTTACGTCCGGTAAATTGACGGTAATTTGACGGTCGAATCGACCGGGACGCATCAACGCCGGATCTAAGATATCCGAACGGTTGGTTGCCGCCATGATAATAATCCCTTCGTTCGCCTCGAATCCGTCCATCTGCACGAGTAATTGGTTCAACGTTTGCTCGCGCTCGTCGTTTCCGCCCCCTAAGCCTGCGCCGCGCTGACGGCCAACCGCGTCGATTTCGTCGATAAAGACGATACACGGCATATTTTTCTTTGCCGTTTCAAACAAGTCGCGCACACGGGAAGCACCGACGCCGACGAACATTTCCACAAAGTCAGAACCGCTGATCGAAAAGAACGGGACACCCGCTTCTCCCGCAACCGCCTTGGCAAACAAAGTTTTACCTGTTCCCGGAGGCCCGACCAATAAAACGCCTTTCGGAATACGCGCTCCCAAATCGGAAAACTTTTTCGGCGCTTTCAAAAACTCGACGACTTCCTTTAATTCTTCCTTTTCCTCTTCTGCGCCTGCCACGTCAGAGAAGCGCACCTTGGTATCTTTTTTCACCTGCGCGTTGGTTTTTGCGAAATCGAACGCTCCCTTTGTTCCGCCTTGCGACGAACGGAGCATCCAGAAAAAGAGCAACAACACAACGGCATAACCGGCAATCGGCAATAAATTCGACCAAATCGAACCTGCGTTCGGATCGGTGGAAGAATAATCAATCAACTCTGTTCCGGCAATCTTACGCGCCGCATTGATTTCGTCGATCGCCGCATACAATTTATCGAACTGCGCCGTATCGCTTCCCTGCGTACGATCAAAGTTGACGACGTAACGTCGCGTAACCGCTTTTCCGTTCGTCCCGGCAGCCACCGAAACGGCATTTACTTCCACATGGATCTGATAGGCGTCCACTTTCACCGACTTTAACGTTTCTTTCACGTTATTTTCGGTATATTCTCCCGTATCGAAAAACCGTTCTTGAAATTGTCCCCAAGATAACGTTTTTTCGGTCGTACACGACGAATACAGGGAGAAAAACAAAACGATGGCAACCAACAATGCTACGACGATTGCCGTTATCTTAATAGATTTATTCATTCGTCCTCCTGTGCCGCTTGCGCTCTCCGAGCAAGCGAATTATTTCTTTTATTACGGTAGATTCAGTATACCACTTCAAACTTGAAATAGTCTGAAAATAACCCGAATTTTCCATATTTTTCTTAATCTATTATATATTAACATAATCCGCAATAAAATACAATTATTTTTCGCATTTAGCAAAGAAAAATTCCTAAAAACTTTCAAGAAAACGTTTTATAAAACAGACCGTTATTTTATATTTTGCGCCGTTTTTACCAATCATAAAATACTTTTATAATTATTTTTTAATATCATTTTTGGTTTGTTCTTTTCAGACGTTCTGAGACAGAATAGCTGAATTTTTTCCTCGGGATTTTTTTCAGCCATTTTCTCACATCAAAGTTCATTACTTGATTCATTCATTGTTTCACATGAAACATTTTTCATTTATTCAAAAAAATTTCTTTTAACTCTTAATAAAAATTTCTTCCTTTTTAGACGGTCTGAGACAGAATGACCGAAATTTTTCCTCGACTATTTTTAAGTCAATTCTCTCCAATTAAACATTCGTTTTTACAAGAAATTGTTTCACGTGAAACAACTAAAATAGGGGAAGAAAAAATGTTTCACGTGAAACATTTAACGGGGGAAAAAAAGAAAATGTTCCACGTGAAACAAAAAAGCGAGGGAAAAACGAGTGTTTTCCCTCGAATTGACTGTTTTTTCTTAAAATATAGCCGTTTTTAAGCAGTTTAAGGCGGTTTCGGCAGGTTCTAACGGGAATTTGTTCTCCAAAAACTCGCGGAGGAAGTCAATTTCGTTAACAACCGAACCCAACGTCACGATCAAATTGTGTTCTGTAAAATATTTTGCCAAAATAGAAGCATTGATCATCTGATTTACTGTTTCCATAAAGGAGAAGGGCAGAATCGAAAGGATAAATAAAATAATATAAATCACAACAAGTGCTTCTAACAATCCGAACAGCATGCCCAAAAGTTTATCGACAATCGTAATAATCTTAAAGGATTTCACAACTTTCTGCAAAATTAAGCCCACAATAAGGAAGAATAACCAAAACAGAATAAATAATCCGATAAACGATACCGCTTGCAATGCGTAAAAAGCAAAAACAGGGGCACAGATATCAACAATCGAAGCAGACGGATCAACGCTAATTCCATCACAAATCTGACGGACAATTCCGCTAATGAGAGGGGAAACTTCTTCCGCTCCGCCCGTCAGAAATTCTTCCAACGGCATCGTCGCCGCCTCGCCGAACAGTTTAGGAATCCAACCTGCAAACAACTCGCTGAGTGAATTAACCAATTCAAACCGATCGTTCAACCAAATGGCGAACTTTCCGCACAATACCGCAGTTAAAATAAATGCAACGATTTTACCGTAACTGCGGAAAAGTTTTCTTGTGAATCCTTTTGCAATCCCGATGACTGCAAAAATTAAGAAGATTGCAACAACGACAAGATCAACGATTGTTGCGCCGTCGATTCCTGCGCTGTTTAACAAATTAGCGCACATAGGACCTCCCAAAACAATTTTTTTTCATTATACCACATTTTTCTTTTTTCGTCTACTCTTATCAAAATATTTTTTATTCTCCGAAAAGGTATATTATTCAAACCAAATGGCAATGATTCAATCAAGTTCAAGCCAAGAGGAGATAACATGGAAAACAACTATTCATTCAGCGTATTCAATCAATATTGCGCAGGCGGCATTTCACGCATTTTAAAAGAATTCAACAACGACGGTGAAATGCCCATTATCGTGTGCGTCGGGAGTGACCTCGTTTTAGGGGATAGCCTAGGTCCGCTCGTCGGAACGCTCTTAAAGCAAAAGGGCGTCGGGGCATATATCTACGGCACGTTAAACTGCCCGATTACCGCAAAAGAAATCGAATATGCGAAATCATATCTGAAACGACTTCACCCGAAATCTTATATCATTGCGATCGACGCTGCCGTCGGAGCAGGGGACGATATCGGCTTGATTAAAATTTTAAATAAGGGATTAAAGCCGGGGCTTGGCGTGAATAAAGAATTAGGGGAAATCGGTGACGTAAGCGTGATCGGAATCGTCGCAACGAAAACTTTTCAAAATTACAGTTTATTCAACACAACCCGTCTGAATTTGGTGTATAAAATGGCAAATAAAATTGCAGACGGCGTATCCGACTATCTCATAAAATACAATGCTTCCGCCGTTGGTTAATTCTAACGATTTAGCGCAATCCTTTTTATAGAAAAAATATTATGCGCTATCACTCTTAATCACAAAAAATCCTTCTAAACAAAAAGTGCGAATTCCTCCGACACGGAACTCGCACTTTTTCTTTTTTTGGAAAGGATCGCACCTTAATGCGATTTATGTCTAATTAATCGGTGATTTTAATAGAATCTCCCACAGTATCTCTTACGTTCGCCTTGACGTCGATCGAATACTTTGCTATGGAATTACAAAATATTCAAGAAAGATTACGCGAATGTATCAAAAATTCAAACTACACGCAATTGGAAATCGCAAAGGCAATCGGCGTATCGCCGCAAACAGTATCGAAATACATGAAACAAAATATTTTTCCAGCACTCGATACCCTCGCAAAACTTTGTAAACTGTTGGAAGTGAGAGCGGACTATATTCTCTGTTTGACCGACGAATTTTATTGAAGAGATCGTAAAGGGCATTTAACAAAAAGAGAAACGACTTTGCCCAAAAATTCTTCCGACGACAAAGAATCTCTATAAAGCAAGAACTGTTTTTGTCCTTTATTAATTTTTACGGTAAAAAAAGTCCTTTTTTCAGAAAAGGAAAAAAGATTGATAATTTCTTGTCCTTGTCCGCCGAATGTGATATAATACAAGCAAAAAAACTCGCTTGCAAGGGTTTTTGAGCACCGTATTTCAATACACGGCTGTTTTTTGCGTTTTGCAAAGAACAAGAGCGATAGCAACGCAAAAGATTTTTTGCAAGCCGTATTGATATCATAAAATCGAAGGGACTTATGAAAATAATCATTAAAACAATTGCAATTTTTCTCGCCGCGCTTCTCGTCTTTTGCGCGCTGACTGTCGGGGGATACGTCTTGTACGTCGTCTTTCAGTATAACCGTATCCAAGATTTTCTGCCGTTGGATGTTGTTTCTAACGAAGAAACAATCAAAAAAGGAGAACGCTATACCGCTCTGACGTATAATATCGGATTCGGCGCTTACGACCAAGATTTTTCCTTTTTTTTGGATTCGGGCGTTATGGACGACGGCACTGCGGTCTCCGGGTATTACGGGAAAGCGGTATCGAAAGAACGCGCGGAAATCAATACCGACGGCTCTTGCGATATTATTAAAAAAGCAGACGCCGACTTTATCCTTTTACAAGAGGTAGACGAAGATTCCGACCGCGCATGGCACGTGCGGCAAAAAGATATTATCGCCGAGCGGTTTTCCGAATACGGCAATACGTTTGCCGTAAACTTTCATTCGGCGTACTTATTTTATCCCTTTCACGATCCGCACGGAAAAAACGTCAGCGGTTTAATGACGCTCTCGCGCTTCAAAATTACCGAAGCGGTACGGCGGCAATATCCCGTTGACGACGGCTTTGCGAAATTTTTTGATCTCGACCGTTGTTTCTCCGTCCACCGTATTCCGTTGGAATCGGGGAAAACGCTTACGCTGATCAATTCTCATATGTCCGCCTACGACGAGGGCGGCATCATTCGGAAACAGCAACTCGCGCTCTTAAATACCGTTTTAGAAGCCGAACGGGAATCCGGCAATTACATCATCGTCGGGGGTGATTTTAACCACGATATCGCAAATTCTGCCGATCTCTTTCCGAGCAAACAACAATACCCGTCTTGGGTTCATACTTTAACCGACGAAGATTTGGCGGACGGATTTTCCTTTGCCGCCGCAACCAACGCGCCGACTTGCCGCGCCGCGGAAATTCCGTACGAAGAAGGCGTCAATTACACTATCGTTGTAGACGGCTTTATCGTGTCCGAAAACGTCACCGTTCATTCTGTAGTCAATCTGAACGAAGCGTTCCGTTATTCCGACCATAACCCCGTTTTTATGGAGTTTTCCCTCAATTAAAATCGACTCAACGCGATATAATTTCTTTCCGCGTTGTATGTACTAAAACGCGAAATGCACTTCAAAAGGATTTAACCTTTGAAGTGCATTTTTAACGTACGGACTATATTTTATTTTGAAACGATAAACAATTCTTTTTTTGTTTTACCCGATAAACGGAGCGGTAATCATACTGATTCCAAAAATCAACAAAATAACCACCAAAACGTATAATATAAGCGGAAGTATTGATATAACAATCCCGGCGACGCCGAATCCCTTTCCCTTATATAGATTAGATTCTTTATTGCATTGCGAAACGCCGATGCACGAAAAAATAAAGCCCGAAAGCGACGCTAAAAACCCGACGTACGTCACCCAGAAAAAAATAGATAAAATAAACCCTATCAAAGAAAAAACGTTCAACTTTTTTTCTTTCGGTTGTTGTAATTCTAAATCCTTAACCGGGATTCCGCAACGAGGACAGATTACCGCCCGATCGTCTAATTCTTTTCCGCAATGAGAACAAAACATTCTTTTTCTCCCGTAAAACCGCCTAACGGCGTTTTTTTCATTGTATCACAAATAGCCGAACATGACAAGAAAATTTTTTCATTTTATTCTGAAATTTCACAAATTATTTCTTTATTCGACATTTTTCGACACAAAGAGAGGATAAAAAAAGACGACTCCGTTTTGAAGTGAACCCCAAAGTTTAGACAAAAATTAAATATTAAATCATT
>CAYXWN010000043.1:0-12936 GCA_964468815.1 uncultured Clostridia bacterium | reverse complement strand
TCACAAATGATTTAATATTTAATTTTTGTCTAAACTTTGGGGTTCACTTCAAAAAAGTGTTTGTCCGGTTAGCGTTTTTTTGAAAAAACGCCCTTTATCGGAAAGGGCGTCGCTAAAAATCTCAATTTTCGATATTGCGAAAAATAGAAGAGCGTTAAGCGTTTTTTGCGAGATAATTCGCGTTTTTTACGCGACAACGCTGAAAAGCCGCAGAAGGGGAGAGAAAAAGATCGGTTTTTAATGCGTCTTATTGAGAATGTTGCGATATTTTGCAGGCGAACATTTATACTTTTCGGTAAATTCGTGTATGAAATAACTGGACGTATACGAAATTTTATCCGCAATTTGCGAAATCGAATAGTCGCTGTGAATCAAGAGTTTTTCCGCATAATTCATTTTGAGTTGTTTCATATAATCGACGAGCGTCGTCCCCGTGTATTTCTTAAAATAACGGTTCAAAAGAGATTGCGAGTAGGGCGCGAGAGGGTAAAGATCTTGCACCTTTTTTTCAAGATATTCGGGCGAACTGATCGTGTTGATAAAGGCGGTCAGCCAATCCGGAAATTTGTTTTTATCGTCCGAGGAATTGAAAAAATGACTGAACGCAACCAGTAAGTTGTAGATTTGTTGTTTGATGACGATTTCGTTTTTCGTGTCTTTTCCGTTGTCCGAAAGTCCGATTTGTGCAGATAAATACGTACAATAATTAAATTCTTCTTCCGGAAGCCGTATCAACTTGGGCGCGTTTGTCTTGATCGTGTTATACAGATCCGGGTGAATCCCGTTACATAATTTTTTCAATTCTTTCGGGACGATGGAGAAATTCAACTGCGAAGCGTAGGGCGAAGAAAAGAACCGATGGACGTCGCCCGGCTTTAAGATAAACAGATCTCTTTTTTCCATCGTGTATTTTACGTCGTTGCAGATTTGGTTGACCGGACCTTCCTGTATGACGACGATTTCGTAATACGTGTGAGAATGAATCGGCGTTTCGTTTTTGTACCACCAATGGAAGTCAATGCCGCTTTCTGCGTTCAGGAATTCGATTTTCGGAATTTTCGTTTCGATCGTGTTTTTCATTATGTCCCCCTTTTCTCGTTATTAGGATAACAAAGATAATCGTAAAAATCAAGAATTTTTTGCAATTAAAACCGAACAAGTTTATTTTTTGCTTAAAAATCAAAACTTTTACTGTTTTATTATCATAAATTCGCAACACGGAACTCGTTGTTTCGTATATAATAAGAATTGAAAAAAACAATCACGGTTTTGTGCAAAAATTTCAATATGTAAAAATTTAAATTTTTGCAAATAAATAAAGGAAGGAGAAATTTATGAAGATTAAAAGATTATTATCTCTTATCGTAACCCTTGTAATCGTCTTTTGCTGCGTTTCTTGTCGCGGTCCGCAAGGCGATCCTGTCGACACGAGCAAGGTCACCGTTTTGAAAGTTTCCAACTACGGAGGCGGTTTCGGTTCGGATTGGTTGGAAGAAGTAAAGGCGCGGTTCGAGGCGGAATATGCGGACTATTCGTTTGAGGAAGGCAAGACCGGCGTATACATTGATATCGACGACGCGAAGAACAACGGCGAAGCCCTCTTAAACAACAACCTTTTGGATCCGGATATGCCGCACGTCTTTTTCAACGAGTGCATTGATTACGATCAGTTCATCGCGCAAGGATATGCGCTCGATATAACGGACGCGATCAAAGAAAAACTCCCCGGAGAGGAAACGTCTGTTTTCGATAAGTTTTCGGACGACCAGAAAACCTACCTCGATAAAAACGGAAAATATTACATGATTCCGCATTACGCGGGCTTTAACGGAATTACGATCGACGTCGATCTTTTCAACGAGAAAAAGTTGTTCATGGACACGAACGGTAATTGCTCGAAGCAATTGACGGACGAAGGAAAATCGTACGGACCGGACGGAAAGGCGAATACCTACGACGACGGTCTGCCCGCAACGCTGGACGACTTTTATAAACTCATGGCAACCATGGCGCAGAGATCGGTAACGCCGTTCGTTTGGTCGGCGGATCATCAATTCTACGCTACGAGAATGGCGGAAGCGTTTGCTGCGGACGTAAACGGCGCGACGAATACCAAAATCGGCTATACGTTTGACGGAACGCTTGACAATATCGTGAAATCGGTTGCGGCGGACGGAACGGTAACGACGGAAAGCGTCGCGATCACCAACGCGAACGGTTACGACGTCGTAAAGCAAGAGGGCTATTATTATTCGTTAAAGTTGCTTGAAAAGATCGTTGACGGCGGATATTACAATTCGCAATATTGCTTTGACGGCGGAACGCATCTCGAAACGCAAAAGCGGTTTTTGCAGAGCAACACTCCCTTGGCGGCGGAAGCCGGGAACAATCCGATCGCTATGATGATCGAGGGTTGTTGGTGGGAAGGCGAAGCGACCGCAACCTTTACGGCGATGGAAAAACAGAATACCGCGGACAGAAAGTACGGAAAGAAAGATCGGAACTTTATGTTCATGCCTTTCCCGAAAGCGACTGCGGAAAAGGTCGGCGAGAGCGTCACGCTTTTGGAAACCTTGCGTTCTTACGGTTTTGTAAACGCGTATCTCGAAAACAACGAGCCGATCAAAAAGTTGGCGGTTTTGTTCTTGCAATATTGCAACACGGACGTTTCGCTGAAAGAATTTACGAAAATAACGTCTGCGGTCAGAACGCTTAACTACGAGATGGACGCCGAATCGTTGGTTTCTTGCAGTCCGTATTGCAAATCTTTGTTGAACTTGAAAAACGCGGAAGGAACGACGATCGTATATCCTCTTTCCAACAATATGTTGTTCAGAACGACGACAAAGAGCCATATCAACGGCAGCCGTTATTCAAACGACAAGGGCGGCGATCCCACCTCTATCTTTAAGAACAACGAGTCTTACACGGCGGCGGAGTATTTTAACGGAATGTATTCTTTCTTGAAAAACGATTGGGCGTTAAAATATTCTTCTTATATCAAAGGTTAACGGATTAAATAAAAACAGGCGGTTGCGTTTTTTAACGCAACCGTACGGTGGTTTCTATGGAAAGGAAAAAAGGAAGCAAGCGAGGATCGGCTAAACTCGGCGAAAGCGACAAAAAGAATATTATATTTATTTGCCTTGTCGCGTTGATTCCCATCGTGCAGTTCTTGATCTTTTACGTTTACGTCAATATCAATTCGGTGATCATGGCGTTCCAAGAATACGTAATTGATCCGACGACGGACCGTGGCTCGTACGTTTGGTACGGATTTGAAAATTTTTCGAGAGTGGTGAACGCGTTTTCTAAAAACGGCAATCTGCTCGCCGCGTTGAAAAATTCGTGTATTTACTATTTCGTCAGCGTATTAGTCGGAATCTCCGTCGGGCTGTTCTGTTCGTTTTACATTTATAAGAAAAGACATTGTTCGTCGTTCTTTAAAATTATGTTGTTTTTGCCGTCTATCGTTTCGTCTATGGCGCTCATCATAATTTTTAAGTATTTTGCGAATTTCGGCGTTCCCATGCTTTTGAAAAGTTGGTTCGGGGTTGACGTCGGCTCTTTGATCAATACGGAAAAAACGGCGTTCGGAACGGTGCTCTTTTTCGGAATATGGTTCGGAATCGGCAATAACGTTCTGATTTATCTTGGAACGATGAGCGGTATTTCCGAATCGTTGGTGGAAGCCGCGAAATTGGACGGCGCGAATATGTTCCAAGAATTTATTCACGTCACGTTTCCGTCGGTGTATCCGACCGTTTCGACCTTTGTCGTAACGGGGCTCGCCGCGTTTTTTACGGCGGATATGGGGTTGTATTCGTTCTTCTCTTACGACGCGCCGAATTCCGTGCAGACCATCGGGTATTATCTGTTGAAGGAAACGAGAGCGGCTTCCTTTGACGGATATCCGTATTTGGCGGCACTCGGTTTGGTGTTTACGATTATTACGATTCCGCTTACGATTGTCGTGCGTCGCGCGCTTGAAAAATTAGGCCCGTCCGCAGATTGAGGTGATAGTATGAAAGCAGAACAACAAGAAAAAAGAAGATTTAACGTTTTCATGCTGATCGTCGGGATCTTTCTCGCGGTGTATACCGTTTCGGTAATCGCCTTGATCGCTTTGGGCGTCATGACGTCGCTGAAAACGGATTTGGAATTGGACTTTAACCGCTTCGGTTTGCCGGGACTGTACGGTTCGAACGGCAGTTTGGCGTTCCAATTTTCTAATTATACCAACCTTTTGGATATTCTCGCGATCAAGGTTTCGTTGAAAGCGGGCGGAACGAGATACGTTTACATTGAAGAAATGTTTTTGAACGGCTTACTGTACGCGTTGGGTTCTGCGCTGATTCAGTGCTTCGTTCAATATATCATGGCGTATATTTCCGCCAGATTTAAGTATAAGGTGTGCGCCGTATTCTATTGGATCGTTATTTTTACCATGGTATTCCCGACGGTAGGAACGACCGCGTCAGGGCTGTACATCGCGAAATTATTTAATTTGAACGACAGTATCCTCGGAATGTGGGTAATGAAGTGTAACTTCCTCGGCGTTTATTTTCTGGTGTTTTACGCGCAACTCTCCGTGTTCCCGAAAGATTATTCGGAAGCGGCGAAGATCGACGGCGCAGGAAATTTCACCGTCATGATGAAGATCACTTTCCCCATGGTGAAAAATACGTTTATTACCATCGTTTTATTGCTGTTCGTCAGTTTTTGGAACGATTACACCACCCCGATGTTGTATATGCCGAACGTCCCGACGATCGCATTCGGAATGTATTGGCTGTGCTTTGAGGGCTCTAACGATATTACCATTCCCACAACCATGGCAGGGTGCATTACGATGCTCGTGCCGATGCTTATTTTATTCTTGTTCTTGCATAAGCGGTTAATGGGAAATTTATCCATGGGAGGATTAAAAGAATAATGAAAAAACAAACAAGACGTTTTTTGACAAGTTTGCTCGTCGTGATGCTCGTGCTGTGTGCGACGTTTTCGGGCGTTAGCGCGTTTGCAGGAAGAAACGATTTTGCGCGTGCGACCGATTCGGACGAACTTTACGTTGTTTCGGGGAAAAACTCAACGGTCACTCCGAACGCTACGTATGTTGCGAAAGACCATCAAAGCGCGACGATTTTAGATGCGCTCGGCAAGCCCGTCGTCGGCGACGGAAGCGTTAGCGGCGTTGCGGTTTCGCTTGCGCAGGGGGATTCGTTCCGCTATACGAAAGTAATCGACTTGACGGGGAGAACCAAGGAAAAGCCCCTTTTCGAGTTTGCGATCACGCCGGAAACGATCGGCGTTAAAGAAGTGGACGCGTTTGAAGTGATCCTTACCGATGCGTACGACGAAACGAATTCGCTCACAATCAGCGTGTATTGTTCCAAAGATACGCACCCGGCGGACTATTACAGAGGACAGGGCTTAATTAACGGCGTCGGATATCTGCGCGCAGGCTTTAACGGCACGTTGGCGGCGATGGATTATTTCAACAATAATACTCTCCGCAAGGCGGACGGTGAGGGCGCGATCATTTTCCTCGATTTTTGCGGAATCGGGGGAGAAAGTCAGACGTATCCGCTGATCAATACCATTCAAACGAACGTGATGTCCGTCTTTTACGAGGATGCGACCAAGCAATTGTTCACACACGAAAAGAACGAGTATTGGGATAAAAAGAAAGCCGTCGTCGATTTTGACGACGAGGAATATTTTGCAGAACCGTGGGCGGGATTCACGACGGGAGAATGTTTCCTTTCCATTCGCGGATTGAAATATCAAAAATCGGCGTTCAATTTCGTGCTTACGCAAATTGACGGCGTGAGCGTCGAGGAAGTTACGACCGACCGCAAGCCGCACGTGATCAACGTCGATACGTTAGGCTACGGCGAAGAAAATCTTCCGATCGCAGGCGTCGGGCAGAATTACCCGGTGTTCGAGGCGACGAGCGTCAGCCCCTATTACGGGGAACTCGAAGTGACCGCCGAGGTTTATTACGGCGGCGAAAAGGTAACCGTTACGGACGGCAGATTCAACTGTGCGAAAGCAGGGAAATACACGATTGTTTACAAATCGAACGACGGACACGGAAAGACGGTGAAAAAGACGCTTTCGGTGACGGCGGAAACGGGCGTTAAGGGGATCACCGTGCAGACGGGCGATTTTTCGGCGGACGGATTCGTCGCAGGGGACACGGTTGTTCTTCCGTCGGCGACGTGGGACGGCTGTATCGGTAACGGTACGCTCGCGCTTTCCGTCGTTTACGGGGGAAACACGGTCGCGTTGGACGGGAATACGTTCTTTATCCCGGCAGCCGGTACGTACGAATTTAAATATACGGTTACGGATATCGCCGGAAGAACGGGCGTCGCTTCGTTGACGGTGGTTGCCGAGAGCGGAATGGTTGCGAAGTTTACGGAAGAAATCGCCGTGCCTCGGTATTTCGTGAGTGGTCGCCCCTATATTTTGCCGACGGGTTACGCCTATAATTATACGGACGGCAGCGGCGATAAAATTAAAGCAAAAATTTATTACACGGACGAAAGCGGCGAAAAGTTGTTGCCGAAGGGTAAAGTAACGCCCTTTGCGTCTTCCGCAGGGAAGAACGTAACGGTCGTATACGACGCGGTTTTGAACGGCAAACATTCGCAGAAAGAATATTCTGTTCCGGTGATTGACGTGCGCGACGCGGACGGTTCGATTGATTGCGAAAAATTGTTCTATGCCGTCGAGGGCGATCCCGAATTGACGGTAGGCGAAACGGACGTTACGATTAAGACTTCTAAAAACACCGTCGTCGATTGGATCAATCCTCTTTCGGTGAACGGCTTTACGTTTTCGTTCTGCGGAAACGAGCGATTTATTTCCGTTAAGACCGTTTCGCTCTTGCTTTCGGACGTAGAAGATCCTACCGTTTCGGTAAAATTCAATTATACGGTTGAGAACGGAAAGACTTACTTCCGCTTGAACGAGAACGGCAAGAGATACGAACTTCCCGAAAAACTTTATTCGTCCGACGTGATTACGTTGGCGTATAAGCAAAGCGGCAATACGGTTGCGTTTTCCTCTAAGGTGAAAATTAACGCGGCGGTAACGGAAACGGCGGACGGAAAACCGTTCAACGGTTTCCCGAGCGGACAGGTTACGGCGAGAATTATTATGGACGGCGTAACCGGCGGCGCGAAAATATCAATCAGTCAGATTTCCAACCAGATGACGGGCAATCTTTCGTTCGGCGAATTTGCGAACCCGATCTTCGGTTGCACGGAAGATTACGGCGGAATGAAAAAGCACGGCGAAACCGTAAAATTACCCAAGCCGTACGTCGTCGACGCGATCGATCCCGGTCTGCCGTTCACGTTGACCGTCTACGATCCGAACGGAAATCCCGTAACGGCGACGGACGGAACGGTGTTGCAGAGCGCGGACGGAAACGCGGATTACGAAATCGTCGTTTCCGAATACGGCACGTATAAAATTTATTACGCCGCGGCAGATTTGAGCAGTAACAAGGCGAATTTGAGTTACAACATCGAGGTTCAAAACGATTGTGCCCCCGAAATTAAGTTAAACGGAACGCTTCCGTCCGAGGTGAAAGTCGGGGAAAAGGTAACGTTGGCGATCGCTACGGCGACGGACGATTTGGACGAAACCGTTTCGATTCGGATTTACGTCATAACCGAACAAGGGCAGATCGTAAGGATTCAAAACGGCGCGTTCGTATTCAAGAACGCAGGCGAATATCAAGTGTATTATCGGTGCTGCGATTCCGCAGGAAACATGACTTGCGCCGTCTATACCGTTTCGGTGCATGAATGAGGAGGAATAACGATATGAAAAAGATACGTCGTACGGCTTGCTTGCTTTTGGCGATCATGTTGGCGTTTTCCGCCGTTGCGCTGACGGGCTGTAATCAACAGGGCGAAACGGATAATCCCAACGTTTCGGTAGACGATTACGCTCCGACCGAACAATATACGGGCGGAACGCATCAAAAATCGGTAAAGCAATCTTCCGATGATTTTATTAAGGACGGTGCTTGCGAGTGGACGATTTTACTTGGCAAAGACGCCGGCAATACGGTGGAAAGAGCCGCGTATGAATTTACGACGCTGTTCCAAGAGGCGACGGGAATCGAACTCGCGACCGTCAAGAGCGACGAAATCGCTTATAGCGAAACGACGAAATATCTTTCGTTCGGCAACAACGCGTATGCAAAGGCGGCAGGGATTACCTTGCCGAGCAATTTGAAGTCCAACGGTTATATCATTAAGACCGTCGGGAAGTCTGTGTTCGTGATCGGCGGAAAAGATTTGGGAACGTTGTTCGGAGCGTACGGTTTGTTGAACGAATTGTTCGGCTACGAATATTATTTCGGCGATACGTTCGGGAACGATTGCTACGCGCTCGATCGGAACGTGACCGAAAAGAAGTTACCGATTATTGATATTTTCGACAATCCCGATTTCGATCACTCGATCGCCGGATATATGCCCATGCACACCGATTCGAACAGCGCGCACAAAATGCGCATGGAAACGATTTGGGAAGTTTATATTACGGGAACGGGAATTTCGTACGTTCACAATACCTTGCATTATATGCCGACGAGCCGTTATCAAAGCGCGCACCCGAAGTGGTATTCGCTGAACGGGCAGCAACTTTGCTATACCGCGCGCGGCGACGATGCGGAACGGACGGCGTTGATCGAAGAACTTTCGCGCGTGATGATTCAGACGATCAAAGATCAACCGGACAGCGAAATCATTACGTTGACGCAAATGGATTCTAGTTTTTGGTGTGAATGTGACGCTTGCCGCGATTTGAAAACGAAGTACGGAACGGACGCCGCGAGTTGTATTATGTTCACGAACGAGATCGCGGATAAAATTGAGGCTTGGCGTGCTGCGGAAGCGCCCGAAAGAAAGATAACGGTGGTTATGTTCGCTTATACGTCTACGGAAAATCCGCCTGCCGTAAAAGGCGCGGACGGGAATTGGACAGCGGCGGACAACAGCGTGAAATTGCACGACAACGTGTGCGTGCTGTTTGCGCCGATCTACTCGATGTCCTTTAACCATCAGATTCAAGACGAAGTGAACGTAAAGACGGAAGAGCAGATCAAAGGTTGGGAAGCCTGTGCCGATCACATTTCCGTTTGGAGTTATTCGGCGATGTTCTATAACTACTTTATGCCGTACGATACGTACGCGACGTGTCAAAACCAATATAAGCGGTGGTTAGACGCCGGTGCGCTTTGGATTTTCGATAACGCGCAGTACGATACCAACGCGCCGCTCGGATTCTCTCCGTTAAAGGCGTATTTGAATTCGGCTTGGAGTTGGGACGTAAACAGAAGTTATAACGAGTTGGTAGACGGATTCTTTGAACATTACTTCGGTTCAAAGGACGGTTCGATGAGAAAGTTCTATAACGAACTGCGGATTTGGTTGAAAGGCTTGGACGACGACGGCGTGAGCGGTTTGACGGGAACGTCGCACCCGAATCTGGACGACGAGAAGTATTGGAGCAGACCGGTTCTTGAAAAGTGGTTGGATTATTGCGACGCCGCAAAAGAAGAAATCGCCGGACTGAAAACGTCCGATCCGTCCTTATATCAAGTGATCTGCGATCGCATTGATATTGAATCGTTGATGCCGCGTTATATGTTGTTGGAATTCTATTCGTCTTATTTCAGCGCGGAAAATCTCGTCGAGGAGCGGAAACTGTTTGCCGCCGATTGCGAGAGATTGGGCGTTACGAAATTTGCCGAAGCGAAGAGTATCGACCTTTTAACGAGAAATTGGTAAAAGCCGTCGGATAGACGGAAAAAATATGTGTCTGGGAGGACAAATATGAAAAGAAGGATTTTATGTTGGCTGTTGGCACTGGTGACGGTATGTTCCGTTGCCGCATTGACCGCTTGCGAGCAGAAGCCTGAGATCACCGTTACATTAACAGAAACGCTTAGCGTAAGCGTTTTCAAGACGGTGACGCTCACCGCGACGACAAATTCGGAAGAAGCCGTCGTTTACACGTCGTCTGACGAAAGCGTTCTTTCGATAGACGCAAACGGACTGATCACGCCGAAAAAGGTCGGCACGGCGACCGTTCGCGCAACGGTAGAAGAAAAGTACGCCGAATGTGCGGTTACCGTTACCGCGCCTGCCGCGGATGAACTGTCGGTTGCCGCGTTAACGCGTACGGTCAATTTGAAGACGACCAAGACCGCGACCGTCGAAGCGCAAGCGTACGTCGGGGATGAATTGTTGGACGGTGCGACGTTTACGTTTGAATCGTCGAATGAGAACGTTGCAAGCGTTTCCGAAAACGGAACGGTCACGGGCGTAAACAAGGGCGAAGCGACGATTACGATCACGGGAACGTGCAAGGGCGTTGCGCTCGGCAGCGATACCGTTACCGTAACCGTTACCGAAGACGTTACGATCGAAACGAACGTTACCGAATTGAACCTCTACACGAGAGCCGCTTCTGCGGAAACGCCGACCGAAAGCGCGTTAACCGTTACGGTTAAGATCAACGACGAAGCCGTTGCAGACGCGCAATATCAAGTACAGTCGTCCGACGAAAACGTTGTCGCTTATCAAGACGGCAAGTTGGTTGCAAAGGGCAAAAAAGGTATGGCGACCGTAACCGTTTCTTATACGTCCGCGCTCGGAACGGCTGCTTCCGCAACGATCGACGTTACCACCGTTTTTCCGACCGAAGATAAGACGATCGAAACGCCTTACGTCGTCGGTTTGAATAGGGGCACTTCGGTTGAAATTGAACCGGATTTCTCTGTTGAAGCCGTTTTGGGTGCTATAATCGGGGAAGAAGAGTATCCTGCGAAATTAGAGGCAGGGAAAATCGTCGTTGAATTGAACGGCGTTAAAGCAGGTGCAGACGATCATATGATCGTCGTGTCGGCTGATTCCGCCGACACGACCTATCGCGTCACCTTAAAAGCAACCGTTTATGATTATTTGATCGGCGATAAGACTGAATTCGCCGCATTCTTGAACGCGTTGAACGGAACCGATTATATTTACGCGAAACTCACCGCGAACGTCGATATGGAGAACAAAGCCGTACAGACGGCGAACAACCCTTCGGATTGCTCGGGCGACGAAATCGTGACTGCGTTCTTGCTTGACGGATCGGGTTACACGGTTTCCAACATGAGCGGAGCAGGTTTGCGCGGCGTGATTGCGGCAAAGGTCGGAAGAAATTCCGTAATCAAGAATATCGCGTTAAATAACGTTGCTGCAGTTTCCGCTCATGCCGGCGGTTTGTTTATGACCGTTACTAACGTGAGGTTTGAAAACTTCTATCTTTCGACTGCCGTAAATTATAATTGGGGTTCGCCGATCGCTCTTTGGAGTGAAGAGGGTGTAAGTTATCAAAACGTCGTCGTATGTTGCTATTCGGTGGCGGACGAAAACAGAACGCAAACCGGATTTGGCAGAACGATGGGTGCGTTGACGTCCGAATCGTTGGAGTACTCGCTTGAAGAAAAGAACTATACGGATACTTATGCGATCAATGCTTGGGCACAAAAGATGGTGCGCGGACCTTGGCATACGGAAGGCGAGGACAATGATGTCGTTGTAGAAGACAATGCGACGAAATATACCGAAGGCTTATATAAGACTTGGGAAGATTTCGCAAAGGACGTTTCCACGCTTCCCTCTTCTTTCGATTCTTCCATTTGGAAGATCAATGAGGACGGTCAGTTGATTTTCAAAACGGTTCCAGAAGCGCCGAAACCGGTATTCACTTCCAGACCGTTGATCGAGGGTGCGGATAATGAGAACATTTTTGTTCCCGTCAATAGCGCGAACAGCGTCAAATGGTCGGAAGAAGAAAATGCGTATCACCTTATCAATACCGTTACTTCCGAAGACGATGAAAGAGGCTTCTATCTCAACTTCGACTTTATAAAGGCGTTGAGAAAGAGAGGTGCAACGAAGTTGTCTTTCTTGGTTAAAAACATTAGTAGCGGTTCGACCTATGTGTCTTATACGTATAGTGAAAAAGGCAAAGGTTGGTGGGATAACCGCGGAAGTTGGAATCATAATTTAAGCGATTGGACGACCTTTGAAATGGTATTTGCAAACGTTGACACGAAATATTCGGTATTCTTCTTGTCCGATCAACTCGGCGGAATAAAGGTCAAGGATTTCAAGGTGGAATATCCGCTCGAAGCGGCTCAGACGCTCGACATGGACACGACGAACTTCTCCTTGACGAATTTAGGGATCGGCGGAGCAGGAACGAATCACGTGAATAGTACGTTCGTGACCGATGGTGTACCCGAGGGCGCGACCGGTTCTTGCCTTAAAATGCCTGCGAGTATTTATTGGGGGCTTACGCTCGTATTCAATACGCCGATAGACTTCTCCGATGATATTTACGGAATTTCGGTTCGGATTTACGTCGGGAAGGAAACGAATCTTAGATTCTATACGCCCGATTGGAGCGAGTCGGCTTCTGATTTTTCTGCGGATAAATTCGTAACCGCGCCCGCGGGACAGTGGATCGACGTTATTCTTACGGCGGACGGATACGTTAAAGACGGCAAAATTAGCAGCATTAAACTGTGCGACTTTACCGGTACGGATATCTGGATCGATTCTGTCACGATTATGACGTTAGCCGACTAACGTTTGAAACTACGGACGGGGGAAACGAACGTTTCCCCTATCCGTGCATTTGGGTTTTGAAAAACAGAGAAAAAATTCTGTTTTTTTTACGAAAAAAAGAAGAATAATTTTTTATTTGACTTTATATTAAAAATAAGGTATTATACAAAGTGCGTGCGCCGAGCCGCTTTTCGGGGCGGTTCGGCGAATACGTCTTTACGGGGTTTTATGAGAAGAGTTCATCTGATTTGTAATGCACATATCGATCCGATCTGGCAATGGA
>CAYXWN010000042.1:0-13788 GCA_964468815.1 uncultured Clostridia bacterium | reverse complement strand
GTCACCATCTCAAAAATATTATACGGGAAGGTTCAATAGCGGCCAAATGGAAAAGACTGTAAATCTGTCTTCAGTGACTTCGGTGGTTCGAATCCACCCCTTCCCACCACGAAAAACCATAATATTGATATAAATCAGTATTATGGTTTTTTGTTACTCAAACATAGCCACCCACCTCTTTTATACGGTTAAACTAAAAATTATTGTAAAAACAATTTGCCGAGCTTGTTCATCATTTCCGTTTTATGTTCCAAAAGGGAATGTGCATATCGGTTTAACGTTATCGTTGCGTTCTTGTGTCCCAGAATTTCGGATAATGTTTTTACGTCCATTCCACACTCTAACGCCCTTGTCGCAAACGTATGTCGAAGGGAATGAAATCCTTTGTGCGGAATATTCCATTTTTTTAGCAATAATTCAAAACTTCTTTGATAAGATCGAACCGTAATCGGTTTTCCGTCAACCGACGACACAACGTATTTACTTTTTTCCGAACGCTTTAATTCTTTCAACGCCGGCATCAGTTGCTTCGGAATCAGAATAGATCTCTTTGATGATTCCGTTTTTGGCTCGCCGACAATCTGCCCGAAGCCGTTTTTCGTCTTACCGTCGCGACAAGTCTTATTTACCCTCAATATTCCTTTCTGAAAATCAATATCTTCCCACGTAAGCGCAAGTAATTCACCAATGCGTAATCCCGTGTAAAGGCACAATACGATCCCGAACATTTTTCCTCGTTTGTCCGCAATCGCCGCTCGTTCAATCTTCTTTTGTTCGGAAATACTAAAACACGAAACACTCTTTTGTTTTAACTTTGGACGTTTGATTTTATTCGCAGTATACTCTCTTGTTTTTCCAAGCATAAAAGCCGTTCTTAACGAATTTTGAATAATTGCAATAATTAAATTTACGGTACTAACCGACAATCCCTTGCCTGTTATGACATTCCCCTTATTAAGTAATTCCGTCACAAACGTTTGAATTACAATAGGTGTTAAATCCGTTAAGTCTTTTTCTCCGATTCTCGGAATAATGCGGTGCTCTATCATTTGCGCATATACGTTATACGATCTTTGCTTTGTGCTTGGTTTTATGTAATTTTCAAGCCATATATCAAGCCATTCTTTATATTTCATTTTTCAATCTCCTAAAAATATCTGTTTTTATACGACAAAAGAAGCCGCACTCAACATCGCGCGACTTCCCATTATTTGCTTATTAAATTTTATCTATCTTTATTACTGTCTTACCTTAATTCTTTTACCGTAAAACACGCCTGCCCTTAAAGGCGTTATTTCGTAATAATTTGCTTAATATCGTCAAATTGCTTTTCGCGATAATAACGCTCTAAGGAACGAATGTATTTCTCAGACAAATTCAAGTTGTATTTTTGCCGTTGTTCATACGTCAGCGATTCGTAATAAGTTTTATCTGTCAATCTGCCCAAAGCATTTCCGACTTCGCCCTCCGTATCCAAAAGATACTTTACGTTTTGATAAAATGCTTCAAAATCAAGGTCTTTTCCCTTAATTTCTTTTTCCGCCACATCGACGTAATACTCTTTCACTTTGGATTCAGCGATCCCCTCTGCCTTGGCTTTTTCTATCATTTCTTCTCGCTCTTGATAGAACTTTTGCCAATAGCCGCTACCGAGGCGTTTTCTCGCTTCGCGAGCAGCCTCTTTTATTGATTTTGCTTCATTTGCCATTCAGATTACCTCTTTCCCTTTTTTCGACATTTTTTGCAACTCATAAAAAAATACCTACTAACGATTTTCATTAGTAGGTATTGTTTTATCCTTTTATACTTCTTTTTCTTGCCGCTTCCGACTTTTTCTTCCGTCTGACAGAAGGCTTCTCATAGTACTCTTTGCGGCGCAAATCACCGATGATGCCGTCACGCGAACATTTTCTCTTAAAACGACGCAATGCGCTCTCAACAGATTCATTCTCGCCAACGCGAACTGTGGACATTCTACAACCCTCCTTTGCCCTACGGCAAAACGTAACTAAACTTTTTAGCCTTAACAGTATATCAAAGTTCCTTCTTTTCTGTCAAGCGATTGCAAGCGCTTTTCACAAAAAATTTATGCCGGATTCCACTCCATCTTTTGTCCGGAAAGGATATGAATATGGAGATGGAACACGCTTTGTCCGGCGTTATCTCCTTGATTGATTACAAGCCGATAACCTCCGTCTAAACCAAGTTCTTTTTGCAACTTCGGAATGGTTTGAAAGCAGTGCGCAAGCGCAGTTGCCTCTTCTTTTCCCATTTCGGAAAGCAACTTGAAATGACATTTCGGAATACACAAAAAATGATTTTTCGCTTTCGGTTCGATATCCTTTATAATCACGATTTGCTCATCCTCATACACTTTTGCCGCAGGAATTTCACCTGCAATTATTTTGCAAAACAAACAATCCATAAACATCTCCTTATAAAATTACTTCACCCAACGCTCCGTCAAGATAGCGCTGTATCAGCCTTACTTTTTGTCGTTTTCCCTCTGTGCAACCATTTGCATAAACACGAATATAATTCCCGGTATAACCGTCCCATATGCCGCTTGTTTCCGTTTCCGGGGCAATTTCTTGAATTGAACCGAGGTTTTCTTCGATAAACTCGTTTTTCATCCGTTCGCCAATCGAAATAAGACAATCGACACGCGATTTTTTTAAATCCGTCGGTAAATCCTTCCAATTGTAAGCAACCGTTCCGCTGCGCGCACTATACGGAAAGCAATGCATCCCGCTAAACTTAATTTCTTGAACAAATGCAAGCGTTTCGCGAAAATCCTCATCTGTTTCCGTCGGAAACCCCGCGATGATATCCGTCGTTATTCCCGCCGTCGGAAAATACGAGCGAATTAAACGAACTTTTTCTGCATATTCTTCCGTCGTATAGTGGCGATTCATTTTCTTCAAAACAGCATTCGAACCACTTTGCAAAGACAAATGGAAATGCGGTGCAAAATCGACCAAATCCACGCACGCTTGCAAAAAAGCATCGTCAATAATATTCACCTCTAACGAGCCGAGCCGAATTCTGCAAGCAACATCCCTTAACTCTCGCAATAGATCCGTCAATCGCAATTCTCCGTATCGATACGCGGACAAATTAATTCCGTTCAAAACGGCTTCCGTCGGTCTTGTTAATGCAATTTCTTCTTTTATTTTCTCAGGCGAACGAGAACGACTACGACCGCGCAAATACGGAATGATGCAATAACTGCAAAAATTATCACAGCCGTCCTGTACTTTTATATAAGTTCTTGATTTCAGCGTTTTTACCGGAAGCAACTCTTCATATTCGGATTTATCGTCTTGCACGAATTTTCCCTCTTGATCCAACAAATCCAAAATTTTTGATTTTGCAGCCGTCCCTGTAACCAAACGGACGTTCTTCTTCTGCAAAAAAAGATCGGGGGTCCGTTCTGCAGCACAACCGGTAAATATAATTCGCGCTTCTCCGTTAAGTTTCTGAATCCGTGAAACCATTTGCCGCGATTTTTTCTCTGCCTCGTGCGTAACCGCACAAGTATTGACGATATAGAGATCCGCAGGAATCAACTCGTCCGAAACCTCATGTCCCGCTTCCTCTAAACCGCGAATTAAAGCATCGCTTTCACAACGATTCACCTTACAACCGAGCGTAAATACGACGACTTTCATAACTTTTCCCTATATTTCAATGCAACTGCACACCACTCGCCTTTTTGTTCAACAAAATCAACAACAAAGCCGTTCTCTGCATACGCAGCAATCACGGAATCCAATTTCTCTTTCAAGATACCGCTTAATATTACCGTACCGCCGGACAAAAGATTTTGTGCTATTTTAGAAGAAAACGCAATCAAAATCTCCGCCATGATATTAACGAGAATTAAGTTCCCTTTAAGCGTACAGTCATCAAGAAGATTCTTTTGTAAAACGTCATAGTTTTCAACTTGATTGATTCCGCAATTATGTCTGGCAGAATCAATTGCGCACTCGTCGATATCTGTCATAATTACGCGTCCTGCACCTAACTTTTGTGCCGAAATTCCCAAAATACCGCTACCGCAGCCGACATCTAAAACGACATCACCCTTAACAAGGTAACGTTGAAGAAACTCGATACACATAGACGTTGTTTCATGCTCCCCCGTTCCGAATGCCATATTGGAATCCAACTTCACAACTCGTTCATTCGTCGCTGCTTGGTATTGAATCCATTCCGGACAAATAACAATTCTACCAATTTTAATCGGGCGGAAATGTTCTTTCCATTTCTCTACCCATTCATCACCGTCAATCTCCATCAACGTCAATTCCAAACTGCCAACCGAAGGAGAATTGCCCTTTAATTTTGACAACTTTTCTTTCAACTCACATAAACTCGTCTCTGTTTCTCCGATCTCCATATACCCCTTGACAAGCACGACCAAACTTTGCTTTAAAACAGTTTCATCGACGTAATCCCAAGAACAGTTAGAACGAGCCAAATCAAAAAAATCGTTTTTATCGTATATCGCAACGCCATAGGGAGAATAATCCCACATTAAATCACTGACCAATTCAGCCCCATCTGTCGTTGTTCTTACGGTTACTTCTGTATACTTCATAAATTTCCTCTTGACTTAAAAGCAGGGAAGCACGATCGGCTTCCCTCTTTTTTACTTTTTTTCGTACGGATTTTTTCCGTATAGCGTTTCAATATTATCCCGATATTGACGCATTGAAGAATATTGCTTTAATTCAAGCCCATCGTCTAAATCGTTCAATTTATTCTTTTGATCTCGCGACAGTTTCGTCGGGACTTCAACGTTCACAACAATGTATAAATCACCGATTCCTCGCGACGTTCTAATTCCTTTTCCGCGAACCATAAACACTTTACCGCTCTGCGTTCCTTCCGGAATCGAATAAGAAAAAGTATCATCAATCGTCGGTACTTCCACCTTTCCGCCCAAAACAGCCGTCTTATAAGAAATCGGAACTTCTACGTAAAGATCGAATCCTTTCCGCTTAAATATCTTGCTCGGCTCAACCGTAAACACGATAATTAAATCGCCTGGATCGCCGCCGTTACGAGAAGCCTCGCCATAGCCGCGCTTTTTCATATAACTTCCCGTATCCGCTCCGGCAGGAATATCAATTGTAATCTTCGTCGTCGAACGTGTATATCCCTTTCCTTTACAGTCAGGGCATTGCTCGATAATCTTTTTCCCCGTTCCGTTACATTCATCACATGGACGAACGTTTACAGAACGAAATATCCCGTTATTGTTTACATATTGTACTTGCCCCGTTCCGCCGCATTTCGGACAAGTTTTATAAGCAGAACCGCCTTTTGCCCCCGTTCCTTTGCACGTTTGACAAGGAGCGTTTCTATTATAAGTAATTTCCCGTTTCGTCCCCTTTGCGGCATCTAAAAAACTCAATTTCAGTTCAATGGTGATATCTTGTCCACGCGTTTTTGCCGAAGCGCCGGTCGATCGTCCACCTCCGGTAAAAGAACTGAAAATATCGCCGAAAATATCCTCAAAGCCGCCGAAACCGCCTCCGCCAAAGCCACCGAAACCACCGGCAGACGCACCGGGGTGTTCCAACTCGAAATCATATTGCTTACGCTTCTTTTCGTCCGAAAGAATTTCGTTCGCCTCATTGATTTCCTTAAATTTTTCGGCACAACTCGGATCGTTCGGATGCAAATCGGGATGATATTCTTTTACCAACTTACGATAAGCCTTTTTGATATCATCCGACGACGCGTTTTGGGGAACGCCCAATGTTTCGTAATAATTTTTAGCCATTTTGAAATACCTTTTTATTATACAATACTGAAAGGCACAAGCGCCTTTCAGTATTGCGTAAAGTCTCTGATTCCGTTAATTGCAATTATTCCTGTCCGCCCTGATGGAACTCGGTATCGCTATCCGTCGGATTGCCGCCACCTTGCGGATTTACGTTTTGATAAATCTTTGCAAATACCGCCTGCGATTCGTTCGTCAGTTTTTCAAGAGCAACAACCATTCTGTCGTTATCGTTGCTATCCAACTCTGCCTTGGCTTCTTTTACAGCTTCTTCCAATTTTGCTCTGTCATCGGCCTCCACTTTATCACCAAGATCCTTTAAACTCTTTTCAACAGTAAAGATCATACCGTCCAAGCGATTGTGGTTTTCAACGACCTCTTTGCGCTTTTTGTCTTCTTCTTCATACTGTTGCGCTTCCTTAACAGCTTTATCAATATCGGCTTCCGAAAGATTGGTTGAAGACGTAATTGTGATATTCTGTGATTTTCCCGTTCCGAGATCTTTCGCAGATACGTTCACGATACCGTTCGAATCAATATCAAACGTAACTTCGATCTGCGGAATTCCTCTGGGTGCGGGAGCGATTCCGACTAATTCAAATCTGCCGAGCGTTTTGTTATCTTTCGCAAATTCTCTCTCACCCTGCAAAATATGGATATCAACCTGCGTCTGGTTATCGGCAGCCGTTGAGAATACCTGAGATTTTTTAACAGGAATCGTCGTATTACGCTCTATCAACTTCGTCGTAACGCCACCAAGCGTTTCGATTCCGAGCGAAAGAGGCATAACGTCCAACAACAGAACGTCCTTTACCTCTCCAGAAAGAACGCCGCCCTGAATCGCAGCGCCGATCGCAACACACTCATCGGGGTTGATTCCCTTGAAAGGCTCTTTTCCCGTAAGCGTTCTGACTTCATCCACAACGGCAGGAATTCTCGTAGAACCGCCGACCAAAATAACTTTGTCAATATCGTTATAAGTCAACTTTGCGTCCGCCATTGCCTTTTTTAACGGTTCGATCGTCGCTTCTACCAAATCTTTTGTCAAAGCGTCGAACTTTTGCTTCGTAATATCAATATCCAAGTGCTTAGGACCGGTCGGATCATACGAAATAAACGGCAAGTTAACGTTAGTCTTGGAAAGCGTCGAAAGTTCGATTTTTGCCTTTTCAGCCGACTCTTTTAAGCGTTGCATTGCAAGTTTATCGTTAGAAAGATCAATCCCCTCTTTGTTCTTGAACTCCTCAACCAAATAATTCATGATGCGAATATCAAAATCGTCACCGCCAAGCAAGTTGTTCCCGTTCGTCGCAAGCACTTCAAAAACGCCGTCGCCGATTTCCATAATCGAAACGTCAAACGTTCCACCGCCCAAATCGTAAATGATAACCTTTTGGTTTTTTCCTTCTTTATCCAAGCCGTAACTAAGTGCAGCAGCGGTCGGTTCATTGATAATTCTCAAAACGTTCAACCCGGCGATTTTTCCGGCGTCCTTTGTTGCCTGTCTTTGACTGTCCGTAAAATATGCAGGACAGGTAATTACGGCATCTGTAACCTTTTCTCCCAAATAAGCTTCCGCATCTTTCTTTAATTTCGAAAGAATCATCGCGGAAATTTCTTGCGGAGAATACTTTTTGTCATCAATGGCAACTTTATAATCCGATCCCATATGTCTTTTGATAGAAGAAACGGTACGATCGGCATTCGCTACCGATTGACGCTTTGCAACCTGACCGACCAATCTCTCTCCGTCCTTTTGAAAACCGACGACGGAAGGAGTGGTTCTTGCCCCCTCCGAATTAGGAATTACGACTGCTTCCCCGTTTTCCATTACCGCCACACATGAATTTGTTGTTCCAAGATCAATACCGATTGTCTTACTCATAATAAATCTATCTCCTTTTCCGTATTTTTCATTTTTTCTATATCAACCGGTGACGATCACGCGCGCAACGCGTATGATCTCATCGCCGGAACGATAACCTTTTTGTATTACTTGTTTTACGATTCCGCTTTCCACACCCTCTTCCGCCGGTGCTTGCATAACCGCTTCGCTGATATGCGGATCAAACGCTTCTCCGATCGGATCAATTTCCGTAACGCCTTCCCCTTCTAAAAAAGTGGAATACTTTTTCTTTAATTGCCGAATCCCTTCCGCCGTATTTTCCTCCAACTCCATCGTCAACGCCCAATCAAGACTGTCTCCGATAAAAAAGATTTTTTTCAGCATATCGGCTTTACCGTCTTTATACGCCCGCGATTCGTTTTTCGCCGTGCGTTTTTTATAATTGTCAAACTCAGCAACGTTTCTTATCCACTTATCCTTATAATCGTCCGAAGAAGCTTTCCATTTTTCGACCTCTGCCGTCAAACGAGAAATTTCTTCTTGCTCGGGAGAAACCGTTTCGTCAACGTTCTCAGACACGTCTTCCTTGATTACTTCTTGTTCCGTATCCTCTTTTTTTTCCTTTTTCTTCATTTCTTCCATGATTACCTTCTTATTTCTGATTGATTATCGCTTGGAGAATATCTCCGACACACTCCAATACGGAGATCACGCGCTGATAATCCATTCTGCGCGGACCGATTACGCCGTACGTTCCCATTTTCACGCCGTCGGCAGAATACGTTGCCGTTACCACCGAACAGTCGTCCGGGATATCTTCTCCGGCTTCCTTGCCGATTTTTATGCTAATCTCAACGTTTTCGTCGCAAGAAAGCATTCCGGCAAGCTTGTCTTTATTTGCTACTACGGACAAAAAATTACGCACCTTTTCGATATCTTCATACTCGGGATTGTTCAGTATCTTATCCTGCCCTTCTAAAAATACGTCGTCCGACTCGTCGGTGATATATTCTTCAATTGCATTGACGACACTGTCAAACAATTCCCGATATAAAGCAAATTCGCCGCCCAATTCCCTCGATACTCCGGAAACCTCTTCAAATTGCTTTCCGACGAATTTACGATTCAACAATTGATTCGCATTTTCGATTTGGGCTTCCGTCATATCTTCCGGAATCGTAATAAACCGATCGCGGATCAAAGTTTTTTCCGTAACAATCAACAAAAGTGCCGTATCTTTCTTATAACGAAAAATATTGATGTTCACAATCGTATCTTTCTCGCTGTGCGAGCGCAAGGCAACCGAGGTATAATCGGTTAAATCGCTGATTACCTTAACGGTATTCTTGACAACCTCTTCCAAATTATCCGACTGACGATGAAACGTTTCCTTAATCATGTGTAGTTCTTTTTGCGTCAACTTCGCCTTATCCATCAATTCGGAAACGTATAATTTATAAGCATCTGCCGAAGGAACACGTCCGCTCGACGCATGGGGCTGCGTTAAATACCCCATTTCTTCTAACGCGGAAAGTTCGCTTCTTACCGTTGCGGAACTAATATCCGGCATATACTTTTCCGTAATGCTTTTGCTGGATACAGGCTGTGCCGTGCTGATATAATCATCTACGACAAGCTGCAAAATTTTTTTCTTTCGATTGGATAGTTTCAAATTCTCCACCGCCTTAGCACTAATCAGCTCATTTTGTTAGCACTCTTTTTATCTAAGTGCCAATTTTCGAATTTATTTTACTATTATTATTTGTTTTTGTCAAGCAAATTAAATCATAAAAACAAAAAAAGTCAATAGAAAATAAAAAACAAAAAAAGAACCGAAACAAGTCAATCAAAACACTCGTATCGATTCTTTTATTTGATCTCGTTTTTCCATTCTTTCAGTCACATCTTGTTTATCGAAAAAAATACAAGTAAAGCAGAAAAAACTTAATATAAATTCGTACTTTCATCTTAAAATTAACGAATTTGACCGTTTCCGTAACAGAAAAATTTCGTGGTCGTCAACGCAGTTAATCCCATCGGTCCGCGCGCATGCAATTTCTGCGTGCTAATACCGATTTCTGCGCCAAGACCAAACTCGTTTCCGTCCGTAAAGCGAGTGGAAGCATTAACGTAGACAACGGCGGAATCGACCTCTCGCATAAATTTCTCCGCATTTTCACTATTTTCCGTCACAATCGCATCAGAATGTCCGGTATGATAACGGTTAATATGAGCAATCGCCTCGTCCAATGATTTTACAACCTTAATCGATAAAATCGCATCTAAATACTCTGTAAAAAAATCTTCTTCCGAAGCCGTTTTAATTTCAGATAAAATATCGCAAGCACGAGAATCCCCCCGCCATTCCACTTGCTTTTCATCTAATCTTTTCTTTAATAAAGGAAGTGCGCGCGTTGCGATCGATTCGTGGACTACCAAAGACTCGCAAGCATTGCATACGCCGTAACGCTGTGTTTTTGCATTTAATAAAATAACCGCCGCTTTATCCAAATCAGCGTCCGCGTCAACGTATACGTGGCAATTCCCCGTTCCCGTTTCGATAACCGGAATCGTTGCATGCTCCATGACCGACCGAATCAACCCCGCACCGCCACGCGGAATTAAAAGATCGACGTAGCGATTTAGTTTCATAAATGACTCTGCGACCGCGTGCGAAGGATCTTCAAGCAGACAAACGGCATCTTCCGTAACGCCGCAAGCAACAAGTCCTTCCCGAATTGCGGAAACAATCGCGCGATTTGAATGAAGAGCATCGCTACCACCTCGCAAAATAACGGCATTCGCCGTTTGAAAACAAAGAGCAAACGCATCGGCTGTAACGTTAGGACGCGATTCGTATATAATACCGATTACGCCGAACGGAACTCTTCTTTCCTCGATTTTCAACCCGTTATCCTTTTGATAAGAATAAACACATTCTCCCAACGGAGAACGTAAGGCAGCAACCTGTCGAACCCCGTCTGCCATCGCCAAAATTCTTTCGTCATTTAACTTCAACCGATCAATAAGAGATCCCTTTACCCCACGAGAAACAGCCTCGTTAACGTCTTTCTTATTTTCTTCTAAAATCAAGTCGGTAGCGGCGATTAGCCGTTCCGCCACTGAATTCAAGGCTCGATTCCGAGTCTCTGCCGATAATTTCAGTAATTCTTGCGCCGCATTTTTCGCACGTGCGCCAATCATATTCAAACAATCCATATTCACTCCTCCACGTCGAATGCCTCGATTGCAGACTCTTTTTTAATAGGTTTACTATCTCCGTGCCGAACGAAAAGCATCGTTACAAATGCAATCGCGACAAAAATCGTCGCGTAAGGAAACAGCGGACTCATATTCCCTGCCAAATCCATCAAAACACCCGACAAAACCGGCGTCAAAATCTGTGCCGCCATACTTGCGGTATAATAATATCCGGTATATTTCCCGACGTTTCCGCCGCGCGCGAGTTCTACCACCATCGGAAACGAATTGACGTTGATTGTCGCCCAAGCAATTCCAGCCAACGCAAACAACAAATTGATCAAAAGATCGGGCGTATTCGCATTGACGAAAATAGCCCCGCAAAACGCCGCAGTCAGCATGGCTACGCCGATTAAAATTGATTTCTTTCTTCCGATTTTACCGGCTAAAAAACCGACGGGAACATAAGCAAGGATCGCAGCACCTTGTGCAATCAAAAGCGTCAAATTATAATCTTTTTGCAAAACGTTACTTGCGTATAAAGAATATTTCGACGTAACCGCATTATATCCGATGTACCAAAGCGCTACCGAAGCCAAAATCAAAATCAAAGAGCAAAGTTTGCTTTTATCAAGCTTTCCGCTTTTTTCTTCTTCCGTTTCCGATTCTTCCGGACAATATCGCGCCGTATCCTCTTCCATTTCTTTTGCCCATTTCGGCTCACGAACCTTTGCGATAAAAATCACCAATCCGACCGTCATAATCGCACAAACTGCCACAATATACCAAGTAAACGACATCATTTGATTTGTAGCCTTACTTGTCCCGAACACCATTCCCAAGATCAATATCAAAATACCGCCTGCCGTCCCCAAAAGATTGATTACGGCATTTGCCTGCGAGCGGAGTGGTTTTATCGTCACGTCAGGCATCAACGCGACAGCCGGAGAGCGGAACGTCGCCATTGCAATTAAAGTTACTAACAATAACAGAATAACGAACACCAACGGAGTCGGATTCGCTTTCGTTTGATCCCACGCAAACTGATTACGTGCAGGCGTAATCAAATTCGAATAAGCATTCACGGCAGAAAACCCGTCTGTTTCCGAAAGCGCATATTGAGAATCCGTCTTATTATAAAAATAATTCGTATCGTAAGTAACGGAAAGATACCAACTTTTCGCAACACTCCGCTCTTCTTCCGTCAAATCGGAAAAAGACCGATTAAAATTGATCTGAGCAGAATAATCTCTTACATGATATTCTTTCACGACACCTTGATTGGTAAACGCATTATATTCTCCGTTTGAAATCACGTCGTTTCGTTCCCAAAGAATCTCTTGATAAGAACTCCCGTTCAATTCTGCGTCGAGGTGAACCAATTGCAAATTATCCATAAAAGACAATCCCATAAACGCACAAATTGCAACAATCGTACCCAAAACAATAAAAGGCGTACGTCTGCCATATTTTGATTTCGATTTATCCGACAATGCGCCGAATAACGGCAACATAAAAACCGCCAATACGTTATCTAACGCCATTATCACGCCGGACGCCGTCTGGTTTAATCCGAATTTATTAACAAGCATCAGAGGTACTATTGCATCATATGCCTGCCAAAACGCCAAGATCAAAAAAAACGCAAAACCGACGAAAATAACCTTTTTATAATTTAACTTCATCTGTTCCCCTCGTTACGATTATTAAAAGGTTAATGCCGCAGCGCCCAAAAAGCCTGCATTATTTCCCAACTCGGAAACAAAAAGCGGAACAAGCGGACCGTTGATTCCGCCAAAAATATCACGATCCAACCGCTCTTGAACGGGCTTCAACAAAGCATCTCCCTGTGCACTAACACCACCTCCAAGAATGATTACTTCCGGTCTGAAAATATTTGCAAGATTCAATAATCCGATTGAAAGATAATCAAAATATCGGTTTAATACCGCGGCAGCGACAGGATCTTTGCTCGCATAGAAAAACGGCGTTCTTCCGTCCACGCTATCAAGGCCACCGACTTCCCACATTGCCGATTCCGGATGTTTCTCCATTGCACGCTTAGTATCACGCACTAATGCCTTTGTGGCAGCATACGCCTCGAAACACCCCTTCATTCCGCAAGAACACATTTCTCCGTCCTTTACAATGACCATATGCCCGATCTCCGCCCCGGCAGATCGATTGCCTTCCAATAACTTTCGATTTACAACGATTCCTCCCCCGATCCCCGTTCCCAAAGTAACAAAGATACTGTCACAATACTGCTTTCCCGCACCAAAATACGCCTCGCCAAGAGCGGCGGCATTCGCATCATTTGTAATTTTGACAGGCAGTCCCGTTTTTTCGGAAAGAATATCTCGAATCGGCGCTTTCTTCCATTCAATATTACTGGAAAAAGCCACTGTTCCTAAATGAGAATCAATTAAACCGGGAATTCCCATGCCGATCCCTCCGACCTCTTTTTTCTCAATCTTTGCATCCGACAACATTCCGTCAATCATTTTTGCAATCTGATCAAGAATAATTTCCGCCCCTGCTTTTGCTTCCGTAGGAATTTTACGTTGTGCATAAATCTTTCCTGCACGATCGATCAAACCGCCCTTAATAAACGTTCCTCCGACGTCAATCCCGACGTAATATTGTTTCATACTTTACCGTCCTTTTCTCTTTATTTATAAATACCAGTAAAAACGCTCAACCCAAATTCTTCAAGCATGACAAAAGACAAGTCACACCCGTCGCAAACCGTTTTTGTATGCTTATTTTATTTATTATAACACAACAACGATAAAAGCACAATCTTTTTGAAAAAACACAATATAATTTTATTAATGAGAATCTCTTAAAAAAAATATAAAAATAACCATAATTCAAGTTAAAATCAATTGACAAACACAAAAGATTTTTATAAAATAATATATGTTGATTTTGAAACGGGGTATAG
>CAYXWN010000041.1:5757-13895 GCA_964468815.1 uncultured Clostridia bacterium | reverse complement strand
GATTTTGGGTAGGTTTATCAACTTTTTTTAACAAACCTATTGTAAATCTTCAAAATTTTTTGGGTAGTAGAGTTGCCCTTGGCGAAACCGATTGTCATTACGAATTTACTAATGGGATTTATCGGGGCGTATAACGATTATATGGGACCCGTTATGTACATTAGAAGTCCGGAAAAATTTACCTTACAACTTTCTTTGAGTGCAATGAACGATACTTACAGCAATAACTGGGGCCCTGCCATGGCAGGCGCAACGCTTGCGTTAATTCCAACCATCTTGATTTTCTTTTTTGCACAAAGATTTTTTATTGAGGGAATTACAATTACCGGGATAAAGGAGTAGAAATGAAAAAATATATTAAATTGATATCTATGCTTTTAGGAGGATGTATTTTGTTTTCCGGGTGTGGCGGTGAAACACCGAAATATGGAGAATACGTGGAGGAAACAACGCGTCGGTATGAACCGATTGTCACAGAAAAAACGTTGAGCAAAACCGTTTTAGAAGATAAAATTTTAGGAAGTATTGTCGGACACTCGATTGGCTTGGGAAGCGGCTTTGAGTTTGTGCAAGAGGGAAATAAACCGGCTATTTGCTTAGATGAAAAATATTTTGAAACGAACGGAGAAATCGCGACCGGCACGTTGGGAAACAATATTTCCCAATTTGGTCCGTATGCGGAATCTTATCGGCGCGTTTATCCGGGAATGGTAAAAAGCGATGACGACAATACGGTGAATTTTCTAAATCTCCATATTTTAGAAGAATACGGAGCGGATGTAAGCTACGAAGATATCGGTAACGCGTGGGTGAAATACAATCTAAAAGACGATGCCGGCGGGAAAAATGCCTTGAAGTTAATTCAAGAAAATTCATATATTGCTCCGTTTACGGGTGCAAACGTGTATGGTAATTATTATTACGGTTGCACAGAGCCTTGGATTCATAATCAAATGTTGGGGTTAATGTTTCCGGGGATGCCCGTTGCCGCATCTCGTTATCTTGATATGTTCGGCAGTATTTCCGGGGATTTTTACGTATTAGACGTCTTACAAATTTTTGGACTTGCTTATTGTTATGCGTTGGAAGATTCGAGCGCAAAATCTTGTTTGGAAAAAGCAATGGCGCATATCGGGACTTCTAATGCGCTTTATGAAATGTACGAATACGTTTTAGAACAATATAAACAAGATCCGACTGATTGGAAGACGTGCGTTAAAGGAATTTACGAGCGCCGTATGGTGTTGGAAAATTTATACGGCGGCGAGCATAACATGATGGCGATGAACGTCAATGCCGGTTTTATGATGGCAGGCATTATTTTCGGGGAAGACGATTTTGAAAAGAGTATTAAAATTACTTCCTTGGCGGGATTTGACGGAGACTGCACGACGGCTACGGTCGGAGGACTTTTGGCTGCTTGCGTCGGTTATGAAAATCTTCCTCAAAAATATAAGAATTTTTTGAATAAGGATAGCGTTTTCGTTAATGATACGTCGTGGCTTTCTATGGGTTCGAATTATCCGTCCAGACAGACGTTTGAAACGTTGGTAAGTCGTTTTATAAAAAACACGGAAGCATTGATTGAAGCGCAGGGAGGAACGGTAACCGGCGACAATTATACCGTTATGACGCAAGCGTATGTAAAAGTTCCGCAACCAACTGTTGTAAATTACGGATTTGAAAACGGAACGGACGGTTGGAGTGTCGAAGGAAAAGTTGATTTTTCTACAACGGGTGTTTGTGCTCATTCGGGGAAGAAAGCGGGAACGCTTTTTGTTGAGGATTCGGATGCGGCGGTTTATCAAAAAGTTTCACTCATAACGGGAAACGTCTACGAATTAAACGTTTTTCTTTATTCAAGCGATTACTGTGAGATTGAACTTTTTGCAAAAGATGGCGGCGGAGAAATTACGAAAGGGATTGTCAATCCCTTGGCAGGTGCGAAACTTCACATGAAAGGCGTGTTGCAGTTTGTTGCAACTTCTGATCAAATGGAGATCGGCGTTCGCGTTTTTAAAAAGGATAAAAACAAGATCATTACGTTAGACGACGTTATGATTAAGAACGTGTCGGATAAAGTAAACGGAGGATATTATCTGTTTGATGCCGAGCAGTGTGCCGTTTCGGAAAATGCTAAAATTATAAAAGCAAATACGGCGACGAAAAAGGCGGTTTCTTTGTCGGTCGGAGACGGATTGCAATTTTCGTTTGTGAATGAAAACGAATATTATAATCTCTATCGAATTTATTATCATTATGAAGGCACGCTTATCGGAAAAGTTGAAGTCTTTGTAGACGGTGAAAAAATCTGTAATTTACCCCTTATACCGCAAGGCGAACAGACTTTCTTAAAAGGAGATTTTGTCGAATTGCCTTTGCACGTAGAGAAAGGTGAGCATGCGATTCGGTTAAAATCGCTTGATCAAGGCGTTGAAATTGATAAAATAGAAGTTAGAAGAGGGGCTATTTTATAGGTGAAAATTTGATAGAAGTTGTTTCACGAGAATTAAAAATGAAAGGATAACGGAAAAATTTCGTTATCCTTTCATTTTAAAATTCATGGTTTATTTTTTGAACGTGTTTCATTTTATTTGTTTTTTAAACGGCTAAACTTTTTTACTCCGATAAAAGTAAAATTAGGCGGATTGTATAGGGGCTTTTTTAGTATCTGGTATATACTTGTAAATGATAGTTGTTGCGATAAGTAGTAGGTGTAAATCCGTATTTTTTCTTGAATAATTTCATGAAATAAAATTCGTTTGAAAAACCGCATTCGTGCGCGATTGCTGCAATCGTATCGGTAGAGGATAGCAGCAAAAATTCGGAAGCGCGTAATTTGCTGTCAATAATATACTCCTTTAAGGTTACGTGAAGATATTTTTTAAATAACTTATTGAGATATACTTTATTATAGTCGAACATTTCCGCAAGATTGGTAATAGAGAGGTTTTCTCCGTAATTTGCATCAATGTATGCGACGATTTCATCAAATCTTCTTTTAGCAGGCGTGTTTTCTTGATTCTTTTCTTTTTCGGAAGAAAACTGGTTGGATAGGTCAATCAATAATGCCGTCGCCAAAAATTTAGGAATTTTTACGTCTTCTTTTTTGAAAAAGTGAATAATTTGGTTGATGAGTGTAACAAAGTTTTCGATTTTTTTCAAAGTAAACTTTTCCGGAAGAATGATTTTATCTTCCGGAGAAAGACGGATAAACTCTTCTGCTTGCTTTTGATTGATAAAAACGGTTTCGTCCATGGTAAAATGCAACCAAAAAAACTTTACGGCAGCCGGACGGTAACCGACGTGATGTACGTTCGGTTTCATTAAAAAAACATCGCCTTTTTTTAATTCTTGCTTTACGCCGTCTGTTTTTAAATAAAAAGATCCGTCAATGATTACGTATAGAATAAATTCATTCTTTTTCCGTTCGTAATGAATCCAATCTTCCGGCATATTACACTTTCCGGCAGAACAGAAATGAAACGGTTTACTAATATCAAAGAGATAATATTCCATGTGTGTTTTTCCCTCACCGTAATTATAACATAAAACAGTTCGTTTTCTCCTATGTTTTTTGCAAAATATGTCATTTTATTGATAAAATGTATTTTTTTATAAAAATCCAATCGAAAAAAACAGAAAAAAAGATATTTGGAGGGGAAAATTTCTATGATAAAAAGTCGAATTTTAGAAAAACGATGAAGAGAACGGGGAAATAAATAGAGAAAGTTGTTTCGGGTTGACAAGTTTTTGCAAATAAAAATGGCAAAAAGAGTTGCTTAATTCGGTCAGTGAGTCAATACCCGTATTTAAGCGCTTGCCGTTATTGTTTCCTTTAAGGGAAAAATAAAAGCCACCGCTTTTAGTGGTGGCTAGTTGGTTATATCAATCTTATTATTCTATTGTTTTTGTTTGCGAAACGGGCAATCGAAGGAAAAGAGAACCGAGATAAGAAAAATAACCGATTTCCGTTTCTGTTCCGTTTTTTGTGGACGGGGATAACCGTTCGAGAGAATAGGCTCGCAAAGCAAAAGACGATAGAGTCGAAGCCATACCGCCTAAATGTTAGAATAATTTGTTGAGATAAAAAGTAAATCCGAACCATTCGCTCGTTACGAGTATTTGGTTCGGATTACAACTTTCTGGTGCCGCCGGTCGGAGTCGAACCGACACGGTATCTCTACCACAGGATTTTGAGTCCAGCGCGTCTGCCAATTTCACCACGGCGGCATTTGTTTTATCGAAGTCAAAAGAAACCCTTGTATTTTATTTTAAGTTATGGTAAAATATAATTCAACAAGGCTTTCAACCGATTGCTTACAAATAATATCACATTTTTAAAAAATAAGCAAGCAAATTAAAAGGGATTCTGATGGAAAAATTAATTTTGATTGACGGAAATAGTTTAATTAACCGCGCTTTCTACGCTACGCCGCCTTTAACGAGGAAAGACGGCGTGCCGATCAACGCCGTTTACGGCTTTACAACCATGTTGATTCGACTTTTGACGACCGAAAAGCCGAACTATCTTGCCGTCGCGTTTGACTTGAAAGCGCCGACCTTTCGTCATAAAATGTATGCGGATTACAAGGGGACGCGCAAACCGATGCCGGAGGATCTCCGTCCGCAGATTCCGCTCTTAAAAGAAATTTTGAGCGTAATGGAAATTTGCATTGTCGAAAAAGAGGGGTGGGAAGCGGACGACGTGATCGGTACGATCGCGAAGAGCACGGACGTCGATACGATTATCGTGACGGGCGACCGCGACGCGTTACAACTTGTGGACGCTCATACCGAGGTGCATTTTACCAAGCGCGGCATTACGGATATCGAGCAGTACGACGTGCAGAATTTTTCCGAAAAGACCGGGCTAAGACCTGCGCAAATTATTGAATTAAAGGCGTTGATGGGGGATTCTTCCGATAATATCCCCGGCGTTCCGGGAATCGGCGAAAAGACGGCGAAGAGTTTGCTTGCCGAATTCGGAACGACCGAAAACATTTATCGGAACTTAGAGTCGATCGCTCCCCGTTGGAGGGAAAAGTTGAGAACGGGAGAGGAATCTTCCCGTCTTTCTCGCCTGCTCGCGACCATCGACGTTCACGCGGAAGTCAACGTCGATTTGGAAACCATGCACGTGCGGTTTCCCTTTTCGGATGCAGTGCGCAGAAAGATGATCGAGATGGAATTTCGCACGCTAATCAAGCGCGAGGGGATTTTTGAAGAGGAAAAGCCGCAAGCGGTTACGATTCGTGCGGAAAGCGTAACCGAACTGTCGCGCGCCTTGGAAATCGTAAAGGCGGAGCGGATTGCGGTTTGTTACGGGGAAGAACTGTCCGTTTATACGGGCGGAGAAACGGAGTATACGGTAAAAATTCGCCGCAGTTTTTTTGACGAGGGGATTTCGGCTGAAGAACTCCCGACGTTGTTTTCCGCAATCTTTTCGGCGGAGAAGAAGTTAGTTGTATTCGACAAGAAAAAGTGGATGCACTTGTTGGAAGAGTACGGCGTTTCTTTCCGCGCGGAAGCGGACGACGTGCTTTTGATGAAGTATCTCGCGGATTTTTCGGGCAAGGAAGAGCGAGAACGGGACGTCGCGGAAGAATACGGTTACCCGACGACGGCGATGGGCTACGCTTTGGCGAAAATCGCGGAAACGCTTCGCGATAAAATCGCCGACGAGGGAATGAACCGCCTTTATTTCGATGTCGAACTTCCGTTGGTTGACGTGCTGTTTTCCATGGAAAAGGCAGGCTTTTACGCGGACGTTGCCGCGCTTGACGCACTTTCCGAAAAATACGGCGCAATGCTCAAAGAGTTGGAATCGGAAATTTGTCGGATCGCCGGGGTAACCTTTAACGTCAATTCGCCCAAGCAGTTGGGTGAAATTCTCTTTGAACGATTGGGCTTAAAGCGCGGAAAGAAAAATAAAAACGGATTTTCCACGTCGGCGGACGTTTTGGAAGAACTTGCGGACGAAAATCCGATCGTGCCGTTGATTTTACGCTATCGTCAGATTCAAAAACTGTATTCGACGTATATCGAGGGCTTCCGTCCGTTGATTGATAAACATACGGGATTGATTCATACGAGTTTTCATCAAACGGTTACGACGACGGGGCGCTTGTCGAGCAAAGAGCCGAATTTGCAGAATATTCCCGTTCGCGATGAAGAGGGGCGAGAAATTCGTCGCTTTTTCCGCGCACGCGACGACGCTCACGTGTTGGTCGGCGCGGATTATTCCCAAATCGAACTAAGACTTTTAGCGCATTTTTCGGGATGCAAGCCTCTCGTCGATGCCTTTCACCGCAACGAAGATATCCACGCGTTGACGGCGTCGCAGGTATTCGGCGTCGAACCGTCGCTCGTAACAAAGGAGATGCGGCGGCGTGCAAAGGCGGTCAACTTCGGCATTATTTACGGAATCAGCGAGTTCGGTTTGTCGCGTCAATTAAAAATATCCGTTGCCGAGGCAAGGGATTATATCGAACGCTATTTTACCAACTATCCCGAAATAAAAATGTATATGGAACAAAACGTGGCAACGGCGCGAAAAAACGGATATGTATCCACCCTTTTGGGACGGAAACGCTATATACGGGAAATCAACGCGGCAAATTACAACGTGAGAAGTTTCGGCGAGCGCGCGGCAATGAATATGCCTTTGCAAGGGAGCAGCGCGGATATTATTAAACTTGCGATGTTGGGCGTGTATCGCGCGTTCAAACGAGAACATCTCCGTTCCGAGTTGATTTTGCAAGTACACGACGAATTGATCGTGGACGCATTGCAAGAGGAAGCGGATCGGGTGGAAGAGATTTTGAGGACCGAAATGGAAGGCGCGGTTTCGCTTTCCGTTCCGCTTACGGTGGAAACGGAGCGCGGCACGACTTGGTATGACGCAAAATAATGGCAGTTTATAAGGTTGCGATCACGGGGGGAATCGGGAGCGGAAAATCCACCGTGGCAAAGTTGATTTCCGCTCGCGGCTATTCCGTTCTTTCTTGCGACGATATTGCGAGGGAATTGCCCGAAGAACCGTCCGTAAGGGCGGAAATCGTGCGCACGTTCGGCGAGGACGTGTACGGGGAACGGTTGAATCGCAGTAAACTTGCGTCGGTGGTGTTCCAAAATCCAGACGCATTGGCGCGCTTAAACGCGATCCTTCATCGCGGCGTGTTCCGTCGCTTGGACGAGGCGTTTGCTCGTTCCGAAGAAAAAGTCCTTTTTGTCGAAATCCCGTTGCTGTTTGAAACGGGAAGCGAAAATCGCTTCGATCGAATCGTCGTTGTCATGCGCGAGCGCGAGGCGCGGATTCTATCCGTCATGAATCGCAACGGTTTATCGAGGGAAGAAGTAATTTTGCGCATGAAAAATCAATTCGATTATGAAAAATTAGCAAAAAACGAGCATACTGTTATTGAGAACGATTCCGATTTGTCGGAACTCGAAAAAAAGGTAACGGAATTGCTTTATGAGATCGAAAAAGAAATTCATTGACGGGTTATTTGTTGTTTCCGTCGGCTGTCTTGTTGCGTTGGTTTTGTTGTTCGGCGTGCCTGTCGCGCGACGGCTGGCGTATCCCGTTCGATACGTAGAAACGGTTACGCTGTTATCCGAACGTTATTCGTTAGATCCGCTTCTTGTTTATGCCGTAATTAAAACGGAATCCGATTTCGACGAGCGTGCGCAAAGCGTTGCCGGCGCAAAGGGATTAATGCAGATAACGGATTCGACGGCGGCGTATATTGCCGAACGGCGAAAAGTCGATCGGTACGATTTGTTTTTACCGGAAGATAACTTGGAGTTCGGTTGTTGGTATTTGCGGTATCTCTTCGATCGTTTTTCGGACGAACGCACGGCACTCGCCGCTTACAACGCAGGCGAGGGGACTGTTCGACAATGGTTGAAAAATTCGGCAATCTCTGCGGACGGATCGCGCTTAGATTCCGTGCCGTATCGCGAAACGGCGGAATATTTAGGAAAAATTACGCGAAATTATGAAAAATATAGAAAATATTATCCTCAATTTCTTGACAAAAAGGAAGAAATGAGATAAACTAATTAAGCACCTTGTGGGGATGGCGGAATTGGCAGACGCGTACGTTTGAGGGGCGTATGGTTTATCCGTGTGG
>CAYXWN010000041.1:0-5747 GCA_964468815.1 uncultured Clostridia bacterium | reverse complement strand
AGAAATAGACCTAAAATTAAAATTGACACCGTTTTCAAAAAACTCATCCGCTTTTTAGGAACATCATCCGTGTATCCTATTTACCTATTACTCACAGAAAAAGAAAGCACCGCATGGTGCTTTTTTTTGTGGAGAAAGGACTTGAACGGGACGAATAGAAAACAGTCCTGTGGACTGTTTTCCGTCCCCGGCGTGATAGCGGCAAAAGGCGCGGAGCAAGTCCCATTCTCCACACCAAGGCAGTATAATCCGAACCAAATACTTGTAATAAGTGAGTGGTTCGGATTTGCTTTTACTCTTTAATACCCTTGACGGTAGGAATTATCGTTCCTGCTGTTTTTTGTATCGAAAAAACACGCCATAGCGGTCTAGTTCGGTAGAGGTTTGCCGATGAATAATAGACAAAAACTCCGATTTTGTATAATAGAGTTGAGACATGGCAGTTACAACAAAAAACAAAATCGGAGGACAATTAAATGAACGAATCAAAATAACGACACATTCAGTTTAGCATAAGGTAAATATCCTTGGAAAAAAACAAAAAATCAATCAAACGGAAAATTCGTTCAATTTCAATTTTTTAGACGACCTATGAAATTGAGGTCGATTTGTTATCATTGTTCAATATGTGATATGACTGGTTGTGAGAAAATTTGCAAGTTGAATCATTTTTGTTGTAAAATTTTTTTGGAAAGTTTAAATTCTATTTTAGTGTATAATCATTGTAAAAAGGAGACATTAAAATGGAAAAACAATTAAATGAAAAGTTGGTGGAGACTTTTAAGAATTATCTTTACGAAGAAGAACACAGTAAAGCGACAATAGAAAAATACTTGCATGACGTAAATGTGTTTTACGAGTTTATGCAAGGAAAACTCCTCGGTAAAGCTGCAATTTTGGAATATAAAAGTTATTTAGCACAAAAATATGCGATTGCAAGCGTGAATTCCATGCTTGCTGCTTTGAACGTATTTTTTCGTTTTTACGGTTGGAGCGATTTAACCGTAAAGCAATTTAAAGTGCAAAGGCAAGCGTTTTGTTCGGAAGAGAAAGAATTAAGCAGAGCGGAATATATACGACTTGTGGAAGCGGCAAAAAAGAAGAATAATGACCGGTTAAGCCTTATTATACAAACAATATGCGGTTGCGGCATACGGGTAAGCGAACTTCGATTCATAACGGTAGAATCTGTAAAAAGAGGGGAGGCATGCGTAAGTTGTAAAGGGAAGAACAGAAGAATCTTTATTGTGGCGGACTTAAAGAAAAAGTTGCTTCGTTATATTGAGGAGCAAAACATAAAAATAGGTGCCATATTTATAACCAGAAGCGGTAAAAACGTCAGTAGGCATAATATTTGGCGAGATATGAAAGCATTATGTAAGGATGCGAATGTTTCTCCCGAAAAAGTATTTCCGCACAATCTTAGACATTTATTTGCAAGGACATTTTACGGAATTGAAAGGGATATAGCGAAATTAGCGGATATATTAGGGCATACGAATATTAATACTACGAGAATCTATATCGTAACAACAGGAGTAGAACATCGTAGAAAAATGGAAAACATGTGTTTGATATTATAACGCTAAACGGCTTGTAATAAAATCCTATTGTTTTGGGGGTAACGGTGATTAGAAATATAACATTCGTACGTTGAATCATGTGCAAAAAAGCAAACTGTTTCAATTACAGGGAAAAAGCCGATTTAAACGAATACATAACAATTATTATGTTGTAGAAAAAACATGTCTATCAATGACGTTACGGCAAAAAGAGTATAAAAAGCAAGCCTTTTAATGTTTTTATTAAAAAGCTAATACAAAAGGCTTTATTATTATACGAATAATAATAAAATTTCTATAATATTTTCTTCTCAAATAAAAAAATATATTGCAAAACCATGATAAAAGTGTTATAATTTATCATTGATATGAGTTTCCTATCTAAAAAGATAGCCTTGCTCGAATACATAATAATTGTTATGTTGTATTTAGCAAGGAATAAAGTTTTTTGAGTATGCTTTTATCAGGAGGTAAATTATGAAAAAAAAGGTCTTAAAAAGAAGTATCGTTATCGCTTTAACGTATGTTTGATTGCGTGTTTTGCTGTTTTCGGATATTGTATTTATCGTGAAAACGGACTTGACAAAATACAACAAGATGCACTTGCTATGTTAAAAGAGGATATCGGAACATACGATGATAAAACAATTGTCTTGTACGATACGGATCAATTTTTCGCACAAGACTTAGCGGATAAACTCAATGCAAAACTTAGAATGACAAACGACGGTCATTATGCGACGCTTACGTTGCAAAACGGACAGAGCGTACGTGAGATGTGTACGAGAACAAAGAGAACAGACCGTTGTTGGAAAAGTTTTCGCTTGATTATTACTCAAAAACAAGCGATATTGAAGAATCGTACGAGCGTGTTGCGACTGTTCCGAATTATAGGGTAAGCGATTCGCTTTATGGAAATCAGTCTTACATAAATGTTGGAAATGCTTGGAGCAGTTATCGCGGAAGCGGTGTAACCGTTGCTGTGATCGATACGGGAATCGATACCGATCATTCGGAGTTCGTCGGAAAAATATCCGAATATTCATATAATGCAAGTGAGGACAAAATCGTTAAAGATTACACGCTTACGGATGGAAGTTACGATTGGTCTTTGATCGAGGATGAACAAGGTCACGGGACGAGTGTTGCTGGTGTTGTTGCTGCTAGCATGAATGGAGAAGGTGTGGTCGGAATTGCACCTGAGGTTACATTATTGATTATAAAAGCGGAATGTGATGAAAACGGTAACTTTTATAGGACGTCCGATCTCGTGTTTGGGTTATATTATGCGATAGAGCGCGATGTCGATGTAGTAAATATGTCGTTTGGCAGCACTGCTCCGAATAATCCGTTTAAAAAGGCGACCGAACTTGCCGTTGACGGCGATATTATTTGTGTGGCGACGGCAGGCAACAATGCGACGGCAGGGCTTACTTATCCTGCGGCAGATGAACACGTAATCGGAGTCGGTGCATTAAAGGAAAATTCGTGGGAACTTGCAGAATATTCCAACTACGGGGAAAACAGCGACGTTGTTGCTCTCGGAACGACGTATACTACCAAAACAAATGGGGATTACGGGGTTTCGACGGGAACGTCGCTTGCATCACCGATCGTTGCAGGGCGATGGCTCTATTAAAACAGCAAAATAAATATATTGAATTTTCCGAAGCGGTTGAACTTTTATACGCTTCGTCTTATGATCTCGGAGCAAAGGGGGACGATTGGTATTTCGGTTACGGAGCATTGGATCTTTCTGCCTTAACGGTGGAAGAGCGCGGAACGGTAACGTTCGATATGTTGACCGATGAAATCGAGAATATCGAGCAAATATTTATTCGTAATCATGCGCTTCAGAATATTCCTGAACCGACAAGATGGTTTACGATTTTTGACGGTTGGTATTATGATATTGACTTAAAAGAAGAACTTGCGTTATATGATGACGTATGGACAAGCGATATCATTCTTTATGTAAATTGGGCAAACGAGGATGACGGTGTGCCGTATACCTACGTAACGCTTGACGACGGGACGATAGAAATCAGATCGTATACGGGAAAACGCCGTTATATCACCATTCCTGAAAAAATAGACGGGAAACCCGTTACGAGTATCGGCGACTTTGCTTTTGATGGACAAAGCCGTTTAAGACAGGTTAATTTGCCGAGCGGACTTACGAATATTGGACAAAGCGCGTTTCGGAATTGTAATAATTTAAACGAACTTATTTTGCCGAACGGAGTGAAAAGCATTGGAAAATTTGCTTTTGAAAACACGATAAGATTACAAACGGTCAGCATGAGTGAATGTATCGAATTGGAAAGCGTCGGGGATTTTTCGTTTGCTGGCAGCGGCTTGATTCGCTTTGACGTTCCAAAGAACGTAAGTGTTTTGGACGGATCGGTGTTTTTCGGCGCAACTTCGTTAAAGAGTTTTTCGGTGACGAAAGAGAATCGGTACTTTATTGCGAAAAACGGTGTATTGTTGAATACGACGGCAAGCAAAGTCGTTTCGTTCCCGGCAGGAGTGAGCGCGAATTATACGATTCCGAACAGCGTAATCGAAATCGGCGACTATGCGTTCGGCTATGCAAAATGCGAGAATATCGAGTTAAATAACGTGCAAACGATCGGTGCGTACGCTTTTGCGTATTCTGCGCTTGAAAGCGTAGCGATTCCCAATCGTGTAATTTCGATTGGAAACGGCGCGTTTGATCATTGCAAAGAGTTAACAATCGTAACAATAGGAAACGGCGTTACTTCGATTGGTAGTTTTGCGTTCTCCGATTGCCGTAGTTTAACGAGTGTATACTACAAAGGAAGCGCAAGCGAATGGGAAAAAATCTCAATTGGTTCTTATAACAATAACTTAACACGTGCCACGCGGTATTATTACAGTGCAATCAAGCCGACAACAAACGGAAACTATTGGCATTATGATACGGACGGGGTGACGCCTATAAAGTGGAATGTAGAATAATGCAATAGGAGATTCATTGGTTCGTTTGAAATATCAAAAGGGTGATAAAACCGATAAATAGGGATATACGGATACAATGTGATTAAAAGTTAATATCCATAAAATGCAGCATAATTTTGCTGCATTTTTTAAAGGATTTGGTGAATTATACTATTAAGTGCAACAGGATGGAAAAAAAGAAGTTCATATAAATCTATGGTATAATAGTAATAACGACAAAACAAATACCAAGGAGAAATATATGAACTACAAACATTTTAGCATAGAAGAGCGTTGTTGTCTACGAGAATACTACGTAAAAGGAAAAAGTTATAGAGAAATAGCCAAATTGCTAGGACGTAACGTTAGTTCAGTATCACGAGAATTAAGACGAAATTGCACATTCTATAGGGACACACCAAGGTATTACCCATATACAGAGCAAAAGAAAAGTAATTTACGAAACAGTTATCGACATCGCGGAATGTTTTGGAATAAAGAGGTTTTGGATTACATAGATCAAAAGTTATCTGAAACTTGGTCTCCCGAACAAATAGCAAATACGCCTTGCGAATTAAAAATACCGTCATTTAAAACAATTTATCGTTGGATAGATGAAAAATATTTACGCTCAACATTAAAAAACTTGAGAAGAAAAGGAAGAACAAGAAAGCGTTTAGGTAATGGCGGAAGGTTTACAACAGGGAAAAGCATACGAAAAAGAGATAAAAGCGTGTATAAAAGGTTGGAATTTGGGCATTGGGAAGCGGATACCGTAGTTTTCGGACAAGGGAAAACTAAAGCTTGTTTTGCGACTTTAGCGGAGAGAAAAACAAGATACTACATAGCAATAAAAATACCAAACAGAAATGGAGAAACAATGGCAAATGCAGTAATTAAAGCCTTGTCGTCATTGCCAAGAGGAGCGGTAAAGACAATAACCTGCGATAGAGGAAGCGAGTTTGCAAGTTGGAGAAAGATCGAAAAGGAGTTAGGCTGTGAAATGTATTTTGCCGATCCGTATTGTGCTTGGCAAAAGGGAACGAATGAAAATTTAAATGGATTACTTCGAGAGTTTTATCCCAAGGGAAGAAATCTTGAAAGAGTTTCTGAAAAAACGCTAAAAAAGAATCCGGCGTTAATTAACGCCAGACCCAAAAAGGTTTTACATTACCAAAAACCTATAGATTTATTTAATTTTTTTATCTCTAAGTGTTGCGCTTA
>CAYXWN010000040.1:0-15365 GCA_964468815.1 uncultured Clostridia bacterium | reverse complement strand
TACCCATAAAAATATATACCTCCAAAACTGTCTAACTTTTGGGGTGCATATCACTTTGTAGACTCGGTTCTTTTCGTAAATAGCGGTTTTATCGTGTGGATTCGCCTTTCATTTGCTTGCGGTAGGAAATGGGCGTCGTCCCTTCTTCTTTTTTGAACGCTTTGAAAAAAGAAGTGCAGTCGCCGTAGCCGCAGCGTTCGGATATTTCGCAAGCGGAAAGGTCGGTTTCGGTCAACAACTTTTTGGCGTAAGAAAGGCGGCATTTCGTTACGTATTGCATCGGGGCGATGCCGGTATATTTTTTAAATACGTGCGAAAGATAATATTTGCTCACGTACAGTTCGTTGCACACGGCGTCGATGGAATTGACTTCGGCAAAGTGGGTGGAGAGATATTCGTAAATCCGCGAAAAGATGTTGTTTTTCACCATCGTCTGTTCGGATACGTCGATTTGTCGCAGAATCCCCGTCAAAATCAACTTCGACCAATAGCCGGACATGATTTCGCCGTATTGCCGCTTGTTTTCTGTTTCGTCTACCAACGATTGAAAGCAGAGATCGAATTTTTTCGCTTGATCGCCGGTAGGGATAACGGGATCGATTTTTTCGGAAATCAGATGATCGGGCGGCAGATCGTTTAGGTGCAAGTCGGTTATGCCGAAAAAGATCAACTCCAACGGCGTGTTGCCCTTGGTATATTCCATGTGCGGCATGTTGGGGTTGTAGACCAAAATATCGCCGCGCTTAATCGCGCGAACGGCTTCTCCGATCCGCACTTCGCCCATGCCGGACGATACGTAGACGATTTCGCAGAACGCATGAGAATGAAGTTCTTCTTTCCAATGCTTGGAACGTTGTAATTTCCCAGCGTAGAGCAGTTTTGTGTTTAGGCGAATTCCGTCGCTTTTGGTCATTGCGTAATGACTGCGCACGTTTGAATCCGCGCGGTGGATTCCTTTCACGGTTTTTCTCTCTTGTTCTTTCTGTTCCCGTAACTTGCGACGGGCTTAGTTATATTATAAATAATTTCTCTTTATTTTTCAATCGTTATCTGAAAATATTGTCCTTTTTTATAAAATTTTTTTAGCAATCTGCGCTATTGAAAAATCAATTCGGGGGGATTACAATAAAAGAGAAAAAAAGTGCGTCGGTTGAGCGCCAAGCGGGCGCGGCGCAAAAAACGTAAGAGGTGAGGGAATGTTAAAAGGCGTTTCAAAATTGATCTCGCCGGAGTTGTTAAAAATTCTGGCGGAAATGGGGCACGGCGACGAAATCGTCATCGGGGACGCGAATTTTCCGGCGGTGAATTACGGGAAGCGCGTCGTCCGCGCGGACGGCATCGGGGGCACGGCATTGCTTTCCGCTTTGCTGGAATTGATCCCGTTGGATTCGTATGCCGAAGAGAATTTTCTTTTAATGGAAGTCGTCAAGGGGGACGACGTTGTTCCTGCGATTTGGGAGGATTATAAGCGCGTTGCGGCGGAAAAAGAGCCGAATACGCGAATCGGATATCTGGAACGCTTTGCTTTTTACGAACGCGCGAAAAACGCTTTTGCGGTAATCGCGTCCGGGGAAGAGCAAATTTATGCGAATATAATATTAAAAAAAGGAGTGATTCAGTAAATGAAAGCGAAAATCGGAATCAGACCGACCATCGACGGAAGATGGGGCGGAATCAGAGAGAGCCTGGAAGAGCAGACGATGGGCATGGCGAAAGCCGCGAAAGCGTTGATCGAACAAAACGTGTTTTATGCGGACGGCACGCCGTGCGAAGTCGTAATTTCTCCCTGCACGATCGGGGGCGGCGCGGAAGCGGCGCGTTGTGCGGAATATTTCCGTCAGCAGAACGTCGTTGCGACGCTTTCCGTTACTCCTTGTTGGTGTTACGGCAGCGAAACGATGGATCTCGATCCGTTGACCGTCAAGGCAGTTTGGGGGTTTAACGGAACGGAGCGCCCGGGCGCGGTTTATTTGGCGGCGGTCATGGCGGCGCACGCGCAGAGAGGATTGCCTGCGTTCGCGATTTGCGGAAAAGACGTGCAAGATATGGATATGAGCGGAATTACCCCGGACGTCGAGGAAAAAATTCTGCGCTTTGCGCGTTGCGCGGTTGCGGTCGGGCAGATGCGCGATAAGGCGTACGTCGGAATCGGCAGCGTCGCGATGGGAATCGGCGGCAGTTTTGCGGACGGCAATTTGATGCAGAAATTCCTCGGGATCCGTACCGAATGGGTGGATATGACAGAAATTAAGCGTCGTGTCGATTTCGCGATATACGATCATGAAGAATACGAAAAGGCTCTGAAATTCGTCAAAGAAAAGGTGAAAGAGGGCAAAGATTGGAACGGAACGGCGTTCGAACAAAAAGATTTTACGAGAGAGGAATTGGACGCGCAATGGGAGTTCGTCGTCAAGATGACCTTGATCGTGCGCGATATCATGTTGGGTAACCCCAAGCTCGCGAAGCAGAAGATGGAATCCGAACGTATGCTCAGCCACGTCACGTGCGACGAGGAAGCACTCGGCAGAAACGCGATTTTCGGCGGTTTCCAAGGGCAGCGTATGTGGACGGACTATCTGCCGAACGGCGATTTCACCGAAGCGATCTTAAATTCCACGTTCGATTGGAACGGCAAAAAACAGCCCACGATTTTGGCGACCGAAAACGACAATTGCAACGGCATTGCGATGTTGTTCTTGCACTTATTGACGGGAAGATCTTGCGTATTTGCGGACGTCAGAACGTTTTGGAGTTCGGAAGCGGTGGAACGCGTTACCGGTTGGAAACCCGAGGGACGTGCGGCGAACGGCTTTATGCACTTGATCAATTCGGGGGCGGCGGCGTTGGACGGCACGGGCGTCAGTAAGGACGACAAGGGAAATTATTGCATGAAGCGTTGGTGGGAAGTCGGACAAGAGGATATCGACGCCATGCTCGCGCATACCGAATTTTCCCCGGCAAACCGCGGCTATTTCCGCGGCGGCGGCTTCTCTTCTTCTTATTCGACGCAACACGAAATGCCCGTTACGCTCGCGCGCGTTAACATGGTGGATGGCATCGGTTATACCTTGCAACTTTCCGAGGGGTGGACGGTTACGTTACCCGAAGAGGTCGATCATACCTTGCTGTACCGTACGGACAGAACGTGGCCCTCGACTTGGTTTGTTCCGCGGTTGGATAAAGACACGGAAGCTGGTAGCAGCGTTTATAACGTCATGGCGAATTGGGGTGCAAATCACGGTGCGTTCGTTTACGGGCACGTCGGCAAGGATCTTATTACCCTTGCTTCGATGTTGCGGATTCCCGTATCTTTCCACAACTTGAAAGACGAAGATCTTTATCGTCCGCACGCTTGGACGGCGTTCGGTACGCGTGATCGCGAGGGGGCGGATTACCGCGCTTGCTCGCAATACGGACCGCTTTATCGGTAATCGGTTTGAAATAAAAGGTAGTATTGTGCGTTCGTAATAATCGCTATTGCGAACGCACGACGTTGTTCTCCTTTTTTGGGGGAAAGACTTACGCTGAGGAGTTCCGTGCAGGGTTTTTCTGTTCGGGAAAGTGGAATAGAACCGTTTGCAAAGCAAAAAGAAAAGAGTAGTAAATTTTTACTGCTCTTTTGTCATTTTAAAAATCCCTACGGGTGCGTTTTTTTCGCGGAGTCCGTTTTTTTATTTGAGAAAAATTCGCGCGATTGGAACGAATCGGAAAAAGTTAAAGCAATATGCTTGATTTTGTCGAAAAAAGGCGATACAATAAAATCATAAAATAAAAAGAGGAATCATAAAAGTTAAAGCAATATACTTGATTTTGTCATAAAAAGCGTTACAATAAAATTGTAAAAATAAAAACGGTTCAGAGTGACGGAATGGAAAAACAAAAGAAAGTAAAACAAAATCGTCCGCTTTATTTCAGAATCATGAAAAAGATGATGAAGTGCCGCTATAAAAGACCGGAATTTGTCTTTTTGGGCGAGGATTTTACGAACGGCGCGATTATTTTGAGCAATCACGAGGGGACGGAAGCCCCTATGTCGTTGGAATTGTATTGCGATAAGCCGTTCAGAATGTGGGGAACGTACGAAATGAATTCGGGACTTGTAAAACTTTACAAGTATCAAACGCGGGTGTATTATCACGAAAAAAAGCATTGGAATTTACATCTCGCGCGGCTATTCTGCTTGGTGGCGAGTCCGTTGACGAATTTGTTTTATAAGGGCTTAAATTTGATTTTCACTTATAAGGACGCCCGCTTTTTAAAGACGATCCGTGAAAGCGTAAGCACGATCGAAAAGGGGGAAAACGTCGTTATTTTCCCTGAAATTTCAGAAAAAGGCTATCTCGAACAGTTGGAAGGTTTTTATTCGGGGTTCGCGTTTTTGGCGGAAACGCTTTATAAAAAGGGAATCGACGTGCCGATTTACGTAACGTATTTCAGAAAAAGGGATTTTAAGTATCTGGTTGACGCGCCGATTCGGTATTCGGAATTATCGCAAGGCAGAACGCGCGACGAGATGGTCGCTTATCTGTTGAAAAGATGCAACGCGTTGTATGGCGCGGAAGCGACGAATGCTTTGCAAACTGCCGACGGAGAAAAAGAGTAATCGTTTAGGCGAGTGCCGTCTGTTGTAAAAAACGTGCGATCACGCGATAGCCTTCCGGCGTGTAATGCAAACCGTCGCAAGTGTAGGCGCGATTCAACGTGCCGTTTTCGTCAACAAGGACGGAATGAACGTCCAAATAAGCGATGCCGTTTTGTGCGCAATACTCGGATAACGCTCGGTTAAGCGCGCGCACGCCCTCGTTGTACGGTTCGTAACGCCCGGCGACGGGATAGACGGATTGCACGTACAGCGCGGCGTTCGGCAATGCGCTCGTAACGTCGTCGAGCAGCAGAACGTAGTCCGAAAAAATTTCTTCCGCGGTTCTGCCGAGCAAAAGATCGTTGATTCCGATCAATAAAATGAGTTTGGACGGATTCAAGCAGACCGCGCTTTCGTTTAGACGTTCGGCGACGCCGTTCACGGTGTCCGAATTGACGCCGCGATTTACGAGTTCTTTATAATCGGGGAAATAAAGTTCAAGCCGAAAGAGGTCGGTGATGCTGTCCCCTAAAAAGACGGTTTTTCCCGTATCTTCCCACTTGTTTTCCGCGTGAAAAAAGGCGAGGCGGAAAGAACGGTAATCCGCTAAATGCCACGCGATCAGAGAAAGCGCGAGCAAGATTGCCGTTACGGGGATTAAAATTGAAAGAATCGGCTGTTTTTTCATATCGTTTTTTTCCTAAAACGGGCGGTGCAAACCGCCGCTTTTCGTTGAAATACGGCGTTCGTAACCCCTTGCGAGCAAGGTTACTCACTTGTATTATATAAAAGAACGTTGCCTTTGTCAAGGCGGTTCGGGGAGATATTATGGGAGAAAAAAGAGAATTTTTCGGGATTCATCTCATAAAGTGTTTGGCGATTCTATTTGTCGTTTGCTTTCACTTTTTCTATCGCACGGATTACCATGCCGTCACGATTTTCGGGTGGAATTTATACGTGCAGACGGCTTTGCGTTGGCTCTTTCATATCTGCGTTCCGCTGTTTTTTCTTTCCACCGGTTTTTTGCGGCATGATACGACCTTTTCCAAACGGTATTATCGCGGCGTTTTGCGCGTCGTTATTCCTTATCTCGTGATTTCACTGATTACCGTTTGTCTGCGTTTTTTGTGGATAGACGGGTTGAATCATCGACCGAATTGCGGAACGGTTGTTCATTTTTTGGATTTGCTTTTGGGAATTTTGCGGTTTGACGCGATCGGTTACGGTTGGTTTGTCGGCGCGTTTATCGCGTTGTATCTCGCGATTCCATTGATCAATTGGATTTGGTCGAAATGCAAAAGAGTCGGTCGGATTTTACTTGTCTGCGGCTTGGCTTTGTTTATGTGGGTGGATTTGTTCGATTTTTCGATGAATTTATATCCCGCTTTGTACTTTTTGATCGGAAAAATGGTACGCGAGGACGATTTTATGATTCCGCCCGAGGGCGGAATCGGCTGTCTCCGTGCGGCAGCCGTATTCTTTATTCAGCTGTTTGTCGTAATCTACGTAAACAATCACGCTCCGACCGTCATGTCTTACTTCGATAATTACGGAAGCGTCTTGCCCGTTTGCTTTGCAACCTTGTTTTTTACCGCGCTTTGCGGTCTGCGCGAGCCGAACAATCGGACGCTTTTCCGTGCGGTGAAATTCGTTTCGGTGAGTACGTTTGAAATTTATCTGTTTTTGTACGTATTCGATTACGTGTTTTATTCGCTGTTCTTATCTTCTTTTTATTTGCCTACGCAAGAGTTGAAATTGATTCTTTTCTTGTTCGTGCCTGCGCTCAGCTTTTTCTGTGCTTGCGCTTGCGCGTTCTGCTATCGCCGCGTTTCGTCTTTTTTCGTAAAAAAATACAGAGAACGAAAGGAAGCGAACGCCGCCGCTTTACGGGAGGAAAAATAAAAAAACAAGGAACGAAAGATCGTTCCTTGTTTTTTTAGCGATACATTTTTAAGGTGTCTTTTACGATATTCAGTTTGAATTCGATATCGCGATATAATTCCCCGTCTACGTTTAAGACCATGGGAAATTCCGGCAGAATTTCAATTGATTGAACGGAGCGACGCCGAATACAAGGTTGTTCGAGAATTTTGCCGCCCTTTAATTTGAGTAAAAGAGAGGGGACTTGGCTCTTTTTAATGTCGCATGCGGCGACAAATTCCAAATTGCCGTCCGCAATCTGCGCGGCGGGGCAAATGGAAATGCCGCCCCCGTACATCTGCCCGTTGCAGACGTTTGCAAGCAAGGAATGAAACTGTTGTTCGCCGTCCTCGAAACGAGCGGTGAAGTTGTAAAATTTCAAGTGCGTTAACGCGCCTAAAAGACATTTTGTGTAGCCGATCTTGTTTTTGTGCTTTAAGTTGCAGTAGCGTTCCAAGACTTCTACGTCGATTCCCATGCCGATGATATTGATGCCGCGTAGTCCGGGGAGTTGCATAAAATCGGTGAATTTTGCTTCCCCGTCTATGATTAAATCGACAGCCTTGCAGATATCCGTCGGAATTTTCGCCGCGTTGGCGAAATCATTTCCCGTTCCGCAAGGGATTAAACCGAACCGAATCCGATCAAAGTTTTTCAGTCCGTTCAAAACTTCGTTCAGCGTTCCGTCACCGCCCATTGCGATGATATCGGTCGCGCCTGCGTCGATCAATTCGGACGCAAGAGTAATTGCGTGCTTTTCGTATTGGGTAAAATGCAGACGGTACGGGATCTTGCGTTCGGTCAGACGTGCTTCTGCCGCGGCAAGATTTTTTTTCATAACCTTACCCTTTTTCCCTCCTGCGAGGGGATTGACGATAATATCCAGCATGATTTTCCTTTGCGCAAAAGAAACGGAATATGCGCGTAAGGCGTTCCCTTACGGGCGGCTTTTTACAGAAAAGTCGCTTCCGCGCGCGATTATTTTAAATTTAACAGTATAATTTTACTACAAACGATAAAAAAATTCAACTTTTATGATATAATATTTTTTATGAAACCTATTTTACCGACGATATTATCGAAATTAAATTGCGCTGCTCCGCTGTATGCGGTGGGTGGTTGCGTGCGAAACGCGCTTTTAGGCGTACCGCAAAGCGCGGACGTCGATTTGGCGGCGGATCTTTCTACGGAAGAGGTAAAGGAGTCTGTTTTGCGCGTCGGCGGCGTCGTCAAGGGAGAGTATCCGCGTACGCAGACGCTGTTGTTTTTGGACGGAGAAAATTCTGTTACGATGGAATTTACCTCCTTTCGTCGAGAACGGTATGCCGAGGGCGGCGGTCACGCGCCCGTTGCGGTGGAGCGGACACATTCGCTTTGCGAGGACGCGCTCCGTCGCGATTTTTCGTGCAACGCCGTCTATTACGATATTTCTCGCGAAGAGTGGGTAGATCCGCTCGGAGGAATGGAAGCGATTAAAAATCGTCTGTTGATTGGTTGCCGCGCGCCCGAAAAGGTGTTTTCTTCGGACGGTTTGCGCCTTTTGCGGTTGTGCCGATTCGCCGCAGAACTGAACTTTTCGCCGTCGCCCGATACGGTGGCAGGAGCGCGACGGTATGCGCGCAATATCCGCGATATCGCCGCGGAGCGTATTTACGCGGAACTTTTGAAAATTCTCGCCGCTCCCGAAAAGTATCCCTTTTCTTTGTCGACGGGCGCAGAGGACGGATTGCGTTTGAGCGAAACGATCGGGGTATTCGGAGAACTGTTCCCCGAACTTGCGGCAGGCAGAGGTATGGCGCAGCGTTCGGATTTTCACGATTACGACGTGTTGGCTCATTCCTTTCGCGCCGTTCGCTATGCGACGCCGCGCGTTCGGCTCGCCGCACTCTTGCACGACGTGGGAAAGCCGATCTGTTATAGGGAAACGGGGCGTTTTTACGAACATGCCGAGCGAGGCGCGGTGATTGCCGAGGCAATTTTGAAACGGTTGAAAGCGCCGATTGACGCGCAAAAGCGCGTGGCGAAGTTGACGTTGCTTCATATGCTGGATTTGGACGGAAAAATGCGAGAAGCAAAAATCAAGCGCGTAATTCGCGACAACGCTTCGTTATTCGAATCTTTGATGGAATTAAAGCAAGCGGATTTTTCCGCTTGTAAAGATTGCTTGTCCGTTGCACCGGCGGTGGCGCGTTGGTCGGATATTTACAAACGCATGAAAGAGGCGGGTGTTCCGTTTTCGCTGCACGAGTTACAGATAGACGGGAGAGATCTGACCGAAATCGGCTATTGCGGCAGTGCGGTGGGGAAAGAACTTCTCCGTCTATGGGATTTCACACTCGAATATCCGAATAAAAATCAAAAGAAGAGTCTGCTTGAACGAGCAAAGGAGGATTTATGCCGTTAGAATGGTTTGTCGCGCTCATTGCGTTGAACGTTGTTATCCTTATTTTATTGTTTGTGCTTTTGGCAAAAAAGGGAAAGAGCGCGTCGAGCGGCGTGCAGACGGACGAACTTCGCCGTATGATCGGCGAGCAAAACGAGCGCACGATTCAGATTATGGATCGCATTTCTCGTGCGCAACGGGACAAGGCGGACGATTTGGAACGGCGCGTATCCGAGCAATCCGCGCGCAGCGAGCATAAGTTGGAAGTCATTCGCAACGAGATGAACGAAAATCTGCGTTATATGAACGATCGGAACGAAAAACAATTGGAAGAAATGCGCCGTACGGTGGAAGAAAAGTTGCAAACGACGTTAGAAAAGCGTCTTTCCACTTCCTTTCAGACGGTTTCGGAAAATTTGGATCAAGTCGCAAAGGGAATCGGCGAGGTCAGACGGCTGGCGGAGAGCGTCGGCGATATCAAGAAAGTCTTTACCAACGTCAAACTGCGCGGCACGTGGGGGGAAACACAACTCGGCACGTTGTTGGAACAAATGCTTTCGCCCGATCAATATCGGCGTAACGTGCGGATCAATCCGCGGATTGATTCTTTCGTGGATTTCGCCGTAGTGCTTCCGGGAAAAGAGGACGGCGAAACCCTTCTTCCCATCGACAGTAAATTCCCGATCGAGGAATATCTCCGATTGACGGACGCGGAGGACGATATCGCGCGCGACAAAGCGGCAAAGGGGCTTGCTGCCGCCGTGAAAAAACAGGCGGATTCCATTGCGGATAAATATATCATGCCGCCCGGAACCACCGATTTCGCGATTTTATATTTGCCTCTTGAAGGCCTGTATGCGGAAACGCTGAAAAACGCCGACCTTACCGCGTATTTGCAGAAAAAACGCGTTATGGCGTGCGGACCGACCAACTTAGGCGCGCTTCTCAACAGTTTACAGACGGGCTTTAAGACGCTCGCCATCGAAAAACGTTCGAGCGAACTTTGGAAGTTATTATCCGTATTCAAGGCGGAGTTTTACAAATTTGCCGCGATTTTGGAGCGCACGCAGAAAAAGTTGCAAGAAGCGCAAGATTCCATCGAGGGCGCAACGAAAAAGACCAGAACCATTCAAAAGAAACTTCGTTCGGTTGCGGAACTCGGCGAGGACGTGCCCGAACAACTTGCAATCGAAGAAGAGGACGGATTGGATTGACATTTGTACGCAATAGGATTATAATAAACAAACACAGGGAAGAATTTTGAAATTCGGTGAAAAAATTTCAGAATAAGGAGAATACTTATGTTCGGAAAAATTTTAAGGGGAATGTTACTCGTCCTTTTGGGGATCGTGCTCGGCATCGGTTGCGTGGCAGGCGTGGGGATCGTTGCCTATAAAACGTTGACGGTCGGTCAGATCGCGGATTTGGTACGGCTGGAAGAAGACGTTGTTGGCGAGGATTTGCGCGATAAGACCATCGAAGAGGCGATTTTGTTTGCCGGCGATCTCGGTTCTAAAAACGTCGGCGAGTTGGAACAACTGTTCCCCGTGATCGAAACGAAGTTAGACGAGTTGTTGGAATATCAGATCGGGGAGAACGGAAGTTTGTCCGATCTCGTTACGGTGGATCGGGAACGCTTAAAGCAGTCCTCTCTTTCGACGTTGGGTGCGGATTTTAACGATATTTTCCAAATCACGGCGTCCCTTTCTTCGCTTTCTAAGATTCTTGAATTTGAATTGCCGAATATGCCGTTGTTCGATCCGAACAACGTAAACGGAATCGCGCAATTGCCGTTGAACGAAGCGATTACCGAACTTTCCGAACGGTTGGATTTCGATACGATGACGCTTGGTGATTTGCAAGACGAATTCGGCGTTAAACTCTTTGCCGCGGCGGGAGAATCCCTTACGTTGGTGGATAAAATTTTGGAGCGTACTTGGGCGATTAACGGGATTTCGGGAAAGCTTTCCGACAAGATCGATTCTTTAAAACTTTCGGATTTGGATATCGTGATCGAAAACGATCTGTTTAACGAGATCGTCGGAACGGGTGACGATGAGTTGACCATCGGGCAGTTGCAAACGGACGTTACCGAGCGGATCGATCAATTGACGCTTTCGGAATTGTTCGACGTGACGGGTACGCCGTTGGCGAGCATGGGCGATATGACGTTCGGCGAATTAAAGGAGAGCGGCGCGCTGACTGACGCTGTGAATAATATTTGCTTGGTGGATATTCTCGGAGAGCAAGAGGAAGGAACGATTCTGTATGCGATCTGCTACCGCGACGGCGTGAAGGTGACGGTTGGCGAATTATCCGCGAGGATCGACGAGTTGACCATCGACGAATTGATTCAAATAGAGGACGACGGCGTTTTGGCTGTCTTTAAGGGCTTAAAAATTTCCGACCTCGGAGACGAGACGACCGTGCGCGGCGCGATCGACGGATTGAAACTCAATAAGATTATTACGACTGCCGAAGACGACCGCCTTATGAACGCGTTGCTGTACGATGCGGACGGAAAGCCTGTAACCGTAGGCGGTATTTCCGAACGCGTCAACGAGGTGAAGTTGGAAGATTTGCTCGGTTCGGACGCGGCGGACAATCATATTCTCGCTGCATTGTATCGGAAGAATACCACGCTGAAAAACATTCGGACGGTCATTTCCGAATTGACGATTACGGAGGTGTTCCCCGATGTCAAGGTGTTTACGGAAAAGAACGGAATGTTTGAAAATTACGATACTTATACTTTGAACGCGGAAACGGGTGCTTACACCAACACGAAAACGAGCGGAACGACGAATTACTGCTTGGCGGACGGCGCGAGCGTTTGGCTGTTTATTTTGTACGATTACAACGCGTCAACGCATACGTTTACGCCGGCGAGCGATATTACGCTCATGAATATCAACGCGCGCGTGAACGGCGCGACGGATGCGTTTAAAGCCGTTCCGATCGAGGCGTTGTGGGAAGCCGGTTTGATCGGTGGCGGTCAGCCGAACGAGGGGATTCGCCACAAGACACTCGAAGAGTTGATCTCTTTGATCGGCACGCTTCCGTTTTCGGTGTAAACGCTGAAAAACAGAGCGGATTCTTTTGGAAAATCAATTCAAACGATTGACAAAATCATTTTAATCTGTTATAGTTAAAAGACCTTGATTGCGTGGAAAAACGCAATCCGAATAAGACCGGGAGGTAAATACAATGACGAAATACGAAATGCTTTACATCTTAGACCCTTCGCTCGAAGAGGAAGCAAGAAATGCGCTCGTCAAAAAGTTCGAGGACTTAGTCGTCGCGAAAGGCGGTACGGTTGAGAAGACGGACGTTTGGGGAATGAAAAAATTGCAGTATCCCATTCAGTTCAAAACCGAGGGCTTTTACGTCGTTATGACGTTCGAGGCGGGTCCTGCGTTCGTGCAGGAGTTGAAGCGCGTCGTCGGCATTACGGACGGCGTGTTAAGACGTCTGATTACGAAGCTGTAAGCGCGGGAGAACGAAAATGAACAAAGTCATATTGATTGGTAATTTGACGAGAGATCCCGAACTTTCCGAAACGGGCAGCGGCGTTGCGTTTTGCCGTTTCTCCATAGCGGTTACGCGGAGATTCGCAAATGCAGACGGCAATCGCGAGACGGATTTTTTCAATATCACCGTCTGGCGCGGTCAAGCGGAGAATTGCGGCAAGTACCTGAAAAAGGGGAATAAAGTCGCGGTGATCGGCAGCTTGCAGAATCGCTCCTACGAGGATAAAGAAGGGGTAAGACGCACGGTAACGGATATCGTTGCGGACGAGGTGGAATTCTTGACGCCGAGAGGCGCTTCCGAAGAACGCTCCTCTTACGACGACGCGCCTGCCGTCAGAAGAGAACGTCCCGTTCTCGAACAGCTTGACGACGACGATCAGCTGCCGTTCTAACTAAGAATGTAAGGAGAAAAATCATGGAAGAAAAAACCGTAAAAAAGGTCATGAAGAGAACGCCGAGAAAGAAGGTGTGCGCTTTTTGCCAAAATAAAATCGACGCGATCGATTATAAAGACGTCAATACGTTGAAAAAGTACGTGACGGAAAAGGGCAAAATTTTACCCCGTAGAATGACGGGTGTATGCGCAAAGCACCAACGCGTTCTGGCGAGTGCGATTAAGCGCGCGAGAATCGTCGACCTGCTTCCGTTTAAAGGAGAGTAATTAAGATCGCGTTCGGAAGCTTACGTTTCCGAACGCTTTTTTTTCGGAGTAATTATGAAAATAAATTGGAAAGAAGGATTAAAATGGGCTACGCTCGTTCTTGGCGCAGGCGTGATTTTTACGCTGTTTCTACCGGCAACTACGCTTTGGTTGGGGTACAGCATTATCGACGGCTTGCCGGAATGGTCGTTTAACGGATTCGAGATCGTGTTCGGCGCGAGCCGTACGGTCACGGGGTGGGAATACGGACAAAATATGAAAGTTGCGGAATGTTTCGTCTTTAACTTTCCGTTGTTTTTGGCGTATCTGTTCCCTTTGCTCGGCGGACTTTGTTGTCTTGCGGAGAGTCGCGTTAAGGTGCTCGGTTGGGTTTCGGTCGGGCTATTCGGCGCAGGCGCGCTTTTGACGGCGTTGACGAGCGTTCTGTTGCCTGCCGGATACGGTGAGTTGATTCGCCGTTCGTTGGATATTTCGGGCGCGCTTAATATTTCTTTGCAAATTACGGTATCTGCGGCGTGGGTGTTCCCGTTTGTTTTGTCGCTTTTGGGTTGCGGCTGCGCGCTTGCGGTACAATTGATGAAAAAAGGAGAACAAAAATGAAAAAGATGAAGAAAAAGACCTTAAAAACAGTCAATCTTTTATTGGGAATGTTGACGGCGGCATTCGGCATCGTTGCTGCGTGTATGTTGTTTTCGGACGCGATTTCTTTTTTGAAAAAGGATTGGACGTTTACGGGCGCGCAGGTTGCGTTCGGCCATTCGGAGGGGAGCGGTATATTGTCGTTGACTTATTTTGATTTTAACATCGTTGCGACGTTGGCGTATCTCTTACCGCTTGCCGGCGGCGTGTTGGCGGTGCTTTTCAAGGGAAGACTCGGAACAATTCTTTCTTTCCTTTGCTTTGTCGTCGCTACGGTACTGCTCTTTTTGATGTCGGAGATCGGCAAACTCGGTATCAGCGATCAGTTTAGCGGCTTTTCGGACGCGATCACGTTTGAGTTGGGGATCGGCGCGATTCTCGGCGGCGCGTTCAGCGCGGCAGGTGCGGTTACGACTGCGATAAAGGGATTGTTGCGGTAAGGGCGCGATCGGAGAAACGGCTCGCGTGCGGAATGGAAGGGGCGTGTGAAAAACTCGTTGAAAATTTTTTCAAAAAATTTAAAAACCCCGTTTCAAACGCTTTACAAACACCGCTCTGTTGTGGTATATTATAAGAGCAATCAGGGAAACGGATTGCATGAACAAGCTCATCATTTTCCCCCTTATCATATATTATTCAGGAAGCAGTTAACAGTGTTAATTGCTTTTTGAATTTTAAAATGCTTTTCGACGTTTGAAAGGAAAGATGAGCGGATTTGCGTTGTTTTTCTGCTTGCACGCTCTTTGGTTTTTTGTCGGAAACGGCGTTACCCTTCGCCGTAAAACTTTTCGGCGGATTTTTTTGCAAGGGGGTTGACAAACGAGCCGTTTGCGGTTACAATATATAATAAGATAAAAAGTTTGCGCAAACAGATTTCGCGCAAAACGGAGGGCTAAAATGAAAACAGTAAAAGACAAATATTTGGTTGTAGGGGCGGATTTTGCGGGATATCCGTTGAAAGAGGCGGTTGTCGCACATTTGAAAGAAAAGGGGTGGGAAATCACCGACTTGGGCGTTACGGCGGATAGCGATCCGAACGATACCGAAAATATGTTCCACAGAGTGGGCTTGCGTGTCGGAAGCAAGATTTCCGAGGGCGAGTTCGAGCGCGCTTTGTTGTTTTGCGGAACGGGTATGGGAATCCATATCGCGGCTTCTAAGTGTCCGCACGTTCATGCCGGCGTGGTAGAAAGCGTACCTGCGGCACGCCGCGCAATCACCGGGAACGGCGTTAACGTTTTAGCGATGGGTGCGTTTTACGTCGCTCCCGCTATGGGGTGCGATATTGCAGATGCGTATCTTTCCGCCGATTTGGGAAGTGATCAAACTTGGTGGCATAATTTCTATGAGTTCCACAAGTTGGCGATCGACGAACTCGAAGCGTTCGATTACGAAGCGTACAAGAAGAACGGCTTTAAGGTTGAACACCTCGGCGATTTTGATTTGAAGTTGGAAACGAAACCCGAATAAACGCGCGAACCGCAACTGCGGTAAAAAGATCGAGCCCGATTTATCGGGCTCTTTTTTATAGTATGAGGAAATAGAAAAAGGACGGAAACGCATGATTTTGCATTTCCGCCCCTTTTTTGAAACAATGGTGGAGTAGCTCCGCCATTATCCGAACAAGTTTCTTTTTCGATTTCGTCAAAA
>CAYXWN010000039.1:0-16172 GCA_964468815.1 uncultured Clostridia bacterium | reverse complement strand
GACTATACCTTAATTTTTTAGGGAAATAAATCCCTTATTTGCACCTTCTTTCGGACGAATTTTTTCCGCAAAAAAAGAGGCTTGTTTTCCAAACCTCTTTTTAATACCGTGAAAATCAATTTTTAAGGAGTGACGCGGTTGATATCGCGCGGGAATAAACTCGCGTAGCGAACGTTCTTGAATCCCAAAAGATTCATGGTAAGGCGTTCCAACCCCAACCCCAAGCCGCCGTGCGGCGGTACGCCGTACTTATGCAGCATCAAATAACTCTCGAAATCGTCCGGATTCATGCCGCGCGCTTTCATCTTCGCGACCTGCTCGTGATAATCGTGAATCCGCTGACCGCCCGTCGTAACTTCCATTCCGCGGAACAGCAAGTCGAACGAAAGCGTATAAGCAGGATCTTCGGGATCGTCCATCGCATAGAACGGACGCTTTGCGGACGGATAATGGGTAACGAAAATAAATTCGCTGTCCAAATTTCTCTCCGCATACTGACAAAGCAACTGTTCTTCTTCCGGCTCGAAATCGTTGAAATCGGTAATCTTCTTTTTATAGACATCCGTAATGATCTTCTTTGCGTCCATAAACTTGATGCAAGGAATTTCTTTGATTTCGGGTACGCGAACGCCGAGTAAAGCGACTTCCTTGGCATACTCGCTCTTCAAAAGAGCCATGATGTATTTCAACGCACCCGTTTCCATATTCATGATATCGTAAAAGCCGTCGATAAAGCCCATCTCGAAGTCCATGGAAACGTACTCGTTGAGATGGCGAGAAGTATCGTGATGCTCCGCGCGGAACACCGGTCCGATCTCGTAAACGCGCTCGTAAACGGAAACCATCGTCTGCTTATAAAACTGCGGACTTTGCGCCAAATAAACCTGTTTTCCGAAATAATCCAACTTAAAGATATTCGCACCGCCCTCCGCGCCTGCGAAATTGATCTTCGGCGTGCGGATCTCGGTAAATCCGTTCTGCTGCAAGTATTCGCGGAAGCCACGCGCGATGCCCTCTTGAATCTTAAAGATCGCACGCTCTTTGGGGTTTCTGAGCGTAATCGGGCGATACGTCAGATTCGTATCCAAGGGTACGTTATCCAACTGCTTCTTATTGATGACGATGGGCGACTGCTCCGCCGGAACGGACAACAACTTCAAATCGTGAATCTGAATTTCAAAGCGATCGTTCCCTGCGCGATCTTTGCTTCCGACCACTCTGCCCGTCACGCGGACGGTACACCCCTCGACAAGTTCTTCTCTCCAACGAAAATCCGAAAATTCGGGCGAATACACGCACTGTATCTCATCCCGCGCGGTGCGCAAAATAACGAAGGAGAAAACCGTCATTTCCCGAATACGGTGAATAAAACCGTTTACGGAAACGACACCGTCCACATGCTCCTTCAATTGATCGTAGGTTACCGTTTTCGGTTCAATGATTCCGTTAATCTGATCCATATAACAACACGTTCCTTTGCCGCCGATAAAGCGACTTTTTTCTTACGGAATCATTTTACACTTTCTCGCGCCGTTTGGCAAGTATTTGAGCCTTATTTCGCTAAGATCAAGCAAGATTGGGGTCTGCCCAGCCGAAAACAGTCCCTTGAACGTTCACTCCGTCAAAGAAAAATTCCACCGTATATCTCATTCCGTTCGCGCCCATCAACTGTCCTTCCTCGTTACAGTCCTGTCCGCGCATAACCACAGGCAGCCCGAACATCCCCCTCACCGACGGCGTGGAAGTCGCTACCTCGGACTTAGAAAAGATCAACGTCGCGCGATCGCCTGCTTTCCAAACTTCTTCGTCCATCGTCACGTAAATCTGATTCTGCTTGGTCTGCGCCTGCTTGTATACGTAAATCTTATTCGGCTCGACGTCTAAGTTCATCTTCGCGGTCGCAAACTCGACGACGGTCATTCCCGTATCGACGTTTGCCAACGCGGCGTTCATCGCCTCGGTGGTCGCGTAATTCGCAAGTTGTTCGTTCGTCGCATAATTCGCAAGTTGCTCGCTCTGCGCGTAATTCGCAAGTTCCGCCTTTGTCGCAAGCGTCGAAAGCGCGCTTTTTTCCGCATAATCCGCAAGTTGCGTTTCCTTAACGTATTCGGATAAGTCGGGAACGCCGACCGTCGCGAGCCGCTCTTCCACGTACGCCTCCATTTCGGCGCGTTTGATAAATTCCGCCGTTTTCTCCTCGATATAAGCCATAATATCCTCCTGCTCGTAAAGTTCCTCTCCCGTGACGGACGGCAAAACGTCCAACGTAAAAACTTCCGTCTGAAAGACGAAATCCGCCCCCTCGAATACGATCTGCATACGCAACGGTCCGGCGACCGCGGTTTGCTTTGCGTCCACCGTCCAATCGAATCGCACGGTCGTTTCGTCCGCGCTCTTTTCCAACAAAACCTTATCGGCGAACCAATCCGATCGCAGAAATTTCATATAGACGGACGTTTCTCCGAGATCCCTCTCCCCGTACCGACGCACACACTCGAACGATATCACGTCGCTCCGATCGTCTCCGCGAAATACTTTAATCGGAGGGACCCTCACTTCTTTTTCCGTTATAACTGCATTCATTTTATCCTCCTGTCGTGCGCTGCCCGCAAAAGCGCATTCCGCTTACAATATAATATAGATTTCAAAAAAAGCAAGGGGGTTATGACGAAAAAAAATAAAAAAATCGACAGAATTTTTTTCATTCTGCCGACGTTTTCCTATTTCATTATAAACAAATTGCACCTCAAACGGCACACCGTTTTTTAAAAAGAACACCGAATAGTCCCTCAATTTTCCCCCGTTAACGCTCTTTGCCGCGCGATTTTTTGTTCAGCGATTCGTCACGCTGAAAGGAGAGAATTTTTTGCGCGTATAATTTACTTGCGATCGACGTCGCGGCGTATTTCAACGCCAAATCGGTATAGTCGCTTTCAAGCGAAACTTCTTCTTCCGGCTCGCCGACCAAACAACAAGCGCGCAACGCCTTTTCTTGCTCGTCGCAAAAATAATTATACACTAACTTTTCGTCTTTCCCCTGCAACAGAGAATCGACTAACTGCTTAATCTCGTCCAACCGCAAAACTTGCTTCAAAAAACACACCGCGTAAATATAGGCGAGATGCCGACGGTGATACTTTTTCCCTTCCGGCGGCGGAACGATGCCGAATTTTACGTAGTTATTGATCATGGACGACGTTATGATATTATCGTCCTCTTCGATTTTAAAAATCGCAAGTTGCTTGGAAAGATACGAGATCACTTGATCCATATACAATTCGATATCCGGAAATTCGCTGCTCCGTATAATATGAAAATGCTCGATGCGCTCGTTAAATTCCAATAATTCTCTTGATCTGTCTCCCATAACGACTCCTCTTATGCAATTAGTTTATCATATTCTATGGAATTTTGCAATTGTTTCAGCAAAATACTTGACATTGTTTTTGATTTTAAGTATTATAGTATTAAAAACTAGATTGTGTGAGCAAAAATGGAAAACGCAGTTATTATGGGCGATTCGATCTTCAAAGGCGTATTGCTCGATCCCGATCAAAAAAGATACTACGTTTCTCGGGAACTCGATTGGAAAGCGATCGAAAGCGATTTCGGCGTTACGATCAAGAATCTTTCCAAAATGGGCTGCCGCACTTCTCACGCGCTCAACATTCTGAAAAACTATTTGGACGCGAACGAAAAGCCGAATTTTATCGTCATAGAGTTAGGCGGAAACGACAGCGATTACGATTGGAAAACCGTCGCAAAGTCCCCCTCGCGCGATTATCTTCCCTTTACGCCGCCCGAAGAATTTCAAGAAAATTACCGCAATTTGATTCGGTTGGCAAAACAATACGCCGATAAGGTGTTATTAGTCAATCTTCCGCCCGTGGACGAGAAACGTTATTTTGAATGGATCGCCGGAAACTGCGAAAGTCGGGAAAACATTCTTTATTTTCTCGGAAACGATATCGGCAGAATTTACCGCGACCAAGAAATGTATTCCGAACGGATCGGAAAATTGGCAAACGAGTTCGGTTGCGAACTGGTGGATATCCGTTATGCGTTCTTAAAGCGCGGCGATTTTCAATCGCTTATGTGCCGCGACGGGATTCACCCGAACAGCGACGGACACAAAGAAATTATCAAAGCGTTCGGCAACGAACTTGCCGTATATTGAAAACAATAGGAGAATCATTATGAAATTAGCAGTCACCACGGAAACGACCGTAGATCTTACGCCCGAACTTTTAAAAGAATTCGACATTAAAACCATTCCCTTAGGCATTACTTTGCAGGGAAAAGACTTAAAGGACGGAGATATGACGACGGACGAAATGTTCGCATACGTCGCCGAAACGGGGACGCTTCCCAAGACAAACGCCGTCAACGAATTTGAATTTAACGCGTTCTTTTCGGAACTTTTAAAAGAATACGACGGGATCGTCCATATTTCCATTTCTTCCGACATGAGCAGTTGTTGGCAGAACGCCAAGAGCGCGGCGAGCAAACTGAAAAACGTATTCGTCGTGGATAGCCGCGTGCTCTCGACGGGGATCGCGCAATTGGCGATCTACGCGCGCAAACTCGCGGAAACGACGGACGATACCGCCGAAGAAATTTTTAAAAAGGTACAAGCACGTACGGCGACGTTGCAAGTTTCCTTTGAATTGGAACGGTTGGATTATCTCTATAAAGGTGGCAGATGTTCTAGTTTACAGTTGTTCGGCGCGAATCTTTTAAGACTTCGCCCGAGGATCGTCGTAAAGGACGGGAAAATGGGGGCGGATAAAAAATACCGCGGCAAAATCGAACAAGTCGTGGCAAAGTATTGTCGGGACACGCTGAACGAATACAACACGCCGGACAAGAGCCTTATCTTTATTACTTACACTACAGCGACGCCCGAAATGTTGGAAGAAGCGACCAAGGCGTGTAAGGAAGCAGGCTTCGAACGCATCGAATACACGCGCGCAGGCGGCACGATCGCAAGCCATTGCGGCGAGCATACGCTCGGAATTCTCTACTTTAACGACGGAACGGAAACCGTCGAAGTTGCCAACTGATTTACGGTAAGGAAAACAACGTAAAAAACTTTTGTAACCGTTTTGAAAAAAGCAAAGATTCGACAAACCGAAACGAGATCGCGTGCGTTATGTCCCGAACAACGCCGTTCTTTTCTCTCGTTTTGAACGGAACGGTTAAAGACTAAAAATCAATTTGCCGTTAAAACGAAACCGATTGAGTTGCATTCACTTTTCCCCTAATAAACAACTCTTTCCTATCGTTTTTAACATAAGGACGGCGCGCCGCATTTTACTGAAGGCGGCGCGCCGTTTCTTTTCTGTTCTTCCCCCAAAAGCCGAATAAGCCTTTGGAGGCGTAATATCAATGGGGTTTATCCGCCGAACTGACTGTTGTAAAGAGCGGCGTAAGCACCGTTTTTTCGCAGCAATTCTTCATGCGTGCCTTGCTCTAAAATTTTGCCCTTATCCATGACCAAAATCACGTCCGCCGTCCGAATGGTAGAAAGCCGATGCGCAACCACGAAAGAGGTTCTCCCCTTCATCATCGTTTCAAACGCCGCCTGTATTTTTGCCTCGGTCAACGTGTCGATCGAAGAAGTCGCTTCGTCTAAAATCAACATCGGCGGTCGCACCAGCATGGCGCGCGCGATACACAACAATTGCTTCTGCCCCTCGGATAAACTGCCGTAATCGTCCCCGACCACCGTATCGTAACCGTTCGGAAGCCGCTTTATGAACGAATGTGCATACGCGGCTTTTGCCGCCGCGACAATCTCCTCTTCGGTCGCGTCCGGTTTGCCGTACGCGATATTTTCGCGCACGGTAGCGCGTTTCAGCCAAGTTTCTTGCAAAACCATTCCGTAATTTTCGCGCAGAGAATTTCGTTTAATCTCTTTGATCGGCGTGCCGTCCACGCTGATTTCGCCCTCCGTCACGTCGTAAAAGCGCATCAAAAGATTGATAAACGTCGTTTTTCCGCACCCCGTCTTGCCGACGATCGCTACGCGATTGCCTGCCGGAACGCTGAGGTTAAAATGCTTAATCAACTCGGTGTCCGGCGAATAAGAAAACGCCGCGTCCTTAATTTCGACCGTTCCGTTCGCGTTCAAATCGATCGCGTTCGGAAGATCCGCCGATTCGGACGGTTGATCGACGATTTCAAAGACGCGCTTCGCCGCGGCAAACGCGCTCTGCAATTCGGTCACGACGCCCGAAATTTCATTGAACGGCTTGGTATATTTCCCTGCATACAAAAGGAACATCGTGAGCATTCCGACCGAAAACGCGCCGTTCGTATCAATGGCGATAAACGCACCGACTACCGCGATCACAAGATAGACGAGATTGTTCACGAACCGCGTTGCCGGATTTGTCACTGCGGAAAAGAACACCGCTTTCGTCCCCACCTTTTTCAGTTCGCGGTTGATGACGTCAAAACGCGCTTCCAACTTTTTCTCTTGCGAAAACGCTTTTACCGTTTTCTGTCCGCCCACCATTTCTTCGACGAGCGACGTCATCGCACCGCGCGCTTCGGACTGCGCCCGAAAATGCCGAAAGGTGTTTTTCGCCACAAAATACGCGACGAACAAGGACAGAGGGGTTAAGAAAAAGACGATTAAAGCGATCTCCCAACGCAACACGAACATGATAACGAGCGTCGCGACAATCGTCACGATTCCCGTAAATAACTGCGTAAAGCCCATCAAAAGCCCGTCCGAAAGGTCGGACACGTCCGTAACCACGCGGCTGATTAAATCGCCGCGCGAACTGCCGTCGATAAACTTGACGGGCACGCGATTGAGTTTCGTCACCGCGTCCGACCGAATCTGCCGCACGATCGAATACGTAAGGCGATTGGTCAACGCGGTACGCACGTATTCGGCGATGAAAATTCCGGCAACCGTTCCGCCCAACGTGAGCGCGATCTTACCGATCTCCTCAAAATTTACGGTGGACACGCCCACGATTTGATCAATCCCGTTTCCGATCAACACGGTCGTATAAAGAGTGAGTAGCACGCTCGCCGCGGAAAAGAGCAGAATGATTACCAACAAAAACCACTTTGGTTTTACGTAATGCAATACGCTTTTCAGAGTTTGATTTTTCATGCTTCCTCCTCCGCGTGTTGCGACGCGCAAATTTCCCGATAGCGTTCGGATTGCGCCAACAACTCGCGATGCGTTCCGACCGCCGCCAACACGCCGTCGTCCAACAAGTAAATGCGGTCGGCGTTACGAATGGCGGAAACGCGTTGAGAAACGATGATCGCCGTCGTCCTTCCCGAAAGCGACCGAATATTTTTCCGCAGCCGCGCATCCGTCGCATAATCGAGCGCGGAAGCGGAATCGTCCAATATAAGAATTTCCGGCTCTCTCACCAACGCGCGAGCAACGGTCAAACGTTGCCGCTGTCCGCCGGAGAGATTGCGACCGCCTTGTTCGACGGGGTGATCTAAGCCGTCCGGCAACGCGGAGAGAAATTCGGAAGCCTCCCCTAATTCCGCGGCGCGCCAAAGTTCTTCGTCCGTCGCGTCCTCTTTGCCCCATTTTAAGTTATCGCGTATCATTCCCGAAAAGAGCGCGGCTTTTTGCGGAACAATCCCGAACAATGCGCGCAACTCGTCGAATTTCCATTCTTTTACGTTTACGCCCTTAATTTTAACTTCGCCTGCCGTCGCGTCGTAAAACCGCGGCAATAAATTGATCAACGTAGATTTTCCTGCGCCCGTGCCGCCGATAATGCCGATCGTTTCGCCCCGTTTGATTTCAAGCGAAATGCGTTCGAGAGCGTCGTCCGCCCCATCCGAATAGGAAAAAGAAACGTTTTCCAACGCGATCAACGGTGCGGATTCGTTCGGAACTGCGCCCGTTCCCTCCGCCATCGTCGGTTCGGTTGCGAGAAGAGAGCGAATCCGCTTTGCGGAGGCTTCTCCCTGCGCCATCATGATGACCAAATCGGCAAACGCCACAACCGCCAACAAATCTTGCGTCATATAATTGACGAGCGCGGAAATTTCACCCTGTTTTAAAATCCCCGTATCGACCAAGCCACCTCCGAACCAAAGAATACAAATGATCGCAAGATTGATAATCGCATACGTCGCGGGATTTAGCAATGCGGAAATTTTTCCGACCGCGATCTGCAATTTTTCCAACCGCGTAACCGATTCGTCGAACGCTTGAATTTCTTCCTCTTGACGGGAAAAAGCCCGTACCACGCGCGCGCCGGATAAACTTTCGCGCGTGCGATGGGACACTTCGTCCAAATTCTTCTGAATTTTACCGTTTCCGCGAATACATGCGCGCATGACGAAATAAATCGCAACGCCCATCACGGGGACGGTAATCAAAAAAATCAAGCCTGCGCGCCAATCAATGATAAAGGACGCAATCACCGTACCGAGCACGATAAAGGGGGCTCGTAAAATCAACCGCAAAAAGCGGTTAACACCCGTCTGCGCATTGTTGACGTCTTGCGTAATGCGCGTGATCAACGTAGGGATTCCGATTCCGTCCAATTCGCGGAAGGAAAAAGAATTGATCTTTTTGTAACACGCAGCACGCACTTCCGTACCGAACCCGAACGCCGCGACGGCGGAAAAATACTGTGCGATCAGCGAGCAAACAAGCCCCAATACCCCCATCGCGACCATAACGCCGCCCATCGTCAATATGTAATTTTTATCGTTGTTCTTAATTCCTACGTCAATGACGTACGCGACCAAAATCGGAATCGTCAATTCAAACATCGCCTCTAATAACTTAAAGAGCGGCGCGATGACGGTCTGCTTTTTATAATGTCTTAAATACTTGGTATAAAACAAAACTTAATCCTCTTGAAAAACGACGGATACTCTCCGCCGTTTTCTTTTGAACTTATTTATTCTTTTCGGGAAAGTTTTTCGTCAATCCCCTTTGCTGCGAGTTTGCCTGCGCCCATCGCCAAAATAACGGTGGCAGCCCCCGTAACGGCGTCGCCGCCGGCGTAAATGCCGACGCGCGAGGTTTCTCCCTTCTCGTCTACGATGATACCGCCCCATTTCTGCGTTTCCAAGCCCTCCGTGGTGGACTTAATCAAGGGATTGGGAGAAGTTCCGATCGCAATAATCACCGCGTCCACGGGCAACACGAAATTGCTGCCCTTTTTCTCGACGGGACGACGTCTGCCCGAAGCGTCCGGCTCGCCGAGTTCCATCTCTACACATTCCATGCCGCCGACGAACTGCTCCTCGTTCGGGAGAATCTTCACGGGATTATTGAGCAATTTGAATATAATCCCCTCTTCCTTGGCGTGCTCCACCTCTTCTTTTCTGGCAGGAAGTTCCTCTTCCGAGCGGCGGTAGACGATATAAACCTCTTCCGCCCCCAACCGCTTTGCGCAACGCGCGGCGTCCATCGCGACGTTGCCGCCGCCGACGACGGCAACCCGTTTCGCACGCATGATGGGAGTAGTCGAATCTTCGCGATACGCCTTCATCAAATTCACACGGGTTAAAAATTCGTTCGCCGAATAAACGCCGTTCAAATTTTCCCCTTCGATTCCCATAAACTTGGGAAGTCCTGCGCCCGTGCCGATAAACACACATTCGTATCCGCCGTCGTGCATCAACTCGTCAATGGAAATCGTTCTGCCGACCACCACGTTCGTATTGATCTCGACGCCCAACTTTTTCAGTTCGTCCACTTCCTTTTGAACGATGGACTTCGGAAGCCGAAACTCAGGGATTCCGTACACCAAAACGCCGCCTGCCAAATGCAAGGCTTCGAATACCGTGACTGCATAGCCCTTTTTCGCCAGATCGCCGGCACACGTCAAACCGGCAGGTCCCGATCCGATAACTGCGACTTTATGCCCGTTCTTCTCTACCGTAGGAACGGCGGCGTCCTGCTTCGCGTTATGATAATCCGCAACGAAGCGTTCCAACCGTCCGATTCCGACCGGTTCGCCCTTAATGCCGCGCACGCACTTCATTTCACATTGCGTTTCTTGCGGACAAACTCTGCCGCAAACCGCCGGGAGCGAACTAGAACGGCTAATCACCTCGTACGCCGCGTCGAAATCGCCCTTTGCCACTTCTGCGACAAAAGCCGGAATATCTATCTGTACGGGGCAACCGCTCACGCACGGCTTGTGCTTACAATTCAAGCAACGCTGCGCCTCGTCGATCGCGGTTTCCGCGGTATATCCGAGCGCAACTTCTTTAAAATTCTTATTTCTGACGTCCGGCGCTTGCGACGGCATCTCGTTTTTCTTCAAAGACATATTCGGCATATCACTCCACCTCCTTGCGGAAGAGATTACACACGCGCTCGCGCTCTTTCGCTTCAAACGCCTTGTACATGGAAGCGCGCTTCATCGTTTCGTCGAAATCCACTTGATGCCCGTCGAAATCCGGCCCGTCCACGCACGCGAACCGAACCTCTCCGCCGACGGTCAACCGACAGCAACCGCACATTCCCGTTCCGTCGATCATGATCGGGTTCATGCTGACCATCGTCTTGATTCCGTATTCTTTCGTAAGTTTACAGACGAACTTCATCATCACGAGCGGTCCGATCGCGATTACTTCATCATATGCCTCTCCGCTTTCGATGAGTTCTTTGAGCGCGTCCGTCACTAAGCCCTTTCTACCGTAACTTCCGTCGTCCGTCATCATAACCAAACGGTCGGAAACGGCGTCAAATTCCTTTTCCAAGATCACGAGATCCCGATTGCGGAACCCGACGACCGAATGAACGGTAGCACCCAACGAATGAAACTTTTTCGCCACGGGATACGCGATCGCGCACCCGACGCCGCCGCCGACGATCGCAACCTTTTTCGCCGTCGTGACGGTCGGTTTTCCCAAAGGTCCGACGAAATCTTGCAAATAATCGCCCTCGTTCTTGTGGTTTAAGAGTTCCGTCGTACCGCCGACCACCTGAAAAATAATGGTCACTGTACCCTTTTCACGGTCGAAATCCGCCACCGTAAGCGGAATCCGCTCACCCTCGTCGTCCACGCGCAAAATCACGAACTGCCCCGGTTCTGCCTTTTTCGCAACCATGGGGGCGTCGATCTCCATCAACGTGACGGTAGGATTCAATATCTCTTTTTTGACAATCCGAAACATATCACACCTCACCTTACTATTTTTAACGGCAATCTCTCACCAATCGTCCTTGGGCGTCAGTTTGATATCGTCGTAAAATTCAAAATATTTTTCTTTCGCCGAGCGGTGCGCAGAACTCTCCTCCGCAATTTCTTCGGGTAAGATTCCGTCGTCGTCCATCTCGTCGCTTTTTCTCATCCAATCGTACTCGCTCAATTCAGTTCCCTTTTTAAGATGTTTTTATACCCCTCGCCGTAGCGAACGCACTTCGATACGCGCGAGAGCGTCGCGGAAGAAATGCTCGTTTCCGCAATAATCTGCTCATACGTCTTTCCTTCCAGCAAAAGTTTCGCCGCGCGTACGCGCTGGCTCATGGACTCCACCTCGTTATACGTAACGAGATCTTCAAAAAAAGCACCGCATTCCTCCAACGTATTGAGGCTGAGAATCGCCTCGAACAACATGCGGTTTTTTTCGATATATTCTTTGTCGGACATCAATTTTCCTCCCTGCGTTTCAAAAACGCCTTGGTTTTCTCGCTCTTCGGATTGCCGAATACCTCTTCCGGCGTTCCCTGCTCTTCGATCACGCCGTCCGCCATAAACAGAACGTAATCCGCCACGTCCCGTGCGAACGCCATTTCGTGCGTTACGACGATCATCGTCCGCCCCTTTAAGTTTCGGATCACCTTTAACACCTCTCCCGTCAGTTCGGGATCGAGGGCGGAAGTCGGCTCGTCAAAACAAAGCACTTCCGGTTCGAGCGCAAGCGCGCGCGCGATCGCGACGCGTTGTTGCTGTCCGCCCGAAAGTTGGTACGGATAACTTTCCCTTTTATCCGAAAGCGCTACGCTCGCAAGAAGCGCGGCTGCCTTTTCCCGATTCTCGTCGCACAGCGAACGATAAAACTGCAAAGAGTCTTCTTTCGCACTCTTTTTTCTGCGGAAAAAACGCTCTTCTTTTAACGCCGTCTCGCGTTCTTTTCGATACGCGCGCGCGCGTTCTTTCGCCAACAGATCGGCTGCCAGCGTGACGTTCTTTTCCACGTTGTAATTGGGAAACAAATTGAAATTTTGAAAAACCAACCCGAATTTCAGCCGCTTTTCCCGAAGTTCTTGATCGGTATAACGTTCCCTCGCGTCGGAAAGGAGCGCGCCGTCCAGATAAATTTTCCCTTCGTCCGGCGTTTCCAAAAAGTTAAGGCAACGCAAGAGCGTCGTCTTTCCGCTTCCCGACGCTCCTATTATAACCAAAATTTGCCCCTTTTGTAAAGTAAAGTCAATCCCTTTTAAGACTTCTTGATTAAATTTTTTTCGGAAACCCTCGATTCTCAAAAAATCCATATCACACCTTGATGTAAGCGAGTTTTTTTTCTAAAAAGCGGAACAGCAACGTCAAAACGCCCACGAAAACGAGATAAAATACCGCCGTATAAAAGAGCGGCCAAAGCAACCCTTTTACGAGAAAATCTTCCGCGGACTTGACGATTTCCGTCACCACGATCACGCGCGCCAACGACGTATCTTTGACGAGTGAAATAACTTCATTGGACATGGGCGGCGTAATGCGCTTAACCACTTGTACCAAAACGATACGGAAAAAGATTTGCCCCTTGGTCATGCCGAGCACCTGCCCCGCCTCGTACTGCCCTTGCGGAACGCTTTCGATTCCGCCGCGGTAAATTTCAGAAAAATAGCTCGCGTAATTGACGATAAACGCAACCAACACGGCGATCATACGAGGCATAACCGGCACTTGAAATAATAGTGCCGGTCCGTAATAAATAAACAGTACCTGTAACATGAGCGGCGTTCCGCGAATCACCCAAACAAAGACGCGAACCAAACCTTTTAACGGCTTGAATCGGGACGTCGATCCGAACGTAACCAACAGTCCGAGCGGAAGCGAGAACGCCAACGTAACGATAAAAATAAGACACGTATTGCCGAACCCCGACAAAAGGCTCAACGTAACTTGAAAAAAATCCATACTCTTTTACTACGCCATGTATTTTTGAATCAACGAATCGAACGTCCCGTCCGTCTTGTATTTTGCAATCAACGCGTTTAAGTCGGCAAGTAATTTCGTATCTTCCTTGCGCACGCCGATTCCGTATTCTTCCCCCTCGAACCCGACGTCGATATAGGCAAGATCGCTGTAATCCGTCCCCTCGCCCGTCATGGTCTTTGCCAACGTAACGTCAAGCACCGCGATATCGGATGCACCCGTCTTAACCTCGATCAGACAATCCGCTTGCTTGGACATTTTGTTGACAGTAACGCCTAATTCCGCAACGGACGATTCCCCTGCCGAGCCGTTTTCCACCGCAATAGAAGTCGCTTGCTTCAAACTCGCAACGTCCGTATACTTGGAAACGTCCCCTTTGCGTACGAGTACCACTTGTTTGTTTTCCATATACGCGTCCGAAATCGCCATATATTCTCTCAATTCTTCCTTGACGGTCATACCGTTCCAAATAACGTCGATCTCTTTCCCGATCAAAGAATTTTGCTTGTACTTCCAATCGATTTCGACAAATTGAGGCGTCACCCCCAATTCCGCACACGCCTTTTCGGCAAATTCGGTATCGAAGCCAACGAGTTTACCGCTTTCGTCAAAATAATTCATCGGCGCGTAATAGGTAATGCCGATTTTCAACGTCGTTCCGTCGTTCGCGCCGCACGCGGAAGCACCGAACAACGTCGTAATGCAAAGAGTCAAGCCCAACATGATTGCAAAAAATTTTTTCATTTCTCTTTCTCCTTCTTGCTTTAACAATTTAGTTTAATAAAGCATCAATAATGCTATTATACTTTATTACTTTAATTTTGTAAAGTGTTTTGAAGGAGGTTTTAAAATAATTTACTTTATTTGCAAATAAATTTGATATTTTTCAGACGATATGGTATACTGAGTATGCTCAACAAAATCGAATATTAGAATTGCGGTATTTTTACGTTAAGGGATAAAAATGCCTTTTTTCGCCATAACTATTTTATATTCGGCAAAAATGCTGATTCCGCCTATGGTTATGGTAATATCGTAATTCTATTTAGGTTTTGTTGAGCGACAATCGGAGTTTGCGTTTTTCGGTGCGTTGACTTCGGTTGACGCACTTTTTTATTTTAGGAGGTAACAATGAAACCCAAAAAACAAAAGAAACCCAAAAACGGATTCGGCTTGCGACTGACTATGGCAATTATACTGTTTCTCGCGGCAGCGATCTGGACGCTCGAAATAGTAGTCAGCGGCATACTCTACCCGACCGAAGATACGGAAGTTATCTATGAACTATTACCCTATCTGATTCTCGCTGCCGGCCTTTGGATACTCGCCATATTACAAACGATCTTTGCAGTCGCAGGGAAAAAGCACAAAGGCGCGAACGTCTGCTCTATTATTCTCGGAATTATTTTGCTTCCGACATACGTAGGTGTATTTGCGCTTGCCGGCGGCATCATGGGCACATATACCTACAACACAAACCGAACGGAATCCACCGATTCGGCAAGTACCGCGGCTGCAACCGAAAACGTCGCAGTCACCCCCAAACGACAAGAACCGCCTACCCCGAATCATTATGAAGACCGTTCCGTTCGTTCCGAAATCCCGACCGCGACAACAACCGAAAACGCCGCAGTCACTCCTGAACAACAAGAACTGTCTATCCCGAATCATTATGAGGACCGTTCCGTTCGTTCCGAAATCCCGACCGCGACAACAATCGAAAACGTCGCAGTCACTCCCGAACAACAGAAAAGCCTTGACGATTATCCGATTGATTACCAAAACAAACCAACGGTTTCCCCCCTATTCGATCGCGCCAATTCCGGACGGCTTATATTGAAAACAGGCGATTCCGACGCCCCCATGAGTTCGACCAATTATACATCACGCTGCACAACGGCACGCCCTACGTGCTTTGCGACGCGCTCGAACTCGACGCAGACGAAGGCTCGTTGATCCTTTTCCGTATTGATTACGAAAACGATGCGTTACTCATCGAACAAGACGCCGGCCTCTTCGACGTAATCCATCAAGAATTTTTGGCAGCAGACCAAGCAGCGCAAAAGGCGCAGCATCCGACCGAAGAACAAAAAATAAAGCGTTCGGATTTTAGGTTGGATTTGTACGACGTCAGCATTGACGAAAAGACTTGGAAAACGTTCAGAAAAACGGCGTCGCAAGAAGATCTCGCAATTATCGCGCTCGGTGCGAAATACCGCATCGTCCATAGTCGTATCAAAAACATCATTTTCACGATCGGCATGCTTTTATCCATTCTGCTCTTCTTTGTTACGGAGGGCTATTCTTTGATCGGATACGCAGTCCTCGTATTCTTCTTGACAAAATCAATCCGCTATCAAGACACCTTTCATTCGGCTTACTTCAAATTGAGCAAAGAAAACAAAGCGCTTGTAGACAGTTACTTTCAAAGCAACGTCGCTTTAATCATTTTCGATACGCTCACCGATCTCTGTATCAGATTCATTACCATTCCCTATCAAGCGATCATGATGCTCATCGGCATAATTGCGCCCAATTTCGTGATTGCGAAAAACGGCGTTTTGATTTCTCTTCCTAACGGTTACGACATTGAAAATTTGAGTGCGATCAGCGATTATTACGCAAGTTTCAGTTTTACGGACGAAGTAGTCGCGGCTTCCGAAAAATCCATAGAAGAGGCCAAAAAGCATAAGGTTACCTACCAAAGCGGAGCGGACGCAATCACCATAGACGACCGCACGGAATCCGTTGCAGGGATTGGCTTAAAATCGTACAAAGACGATTTCGGTCGCGAATATCTCTCCAACGACGACGGGAAAACCCTTCGCGCAAAAGAAAACGGCGACAAAACGTTTGAAAAAAAGAATTGATTTTCTTTTTCTATGGTAAAAACGTTACCGTTAGCAACAGTTGAAAAGCATTTACATAAGAAAACAGTAAAATAATTTTTATAAAAGATTGTTTCCTTTTTCCTTGGTAAAACGTTACCGTTATTTTTCAATCTACAAAAAGGGCGACCGCCAACAATGTTGGCGGTCGCCCTTTTTGTAT
>CAYXWN010000038.1:0-16312 GCA_964468815.1 uncultured Clostridia bacterium | reverse complement strand
AAAGGATAAAAAATAAGTAAAATAGAAAAAAACGGAAAGGAGATTTTTTACCATGTGGTTTCGGTTATTGGCGGAAGACGTTACGGACGCCGCAAAGGAAGGCAACAGCACCGGTACTTATATTTTGCTTGCGGTAGCGGTCGTCGTTTTGATCGCGATGTTCGCTTGGTCGAGTTATTCTAACAAAAAACGGCAAAAGCAAATGCAAGAGCAGATGAACGGGATCGAGCCCGGCTATCGGATTAAGACGATCGGCGGTATCTGCGGTACGGTTATCGAAGTCAATCGTGAGGAGAACACTTTCGTTCTGGAAACGGGAACGCAAGAGCAGAAATCCTATATGAAATTCGACATGCAGGCGATTTATCAAGCGGAAGCACCGCAGGACGCGGTTTCGGAAGAACCCGTGTCGACTGAGGCATCGGAAGAACCCGTCCCGACCGAGACGGCGGAAGAGCCTGTGTTAACCGAAGCGGCGGAAACCGAGCAAACGCCGTCCGAGGAATAATTTCGGTATAAAGACGAAAACCTTCGCATAGATATTTTAATATCGAAGCGGAGGTTTTTTATGGAAGAAAAAACGCAATTTTGGAAAACGACGGCGCGCGGCGTCTGTACGGCGATCATCGTCTGCCTTGTCGCCGTGTTGGCGTTCGCCTTGATCATTCAATTTACGGGGCTTTCCGAACGGGTGATTAAGCCGGTCAATCAATTTATTAAGGTACTTGCGATTTTTATCGGGTGCTTTTTCTCTCTTCGCGGAAGCAAGGGGTGGTTGAAGGGCGGACTTGTCGGACTGTTTGCCGGCGGACTTACCTTTTTGCTGTTCGGACTTTTAGGCGGCTTTCCCGACGGACTTTACGTCCTTTGGGACTTGTTGTTTTGCGTTGCGGTGGGCGTTTTGTCCGGCGTTATCGCGGTGAATGTGAAAAAAGATTAAAAAGCATAGCGAATTCTTTGACTTTTTTTTCTCGGTTTAGTATAATAAACAAAAACAATACGAGCGGAGGTCTATCATGAACAGAATTAAGACGGTAGCCGTTCCGGTGAAGAAGACTCACACGGGTTGCGGAGAATGCAGAAGCACCTGCCAGTCGGCTTGCAAAACTTCCTGTACGGTTGGCAATCAATCTTGCGAGAAGAACACCAGAGAACAGAAGATCAACGAAATCAAATAAGAAAAAAATAGCGAAAACTTTTCAAGGAGCAGTAAAGTTTACTGCTCCTTGATTTGGCGTTAAGATGAATTATGGTACACACGTTTGAAATAGACGGCAATTATTATTTGTTCGACGTCGGAAGCGGCGCATTGCATATCTGCGACGCGCTCACGTCCGAGGTCGTAAAAAAAATGCAGGGGCTTCCTTATGATTTCCAAGGCGCGGACGAAACCGCCGTCGCCGAAATCGAAGAGGAGATCAACCGCTTGAAAGAGGACGGCGTTCTTTTCGGAGAAGAAGAAACCGCCGCACCCTTAAAGAGCGATCTCGTCAAGGCGCTTTGTCTGCACATTTGTCACGACTGCAATCTTCGTTGCAAATATTGCTTTGCCGGCGAGGGAAAGTATAAGGGCAGAACGGAATACATGTCGGACGAGGTTGCGCGCGCTGCGGTAGATTTTTTGATCGAGACGTCCGGTAACCGTAAAATTTTGGAAATGGACTTTTTCGGCGGCGAGCCTTTGATGAACCTTTCCGTCGTGAAGAATACGGTGGAATACGCGAAGGCTGAGGGGAAAAAGCACGGAAAGAAGTTCCTCTTTACACTTACGACGAACGGCGTTCTCTTAAACGACGAAACGGCGGCGTGGCTGAACGAAGAGATGGAAAACGTCGTTTTGAGTTTGGACGGCAGAAAGAGCGTACACGACGGCGTTCGGCAGACCGTGAACGGAAAGGGCAGTTACGAAGTTATTATCGAGAATCTCAAACGATTCGTTCGTTTGCGCGGCGATAAACATTATTATATCCGTGGCACGTTTACCAACCGCAATCTCGATTTCGGGGAGGACGTGTTGGCATTGGCGGATAACGGCTTCGATCAGATTTCGCTCGAACCGGTCGTTTTGCCGGCGGATCACGAACTTTATATCGGAGAGGACAAACTCCCTGCGATTCGGGAAGAATACCGTCGTCTTGCGCGCGCTTATTTGCAGCGGAAAAAAGAGGGGAAACCGTTGTTTCATTTCTTTCATTTCCAAATAGACTTGGAGGGCGGACCTTGCCTGAAAAAGCGCGTAAGCGCTTGCGGCGCGGGAAACGAATATTTTTCGGTTACGCCGCAAGGGGATCTCTACCCGTGCCATCAATTTGCGGACGATCCGCAATACAAAATGGGCAACGTGTTCGAGAAAAAGTTGAGCGAAGAGATCCGTTCGGTTTTTCGGGACGCGAATCTGTTCACCAAGGAAAAGTGCAAGGATTGTTTCGCGAAATATCATTGCAGCGGCGGTTGCGCGGCGAACAATATTCGGTTCGGCGGCGACGTCAATACGCCGTATTCCGTCACGTGCGATATGATGAAAGCGCGCATGGAGTGCGCGTTGCACCTCTACGCGAAAGCACGGGAAAGCGAAAGTTAAGCCCTTTCGCTTAAAAAAAGCCGTATTCCGCGTGAATTTACAAAAAAAATTACTTGTTTTTATTGACTAAAATCCGAATAAGTTATATAATTATTTAGTCTAGAACTACGAAAAATACATCAGGAGGCAAGGATGAGTAAGAAGAAGTCAATCGTATTACTGGTTTTAATCATGCTGGTAATCGTGGTATTGACCTTAATGACTTTCGTCAGTTTTGCCGTTCCGGGCAGCGTCAAGGATTTTAATTCCGTAATCGGCGCGTTACAGCTCGAACAGGATCTCGACGGAGGCTATACCTATACCTATAAGATTAAGGACGAATTGCAATTAGACGATTCGGATATTACGGTAGAAGATATCTTAGAAGAAATCAGAACCCGTATATCCTATCTCGGATACACTGCGGGAAACGTTTATGCTTACAAGCAGACTGCGGACGACGATTATAAGATCCGCATCACGCTGAGAGAGTCGAACGCAACGACGCCCGATTCGGACGTTGCCGCACTCATGTCGTTCGGCGACACCGTATTTACGGATTCGGACGGCAACACGTTGTTCGACGCGGACGGAATCGTCAAGGCGTATACGCAAAATGCCGGCGGAACGGATTACGTTTTGGTGGAATTTACCAAGGACGCCGCTTCTCAGATCGCAGGTAAGACCATTACCGCAAAGGTGGGGGAAACCACCGTTATCAACAGTTTGGATTGTTCGGATTTTTCAGGCACGACGTTAGTGTTCTCCGGTCCTTCGGACAGTCAGTCTGCGTTGCGGATCGCGGCTTTGTTGAATTTCGGCGGACTTCCCCTCGAATACGAAGTAGACGATAACGATTTGACCGCTTATTCTGTTTTGGGCGAAGGTGCGGCAAAGACCGTTTCCATCGCTTTCGTAATCGCGGTTGCGGTGCTTATGGTTCTGCTTTTGGTTTTCTATCGCGGCTTCGGGCTCGTTTCCGATCTTACGATTTATTCGTTTGTTTTGGTAGAGTTGTTGTTCATGATTTTGATTCCGGGAATCGTTATTTCTTTCCAAAGCATTTTGGGAATCTTGTTCGCGACGCTCGTCGTCGGGGCGCAGGTTGCGTTGCTTTCTTCTAACGTAAAGAAAGAATACGCGATGGGCAAAACCGTCAAAGCGGCGATCAAGGTCGGATACAAAAAGGGCATCTTCGCGATCTTGGATATGACCGCGGTTCTCGGTATCGCCGTGATTTTGATGTTGTTGCTCGGAGGAAACGCTCTGTTCTCGTTTGCCGTTACGTTCGGCGTCGGCTTGGTGATCGGTGCGTTGGCTACGATGTTCTATTCCCAACTTTTATTGAGAATTTTCATTGCGCTTCCCGAGAAGAAAGAAGGTTTCTTTAACTTGAAGAGGGAGGAAGAAGTCAATGAGTAAGATTATGAAATCGGCGAAAATCTGGTTTATTTTGGCAATCGTCGTCGTGGTTGCGGGAGCGTTTATGATGGGCTTCCTCGGCATGAACGAAACGGTTTCTTACGGCGGCGGTTACGAACTGACCGTAAAGACGGACGCAGAACTCGAAACGTACGATAAAGTTGTTTCCGTGACCGAAAAGGTGTTTGCGGACAACGGTTTGCACTACGAATACAGAAAAGAACTTGACGAAAAGGCAACGTTGATTTACGGTTTTGACAGCGAGGTTGCCGCTTCCGTCGTCGACGCCGTAAACGCGGCTTTGAAAGCGGATACCGTACTCGCCGGATATAATCCGGAGGCGGAGTTGAACGAAACGCTCGTATTAAAAGACGCTTCGCGCGTTTGGATGGCGGTTCTCGTCGTCGCGATCGTCGCGATTTGCGCATTCTTCTACGGTTGGATTCGTTATAAACTCGCAAGCGGCGTCGCTCTCTTGATTTTGTTGGTGGTCAACACGTTGATTACGGTGATGTTATCCGCGATTTGTCGCGTACCCGTCGGGGAATATTACCTTGCGGCGATCGGTGCGACGATCTTGTTGGGATTGATGATGAACGTCTTCTGGATGTTTGCGGCGAAAGACTTAAAGAAGAACGTCGCGAACGAAGACAAATCGCCGGCGGAAATTGCGGTAATGGCAGGCAATGCAACGGCAAAACTCAATTTGGGGTTATTGATTGCGGTAATCGTCGCGGCGGTTCTGTTGATTGCGTTGGGAAGCACGCCTGTAAAGTACGTCGGAATTACGATGGCTGTCGGAATAATTTCTTCCGAATTCGTCGCGATTTGCTTGACCGGTACGGTTTGGACGATGTTGAAAAACGTCGGCGTTTCCAGAGCGAAAAAGGCGGCGTATCAAGGAAAAGAAAAGGAAACGGTTGCCGAGTAATAAAACGGCAAAAGGCATGAACGGGCGGGATAGTATCTCGCCCTTTTGATTAAAAAAAGGAAGGTTTTTTATGAAGTTACTGCGTTGTCATTCCTCATTGACGGCTGCGGATTTGCAGATTGTCAATGCTATCGCGGCGGAAAACGGTCTTTCCCGAGAAACGGCGGAGATTTTATTCGCACGCGGTTTTGACAGCACGGAAAAAGCCTTCACTTTTTTGAATCCGGGGAAGAATCGCTTTTACGATCCGTTTCTTCTTTCCGGAATGCGTGCGTGCGTCGATCGCTTGAAAGCGGCTAAGGAGAACGGCGAAAGCGTCTTGATCTACGGCGATTATGACGCGGACGGCGTTTCGGCGACCGCGCTTTTATACCGTGCGTTTAAGGAATACGGGATAGACGCCTTTACGGTCGTCCCCGAACGGGAGAACGGCTACGGGCTTAATTTAGAGTTGGTAGAGGCGTTTGCGGAAGAGTATTTCATTGATCTCGTCATTACGGTAGATTGCGGTATCAGTAACCGCAACGAAATCGGCGAATTGTTGAATTTGGGGATCGACGTGATCGTGACCGATCATCACGAGATTCCGTCCGAACTTCCGCCTTGCGTCTGTATCAATCCGCATCTTCCCGATCAAGATTATCCGTTCGACGGTTTATGCGGCGCGGGCGTCGCGTTCAAACTCGCGTGTGCGTTGTTAGGCGAACGCGCTTACGCCTTATTGGACTTCGCTGCGTTGGCGACGGTTGCCGACAGCGTTCCGCTCGTCGGGGAAAATCGAGATATCGTGTTCGAGGGCTTGAAACTTCTGAACGGGAAGCCTCGCCCGGCAATGCGTTGTTTGTTGTCGGCGAATAAGGAGCGCGACGTAAACGCGCAGACGCTCGCTTACGTGCTCGCACCGCGGATCAACGCCGCAGGCAGAATGGGGGACGCAAACGCCGCGCTCGTACTGTTTTTGTCGGACGACGAAAACGAGATCGCGGATCTCGCCGCGAAACTGACCTCCTATAACATGGAACGTCAAGTTGCGTGCGATCGGTTGTATCGCTCCGCAAAAGCACAGTTAGAAGAAAAAGAAACGTACGACAACGTTATCATGTTGTACGACGAAAGTTGGTCCACCGGGTTTGTCGGCATCGTCGCGGCACGGCTAGCGGAGGAATACGCGCGCCCCGTCATTATGTTTGCCGGGCAAGACGGACATTTGAAAGGCTCTGCGCGCAGCGTGGACGGCGTTAATATTTTTGAAGTTCTTACCTCTCAAAAGGAATATTTGTTGGAGTTCGGCGGACACGCGCAAGCGGCAGGCGTCGCGATCGACAAGGAGAATTTTGCCGCGTTCGAGGCAAGCGTGGACGCCTATATCGGCGCACATTGCGACAGCGGCGTTTTTCAACCGGTCATCGCGGTGGAACAGATTTTGAAAAAGCCGTTGACCGTTGCGTTCGTAAACGAATTAAATCGTTTAGAGCCGTGCGGTGTGGGGAATAAGCGTCCTCTTTTCGCCGTAGAGATCGGCAGTACGGATACGGCGCTTTTGAAGCAAGGTTCGAATCATATTTCCTTTCATACGAAATATGCGGATATGATTTGGTTCGGCGGTTTGAACGAGGCGGAAACCTTAAATCTTCCCGTTAAAAAAACGGTGGTGTTCGAGCCGAATCTTTCGACCTTCGGCAGAACGCAATCGTTGCGCGGTTACGTTCGGGACATGATCGTGAATTACGAATCGTCCCCCGAATTGGATTTGTTCTTATTCGCGAACGAGATCGCGCAGTTGCAATATGAAAAATTTCGGCAAGACGACCGCTTTGAATCGGAGTCGGCAATTCGAGAAAGAATCACCGAAGGGTTGCGCTATTCGCACGGGAGTATCTTTTTTGCGGACGAGGCGAAAACCCTTTCCGCGTTTCCCGAATTGTCCGCGCTTCCCGTTTCCGTCTATAAACCGCCCGAAAAGAATTTGTTGAACGCCGTCGTGCTTTCTCCGAAAGAGGACGCGGATTTCGGGGGCTACGAGCGGATCGTCTATTTGGACAAGCCCATGCGCCCGATCAATTTGGCGGCGAAACGTCCCGTGTTCATCAATACGGAACGCGTGCGGTCGCTCGGCGGGCTGCGTACCGATCGCGGCTCGTTTAAGACCGCGTTTTCGGAAATGAAGCACCGCGTCGGCAAACCGTGTACTTCTTCCGCCGATTTTTATGTGCGTTACCGCCCTTCGGAGAGCGACGAACAATTCGTGTTTGCGTTTGAAGTATTTTGCGAACTCGGCTTTTTCGAGGTCGCGAACGGGATATTGCTCCATCACCCCGCGGTAAAAAAGGAGTTGTCGGAATCTGCAATTTATCGCTTCGTAACGGAGTTGTGTTAATATGGACGTTTTGGAGAAAATCAGACAAGTTTACAGCGGCGACGATCTCGCACTCTGCGAAAAGGCTTACGACTTCGCGAAGAAGGCGCACGCCAATCAAAAGCGCGCTTCGGGGGAGGAATATTTTACCCATCCTTGCGCGGTGGCGTTTATCTTAATTGATTTGGGGTTAGACGCTCCCACCATTGCCGCGGCGTTTTTGCATGACGTCATCGAAGATACGCCGGTTTCGGAGGGGGACGTTCGGCAAGAGTTCGGAGAAGAAGTTTTAGAACTCGTGCTCGGCGTTACCAAACTTGAAAAAATCGAATTCACCTCGCAAGAAGAGGAGCAGGCGGAGAATTTCCGCAAGATATTCGTCGCGATGGCAAAGGATATTCGCGTCATTATCATCAAACTTTCCGACCGTCTGCACAATATGCGTTCGCTTAATTTTTTATCCAAGGAACGTCAACAGCGGCTCGCAAAAGAAACGTTGGATATTTTCGCACCGCTTGCAGGGCGATTGGGAATCAGTCAGATCAAGTGCGAATTGGAAGATCTTTCGTTAAAATATTTAGAGCCGGAATTTTTTGAATATCTCGTCGTTAACATCAATCAAAAGGTGCAAGAGCGACGGGAATTTGTGGATTTCGTCGTAAAAGAGATCAACGGCATTTTGGTGGAATCGGGCATCGAGGGAAAGGTATTCGGGCGTCCCAAGCACTTTTATTCCATCTATAAAAAGATGAAAAACCAAAATAAGACGCTCGATCAAATTTACGATCTCACCGCCGTCCGCGTCATCGTGGCGGACGTCAACGAGTGCTACGAGATTTTCGGTAAGATTCACCATAAATGGAAGCCGATTCCGGGGAGAATCAAAGATTATATCGCGACGCCGAAGCCGAATATGTATCAGTCCCTTCATACCACGGTCGTAACCGATTTCGGGCAGATCTTCGAGATCCAAATTCGTACGTTTGAAATGGATCGCGCGGCTGAATACGGTATCGCGGCGCATTGGAAATATAAAGAAAACAAAAAGGATACGGACGATTTCGACTCGCGTCTTTCGTGGATTCGCGAGGTAATGGAATGGCAGGGCGGATTAAAGGACTCCAAGGAGTTTTTGGATTCGTTAAAAGGGGATATTTACAGTTCCGAAGTATTGGTGTTTACGCCGCGAGGGGACGTTATTTCTCTTCCGAAAGACGCCACTCCCATCGACTTTGCTTACGCCATTCACTCTGCGGTCGGAAACCGTTGCGTCGGAGCAAAGGTCAACGGCAAGATGGTTCCGTTGAATACTCCCCTGCAAGTGGGGGACGTCGTAGAGGTCGTTACTTCGCAAAATTCAAAAGGCCCGTCATGGGATTGGTTGAAAATCGTCAAGGGCTCTTCCACAAAGGTAAAAATCAAGCAGTTCTTTAAGCGCGAGATGAAGGAAGAGAATATCAAGACGGGTAAGTCCATGTTGGAAAACGAGGCGAAGCGCAAGGGCTTTACGCTTTCCGAACTTTTGACGGACGAAGCCTTTCTCAAACTGTCCAGCCGTATGTCCTTTTCGGGGCAAGACGAAATGTTCGCTTCCGTCGGGTACGGCGCGGTCACGACCAATCAAATTTTGTTAAAACTGATCGACCACTATCGGAAGAAAATGCCGAAAGAGGTCGTCAAGGCGGAAATCAATAAAAAAGAACCTACGGGCGGCGTCGTCGTCAAGGGCATGAACGGGCTTTTAGTTCGTTACGCAGGGTGTTGTACGCCCGTTCCCGGGGACGAAATCGTCGGGTTTATTTCGCGCGGCAGAGGCGTTACCATTCACCGTGCGGACTGTCCGAACATGAAAAACGTCGATCACGATCGGTTGATCGAAGTCAGTTGGGCGGGGCAAGCGGATATTTCTTACAAAGCGAGTATTCGCGTTATCGCTTCCGATCAAGGGGCGATTCTCGCCGCGGTATCCACGCAGTGCGCGTTGATGAATCTCGTCATTACGTCCATCAACGGCAGACTTGACGCAAAGAGCAAGGAAGCGGTCGTCGATTTCAATATTCGGCTGAATTCCCGTCAAGACTTGGATAACTTGATCGAGAAATTGAAGCAAGACAAAAAACTTGCGGACGTATTCCGTACGTCTAATTAAAAAGAAAAGCCGCGGAGTGTTTTCAGGTTATCTGCGGAGTGCGTTGTCGACAGAGAACAAGGCGGAAAGAAGAATGAAAATAGATTGTATTCATACCGGCGCGCTTGGCGTCAATACTTATTTCATCATCAACGAAGCGAGCAAGCAAGCGATCGTTCTCGATCCGGGCGGAGATGCGGATAAAATCCTCGCTCGCGCCGCGAAAATAGGCGTAACGATCGTCGCGATCTTGTTGACGCACGCGCATTTCGATCATATCGGCGGTTGTCGGGCGTTGCAAGACGTCGGAATCCCGTTGTTCGTGCACGAAAAAGAAGAAATCAATCTTCGCACGGACGGCAATATGGGCGCGTATTTCGGATATGCGTTGGCTGCGATCCGAGCGGATGCCCTTTTTAAGGACGGCGACGTGCTCTCGCTTGCAGGGCTTTCCGTGCGCGTGATTCATACGCCGGGGCATACCGTCGGTTCGTGTTGCTTTTTGATAGAGGGAGCGCTATTTACGGGCGATACGCTCTTTTTCGAGTCGGTCGGCAGAACCGACTTGGACGGCGACGCACGCGCGCTTTCCGCCTCTCTCCGAATGCTTTTCGCCTTAGAGGGCGATTACCCCGTTTATCCGGGGCACGGGGAGGAAACTTCGCTCGATTACGAAAGGGAGAATAATCCGTTTTGCTGACTACGAATACCGAACTGTTTTATCCCGATCTCATGGAGGTCGTCAATTTATTTGAAGAGGGCGCGGTTTTGTCTATCGTTCATATGGGGAGAAACGACGGCTCTTTTTACGAGCATACCGTCGCGGTGGAGGACGGGCGGTTTTCTTACGCTTATCCGCGTTCGGAAAACGCTTCCGCAACCGAAGAAAAGCGTCTCTTTAAGCGGAGCGCGAAACTCGCCGTTTATCGCGCGCTTTCCGATTATACGGGGAAGCGCATGCCGTGGGGATCGCTTACGGGGATTCGCCCTACAAAACTCGCCTATCAAAACAACGCCGATTTTGAACGTTTTTTTTTGGACGAGATGTTGGTTTCGCCCGAAAAGACCGCGCTCGTCGGGCGGATTTTACAAGCGCAAAAGGGAGTATACGAAAAGGACGACGATAACTGTGATTTTTTCGTCGGGATTCCCTTTTGTCCGTCGCGTTGCGCGTATTGCTCGTTCGTTTCGGGCGATATCCGCAAAAACGCCGCGTTGGTTCAACCGTACGTCGACACGTTGATCAAGGAGATCGAAACTTCTAAATCGCTTGTAAAAAAGTTGAGAAGCGTTTACGTCGGCGGCGGAACGCCCGTTGCGTTGCCGCTTTCGGAGTTGAAGCGCGTTTTAGACGCGATCGGTCCGCAACGGGTGGAATATACGGTAGAGGCAGGCAGACCGGACGCTATCAATGCGGAAAACGTCGCGCTCTTAAAAGAGTACGGTGTAACGCGTATTTGTTTGAATCCGCAGACCTTTCAAGATAAGACGCTTGAACGGATCGGCAGACGCCACACCGTGCGCGATCTGTACGATTGCTATCCGTTGACGGATGGCTTTTCTGTGAATATGGACTTAATCGCCGGGCTTCCCGGAGAAAATTTTGAAGATTTTCGGGACAGTTTGGACCGCTGCACGGAACTCGAACCGGACAATATCACCGTTCATACGTTGGCGTTAAAGCGCGGTTCCGTGTTGAAAGAAGCGACCGACCGTTTGCTGGCAGGCGAAGTGGAACGCATGGTGGAATACGCGCAAGAAACGCTTTCTGCAAAGGGGTACGAACCGTATTATCTTTATCGGCAGAAATATATGGCGGGAAATCTCGAAAACACGGGGTACACAAAGCGCGGAAAGGCGTGCATTTACAATATCGACGTAATGGAGGAGATCGCGCAAAACGTCGCTTGCGGCGCGAACGCCGTGTCTAAGGCGGTGTTCGGCGGTGGCGAACGGATCGAACGGTACGGCGCACCCAAGGATATTTCCTCTTATATCGCAAAAATAGATCGAATTATTGAGGAAAAACAGAAACTTTTCCCTTAAAACAGTTTACAAAAGCGGAAAAGTTTGATATACTGTTAGTGCTTTGAATTTACCCGTTGCAAGGGCTTGCGGAAACTCCGTCGCAGTTCTTTGTTTCGGGCGGATTATTCCGTAAAAGAAGGAGGTAAAATAATTATGGATAAGCAGAAGAAAGCAGAAATCATCGCCAAATACGGCAGAAAGGAAGGAGATACCGGTTCTCCCGAAGTGCAGATCGCGCTTTTGACCGAGCGGATCAACCATTTGAACGAGCATTTGAAAGTCAACAAGAAGGACAATCATTCCAGACGCGGTCTTTTGAAAATGGTCGGTGCTCGTCGCGGTCTTTTAGACTATCTTAAAAAGACCGACCTCGATGGTTACAGAAAGCTCATTGCTGATTTGGATTTGAGAAAATAAGGAACGTGGGGCGGCAGTTTTTTTGTCGCCCCTTTTTTTCTGAAAAAACGTGAAATCATTGCGCGAATTTGCGCAAAATTCAAATAAATCAGAGTTTAGGAGTGTGTTATGACAGAAACTTACAGAGAGTTCAAAACTACCGTCGGAAACCGCGAGGTTACGGTAGAAACAGGCAAATACGCGGAGCAGACGAACGGCTCTTGCGTAGTACGTTGTGGGGAAACCGTCGTTATGGTTAACGTCGTTATGGCGGACAAGCCGCGCGACGGAATGGATTACTTCCCCTTGGGAGTGGATTTTGAAGAAAAGATGTATTCGGTCGGAAAGATCCCCGGCAGCTTTAAGCGTCGCGAGGGGAGAGCAAGCGATAAGGGTATTTTGACCGCGCGCTTGATCGACCGTCCGTTGCGTCCGCTTTTCCCGAAAGGTTTGTTTAACGACGTCAGCGTCGTTGCGACCGCGCTTTCGGTTGATCCGGATATCGCCCCCGAACCGTTGGCAATGTTGGGTTCTTCCATTGCGCTCTGCATTTCGGATATTCCGTTTGCAGGCCCGACGGGCAGCGTCGTTGTGGGAATCGTTGACGGTCAGTACGTCATCAACCCCACGTTGGAAGAAAAGGAAAAGAGCACGCTTGCGCTCAATCTTTCGGGAACGAAAGACGCGATCATGATGGTAGAAGCCGGTTCGAAAGAAATTTCGGACGACGAAATGGTCGGTGCGATTTTGTTCGGACACGAAGAGATCAAAAAGCAATGCGCGTTCCAAGAGGAGATCGTCAAAGCGGTCGGCAAGCCCAAGCGCGAAATGGAACTTTATCACGTTCCTGCCGAAATCGACGCGGCGGTGAGAGAGTTCGCTTCCGAAATGCTCGATCGCGCGCTCGATACGTTTGATCGTACGACGCGTCAAGAGGGACAGGACGCCGTTGAAAAGGCGACGTTAGAGCACTTCGCGGAGATTTTCCCCGGAAAAGAACGCGAATTAAAGGACGCTCTTTATTATCTGACGAAAGAAAAGGTCAGAGCGAAAATTTTGGATAAGGGCGTTCGTCCGGACGGAAGAAAATTGACCGAAGTCAGAAAAATTTGGTGTGAACACGGCGTGTTGCCGCGCGTTCACGGATCGGGTGTGTTCACGAGAGGACAGACGCAGGTTTTGACCACTTGCACGCTCGGTATGATCAGCGAACAACAGAAGTTGGAGGGCTTGGACGACGAAACCGCCAAGCGTTATATGCACCAATACAATATGCCCGGATATGCTTCGGGCGAGGCGAAGCCTCTCCGTAGCCCCGGCAGACGTGAGATCGGACACGGTGCGCTTGCAGAACGCGCACTCGAACCCGTGATTCCGTCCGAAGAAGAATTCCCGTATGCGATCCGTATGGTTTCCGAGGTTCTTTCCTCGAACGGATCTACTTCTCAGGGTAGCGTTTGCGGCTCTACGCTCGCGTTGATGGACGCAGGCGTTCCCATTAAAGCGCCCGTCGCGGGAATCGCAATGGGATTGATCAAAGATCCCGAAACGGGCAGAGTTGCAATCTTAACGGATATTCAGGGCTTGGAAGATTTCCTCGGCGATATGGACTTTAAGGTCGCGGGAACGGAAAAGGGAATCACCGCTATTCAAATGGATATCAAGATTAAGGGAATCGACGAAGCGATTTTAAGACAGGCGATCGCGCAGGCGAACGTCGGCAGAAAATATATTCTCGGCAAGATGCTTGAATGTATCCCGGAAGTTGCTCCCGAACTTTCCAAGTACGCACCGCGCATTATTTCTTTCCAGATCGATCCGTCTAAGATCGGCGACGTCGTAGGAAAGCAAGGCAAGGTAATCAATAAGATTATCGAAGAAACGGGCGTCAAGATCGACATCGAGGACGACGGTACGGTTTGCATCGCGTCTACGGGGAACGAAGGACAACTCGAACGCGCGAAAGCGATCGTTCTTTCCATCGCAAAAGATCCCGAAGTCGGCGATATGTTCATTGCGGAAGTCGTTCGGATTCTTCCCAAGGTCGGTGCGTTCTGCGAACTTACGCCCGGAAAAGACGGCTTGATTCACATTTCCAGAATGAGCGAAAAGCGGATCGAAACGGTGGAAGAGGTCCTGCATATCGGCGATATGGTTAAGGTAGAAATCATCAAGATCGGAGAGAAGGGAATTGATCTGAAACTCCTTGAAAAAGTAGAAGGCTAAGATTTACGTGCTGAAAGGGTTCTGCAAAGAGCCCTTTTTTCTATCGAAACGAGAGAAGCGTTTCTAACTTTTCCTTAACTTTCATATAATGAAACGTATAGAGGAAAGGAAATTGAAAAAACTAACGGTATTCAAGGCGATTGCCACCGACGCGGTGATTCTTGCAACTTTGCTGTTCGTGTTCGCGGTCAGTTTTTTCCCGGAGCGGATCGCTCCGATTTCGAGCGGCGGCAGAATCGTCGCGATTCGGCGCGGCAACCCGAACGAGGCGCGCGTTTCGCTGATGTTTAACGTTTACCAAGGAAGCGAATATGTCGAATCGGTGTTGGACACGCTTTCCGAACATCACGCAAAGGCGACTTTTTTCGTCGGCGGCTGTTGGGCGGACGACAATAAGGAGTTGTTGTGCCGCATTGTGGGCGAAGGACACGAACTCGCGAATCACGGGTATTTTCATCGCGATCACGCAAAACTCGGCTACGATGAGAACAAGGAAGAAATCGTAACCGCCGAGCGCGTGGCGGAAGCATTATGCGGAGAAAAAACGACGCTTTTCGCACCGCCCTCCGGTAGTTTTTCGGACATAACGTTGGAAGTTTGTGCAGATTTGGGATATCGGTTGATCATGTGGTCGAAAGATACCATTGATTGGCGCGATCAAAGCGCGGAGAAAATTTATACCCGTGCCACCCGATCGCTCGCGAACGGCGACCTCGTTTTGATGCACCCGACGAAAGAAACCGCACGCACGCTTCCGTCCATACTTGCTTATTACGAGACTGTCGGCTTTCGCGCCGTAACCGTCTCTGAAAATTTAGAGGAATTATAAAAATGCATTACGTAAAAGAATATGAAAACGGATTCCGTCTGATCGTCAAGAAGATCGACGGATTGCTGTCCGTTTCCACGGGAATTTTGGTGGGAGCGGGCAGCGCAAACGAAAGCGCGCGTGAGAACGGAATTTCGCATTTTCTCGAACACATGATGTTCAAGGGAACGGAAAAACGCACCGCGTTTGAAATTTCTGATTCCATTGATCGGATCGGCGCGCAGATCAACGCCTTTACCGCAAAGGAGTTGACTTGTTATTATACGAAATCCACGGCGGAACATTTCGCGGAGTCTGCCGAAATATTGGCGGATCTCTTCTTTTGTTCGCAGTATGCGGACGAGGAGAGCGCGAGGGAAAAGGGCGTCGTGCTCGAAGAGATCAATATGGAAGAAGATTCGCCCGATGATCTCTGTTGGGATCTCCTTTCGGAAGCGTATTTCGGGAAGAGCGGCTACGGGCAGACGATTTTAGGGAAGAAAAGCAACGTGCGCCGTTTTACAAGGGACGAATTATTCGAGTACGTCAATCGCTATTATACGCCGAATAACGTCGTTCTTTCGATCGCCGGGAACGTGACTTTTGCGGAAGCGGAAGAAATTGCGGAAAAATATTTCCTGCCGTCTTTCCGTTCGCGCGGAACGTGCGGAAAAAAACGCCGTCCGTTACCGACGCCGATAGGTACTTCGTCCCATTTGTTCCAATCGAAGAAAATCGAACAAGCGCACGTCGGACTTTGCGTTAAGGGGGTAAAGTTGGGAGATCCGGATATCAATGCCTTGAATCTCGCGAACGTGGTGTTCGGCGGCGGAATGTCCTCTCGGTTGTTTCAGAGGATTCGCGAGGAGTTGGGACTTGCTTATTCGGTTTATTCGTACGTTTCTCAATACCGTACGTGCGGCGTGTTAGAGGTGTACGCCGGGGTGAATCCGGAAAAACGCGATACGGCGATTGCCGCGATTTTGCGGGAAGCAGAGCGTTTTCGCCGCGACGGCATGACGAAGGAAGAGTTTTTGCGCGGCAAGGAACAGATCAAATCCGCTTTTGTGTACGGGCAAGAGAGCGCGGCTTCTCAAATGCTGTTGTACGGAAAGAGTCTGTTGTTCTTGAACGAGGCGTTTGACTTTTCCAAAAAGACGGCGGAGATCAACGCCGTTACCGAAGAGGACGTCAAACGGATTATCGACGCTTACTTTGATTTTTCCGAGGCGGCTACGGCTACGATCGGAAGAGCCAAATCGGCGTTATCGCTGTCTGAATGATACAGAATCGCCCCGTCGCTCTCGTAAGAGCGACGGGGCTTTTATCTATCGGGCTTTTCGGGGTTATATATTGTACATTGTTATTCCGTTTTTTTGTATTTTACGGTTGTTATATGCTGTGATGTGAACCCCAAAGTTTAGACAAAAATTAAATATTAAATCATTTGTGAATGA
>CAYXWN010000037.1:0-16753 GCA_964468815.1 uncultured Clostridia bacterium | reverse complement strand
TTGGGCAAAAGAAATATTCAAGTTTTATATACAATAAATTCCAATTTGTCGAAATGAAATTGATGGCAAAACTTTTCAAGAAATGCGTCCATAATAACATTTGCACTCGTTTTGAATTTGTATCAAAATTTCAAATTACTCACATAAAGAAACCATAATATTGATACAAAAGTATCATATTATGGTTTCTTTATTGCCTAAACGGTTGTATTTTGTCTGTTTTGTGGCATATTTTGCTATAAAATGGCTTGTAGGGATAATTTTGTCCCTGCAAGCCGTTTCTTTTTATTCCTCAAAAGCAAAGCGTTCATTTTTATGAAATATCATTTAATTATAGTCGGCTATCGCAAAACCTTGATCCTCTTTCTAAAAAACGTTGAAAAACAAATGGTTTTAAAATATTTATAAAAATCGGTCATTTACCCAATCAAGGAATAGTCGAAATAATAGAAGTCATATTTCGTTACAGCATGAACGTTGAATCTTTTTATACGAACATTTTTTCTTTACAACAACTTTTCACATAGGAAAATGCGCCAAAACGCAAAAGCGTTAAGGCGCATTTTCCTATAACCGTATCTAACCTTAGGAATTTGCTTGTTCTGTTTTTGCCTTTTCTTTTTTTTCGATTATTTTTCGATAAACAGCAATAACCGAAAAAGCCGTGCACAAACCGAATATCAATCCCATTAAGATATCGGTCGGGTAATGCACTAAAACAAATACACGAGAAAAGGCAATCATCAATGCCAAAAACACTGCCGGAAGTCCCTTCTTTTTGAAAAAATACGTCAATACAACGGCGCAATTAATCGAAGAAAAACTATGCCCGGAAGGAAACGAATACCCCGAAGGTGCTTTTAATCCGATCTCCTCCAAAAAGACAAGAAACGTAGGATTTTCCTCAAAGGGACGCGGTCTTGCAACCAACGGCTTAATAACGATATCATTTAATAAAAAGCCTATTGCAAGCGATATTAACATAACCAGTCCGCCTCGTCGTGTTTTTTTGAAAAAAAGCATAACAATCCCGATTGCAATCCATATCACTCCTGCATTTCCCAAAACGGTAATTCCTTTCATGATTTGATTAAACACTACGGATTGATGCCAATTTGCATGAATCCATTCGAGAATTGCGAGATCCATTAGATTTTTATCACCTCTTCTCCTTTTAGGAAGTCGGGAATTTCTTCTTCCTCGATCGGTGGAAGTTCTATCTCCTCTTGCGTCGGTTGCTCAACGCTCGATTCCGCCGAAATAACTTCCGTATTCTCCTGCAAATCATCCGTAGCAGCAGCCTCTTCTATGTACTCGTCCTTTTGATAGAGATAATCTCCATCGTTCTGACCGCGGATCATCTGAATCTTTCCCAACAACTCCTCGTAATCGGGCAACTCATCTAACGAAGATATCTGAAACCGCTTTAAAAATTCATCCGTCGTTCCGTAAAGCACGGGACGACCGACGGCATCCTTCCTTCCGACCGGTTCAATCACTTTCAGTTCCAAAAGTTTTTGAACGGCATATTCGCTGTTTCCACGAATTTCCTCCAAGTCAAGCCGTGTAACTGGTTGTTTATACGCAATAATCGCCGCCGTTTCCAACATGCTACGCGAAAGTTCACGTTCTCTAATCGGATTCAAAACAGCAGAAACTTGATCGGCATAATCCGGATTGGAAGCAAATTGCAATTTCTTATTAAACATCAAAAGTTGCAATCCGCTATTGCCGCTATACCGCGCTTGCAGTTCCTTTACACTCTTCAAAACCTCTTGTTCGGTCACTCTGAGTTTTTCCACAATATCTTTAATTTCGATGGCGTTTCCCGAAACGTAAACGATCGACTCAATTATATTCGTCAATTTCTCCAATTTCTTCACTCCTATCTTCTCTTAATATAATCGTAATATCGTCAAAAACGTCGTTTTGCTCCACTTTGATAAATTGATGCTTCAACAACTCTAACATTGCTTGAAAAGTGGTAATCAACTCGCTTCTCGTATAATGTGATGAAAACAATTCAAAGAAACTTACCGATTCTCGACTCAACAAGATATCTCTAATAAAAACGATTTTGTCGGCGACGGTAAATACGTCTTTCGGAATTTCCTTTTGCTCGGATTTCGCACGCGTACGCTCGTCCACCTTCAATAAAAGTTTTGAAAACGCCGAAATCAACCCGTCTAAATTAAAATCGGTATAGACGATTTTAACTTCGCCGGCACTCTTTTCGGGGGGCTTGTAAAAACGAGCCGTATTCTCTTGCTGTTTCAGTTTTTCCCCTGCCTCCTTAAAGAGTTTATACTCCTCGATTTGCCAAATCAACGCTTGTTCAGGATCTTCGATTTCATCCAAATATTCTTCCACCTTGGGAAGTACTGCTTTTGATTTAATTTCCAAAAGCGTAGCTGCCATAATCAAATACTCGCTCGCTTTTTCAACGTCGATTTCTTTAAGATTTGCGATATATTGTAAGTATTGATCGGTCACCTCTGAAACAAAGATATCCTTAATCTCGATTTTTGCTTCTTTAATTAAGTGCAACAGCAAATCAAGCGGTCCTTCAAAATTTTCAAGTTTCGTCGAATAATCGACTACGGATTCAAATTCAGCCATTGAAAATCAACCCCCAAAATGCGATAATGGGCGTCCCCAACCAATTAGATACCGTATTGATTGCAAGCCCCAAAACGTCAAAACTCCCCAGCCCGAAATAATCCGCCATAACACCCCAAAAGATTAAGACGAATAAAATAATTCTTCCATACTCTTGCAAAAAGCGAAGCACTTTATTATTGGGTTTCAATGCAGCCTCTAACACCCGAAATCCGTCTAACGGATAAACAGGAATCAGATTGAATACAAAAAACGTAAGTCCCAACCAAAAGCAAGCATAAAACGCATACTCTAACGTCAGAAAAACATAAAACAACACCGGAATATCAACAACCGCTCCGACAGCAAGTCCCATCAACAATGTTAACGGATAGAAGAAAAACGAAGCGACCAAATTAGTAAGAACACCGGCAATCGAAACTAAAAAATAATCTCGCCGATAATGCTTAAAATTAAGCGGATTGATCGGAACGGGCTTTGCCCAACCGAATCTCACGACAATCAAACTAATAAGCCCGAACAAATCAAAATGCTTAAACGGATTTAACGTATAACGACCGTAAATACGCGGCGTTTCGTCCCCGCATTTAACCGCAGTAAACGCATGAGCAAACTCATGCATGGGCAAAACGATTAAAATTGCCAAAAACGTCCCGACATATTGTAAAACTTGATAAAGCATAGCCTTTGCTCCGATTTGATCTAATATAACAACAACGTTACAAAAACTACGTTTTGTAACACGTATAATGTTATTATATAAGAAAAGAAAAAAAATTGCAAGAAAAAAGCACCGCTCGGTGCTTTTTTGGTTTTAAATCGACCAATCTCTCGCAATATCTTTGATCGTATCGAAATAAGTGGAACGATCTACCGTTTCGTTCGCCAAAACGGCAACCTCTCCGATTTCGATATGATCGCGATAAATTTTCAAAGAACCAACGACGTCTCCTTTTTCTATCGGTGCTTTCACCGAAGAAATCGGACAAAAATCCACCTCTAAGGCATCTTTTTTATTCTTCTCGGAAAACAAATAAAAACTTTTTTCAGGGATCACCTGTATTGCATCCTTTTTCCCGTTTTCTACCGCAACGGAAATTTCCAAAGGAATATTGTTATCGACAATCGTCTTATTCGTATAATTTGCAAATCCGTAATTAAACATCTGAGAAACATCTCCGAAGCGAGATTTGCTGTCCGGATCCTTGATCACAACCGAAATCAAACGCATATTGCCGCGTTTTGCAGACGCTGCCAAGCAATGACCTGCCTCACTCGTAAATCCGGTTTTTCCGCTATCGCATCCGTCATAAAAACGAATTAACTTATTCGTGTTGGAAATTTCGGTATATCTTCCGCCGGGATGTTCTATTTTATCCATCCAAATTCCCGAATAACGGTAATAATCTTTGTGAGTCAACAATTCGGCAAACATTTTTGCGACGTCTTTCACCGTCGAATGTTGCCCGGCTCCCGGCAATCCCGTACAATTGACAAAAACAGTATGATTCAAACTTAATTCACGCGCCCGTTCGTTCATTCGATCGACAAACAACGATTCACTTCCGGCAAGTCGCTCCGCCATTGCTACGCAAGCATCGTTCGCCGAAGCAACCACAATGCTTTTTAACAACTCTCCGATTTTATACACGCCGTTTTCTTCTAAAAAAACCTGCGAACCGCCCATTCCGCTCGCTTCCGCGCTGACGGTTATAGAATCCTCTAAGAAAAACTCTCCGTTGTCCAAAGCTTCGAAGCACAGCAACAACGTCATGATCTTATTCATGCTGGCTATGGGCAACTCCTCGTTTTCATTGAAAGCATAAATTAACGTTCCGCTATTAAAATCCATTAAATAAGCAGACCGACTTTTTGTTTGCAGTCCCGTCGGCAAAGCAAAAGCCGTTCCGATCCCAACCACGCCGATTACGGCAGTCAACAAACAAATTAACGCAAAAAATACAGAAATAATTTTTTTCATGACACCCTCCGTTCATAATAAAAATATTTTCCGTATTTTTCCGCTAAATATGCATTAGCCTGACATAATCGCTTTAATTTTTCAACATATTTTCTATAAGGATTCCGAATCCTCTTGTCGGATCGTTCACGAATACGTGCGTAACCGCACCGATCAGCGTTTTTCCCTGCACGATCGGACTTCCGCTCATTCCCTGCAAGATACCGCCCGTTTCGGCAAGTAACGTTTTGTCCGTAATCTTTATAACTAAATTTTTATTATCCGCACTATCTCGATCTACCTTTGCAATCGAAATCCGATATTCCTTCGGCGTTACACCGTCAATTGTCGTATATATTTTCGCTTCTCCGATCTTCGCAACACCTTTTTGAGCAATTAAAATTTTTTTTAATTCAAATCCGTTCTCTTGTTTCATCATACCGTAAATACCCGTGCGAAGATTCGTCTCAACGCATCCGATCGATTGATCTCTCAAAAAGATCCCTCTTAGTTCTCCCGGTGAGCCTCTTGTCCCTTTCACAACGCCCGTAATACTGCACGCAAAAGCCGTCCCTCCGACAATATCCAAAAGACTTCCGTCGTCATTCAAGACAGGGTGACCGAGCGCACCGTAATGAAGAGAACGATCAAGATAGGTAATCGTTCCGATTCCGTTTACCGCACTACGAACAAAAAGCCCTAATTTTTTCTCGCCGCCAACATCGACGGCAGGTTTTATTTCCAGTAAAATCTTTTCGCCACCGCGCAATACGGTAAGTACAGCCGTTTCTCCCGTCTTTTTCAAGGCCGTTTCGATTTCCTCCGCCGTATTAACATTATCTTGATCGATTTTTAAAAGAACGTCCCCAACGTTAACTCCGGCATTTTTAGCCGGAGAATAAATTCCGTTTTCGCCCACGACGTCACAAAGTCCGATCACGTGAGCGCCGCGCGTTTCTAACGAAAATCCGCACGGCATTCCTCCCAAATATACATAATCGCCGTCGGCGAATCCCGTCCCAAACGAATTGGCGGAAAAACACACGGCGACGATTGTAATCAATATAAAAAGTTGTAAACAACGCTTTTTCATGATACCCCCGACACTCGATTAGAATGTGCGGAAAGTACTTTATTATACCCGAAACGAGAACCGAATTTCGATCCCCGTTTCATCTGTTATTCTTATACTCCTCCGCCTCGGCAACCAATGCTTCCGCATGCCGAATTGCAATTTCGCTTTTCGGAGAACCACCCACCAAGCGGTTTACCTCTGCGATCTTCCCTTCTCGATCCAACGTTTTTATGGTAGAAACCGTTTTATCCGTTTCTTCTTGCTTAACAATCAAAAAAGATTGATCGGACATTGCTGCGATTTGCGGAAGATGCGTAATTGCAATAATTTGTGTATGTAAAGCGATTTCTGCGAATTTTTCCGCCACAACCTTAGCAATTACACCGCTGATCCCTGCATCAATTTCGTCAAACACAAAAGTGGAAATCGACTGCAATTTTGCCGTCTGCGATTTTAACGCCAACATAAAACGACTGATTTCACCACCGCTGATAATCTTCGACAAAGGCTTTACAGGTTCGCCTTTATTAGCGGAAAACAAAAACTCCATACAATCCAGCCCGTTTTCGCCGACAAAACGATCAACCTCGGAAAAAGACGGCAATTCTTCCAGTCGAATCACAAAGCGCGCGCTATTCATTCCCAACGTACGTAACTGCTCCGTCACGCTTTCCGAAAAAGCAGACGCCGCAATCATACGGGCATTATGAAGCGCAACATATCCCTCGTAAAGTTTCTTTTTGCAAGCGATTTCCTCTTTATTAAGGCGTTCCGACTGTTCTTCAAAACAGACCAATCGCTCGCGCTCAGAAAGAGCGTTTTCGTAAAACCGCATAATTTCGGCATAATCACTGCCGTATTTTTTACGCAACTGCTTAATCGTTTCCAAACGAGATTCGACGCGTTCTAATTCTTCGTTGTCAAACTCCGCCCCATCCAACTCTGCACTTAACGAACGCTCTACGTCATCCAACTCGCAACGAATTGATTCCATTTGTTCAAACAAAGCATCATACGGCACGCCATAGCGAGATAAGGAACTCAAATGATGGCAAGCCGTCAACATAATCTCGGAAATTCCGCCTTCTCCACCAATACAATCTCTGACGACACCTGCGGAAGAAAGAATTTTTTCCGCATTCTCCAATTTTTCTTTCGTTTGAAAAAGAGATTCTTCTTCTCCGTCCTCTAATTCCGCTCGTTCAATTTCGCCAATCTGATAATTTAAGATATCCAACTTAATCGCTCGAGCACTCTCGTCGCCGCCAAGCGATTCCGTTTCTTTCCGAATTTCCTTAAACCGATTGTACGTAACGGCTAATTTTTCTTTAATGCCATTAATTTCATCCTGCGCATAACGATCGATTAAATCTAATTGATTGGATTCTTTCAAGAGATAAAAATGCTCGCTCTGTCCATGCACGTCAACGAGATGCTGCGTAATTTTTTTCAACATGGAAACCGAAAAAGGCGAACCGTTTACCTTAATGTCGCCTCGTCCATCCATATTGAATTTTCGGGAAACAATCAACTCATCGTCTTCTATCTCAAAAGAATCGAGCACTTCCTTTAATGCGCCGATTCGATTGATCACAAAAACGGCTTCCACCGAACAGAATTCCTGCCCGTAGCGAATCAACGCTTTATCCGCCTTTGCTCCGAGAACGAAATTAAGGGAGTCAATGATTACGGATTTTCCCGCTCCCGTTTCTCCGGATAACACGTTAAGTCCTTGTGAAAAATCAATTTCCGCAAAATCCATCAACGCAATATTCCGTATAACAAGTTTTTTCAGCATAATGACAAAATTTTATTTCATCAATTCCTTAAATTCTTTTATAACGATTTCCGCATCCGAATTGCTCTTTGTAATAATTAAAAGCGTATCGTCCCCGGCAACGCATCCGAGAATTTCAGAAAAATTCATACGATCTACAACCATGCCGGCAGCGCTTGCATTCCCGGAAAGCGTTTTGATCACGATTAAATTATTGACGCAGGTAATAGAAACCAAAATCTCCTTAAAGAGGTTCACGATTTTATCCGGAATAAAATTTTCGCGTTTATCAATAAAAGCGTATTTGTACTTTTTGGTTTTTCCGGCAATTTTTACGAGATTCAACTCTTGAATATCGCGTGAAATCGTCGCTTGGGTAACAGCAATTCCGATTTCATTCAATTTCTGCGTAAGTTCTCCCTGCGTATCAATTTCGTTTTGCCTAATAATCTCTAAAATCTTAGCGTGCCTGTCCTTTTTTAACATGTTTCCTCCTATCCGTTTGCGTTTAATTTATGCAATAACCTATTATAAAAATTAGAATCCTTTTTCCGCAGAAAAACAACTTCCTTATCGGACTTCGTTATTCGCACTTTATCTTCCTCGGAAAGAACTTGAAATGATTTCCCGTCCGCATAAAGAGCCGCTTTTCCGCCGTTTAACACCTTTAATATAATTTCGGAATCTGCAGAATAAATGATCGGTCGGTGATGCAACGAGTGCGCACTGATCGGCGTCAACGATAGTGCATTGATCCCCGGTGCTAAAATCGCACCGCCGGCAGAAAGCGAATAGGCGGTAGATCCCGTCGGCGTACTGACAATCACTCCGTCCCCGTTGATTTTATCCACCAATATTCCGTCAATCACAGCCTCTACGTTAACAACCAAACTGTTTTCACCCTCCACGTAAAACCGCTGAATCACCGCATCGTTCAACACGTAGCGAAATTCATCTCCGTATTCGACTTTCAAAATCATACGACGATCTTCTTTCAACAATCCTTTCCGATACGCCGAAACCGCAGATTCCATCTCAAAGGTCTCAAACTCCGTCAAAAAACCGAGTTTACCGGCATTAATCCCGATGATAGGAATTCCGTTGCTCGCCGCATATTCCGTCTGTCCCAGAATCGTACCGTCTCCGCCCAAAACAAACAATGCCTCAATATCGACCGACCGAGAATTTTCCTCCACACCGATCACCGTATACCCCGCATCTTTCAGCAAGCGAGTCAACTTTGCCGACCAAATCCCTCCAAGATCTTTGATTTTATTTGTGTAAATTCCTACTTTTTTTTCCATCTTTACTATCATACAATAAAAATTCAAAAAATTCAACTTTTATTCAAAAAAATTTTAATTATTTTTTAATATAATCTCCGAAACTTCTTCTTTTCTTAAAAACGGTACTCCGTTTTTCGTAAACAACATCAAGTATTCGATGTTTTTTCCGACTCGAATCGGCGCAGTCGTGAACTTCTGTGAAATCAATCCGCAAGAACCGGCATAATCAAAAATCCCCTCACACACCTTTGATCTTGCTCGAACGTCACGCACAATACCGTTTTTTACTTTTACCCGATTTTCCAATTCAAATTGCGGCTTAATTAAAGACAACAAAACTCCACCGTCTTCTAAACAACGAGAAATCGTCGGAAGTAAAAGTTTGATCGAAATAAAACTGACGTCCATCACAAATCCGCTCGGCAATTCCGAAAAAAAAGAACGGTCAAGATACCGAGCGTTTACTCTATCGCAAACAACAACCCTTTTATCCGAAGCGATCTTCGGGTGAAGTTGAGATTCTCCGACGTCGATTGCATAAACACGCTTAGCCCCGTTTTTTAAAAGACATTCGGTAAAACCGCCGGTACTCGCACCGATATCCGCAAAAACACCTCCGCAAGGAGAAAACGCAAAATCGTCTAACGCTTTTTGCAGTTTTGCGCCACCTGCCGAAACAAACGGATCAGACGTTATAATTTCAACGATTCCGCCTTCCGTAACATCAGACGACGGTTTCGCCCTTTTTCCGTCAATCGTCACTTCTCCGCGTTCAATCGCCTCGCGCGCTTTTGTGCGAGAATCAAAATCGCCGCGCTCGCATAAATATTTATCAATTCTCATTTTGTTTTCCGATTAACAATACAATATATTTTAAGAATTCAACATTCGGAAAAGAACCCAAGCAAGCCAAGCAAGCATTCAACTCTCTTTTTGCCAAACGAGCGACCTCTTCTGCCCCGTAAAAGCCAACGGCAGACTTTGTTTGGTCGATTTTGCAATCAGACAAATCATCCATAAACTGAAACAAAAGACCGAAATGCTCCGAAAAACCTGCGTAAATTTCATCTTCTTTTCGGCAAAGTACTGCCGCAAGTTCTAATGGTAGCCGCAACAGACAACCTGTTTTGTTTCGATCGATTTCCAGCAAACGATTTTCCGTCATCAATCCATCCGAAAACTCCTCTGCCTGCCCACCGATCATTCCGGAATACCCTGCATACAAAGCCAATTTTTTTATTATATTCGAAAGACAGGGCTTTTCTCGATAAGCATCGACAACAATCTCAAACGCAAGCGTCAAAAGCGCGTCTCCGGCGAGCAAAGCCATTGCTTCTCCGTATTTTACGTGATTTGCCGTCTTTCCTCTCCGAACGGTATCGTTATCCATGCAAGGCAGGTCGTCGTGGATCAATGAATAAGTATGGATCAATTCGATTGCCGCCGCAGCTGGAATCGCCTCTTCAATTGATCCGCCCAAAGAATCAACTGCACCGAGCAACAAAACCGGCCGAATTCGTTTTCCTCCGTCCAATACCGTATACGCCATACTTTCTTTTAATGCAGACGGACATTTCCGCATAGCGGAAAAAACCCCGTCGAGGTATTGATCGACAAGGTTTACATAATATTCATAGCGTTCTTTTTGATTATTCAAGATTTCTCCTTACAGCCGCTTCATAAGTATTGCTCAACAACATTGCGATCGTCATAGGACCGACTCCGCCCGGAACAGGGCTAATAACATCGACAATTTCCGAAACCGTAGCAAACGCAACGTCTCCAACCAATTTTCCTTCTCGGCGATTGATCCCGACGTCTATCACCGCAGCGCCCGGCTTTACCATATCTGCCGTTACAAATTCAGGCTTTCCGATCGCCGCAATTAAAATATCCGCTTGCCGACAAATTTCTTTCAATCGACTCGTTTTACTATGACATATGGTTACCGTTGCGTTTTTTTCTAAAAGCAACAGCGCCATTGGTTTTCCAACGATATTGCTCCGACCTAACACAACGGCATACGATCCGTCAATCGGTACGCCGGCATACTCCAACATCCGAATCACGCCGGAAGGCGTGCAAGCGACCGACGCTTTTTCTCCTCGCATAAGTTTCCCCATATTTTCCGCAGAGAAGCCGTCGACGTCTTTATCGGGAGGAATCAAAGACAGGATCTTTTCTTCGTTCAATCCTTGCGGTAACGGCAGTTGCACCAAAATCCCGTCCACCGTTCGATCGTCCGCCAAGGACTTCACCGCAGATTCCACTTCTTTCTGGGAAGCGGATTCTCTCAAAACGACTTCAACCGAACGGAATCCGACGGCTTCACAAGCAAGACGCTTGTTTCGCACGTAAACGAGCGATGCCGGGTTCTCCCCAACCAAAACAACCGCCAAAGTTATCTTCCTTCCCGTATGAAGCGCAAATGCTTCCGTTTTCTGCTTAATTTCTTCTTTTACTAACGCAGAAAGAGCCTTTCCGTCAATAACACGCGCGCTCATTGCCGTACTCCGCACTTTTTACCGTACTCAGCCAAAATTCCGTTAACAAAGCCCGTGCTTTTTTCAGTGGAATATTTTGCAACAAGATTAACCGCTTCATTCACAGAAACAACAAACGGTATCTCTTCCACAAAACCAATTTCAGCCATGCCGATCAAAAGCGCACATTTATCAATTTCAAATAAGCGTTCCAATTTAAAACCGATAGACAACTCGGATATTTCACTCAAAAGAGCCTCTCTGTTTCCCTCAACCGCATGCAAAAGAGTGCGAGCAAACGACTGATCTTCCGCACTTAATTTTTCATCTTTTAATAAATTATCAAACAAACCCGACGTATCGCCGTCATTCATTGACTGCGCATATAAATATTTCAAAACACATTCTCTGGCTGCCGATCTCATTCGTTCTCCTTTAAAACGCCGAAATGCCACAATTGACTTGTGGCATCCGTGCATTATTGTATGGTATTTTCTTCGTTGTCAAAGATTACGCCAAGCACTTTAACGTCTACTTGCGAAATTTTGTATTCGGTCATAGATTCTATGTTGTGCTTAATCCCTTCTTGAATCTTGAAAGCCATATCCGAAACGCACGTTCCAAAATGCACCTTTACGGCAATACTGACGTGAATCCCGTTTTTCTCAAAACGAACCTTCAAGGATTTTTTCGTGCTCTTTCTGAACTTTCTCTGATTTGTATAAATTTCAACCCCGTCAATCTCGGCAAGCGCGAGAAGGGCGATTCCGTTGATAATTCCGCCGTTATAGACGATTTTTCCCTCGTGCCCCCCGGCGGGAGTATGTTTGAAATATGCCATTTAACACCTCAGACAATATCGACATATAAGCCGTATTATTTCCGTTACAAAGATTATACCACAAAATGCGCGATATTGCTAGTGTTTTTTAGGATATTGGAATAATTTTTACATTTTCTACCGTCGCAACGTCTTCCTCTTCCACGATTGTATAAATTTTTATAGTATCGTCCAAGGTAAGATCCGCACTTTTTACGATAATATTAACGTTGTCCGAATTGATTCCGATCGTCACCACCACGTCGTCGTAACCGACTGCTTTAATCAAGTTTTCCAAAAGCAATTCTTGTTCTGTAATTTCGGTAAGTTTCACTTTCATCGCAAGAGCATCTTCCTTCGCATCCGATTCGCCCTCTCCTGCTGCAGAGATAATCGCATCTAACTGCAAAAGTTCTTCATTCCGCGAAGTCAAACGCTCTGAACGGTATTGCGTAAAATAGTTGGCCGTAGTGACGGCTTCGCCGTTACCCTTGAACAGATTGTTATCCGTTAGGATAAAATTACAGACGGCAGTAACCGCTAAAAGGGCAATCATACAGGATAGCACGATAATTTTCTTTTTCTTTGACATAGTTTTTTCTCCTTTTACTTCATTGTCAAAATTTCTATTTGCTGAATATCAACATTTAAAAGTGATATTGTCGCCTGTTGTAATTTTCTCATCACAGAAACACTGTTTGCGCCTTGCGCTACGATAAGAACGCCCGTAATCGGCGGATAAACCTCTTTTACAACAACGGGTTTACCGCCCACTAAAACGGGCGTTTGTGTCGTTGTTTCCCCTTTTATAACCGTTTCGTATGCATAAACTGTTTCCATTCCCGATTCCACGGAAATTACCACATCAACCTTTCCGGCGTTTTCCACCGCGGATAAAACAGACGAAAGTTTTGACTCTAATCGCTCAACATATCGCCCGACGGAATCCTCGGCGACGGCAGCCTTGTCCGACGAATCGGAAAATGTCGAAAGAACGAATAAGAAAACAGCAATCATCAAAAAGACGATAAATCCGTATTCTAATACTTTTTTGTTTTTTATCCACTCCAAAACGGACCGTTTTTTCTCTTCACTCATAGATTTCCACCTGCCAAAGCTCAATTTCAAGAAATTCCGCCAAGGTTCTTTGAATCTCTACATTTCTATCCATATGCGACTTATCCTCGTTGCATACCAAATTTTTTACATTTATTTGCACTTTTTCAATTTGAAATTCAACATCTTCCAAACATAATACGGTGATTTTTCCTCCCGTCATACCAATCTCTTCCAATTTCTTCACGCAGCGGGCCGCAACGGCATCAGTCTTTTTCTCATTGACGTAGTAAAGAAAAGATTGTTGGTAGTGCGTTTCATATCCTCCGAACAGATCCGTAAAATTTGTAAAATCAATTCGATTTTTAACTATATTTTTCAAAGGCGATATTATAACAAGAATGGTAGCAAACGCCAAAATACTCTTGATATAACGAGAAAAACGTCCATCCGGCATAATAATTCCGACAACCGTCGTCAAAAGAACGATCCCGACGACGCTTACAATCCAACCACTCATACAAACGCATTCGCCGAACAAATAATCAACGAAATCGTCAAAAACAACATTAATCCCACGGATAATAATCACTCAGACAATTAACGTTTTTCGACAACGACGCACAAAAGCCGGACAAACGCCCGTCCCCGATCGGTTCAATCACCGCGGCGGTCAATTTCAAGAGAAGTTGAAACGATACGATACATAACAGCGGCGATACTATAACAAAAAATACAGCAACGATTCCGACCACACCGATTGCATTTTTTATCAAAACACTTCCGGCAATGACAAGATCGACGCCGTCCTTTAAGTAGCCCCCGACGATCGGAACGGAATTAGATATCGCATACTTCGTCGCACGAAGAGAAATTCCGTCAATTCCCCCTGCCGTAATTCCTTGAACCGAGAGGAAAAATGTAAACACGGTAAAACTCACTCCAATCAACCATTTATTCAAACTACCGAAAAATTCAATAAACCGATTAAGTTTTGTCGTAAGCGAAAGATTAGAAACAACACTAAATACCATCATCAACGTACTGAGAGGCAATACTGCATTGAGAATAATCCGGACAATCCCGTTCGATAAAAACACAACCGCAGGTTGATAGACCGAAACCGAAACCGCCCCTCCGCTTGCAGCCATCAAAGTAAAGATTACGGGTGACATAATTTCATTGAATTTCGCTATATTTTCTATTGCGTTTTTTGTGTTTTTAATCAAAGCAAAAACAACGTTTATTAAAAGCAAAACAACAAAAGAAAAACAAACGAAAAAAATCAAATTTTTAATCTCATCGGATAAAAAATCCCCCTTTCCCACATTAAAGATTCCACAAAATACCGCAATCGCGATAACCGAAAGAAACATCGGCATCAACTCATATACGGAAGAAAAAAGCGTTCCAAACAAAGCGGACAGTAAATCATCGTAATTAACGTTCATTTCTCCGTTCAGAATTTTTTTCACTTCCCCGTAAAAACTATATTGAAAAAAATTGCCATTCTCAGTTTCTAGTTCTTTTAAATATGCTTCTAACTCCTCTAAATCCAATTGGCCGAGTTGCTCGTCGATAGATTCACTCAATTCGTCCGCATACCCGACAGTAGGAGATACAAACGTTGTCAATACAAGAATGATAACAAATACGGCAGCAATCTTTTTCATGACACCAAATTGACAATGATATTGAGCAAGGCGACAATGATCGGCAACGACATTCCCAATATGATTGCTTTTCCTCCGAATACTAATTTTGACGCAAGACTGCGCATTCCGAAATCCTCAATAATTCCGGCGGCAAATTCCACCAAATACGCAACCGCAACAATCTTAAAAATCAACTTATACAATTCCCCGTCAATTCCGCTAATTACAACAATTTCAGAAATAACGGAAAAAACATCTTTCAGATAACCAAACGACAAAAAGATAACCAAAATACCGCCTGCTACCCCGGCAAGCACGGCAATCTCTTTATTAACGCTTTGCAAATAAAGAACAATAATTCCCGTAATCAAAGCTAACGAAACGATTTGCAACATGTTAAAAAAGGTAAAAAATATTTTTTATTGTTTCAAACAACTCGGCAATCATTCCGATTACCAACGTTAAAGCAATAACAAGCCCTGCCAAACCGACCAAGGTCGCAATGTCGTCACGATCACTTTTCTTCAACACCTGCGTTATAACCGTAATCAAAATACCGATTGCAGCTATCTTAAAAAGAATACCGATATCCATTATAACGAAAGCACAAACAACACTAATCCGATCAAAAGCCCCATTTTGATACAAAGCGGGCGATATTTGCGCTCATCCTCCTTCGCTCCATTCAAATAACCGTCAATCACTGTTTTTTGTGCATTGAGAAACGCGAGTTGCGTTATGCTGTCCGTTTTTCCAAGTCCGTCAAAATAATTCCTTACGTACTCATTTTCACGTTCGGTTAAAATCGAAGTTTTTATCGTTTTCCTCTTTTCAAAGTCCTTAATAACCTGCATAAATGATTCTCCATAACTAGCTGCAGAAAAGATTTCTCTCAGCGTTCGTTTAGAAAAACCGACCTCACGTTGCATTAACTGGTTAAATAGACTAAAATCCGAATAAAACTCTCTTTTTTTCTTAAATCGCAACGAGAACCAAAATCCCCCTATTCCACTAACAACGATAAGCATTAGCCCCAAAATCGTCTTTAACATACAATTTCCTTAATCAAACCAACGTCCCTATCGTCCAACAAAACGTATGCACCGAAACTGTTTCCAAATCGTTTTTGAGCAAACGCAACCGAACGCCCGTGCATACTCGCAAAAACAGCCATTCCTCCTTGTACTGTTTCCTCTACGAATCGAAAATCATCGTCCGTCCCCAATTCGTCCGTCACTACAATCTGTGGCGCAAGCGAACGAATCGCATATGAAAAAGCATATTTCTTTTCCGCAAAACGAATAACGTCGCAAAAAGGGTTGTCCAATTCAACGCCAAGTTCGCCCCGTTCGTCGATTACCAATATATTTTTTTTGGTTTCTTTCAAGTTTCGAATAATATCTTTTAAGAGCGTTGTTTTCCCCATTCCGGGTGGAGAAATAATCAATACACTTCCCATATTCCTCTTTTTCCACTCCGAATAAAGCCGATTACTGCAACCGATGACGTTATGCGGAATTCGAATATTCAACGAGGTAAAATTCTTTATCGTCGAAATCCGACCAGATTCCCAAACACATTCTCCCGCAATCCCGATTCGTATTCCGCTATCAACGGATAAAAATCCGCGCCGAATCTTCTCATCGTTTGCATAAACAGAAAAATCGGTTGCCGCGTAAACAACACCATCGATATCACTCTCCTCTGCGACAATCGCATCTTCTTCTAAAAGAGCCTCTCCGTTATCCGTTAAAAACAGTACGGCATTTCCAACCAATAGCGCAATCGGGAACCCTTTTCGCAACCGTATTTCATACAACTTGTCCTTATCGACAAACTGCAACGCATTTTGAATCCGTTCGGAAAGAAAATCAAACTTCATACTTTCTATATTTTATTGTCTTGCTCTTTCGGATATGATAAAAGGAGGGAAAAAATCCCTCCTTTTATCAAAAAAGCCGCATAATGTGATATGCACCCCAAAAGTTAGACAGTTTTGGAGGTATATATTTTTATGGGTAA
>CAYXWN010000036.1:0-17791 GCA_964468815.1 uncultured Clostridia bacterium | reverse complement strand
AGCTAGCAAATCTTAAGACAGAAATAATGGTGTGTATCGAGCGACTAGATAATGAAGATTACAAGAACGTCCTTGTGATGCACTACATAAAAGGTCTACCGTGGACGGAGATTGCAAATAGAATGTATGTAGTTGAAAGGACAATTTATAGGTGGCACAGCAATGCACTGCAAGAATTGAAGATTTTAAAATAATACCGAATATAATTGCCGAATAGTGCCGAATAAAAATTTAAAATTATGCCGATTGGAGCTTGCGAAAACGAAAAAAATGTGTTATAATAATTGCAGATAAAAAGGAGGTTGCACCTGTGAAGAAAATAGCTGATAGAGAAAAGTATAAAGCAAGGATTATGGATGAACAAGTAAATAGATATTTGGCAACATTTGGTGCTGTATGCATAGAAGGACCGAAGTGGTGTGGTAAGACGTGGATTTCTTCGTACCATGCAAACAGTGAATTCCTTGTTGCGGATTCGTCGAATAATTTTCAAAATCGAAAATTAGCAGAAATATCTCCATCAATGGTTCTTGAAGGAGAAACACCAAGATTGATTGACGAATGGCAAGAGGTTGACGCTATTTGGGATGCGGTTCGTTATACTGTTGATCAAAGGGGAGAAAAAGGTCAGTTTATTTTAACGGGCTCATCGACTCCTATACAAAAAGATCGGGTTCATAGTGGTGTTGGACGTATTGGTAAATTAAGAATGAGAACGATGTCTCTTTATGAGTCGGGAGATTCAAGCGGTAAAGTATCACTTGAAGAGTTATGCGAGGGAAGAATAATTCCTGCAATGACGGGAGAGGTTTCTTTGCGTGATCTTGCAAATTTTATTGTTCGTGGTGGCTTTCCGGGGGCAATCGGTATTCCTGTTGAGAATGCACAGTTGATATCAGAATCGTATATTGAAACGATTTTGAAGGACGATGCACAAAGGATTGACAACAAAAGATATGATATTGATAAAATGCGACTGTTGTTGCGTTCGCTTGCAAGAAATGAAAGTACTACTGCAACGAAGAAAAAATTAGAAAGCGATATCAAGGAAATTGACGATGAGTCTGTTGATTATGATAGTGTTAGTACCTATCTTGATGTTTTTGATCGTTTGTTCTTGTTGGACAATCAAAAACCGTTTTCTTCAAATATTCGTTCGTCTGTGCGAGTAAAACAAGCAGAAAAACACCATTTTTGTGATCCCGCATTGGCTTGTGCTTTACTAAAAGCAACTCCTGATAGGCTAATTAATGATCTTGAGACATTTGGATTTTTATTTGAGGGACTTTGTGAAAGGGATCTTAAGATTTATGCAGAATCGTTTGGAGCTCAGGTGTTCCACTATCAGGATTATGCAGGAAAAGAAATTGATGCGGTCATTGAGTTGAAGGATGGTCGTTGGTGTGCTTTTGAGATAAAACTTGGAGCAAATCAAATTGATAAAGCCGCAAAAAGTCTTATTGATTTAAAAGATAAAATCGAGGCAGAAGGCGGTAAAGCACCTTCGATGATGTGTGTCATTTGTGGTATGTCGAATGCAGCATATCAAAGACCTGATAGTGTTTATGTTGTACCAATTACTGCATTAAAAAATTAAACCAAATCACAAAAAATACAAATTCTTAAAAGATGTCACCCAATGTCAGTCGATGTCATATAGTTACACTGTCAAGGGTGTGTTATAATTATAATGGGCAAAAGCCAGAAAGAAACATAGCTCATGGAGTCATATCCGTGGGCTTTTTTCATGCACAAAAGGAGGTAGTGTTTATGCCAAGTAAACCAAAGAAACCGTGTGCCTATCCGAACTGCCCGAACCTAACGCATGAAACTTATTGTGAGGAGCATCAAGCCTTAAGGCACAAGCAGTATGACAAATACAACCGAGCTCCTAATCACGATAAGAAGTATGGTAACAATTGGCGAAGAATATTAGATTTTACAATCAAATTATTTATCAATTGAACGAAATGCGTGAATATAAACATGACGAATTTATTTCGGGATTGCTATTAGTTGACTATGTAAGAGCAAACACTATTTCTGTAAAATGGATTGAATTTGTAGAAAATGCGAAAAAAGATTGTTTTAAATCGCCTTTCCGTTTTGATATTGGTAATAGAGTATATGTGTTTTTTGTAAAACCAAATAATATGAGTGAAGAAGACTTTAGTTTGAGATTGGATTTGTGTCTAGTTTACTACAAATATAAACACCAAAAACAACTTGTACGCATATTTATTTTCAAAATGGAAGATGAAAATAATTATTCAGTTTCACTAGGCGATATAAATTTAGAAACAGATATCCCCTATGAAGAGTTAATCGATACTGCTAAAAAATTATTTGAAAATTAACAATTTATCTTTGCTTATGATGGTTAAAAAGCTCTATTATCTCTTCTTTTTCAACTGCGTATTTATCTGATTTACCTTTCTTTTCGTTGTAATAGTACGTACTTCGTTTTACCTTTGATATTTTCAACAGGATTTCGAGCGGGTATTTTTGCCTTAATTGAGTAACTATTTCTGCTTTTTGCTTTTCTTTTGCTCCTCCGCTGCAATTAAGGCACTCAATTTTTTTATGTATTCGTTCTCCGCTCGCAAATATTGATTTTCTTCTTTAAGTTTTTGCAACTCTGTAATTAAATCGTTTTCTACTTGCTTATTTAATGGTTTCTTTCTCGGTCTGCCTTTCTTGGGATTTATCCATCTTTGTTGCTCTGCCACGCCTTTCTATGTAAAAGACTGCCTCTCCTTCTTCCCAATATATGCGTTCCCAATTTTTAACTTGCGAACGGTGCTTATCTTCCTCGGCTCTTGTTTTTGTTTGCCAATACTTTCTTACCGTCTCTCGATATCCTAAATTGTTCTCACGCATATCCATTATAACAGATATTTTGTATTCCATTCTTTTTTTCTTTTCATAAAAATATGCACCTCCAAAAGTTTGTCTAACTTTAGTTGGCTACGACAAGGGGAATTTTGTAGGTTAATATAAATTATAAAAATCTATTTTCTTATTTAAGCGGAAATACTGTCTTGCTCTTTTGGATCGCATTTCATGCGCTCCAAAAGAGCATTTGTTATATTGATAGTCTTTCATTTTTCCATTGTCACATAGTGAAAAACTAAAAATCCTACCTTTCTACGAGTCCCCAACACGCATAAATGAGTGTTGGGGACTCGTCATAAAAAGTGAATTACTTTTAGGCGTAGTTATGCCTTTTTAGAGAGAATTTATTCTATTGATAACCACTTAATCTTTCTACCCTTTCTTTGGGGCACATGAAATGCGCCCTCTTAAAGAATATTTCATTTATAAATGAAATTGTACATTCGCATACTTCGGCTCTCTCCAAGCACGCATTTTTTATGCGTGCTTGAAAAGAGCGATTTGTTATAAAAGGAAAGTGTTATTATAACTTTGAATCACGTACTAAAATCTCCCCCCGGAGATCGAGCACAACGTGCGCGATCTACGGGGGAGTTCTAACTAGTTAAAGTGTAACTTACTATACTTCGAGAATCGAAGTTGAGGATTTGTAAAGTAAGCAAAAGGACTAATGAGTAATTCGTTGGTCCTTTATCATTTAAATTAATATAGAACAGATTGGGTTTATTGACTCCTTGCTTAAAATCTCTAAGCGCCCTCGTATTAGTGGGGGATATTTACTGTCAAAAGCAAGGTGTTTGTTATTTTTTAGAGTACTGTATTTAAAATATTGTTTTTAAATTATCAGCGTGCTTGCAAACGGGAAAAGTTTTTTAGGTCAATTCTTTATAACCGTCAAAGGTGGGATCAAATCGTTCGTTTTGAATTTTTTGAGGCTTAAAGTCAAGTTCAAAGTTAGACGGTAGCGTGCGCGGCGAGTATCCCGTGTATTTATAAAAGATTCGGTTAAAGTTCCGAATAGAATTAAAACCGCTCCTTGTTGCGATATTGGTGATTTTCAGTTTTCCTTCGTCAAGCATTTCGATTGCTTTTTCAATTCGCACCAAATTCAAATAGGTAGAAAAATTCATTCCGGAAAAACGTTTGAATACCTTTGAAAAATAAGATTTAGAAAAATACATGCGATTTGCTGCTTCTTCAAAGGTAATAAATTGATATTCCGTATTGATTGTATCCAAAAGTTCGGAAAACGTCAAGGCAACATCTTTTTGTCGATTGATTTTTTCGGTTGGCTCTGTGCGAAATACGGACACAAAGATATCTTGAATAAGTGCTTCGATTCGTAATTGAAAAAAGGATTTCTTTTCTGAAAACTCTCGATGAATAATTTGCATTGTCTCTTTGATGGATTGGTTTTCTTGAATCAAGGGGGAAACGAGTGCTTTTTTCGCCGTTATTTCTTTGATGAGAAAAGGGGAAAACTGAATACAAGAAAGCACGGTATCCTTTTCGCTAAAAATGCGATGGGAACTGTCGCTCTTGACAAAAATGGAGTACCCTTCCGAGACGAGATAGGATTTGTCTTCGATAATAACGGAAAGAGATCCGCTTTCGACGTAGATCAATTCACATTCGTTATGCCAGTGAAGAGCATTTGTAATATTTTGAAATTTTCCGTACCAAATGCGTTCGTCCGTGTTTTTGCGATTGGCGAGTTTTGAAAGCATAGATCCCTCCTTAAATAATAGGTTAAACGCGAGATCGGAAGCAGTTCTTTCCTCTGCCTTTGCAAAAAGGCAGAGCCGCGTAATGACAATCGAGTCTGTAAAAATAGTTTACTACAAAACAATGAAATAATCTATTGTTTTTGACGGTATTTTTCAATTTTTTGGAATTGCTTTTCAAGTAAAGACAATCGATGTCCGCTTTTTGACATTACTTGTCTTGCATATTTTCGTTTTTGTGCTATTCTAGAAATAGTAAAAAACATAGGAGATTTTGAATGATGAGAAAAAGTTTATCTGTATTACTCGGTACTTTTATCGTGTGTATAGTCTGCGGCATTGTTTTTGCAATGACGCCGCTTTTCGCGCGTGCGGATATCTCTGTCGGCTTCCGTTTTTCTGCGGACAGTGCCGGCTGGTATATCGGCACGAATGACGTTGCGATCGAAAGAAGCGACGATGGAACGGCAATGAAACTGACGTTGCAAACAGTTGACGGAAATGGTCCTATTATTTTGTCGTCCGCAACGAGTATTGACGCCGCAAACAATACGATGACGATTGAATTGAAAAACAATTCAAACGCGGCTTCGCTACAACTCTTTTTCGCGGCAACCGTCGGTGGATTTACGGGGGACGGCGATACGGTCGTGATTCCGATTACGCAAGAAGACGTCGACTATAAAACGTATACCATCGATATGAGTACGTGTGCAAAATGGAGCGGAACGATCGTTCATTTCCGTCTTGATATCAAGGGGACGAGCGGAAACGTCGACGTGAAGTCTATTTTGTTTTCAGGAAAAGCCGGTGAACAACCCGATCAATCGGACTTTGCAACGAAATTCGATTTTTCTGCGGACAGTGCAGGGTGGTATTTGGGAACGGAAGATTTAGCCATTGGCAGAACGGCTGATAACAGCGCTATGGCACTTAATCTTAACGGCGCGAATCCTATTATTTTGTCTTCCGAAACGAGAATCAACGCCGATACGAACAAAGAAATTGTCTTTGAAATAAAGAATACGTCGAATGCGGCTTCGCTACAACTCTTTTTCGCGGCAACCGTCGGTGGATTTACGGGGGATGGCGATACCTTTATTCTTAATTTGTCGCAAAACGACGAAGCGTATCAAACTTATAAGGTCGATATGAGTGCTTATGCGAAATGGAGCGGAACGATCGTTCATTTCAGACTTGATGTTAAGGGGACGAGTGGAACGGTGGAAATCAAATCCATTTCGTTCTGCGAAAAGACAAAACCCGTCGAGCCGGAACCCGAGCCCGTTACCACGAGCGAGTTTGATTTTAAGCAAGGAGCAAACGGTTGGGGCGCCGGCGCGGCTGCTACGCTGACCGAAGGAAGCGAGGGGATTGTGTGCGGTTATAACGGAACTTCTCCGGATGCGTTTATCGTATCGCCCGCATTAGATATCCCGACTACAAAAAAATATATGACGATTACGTTGAAGAATGAAAGCGCTGCTTCGGCGATGAGATTGTTCTTCGCGGTCGAGTTTAAAGAAAACATCAACGATACGAACTGCGTAAGTTTCGGAATCCTTGCTAATTCTACCGAATTTAAAACTTATACGGTCGATATGTCGCGGCATCCGTCGTGGGACGGTTCGTTGTTGTTCCGTTTGGATTTGAACGGTAGCGACGAAGTCGCGAGCGGAACGATCACGATTGATTCGATCAATTTTACGGAAACCGCGCCCGAAGGGTTTGACGGAAACGTCGTGAAATACGATTTTTCCTCTTCATTGTCCGGTTGGTGCAATATTCATAATGCAGAAGTTGAACAGAAAGACGGCTATGCGTTGCTTACCATAAAGGGTGGAGATCCGCTGATGTGCTCGCAACCCGGCTTGGGAATCAGTGCGGAATATAAATACATTCGCATTACGATGCGTTCGGATATCGAAGCAAAGCAAATGGCTCTTTATTTCCAAACGGATTCAATGGGGCTCGGCATGTTTAACGAAAGAGCGTTGCTTTATTTCAAAACGGAAAAAACAGACGATTTCGTTACTTACGTATTCGACGCGTCCGAATGTTCGGAATGGTCCGGATTTATCTTCATGATTCGTTTCGATTTTAACGACGAAGTGATTTCTTCCGGAACGGTTGCAATCAAGACAATTGAATTTGCGAAGACTTCCGAACCCGGCTATCAAGTAAAAGACGACTCGTCCGGCGGCGGAATCGTGTATCCCGAAGATCCGGAAACTCCCGTTAATCCGACGCCCGGCGGAGATAATCCTTCCGGCGGAAATCAAACGGAAAACAAGGGCGGTTGCGGCGGTTCCGTTTCGTCCGGCTTGTTTGTCGGTATCGTTTTGCTTGCGGCTGCGGCGGTTTGCTTGAAGAGAAAAAAGCAAAGTAAATAAACGAGGAGATAGCGGCGTTTGTGCTTAACATCTCAAATGCCGCTTCTTTGTTTGATAAACGGAGCGTTATGCTCGACAGAAAACAATCGATTTCCGATTAAGGAGAAAAACGTTTTGGGAAAACTTATAGAGGTTAAAGACTTATACGTAAAATTTCGTACAGACGAGGGAATTGTAAGTGCGGTGAACGGCGTCAGTTACGATATTATGGAGGGACAAACGCTCGGCTTGGTCGGGGAATCCGGGTGCGGAAAGAGTGTTTCGTCCAGTGCGATCATGCGGATTTTACCGGAAAACGGTTGGATCGAACGCGGAGAAATTCTTTTCCATGGGAGAGACGGTGTTTTTGATATCGCCGCGCTTCCCGAAAAGGACAAGCGTATGGAACTTCTGCACGGAAAAGAAATCGCAATGATCTTCCAAGAGCCGATGACTGCGTTCTGTCCCGTATATACGGTCGGAAATCAAATTATCGAAGCGATCAAACTGCATCGCCCGGATATTCCGAAAACCGAATGGAGAAATTATGCGATCGAACTTTTGCGAAAAGTAAAAATCGCAAAACCGGAGCAACGGATCGACGAGTATCACTATCAACTTTCGGGAGGTATGCGACAAAGAGCCATGATCGCAATGGCTCTTGCCGGGAATCCTCGGCTTTTGATTGCGGATGAGCCGACAACTTCTTTGGACGTAACCGTTCAAGCGCAGATTTTGAATCTCATGATGGAATTGCAACAAGATTTGGGTATGTCCATTTTGATGATCAATCACAATATGGGAATCATTGCAGAAACGTCCGACGTCGTTGCCGTCATGTATTTAGGGTATATCGTTGAGATATGCCCGACGACGGAGTTGATGGAAAATCCGCTACATCCTTATACGAGAGGGCTGTTTGCTTCCATTCCGAAAATTACGGATAAACGCGGAACGAAACTTTCGTATATCGAGGGAAACGTTCCCGATCAATACAATATTCCGAACGGGTGCACGTACCATCCGAGATGTCCGAAAGCGATCAAGGGCTTGTGCGATTGCGTTCGTCCGCCGATCGTCGAAATCAGCAAAGGACACAAAGTAAGTTGTCATTTATACGGAGAGAACAATCATGGGTAAACCGTTGCTTGAAATCAAAAACTTAAAAAAGTTTTTTCCGATCAAAAAGGGGCTGTCTAACCGCGTTATCGGAAACGTAAAAGCGGTAAACGACGTTTCGTTTACAATTGACGAACACGAAACAGTCGGCTTAGTCGGTGAATCCGGGTGCGGAAAGAGCACGACGGGAAATTGTATCGTTCGGTTACTTGATCCGGACGAAGGCGAAATTCTGTATTACGACAAAGAGGGAAACGTTGTCGATCTCGCGAAAATCAAAGAAAAGGAATTCCGTAAATATCGGAAAGATATTCAGATGATTTTTCAAGATCCGTTTTCTTCGCTTGATCCTCGTATGACGACGGTCAACATTATCGGAGAACCGCTTTCGGCGTTTACGCGTATGACAAAGGCGGAGAAAAAGGCGGAGGTTGAAAAACTGATGCAAATTGTAGGTCTTCGCCCCGAATACAGCGATCGCTATCCTCATTCATTCAGCGGCGGTCAGCGTCAGAGAATCGGAATTGCGAGAGCCATTGCCTTAAATCCGCGGTTTATCGTCTGCGACGAATCGCTTTCTTCCTTGGACGTTTCCGTTCAGGCGCAGATTTTGGATTTATTGAAACAACTGAAAGAAACCTACGATATGAGTTACTTATTTATCGCACACGATTTAAGCGTGGTAAAGCATATTTGCGATAAAGTTGTGGTTATGTATGTCGGAAAGATTGTCGAAACGGCGTATACCGAGGAACTTTATGCGAATCCTTTGCACCCGTATACGGAAGCGTTGCTTTCTGCCGTGCCTAAGACGACGGAGGGAAAAGTCATTCGAAAAGAGGTTTTGGAGGGGGAAGTTCCCGATCCCAGCAATCCGCCGGAAGGGTGCTTCTTTCACGGGCGTTGCCCTTATTGTACGGACGAGTGCTTGCGGTCTACGCAAGAACTTTTTGAAATAAAAACAGAGCGAGGAACGAGATATACTTCTTGTATCCGTTATCGTGAATTAAAATTAAAAGGAATTGAAGAAAAGGAGGACTTAAAATGAAGAAATCATTCTTAAAATTCGTTGTTTGCATGTTGAGTGCGATCGTTGCTTTTTCCGCTGTCGCTTGCGACGGCGGAACTTCGGGCGGAGAAACGGGCAAGGTTGATCTTTCCCAAAAAGAAGCGCCTGCATTGACGCAAGCGGTTGAAAAGGGCGAACTTCCCTCGCTAAGCGAGCGTTTACCGAACGAACCGAAAGTGCTTACCGTAGAAGAATACGGCGCTTATGGCGGAATGTGGAGGCAAACCGTTACGAACGCTACCAAGGGGCACGCGTTTTCCATGGTTGGGAAGTATCAAGGAACAAACCTCGTGATATGGAATGACGATCATTCCGAAATCGTGCCGAACATCGCAAAATCGGTAACGTTGTCCGACGATGCGAAGCAACTTGACGTAACGTTGAGAGCAGGCATGAAGTGGTCGGATGGATCTCCCATGACGACGGAGGACGTCGAGTTCTGGTGGAAGGCTTACGCGACGAATACGACCGTTGCGCCCGGCACGTCTACGTGGGACGACGCGACGCTTGTTATCAACGACGAAACGAGTTTTACGATGACGTTTGAATCACCTCGTCCGTTTATTCTTTCGCGTATGGCGGACGGATCGACCGGTTCGTATTGGTTTATGCCCAAGCATTATCTTTCTCAGTTCCATGGCGATTATAATACGAACGCTACGAAAATCGCAAAAGAGTTGATGTTTGATAATTGGGTTAACTGTTTCTTGGACAGAATGGATTATACGACGAATCCCGATATGCCTGTTCTTTCTCCGTGGGTATTAAAGACGGCCGGAACGGCTGCAACGCAGTTGGTGCTCGATCGAAATCCTTATTATTGGGTTACAGACGATCAAGGGCGTCAACTTCCGTATATCGATACGTGCTTGATCAATATCGTTCAGGACGATGAGTTGGTTGTCGCAAAGGTCGTCAGCGGAGAATTTGAAATCGCTTATGCGTCCGTTATGGAAAGAATGTCCGATTATTCTTTCTTTGCTCAAAACAAAGCGACGGGGGATTACGAGATTTATACGTATGAATTCGATGAACCCAATGCGATGAATATTCATATTAACACGACTGCAAAAAATCCGGAAAAGCGCGCTTATTTCCAACAGAAAGATTTCCGTGCCGCTCTTTCTTATGCAATTGACAGGGAAGAGATTATTCGCTTGCAATATACGGTCGGAAAGTATGCGTCGATCGCCAGACAGTTTGCGCCGACAGAGGCTTCTGTTTATTACGACGAAACGCTAGCTACGCAATATACGGAATATAACGTTGCGGAAGCAAATCGTTTATTAGATAGCGTCGGTCTTGATAAGAAGGACGCGGACGGATATCGTTTGATGTCGAACGGAAAAATTTTGACTATTCAGATTGACGTCCCGCAGTATTCTTCTCAATGGAACGACGTTGCAAACTTGATTGCGAATTATTGGAATGCAGTCGGAATTAAGGCAACGACGAAACCGATGGATATTTCTCTTTGGGAAACGCGTTGCGCGGGTAACGATTTCGATTGTACCGTATTCACGGGTGGCGGCGGATTTGAGATTTTATCCGATTTGAGCGTAAACGACTATACCGGATACGACTATTTCGCTTGGCCGCAGCGTTATGCCGCAGGCGGTTATACGTGGAGATCAACCAACGGTACGGGCGGAACAGAGCCGATGCAGTGCGTAAAGGATCTTTGGAAGTTAGGAGAAGAACTTGTCAAAACGGCTGACAAAACCGAGCAGGATCGTTTGGTGAAAGAGATCTTAAAGATTCATAAAGATAATTTCTTAATCATGGGAATTTGTTCCAGACTTCCTGCGGTGTATCTTGTGAAGAACAACATGCATAACGTATCGGAACTTTCGCCCTCTTGGAGTTACGGTTTTACGGGACACGGCAATCCCGAACAGTATTGGATCGGTTAAAACTATGTGGCGTTATATCGGAAAAAGACTTTTAATTTTGATTCCGCTTCTTCTGGCACTTTCGGTAGTTGTATTTATCATAATACAACTGTCGCCGGGAGATTTTCTGACTAGTTATATCAATCTTCTCCGCTCGCAAGGGCAGAATATCGACGAGGCGCAAATCGAACAACTTCGGATGCGTTACGGGTTGGATCAAAGCGAGATCGTTCAGTATTTTAAGTGGATGGGGAATTTGCTTACGGGGAATTTCGGCTATTCGTTTTTGTATAACCGTTCGGTTAATCAACTTCTTGCGGACAGATTGCCCACGACGATTTTATTGTCGTTTACGTCCATTCTTCTCGTTTGGATTATTGCGTTGCCGTTGGGCTTTTATTCGGCGACGCACAAGTACTCGTTGCTCGATTACACGGTTACATCTGTGTCCTTTTGCGGAATGTCAATCCCGGATTTCTTGCTTTCGCTCGTCATTTTGTGGTTTTACTTTTCAGCAACGGGGAAATTTGGCGGCGGCTTGTATTCCGATCAATTTATCAACGCTCCGATGAGTTGGGCGAAATTCGCGGATCTGTTAGGACATATTTGGATGCCGTATCTCGTTGTGATTATTACCAGTACGGCGAGTTTGATCAAGTCTTTCCGTGCGAATTTGTTGGATGAATTGAACAAGCCTTACGTTCGTACGGCGAGAGCAAAGGGTGTTTCTAATTTTCGGCTTATCATAAAATATCCGGTGAGAATTGCCATGATTCCGTTCGTCAGTACGATAGGGTGGATGTTGCCTACGTTGATTTCGGGACAGACGGTTATTGCTATCGTTATGAATCTTCCGACGGTCGGGCCGCTTTTGTTGGAAGCGTTGAAGAGTCAGGATATGTACTTGGCGGGTTCGATTGTGTTCGTTTTGGGTGCGTTGACGATGTTGGGAACGCTTATTTCGGACGTGCTTCTCGCGTTGACCGATCCTCGGATTCGGAATAAGATGTAGGTGTGCTATGGGAAAAATTTCTAGACATGAAAAAAGGCTGAGAAAGGTTGCCGCAAAAAGACAAATGCAGCGGTTGACGGAAAATAACGCGTCTGTCGGACAATGGACGTTAATGAAACGTCGTTTTGTGAAAAACAAACTTGCCGTAGTCGGACTCGTTCTTCTCGTTTTAATTTACGTTGTCGCGATCTTTTGTGAGTTTTTCGCGCCGTACGATCCGAATACGGTCAATTCGGACGCGATCAATCAATCGCCGCAGGTTTTGCGCTTTTGGGACGAAAACGGGTTCTCGTTTCGACCGTTTGTATATAAAATGGTAAAAACGTACGATGAAGAAACGATGTTGACAAAGTTTGAAGAGGACCGTTCTCAACGTGTATACATTCATCTGTTCGCGAAAGGAAGCGATTATAAGTTGCTCGGATTTATTCCCGGGAACGTGCATTTGTTCGGAACGGAAGAGGGGGAAGCGCCCGTTTATTTGTTCGGAAGCGATTCCATGGGAAGAGATCTCTATTCACGTATTTGCTACGGTGCGCGGATATCGTGTTCAATCGGCTTGGTCGGTGTGCTTACTTCCTTTATCTTGGGCGTTGTGATCGGCGGATTGTCCGCTTATTTCGGGGGCTGGTTCGATGCCGTCGTGCAAAGAGTAATCGACTTTATCGTCTGTCTGCCTACGCTTCCGATTTGGATGGCGTTAAGTGCGGTGATCCCCTCTACGTGGTCTGTGACGCAAACTTATTTTTGTATGGTCTTGATCCTTTCGTTCATGGGGTGGCCGGGACTTGCACGCGTTGTAAGAAGTAAGTTTTTATCCTTGATGAACGAAGATTATATCAAAGCGGCAAAGACGTCCGGCTCCGGTATGGGGACGATTATTTTTAAGCATATGATGCCGTCGTTTGCAAGTTATCTGATTGCGCAAATTACGTTATCTATTCCCGGAATGATTCTCGGCGAAACGTCGATGTCGTTCTTGGGGCTCGGATTGCGTTCGCCTGCCGTCAGTTGGGGTATCTTATTGAACGACGCGCAGAAATTCAGGAATATAGCACTGTATCCGTGGACGCTGATCCCGGGTATCTTCGTCGTGCTTACGATTATGGCATTCAATTTCGTCGGGGATGGGTTGCGCGATGCGGCAGATCCGTATTCTTGATGACGATAAAATAAAAAATGATGGAAAACAGGAAAGTAGAAATGAGAAAAGCAACGAATGCTTATGCAAACTACGGTAAATATTTTATAGTGGCAAACAAAGAAGAGAAGACCTTTCGGTGCGGCGTTTCCGAACGAGGTGCGTTTTGGCAGGACGTAACGGTTACGTTGAAAAAGGGCACTTGTACGTTTGCGCCGACTTCTCTTGAAACCGAATGGAAACAACCGGATTTCCAAAGTTATACCTTATTGACGTTGAAATACGGTGGTGAAATACAGGCGGACGTCCGCGTAGAGGTGTGCGCGGACGGGATTCGTTTTTCCTTGCATGCAGAAGACGACGTAATGGCAGTATTTTCCGGAAAAGCGGGGATCGGAAAAACGGAGGATTGTTTTGCGGCGGCGATTAATTGCGATGGAAAAATTCTTCGGTCCGCAGTCGGTCCTTCCACATCTCTAAAAGACGACGCGGTGTTTAACCGTCAAGATGATTGTGCCGTCGTGTTTTCACAGCCGCCTTTCTTGCAATACAGTTCGGAGCGAAACTGTTATGAAACGAACTTGATTGCGAATGAGTTTCTTGTGTCCGTAAAGGAAAGAGTTTATGAAGACGCCTTTTTCGTTCGATACGGTGCGATCAATAAAAACAATACGTTTCCCGTTCCGCCGGTCGGCTGGATGACTTGGTATGCCGTTCGTTTCGGTGCGTGCGAGGACGTCGTTTTGAAAAACGCGCTTTGGATGAAAGAAAACTTAAAGGATTACGGAGCGAATACGGTATGGGTAGATTGGGAGTGGTATCATTCCGACTTTTTCAATCGCGAAGCGTCCGAAAAGATCGGATACTTTACGCCCGATCCCGAACGGTATCCGCACGGCATGAAATACGTTGCGGATAAAATCAGAGAAATGGGTTTAGTCCCCGCGCTTTGGATCGGACCGACGAACGAGCCGGCGAAAACTGCTTTTGTTGAAGAAAATCCGGACAGCGTACTTGCAAAGGAAATGGAATGGTGCGGAGAATATTTCTTCGACTTGACGGATAAAAAGTACAGACAGCAGTATCTTTGCGAGGCGGTAAAAAAGGTAAAGGAATGGGGATACGACGCTTTGAAATGGGATTGTCTTCCCGTTACGCTATTATTCGCAGACCGTTATCACGAGTATATGAGCGAACAGGAAAAGACGAGCGAGGAAGCTCTTCGCGAGGTTGTTCGGTTGGGAAGAGAAGTGGTCGGAAAGGATTTTTACATGCTTTCTTGCGCAGGCGCGGCGGATAGAGAAATTCGCTTTGCGATCGATTGTTTCGACGGGGCGAGGATCGGAGGAGATATTTTCTCTTGGCAAGAGTATATCGACAGTTTTGTAAAGCGTGTGCTTCGGTTTTATCCTTTCCATAACGTGGAGGTGTATTGCGATCCGGACAACGTAGTATTAAGAGAGGAATACAATACTTACGATCAAGCGGTTTCGAGAGCGAGTTCGGTTGCCGTCTTAGGACTTCCGTTTACGCTTGGCGACGATTTGACCGAACTTCCGCAAGATCGAGTTGATATCATAAAAAAATGTATTCCTTCCGTTGACGCGCATCCTTGCGATATTCGGGAATCGTCGTTGACAACGAACTCCTTTGTGGTAAATCTTTCAATCGCGAAACCTTTTGAACAATGGAATATCGTTGACGTGATGAATTTGGCGGAAACCGATCAAAACGTAAAAATCGGCTTTGATGAATTGGGACTTGAGAAGGGAAAATATCTTGTGTACGAATTTTGGAACGATGAATTTGTCGGACTGAAAGAGGATGGCTTCGTTGCCGAATTGCGTCCGTGTGCTTCAAAGGTATTCGCAGTAAGGAAATTTACGGGAATTCCTCAAGTAGTCAGCACGACAAGGCATATTACGCAGGGCGGCGTTGATCTGTTAGACGTTCATTACGACGAGAATCGGAAGACTCTTTGCGGCATTTCGCACGTTGTGAAGGACGATCAATATAAAATCAGTGCATATGATCCCTATCGCGGTGTTATTGTGGAAAAAGAATGGATCCCGCAAGAAACGGGCGATGTTTCTTGGGAAATAAAATTTTAATTTCGATAGAGGTGCAAAATGAAAAAAATTTTTTTAAGGGGACTCGTTTTGATTATGACGGTGATTTTCTTTGCTTTCGGCACTGCGTGTACGAACGGAAATAATAAAACACCGACAACGGATGATTCGACGCAAACGGGTGCAGAACAACGTGTTGAGAGCGTTTTGAGCACGATTAAAAATTATCCGAAAATCGTCGATAGCAGTTATTATGATTTTTCTAAATTAGGAAAAATCAAGTTGGGCGCATATTTCTGGTACGGCTTTTCTTATGTGGGGGATCATTATACGGATCGTCTGTATCAAGAATTTTCCGAGCGTGAGCCTGTTTGGGGTTGGACGGAATCGTCTGTGGAAAACATGGAAGAGCAAATCGAATACGCCGCAGCGAGCGGACTTGCTTATTTTTCTTTTGATTGGTATTATAATTCGGGAATGAAGCAGTCGAATTCTTGTGTAGATAAGTTCATTGAGGCAAAAAATTCGGATAAAATGGAATTTTGCTTAAACGTTTGCAATCACGAAGGGGCTTATATTACGAACGAGAATTTTACCACGGCGGCAAAAACTTGGTTAAAGTACTTTCAAGAAGATAATTACTTAAAGGTAGACAATAAGCCGGTATTGATGTTTTTCTCTTCGTATTATTTGCAATACTATCTCGGTGGTGCTGCAAATTGCGTCGAGGCATTTCAATGGCTGAGCAAAGAGGCGCAGAAACTCGGATTTGACGGCGTTAAAATAATCGGAACGGAAGTGCCGTACGGTTCTGTTAATACGCGTGATATCGACTTTAATCTCAATAATTATTCCGAGGAAATATGGAAGAAAGTAACGGATGACAGAAAGTCGCAGGGCTTTGATGCTTTGACGGGGTATAATTACCGTCGTTACAGTCCGATTACCTTGGCGGACGGAACAAGTACTTACTGCGTGCCGTATACCTTGTTGGCTTCCGATCACGAAACAAGTTGGCAACGCTTTGCCGATGTGGATTATCCGTACGTTCCCTGTATTTTGGGCGGTTGGGACTGTCGCCCTTGGGAAACCGCGTGGTCGGGCAATTCGACAGGATATCGTTCGTGCTATGGTGCGGACAGAACGCCGAAAGATCTTTACAATCATATTTTGAACGCTGCGAAATTCCTCGATCAAAATCCGGAATGTTCGGTGGGGAATCTTTGCGTGATTTATGCTTGGAACGAATATTGCGAGGGTGGCTATATTGCTCCTTGCAAGGGGGATGACGGCAGATATTGTGGCGCGATCAGACAAGCGGTTGAGAAAATCAACGGTTCGGTATAACCCGTTAATCAATGAAGAAAAATCAAACTTTTAACGGAATCGTTTTTCGTAAAGAACAGTGCGTATGAAATCGAGGTGTAATTCATAAATACCGAAAAGGTTAGGACAAGAATGTTCTAACCTTTTTCATTGGCATTTTAGCATGATGCCCCCAGTTCTGATATGCACCCCAAAAGTTAGATACTCGTGGGAAATTAGGTAAAAATTAAAAGATCAAAAGCAAATACGTAGTGTCGGTAGACGGTAAACCCGTAACGGTGCGTTCCTATCAACGCAGTTTTGCATTGCTACTTAAAAAGCACGGAATAGCGCATAAAGGCTTTCATTCGCTGCGGCATACGTTTGCGACGCGCGCTTTAGAGTGTGGAATGGACGTGAAAACGCTTTCGGAAATTCTCGGTCATAAAAACGCAACGGTTACGCTGAACAGATACGCTCACTCGCTTTTAGAACATAAGTCGGATATGATGAATAAACTCGGTAAGTTGTTTTTGCAATAAAAAAGCAAGGTTTTTGCCTTGCTTAAATGCTTTTTAAATGTTCATCTAATGTACTATTAGATGATAAATACTTTATCATTATAGTGAAAAACAGCGGTTTTGTCAATGAGTTCGCACTCTGTTCAGCATATTTCTTAAGAAAAAGTCTTTATTTTCGTTTGTTTTTATGATATTTGACGCACAGTTCCCATTATTTCGTTCGCCTAATAGTACATTAGATGAACAAAATTTAAATACGAAAAAAATTTTAAGGAGATAGGTTGTTATGAACAAGACAATGAAAAGAAACGTTGTCGTATCTGCGGTGTTGGCAATTGTGCTTTGCGTAAGCCTTATCGCAGGCGGAACATTCGCTTTGTTTACGTCCGGAAGTAAGACGAATGTTGCCGTTACTTCCGGTAAAGTGGAAGTCGTTGCGACAATGAACGAACTCACCCTTTATTCCCCGACAAGCATTGCGCAAGGTGGAAATATTGTAGATGAGACAAATGCGGCAACGGAGACTGCATTTGCGAATGGGGGGACGGCGACTGCCGACGATAATACGATTACCCTTACCAACATTACCCCCGGTGATAAGGTAACGTTTAATATTAACGTTAAAAACAACAGCAACGTAACCGTAAAATACCGTACTATTCTTGCTTGCGA
>CAYXWN010000035.1:0-18866 GCA_964468815.1 uncultured Clostridia bacterium | reverse complement strand
ATGGCAAATAAAAAATGGATTTGCCCTAACTGACAAACCCATTGTATAATATCACTTTTTGAAAATTTTTGTAATTTTTTTGTTTTTTATTTTAAATTTTAAAAAACTATTTTCCAAACACGTTTTATTTGAAAAACAAAAATATTTGTGATTTTTCAATCAAATCATTCAATTGCCACTTCTGTTCCATATTCGTCTGTAACAAAGAAGGACTTCCTAATATCCGCTTTGTGAAGAGTATTTTACACACATTTCCCCTTTTAATTTGGAAAATTATTTATAAATTCACCATTTAATAGTTTTTCCTTAACGACACGCTATACCCTACTATAATAAAAAAGAACTCGGACGCAAGTTCTTTGACTACTTTATTATATTATCTTAAAATGTTTTTAAGCATTTTTCTTTTTAGCGCGTTTTTCTATATCCGCGAGAGAAACCTGTCCTTCTTTGCAAAACTATACGGTTACGCCGATATGTCCGTCCGGTTTTTTGTGGGAAAGGACGACCAACGTCTCAACATTCGCGGTTTGAGGGAACATATCGAATGGATTAACAAAAATCACGTCGTAACGAAGTTGTTCGGAATCCGCCTTTTTCAGCAGTCCCGAGTCGTCGTAATAAAGCGTCCCCGAAAGGATACCGACGTCACGCGCAAGCGTTGCCGGATTACAAGAAACGTAAACGATATGCTCGATTTCAGCGGAAATTATCGCTTCCAACACCGCACGATCACAACCCTTTCGCGGCGGATCAAGCACAACGGAAACGTGCTCTCCGCTTGATTTTAGGCGTTTCACGAGATCGGGCAAAACATCTTCGCAATTACCGCAAATGTTCTCCATTTTTCCCTCTAATCCGTTTATTGCGGCTACGCGATCCGCGCACTCTACCGCCCCTTTTACACATTCAATTCCGATCGCCCGTTTTGCCCTTGAAGCCAAAAGAGCAGTCATTAGACCGGCTCCGCTGTAAGCATCAATTACAGTTGTGTCGTTATTCGGCGCAGCAGCCGATACGACGGTAGTATAAAGTTTTTCCGCGACCTCAAAATTAACCTGCATAAAACTCTCTGCACCGAATTCACATTCCACTCCGCAAAGATTCAGCCGATAGCGAGCCTCCCCGTACAAAAGAATAAACCGTTCGCCGAATACAACGTTCGTCGCCGTCCGATTTACATTCAAATACAACGTAACGGTCGGAAAGGCGGCGGAAAGTTTTTGGATCAATCTTTCCTGCCGAGGCAAAACGCAATCCGTACCGACGACAGTCACAATCATTTTTCCCATGCCGTCCCGTACCACGATATGACGGAGAAAGCCCGTACGCCGTTCTTCGTCATAAGCAGAAACACCACACTCTCGGACATATTCCGTCATAATGCGAATGATTTCTTTTGCCCAAGTCGGTTGAATCGGGCAATCAAAAATAGGGACGACGCGATGCGAGTTAATCGCAAAAAAGCCGAAAGAGGCGTTTTCCCCTGCCGGCAATTGCAATTTATTTCGATAACGATAAGGCGAGGACGGAACGACTTGCTCGACCGACGGTTCTAAAAAAGCAATTTTCCGAAAACAATCCTCTACGTAATGCCTTTTATATTCTAACTGTGCGGCATATTCCATATGCTGCAATTGACAGCCGCCGCACTTTCCGAACACCGAGCAAACGGGATTGACACGCAATGCGGACGGACTCAGTACAGACAAAAGTTTCCCGAATGCAAAACTCTTTTTTACTTTTACGATTCGATAAGAAACCGTTTCCCCTTCTAACGCAAACGGAATAAAAACGGGAATACCGTCTTGTTTTACGATACCTTCCCCATTCATACCAAGTGCGGTTACAATTCCGATTGTTTCTTCGTTCTTCTTCATGCTACTTAATGATTTTTTTCAAATAATAATTTGCGACAAGTTGAGCGATCCTCATAAACTCGTCATACACTAAAAATACAACTATTCCCAAAATCGCCCAAATCCAATAAATATTGTCCGCAATCCAAGAAAAGTAATATTGCGGCTCAATTTTCATAATCAACGTATAATAAAAATAAAGTCCGAAAAAGACCGCCATAAACCAAACGAATTTGACGGATTTTGCCACCCAACGGTTGACGTTTTTTCTGCGGAACAAGTCGTTTACGATAGGATGCAAACCGAAAAACGCAAAATAAGCAGGAAAAACCAAACTCATGATATTCATTCCCGAAAGAAGAAAACCTAACAGTCCGCCTGCAAAAAACGTTAAAAAAACCGCCGTTCGCGATTCCCGATACAAAGGCAACGTAATCGGCAATGCCGCCAATACGATACAAAAAACATCCAACAGTTCGACGTAAGCGCCCAACGTCAAAAACATTGCGCTCAGCCCTGCGGAAATCGCAGACAACGCAATTAACCGACTGTTCATCTTCCGCAACAACAGTTACAGAACATATTCATGCAACACATGGTCGTACAGAAATTCATGAAACTCGTACAAGAATTGCCACCCATCATTTCTTCGTTTCCGTCTTTCGGCGTTGCATTGCCCGAATGAAATTGCTTTTCCGTAAACGCAATCTTTTCTTTCAACTTGGTATAACTGTCGCGATACTTCGCGTTGGCAACATCCATATTCATGGCGATTTCCAATTGCATTTTCGCATCGTTCATCCACTGCTTGCGGTAAAATACAACCGACTGCAAATAATGCCACTCCGCGTCACGATCGGAAATCTCATCTAAAAGACGTTGCGCCTCAGAAAGATTATTCTGCTTTAAACTCTTCTCGATAGCGGAATAATTTTTCTTTTCACTCGAATGATCCGTTTTTTGATAGGATAACTCGTTCATAATTTCTTGATAAGCATTCTCTATCAGCGTAAGTTTTTTTGCAGCCTCGTTGCCGCGTTCCCCATCCAAAAAGCGATCTTCGGCATAACGCTCTTTTAAGCGCAAATACGCCTCTTTGACTTGTTCGACGGTTGCGCCGCTTTCAAGTCCTAATATCTTGTAGTATTCTTGCATTTGTTACACTCCATGATTTGTTTCGTTTTTTCCATCAATCCTCTCGACAAAATATTGTCTGTCAGATCGTGATTAAAGCGGTATTCAATCTGCTTTGCAGTCTGCGCAATATCGTATAAAAGCGTACCGAATAAGAACTCAACGTCCTCTTTCCGTTCAGAAAGAAAGACCTTTTTCTCCGTCACGCTCGGATAAGCGGCAACAAAGGGATTGTATTCTTTTCTTTTAATATCTCGATCAATATCGTCCAATGCGTCGATTAAATAAATCCATTTACCGACGCCGTAAAAAAGGTGTGACGTTTGCTCCGAAGCGTGTTCCCCCAACAACGCATCGGAAAGCGCGGATAGCATTTTGCCGAAAGGATCTGCCGCACGATCAATCCCGTCGCACCCCACACGCTCTAATGCCAATAATTCCTCGTATCCCTCTTTGACAATCCGATCGAACTCCGGCTCTGCCGCGCGTGCCTTTCGGTATGCTCTGCGAAAAAAAGTACGGATTCCGCGTCGTCTTCCCGAATCTATTACGTCGTCCGATAATTTATAATAAGTTAAAATCAAGTTCAACCGCGCAATGCGCTCGGTAATCGGATCAATCCCTGCCATCGGACGCTTCCTAACCCAATGCACAAGGCAATGCTCTTGCCGAATCCGAACGTCCTCTCCGCAAACGTTGTGAACAAACGCAGATAAAAACGTAAGATCGTAATTGAGCGAAAAACGCGCGGTTTGTCCACAGGTTTTGCCGATCGACTTACAAAGTCCGCAATAGAGCGCTCGATACAAAATATCGTCTTTCCCGTAAAGATACGCAGGATCGGTGCGGATATAGCCAAACATCAGCCTCTTTCCTTTAAGATCAAACCGACCTTTTTATAAACTTTATTCAACGTACGGTACGCCATACGCGCCGCACGCTCTTCTCCGTCCTTTAATACGGAATAAAGATACGTCTTGTCGCCCAACAAACGATCCTTTTCCGCGCGAATAGGATCGAGTGCGTCCGCAACCGTTTCACCGACGGCGCACTTAAACTCTCCGTATCCCTTACCGTCAAATTCTTGCTCCGCTTCTGCGATCGTTTTGTTTGCGAACAAACTGTAAATCGTCAACAGATTGGTTATTCCCGGCTTTTCCGGCGAAGCAACGACACAAGTATCGCTATCCGTCACGGCACGCTTAAATTTACGAATAATCGTATCGCGATCGTCACTCATTGAAATAAATCCGTTTATATTAGAATCCGACTTACTCATTTTCCGATCCGGCTCCTGCAAACTCATGATACGAGCACCGCTTTCCGAAATATAAGGTTCCGGAATCTTAAACGTATCGCCGTAACGATGATTAAAACGAATCGCAAGATCGCGCGTGATTTCAAGATGCTGTTTTTGATCCGCTCCGACAGGAACGAGATCCGCTTGATACAGAAGAATATCCGCAGCCATTAAAACCGGATAATCCATCAACGCCATATTGATATTATCCTCATGCTTCGTGCTTTTATCCTTAAATTGCGTCATACGGGAAAGTTCCCCGGGATAAGTCACCGTATTTAAAATCCAGGTAAGTTCCGCATGTGCGGAAATATGCGACTGCAAAAAGAGAGCAGACCGCACGGGATCTAATCCGCAAGCAAGGTACAAGGCGGTAAGTTCTAACGTATTTTTTCTAAGTTGAGCAGGATCTTGACGGACGGTCAGCGTATGAAGATCCGCCATCATGAATACACATTCAAAATCACGTTGTAATTTCTTCCAGTTTTGAATAGCACCCAAATAATTCCCGATCGTTAAAATACCGCTCGGTTGAATTCCGCTCATTAAAATCTTCTTTTGATCGTCCATTCTATCCTCCGCAGATCATTGTCTGAAAATAATTATATCATGCTGCCCTTAAAAAGGCAATCGTTACCTCTCGATAAAGGCAAGTACCTCTTTCAAAAGGACATTCGGCTCGGCTTTTGCCGTAAACCGAATAGGCAAGGTTTTTAACCGCGTAATTTGCATCGGGATCGGAACGGCGGTTTCTTCTTCCAACTTTTCAGCCGCGTCGAAACCGTCCCCCGAAAAACTCACGTCCATTGCATGCAATACGCTTTCTGGGAATTTATAAGGGCTAGCCGTCGACAATATCACGGTCGGCTTGCTATCCCCTGTTTCACACACGTAACCGTTATGAACGGCAACGGCTACCGCGGTATGCGGATCAAGCGGATAATCGTATTCCTCGAAGAAATTACCGATGGTTTCCGAAACCTCTTTTTCCCCGGCAAAATTTGCATAAAACTCTTTTGTCAACAGCGCGTTTTCTCGCGCAGAAAGCGTATATTGCTTCTTTTCCGCAAGTTCTTTCATGCGAGCGGCGGTCAACTCCGCATCTCTATTCGCACACTCGAATACAAGACGCTCTAAATTAGAAGAAATCAAGATGTCCATAGAAGGACTGGTCGTCTTGAAAAAAGGACGGTGCAAATCATATTTACCCGAAGCAAAGAAATCCGTCAAAATATTGTTCGCATTGGACGCACAAATCAGTTTCCCGATCGGAAGTCCCATTTTTTTCGCATACCAACCTGCCAAAATATTACCGAAATTTCCCGTCGGAACGACAAAATTTACCTCGTCGCCAAGTTTGATCTCGCCTGCTCCGACCAAATCGCAATATGCAGAAAAATAATAGACGATTTGAGGACAAAGCCGACCGAAATTGATAGAATTTGCGGACGATAAAATATAATTCTTTTCTTTCAGAAGCCGTATTGCCTCTTTATCAGAAAAGATACGCTTAACAGCCGATTGACAATCGTCGAAATTGCCCTCAACCGCCAAGACAGATACGTTTTCGCCCTCTTGAACGGACATCTGCCGTTTTTGCATTTCGCTAACGCCTTCCCCCGGATAAAATACCATGATTTTAATCCCGTCGGCATTCTTAAAGCCCTCTAACGCAGCCTTGCCCGTATCGCCGCTCGTAGCAACCAAAATCAGAACGGTATCGTCTATTCCGCACAAATTACACCCCTCGCGCAAAAGGTACGGCAAAAGAGTAAGCGCGACGTCCTTAAACGCAAGCGTCGGTCCGTGAAAGAGTTCCATGACGTAATATCCGTCGTCCATTTTTACGACGGGTGCAGGTTCGCCCTCTTCAAACTGACCGTACGCCTTACAGCAAGCGACATAAAGTTTTTCTCTATCGTATTCTTCCAAAAAAGCGGAAAGCACGCGAACGGCACGCGTCGGATAATCCTCATCGACCATTTCCGCAAGCACGTCCTTAAACGAGGGAAACCGTTCGGGCACGTATAGTCCGCCGTCCTTCGCCAAACCGTTAACGATCGCTTCCGCAGCGTTCTTCGCGACGTCGCCGCCGCGTGTACTGATAAAGCGCATTCGATACCTCCTATTGAAAAAAATCGGGGATAGCGTTACCCCCGACTTTCACGATTCGCAATTTTGTCAGCCGACGTATTTCGCGATAAACGCAGGCAGTTCTTCTTTTGCTGCGCTGCACGTAATGACGAACGTGACCGAAAAATCATTTTCCAACTTTTCGATTGCGGCAAAGAACGCTTCCAAAGCGGAAAGTTCTTTTCCCGTAATGCGCGCAACGCCGTCTAAATAAACATATTCATTATCCGCATTCGCAGCGATAATACCCGACAAAAAGCCTTTCAGCCCGTCTTCTCCCGCGACACCGAAGTCAGCGACATCGATAAAGCGGATCTCACGCTTCAAATCATACATATAGCGCTTGGTATCCGTCACGAAAACGATATGCCCCTTTGCAGTTTGAACGTCTCCGTTCGCGCCGTTGATAGCAATCTTGGTTTTCCCCGTTCCTTTGAGTCCGTAAACGATTTTCATAGAAAAAGCCCTCCGTTATTTTCTTATATCTATTGTAACCTATTTTTATAAATTTTTCAATCGGTTTTTCATACTTTCACGCAAGTTATTTTAATTTTTTCACAAAAAGAGCAAGTCTGTGCAAGCCTTCGGCGATATCTTCCTTGGAAATCGCATAAGAAAGGCGAATACAGCGGTCGTCGCCGAACGCAATCCCCGGGATTAAAGCGACTCCCTCTTTCAATGCGCAGTCCGCAAACGAGAGCGAACCGTCAACCAACACGCCTTCGTAAGACTTCCCGTAAAGAGAAGATACGTCGCAGAAAGCGTAAAAAGCCCCTTTCGGTTCGTAACAATCTATACCGTCAATCGTCTTTAACGTATCGACCATAAGACGACGACGCTCATCAAAAACCTTGCACATCGTTTCAATAAAATCGCCCCCACCCGAAAGAGCGGTAACGGAAGCATATTGCGCAACGGAATTGGGGTTACTGGTCGTATGACTCTGCATTGCACCGATTGCCTTCGCGATTGCCGTCGGTGCGGCGAGATAGCCGATCCTCCACCCCGTCATCGCATAACTTTTCGATACGCCGTTGATCACTACCGTATGGGCTTTCATATAATCGGATAATCCGGCAATCGAAACGTGCGTTTCTCCGCCGTAAACGAGTTTTTCGTATATTTCGTCGGAGATGACGTAAATCCCGAACTCTTCCGCATAAGCGGCAATCGCAGAAAGTTCTTCTTTCGTATAAACCGCACCCGTCGGATTATTGGGAGAATTGAGAATCAACAGTTTCGTTCTATCCGTCGTGCGTGCTCTTAATTCTGCCGCAGTTACTTTATAGCCGCGCTCTTTTTTTGTCTGAACAAACACACATTCACCGCTCGCCAACTTTACGAGTTCTGGATAAGTCAGCCAATACGGCGATGGAATCAAAACCTCGTCACCGACGTCAACCAATGCGGCAATCACATGAAACAGCGAACTTTTTGCACCGCATGATACGACGATCTGCTCGGGCGTATAACACAGTCCGTTATCCTTTTTGAATTTTTCGACGATCGCCTCTCTCAATTCCGGCGTGCCGGAAGCAGGCGTATATTTCGTAAACCCGATATCGAGTGCCCTTTTCGCACTTTCAACAATGTACTCCGGCGTGTTGAAATCAGGTTCGCCAGCACCAAAACTGACGACCGAAATTCCGTCCTTTTTCATCTGTTTCGCTTTTGCGGTAATCGCAAGCGTCAAAGACGGCGCGATATTCGCAACCTTTTCGGACAATTCCATCTATGCAGTTCCTCCATTGAGTAAAATTACGCTTCCTCCGCACTTTGCGTCAATTTCGCTTCTCTGTCTGCGATTGCAAGTGCGTCGATCATTTCATCCATATCCCCCATGATAAAATTATCCAAAGCGTAAAGCGTAAAGCCGATACGATGATCGGTTACGCGCCCCTGCGGAAAGTTATACGTACGAATCCGCTCAGAACGATCGCCCGTGCCGACCTGACTACGACGATTCTCCGAATATTCTTTTTCGTACGCGCTTTGATAATAATCGTACAAACGGCTTTTTAATACTTTCATTGCCTTTTCACGGTTTTTGGTTTGAGAGCGTTCGTCTTGGCAAACGACTACGATTCCCGTTGGAAGATGCGTAATACGAATACACGATTCGGTCTTATTGACGTGCTGACCGCCTGCTCCGCCCGAACGGAAAAGATCAATCTTCAAATCTTTCTCGTCGATATTTACTTCAACGTCCTCTACTTCCGGCAAAACAGCCACAGTAACGGTAGAAGTATGCACGCGCCCTTGCGATTCCGTTTCGGGCACGCGTTGCACGCGGTGAACGCCGCTCTCATATTTTAATTTACTGTAAACGCCCTTTCCGCTGATAGAAAAGACGACCTCTTTGATTCCTCCAAGTTCGGTGGAGTTATTTTCTATTTCCTCCGTTTTCCAACGGTGACGCTCGGCATACTTAACGTACATTCGGTACAACTCGTAACCGAACAAGCCTGCCTCGTCCCCACCGGCGCCTGCGCGAATTTCCATAATAACGTTTTTATCGTCGTTCGGATCTTTGGGCAAAAGCAAAATTCGCAATTCCGAAGAGATTTCTTCCAATTTCTTTTTGCAAGTCAAAATCTCCTCGTTCAGCATATCTTTCATCTCTTTGTCCGTTTCGGCGTCGAGAAGTTCTTTCGCACCTTCCATATCCGAAGCGATTTTTTTATATTCGAGATATTTCTCCACGGTTTCTTGCATATCGGCGAGTTCTTTGGAATACGCTTTCCACTCGTCCATGCGCACTAAAACCGCAGGATCTGCCACCAGTTCGGAAAGTTTCGCGTGGCGATCGAGTAATTTATCTAATTTCTTAAACATGTTTCACCTTTACCATTCGACGAATCCCTCCAAGATCGGAAATCACTTCGGTTTCCCCGATCACAGAAAACAGTTCCGCCACAGCATCTGCTTGATCGTAACCGCATTCCGCCAACAAAAATCCGCCGTCCGCAAGATACGAAGATGCTTCCCGTGCTATTCTTCTGTAAAATGCAAGCCCGTCTTCTCCGCCGTCTAGCGCCAAATGCGGTTCAAAATCACACACCTCGCGTTGCAATCCGTCCATATCGGACGAACGAACGTAGGGCGGATTCGTTAAAATCGCATCAAACGTACGTCCGGATAAATTTTCAAACAGATCGCTTTCGATCAACTCTATTTCCGCACCGTTTTTCCGCACGTTCTCTCTTGCCAAATCAAGCGCATCGGTACTGATATCCGAAGCGGTAACGTGCGCATTCGTCTTTTTTTGCACGGCGATCGCAATCGCACCGCTTCCCGTACAAAGATCGAGCACGCGACTGTTTTCTCCGATTTCGGGAAGAGCGTGTTCCACAAGTTCTTCCGTTTCCGGACGAGGAATCAATACGCGCTCGTCTACCTTTATAATATAGCCGTAAAAATCGGCGTCGCCGACACAATACCAAAGCGGTCTGCCCGTTGCTCGTTCTTCGGCAAGACGCATCGCCTCTTCCACGTATTTCGGCGTAACGATTGAGTCGGAATGAACTTCGCTCCGTTTCACGCCGAGCGCCGTTGCAACGATCCATTCGGCATCGCTCGTTTCATTGATTCCGGCACGAAGCAACACGGCTTTCACATCGTCAAACAACTGAGAGCGTTTCTTTGCCACCACAAACTTCTGTTCCGGGATCGTCTGATCGGCATCCATTTCCATCACTTTATTAAACGCGGCAATCGCAACTTCCAACATTGATTCGTCAGGCTCTTTGGTCGTAATGCGTTGCAACAACAATCCCGGTGCTTTCAACGGATAAAAAATCCAACAATCGGTTTTCGCAAGCCCTTTCAACAATTCATAGGAAATTCCTGCCACAAACGGAAAAAACGCTATTTTTAAAAGAACACGCCAAACACCCTCAACTTGAACGTTACATCCGTTAAGAAGGGCTTCCACGCACGCAAAAGTCAAAATACTGATCACCAAAACGAATACCATAAACGTCGTTCCGCACCGATTGTGCACACGCGAGCATTTTTTTGCGTTTTCGGGAGTAAGTTCTAACCCTGCTTCATAACAAGAAATCGTCTTATGCTCCGCGCCGTGGTATTGATACGTCCGACGAACGTCCTTTACTAACGAGGTCAACAAAATATAGAGCACAAAAATCAATATCTTAAAGCCGCCCTCAATAAAATTCTTGGCAACCAAACCGAATTCGTACGGTGCGGTCTGCACTGTACCGACAATCCACTCTACCCCCATGCGCAACCAAATCGGACCAAGCACGAAAAACAGCACGGCAAGCCCGATGCCCAACAACATAGAAACAGCGATAATGACGCTCATTAAATTGATTTTCAGTTTTTCCGCCATCCATTTTTCAAACTTGGACGGTTCGCCCTCGCCGTAAACCTCCGCGGAACGCGTCAAAATTTTCGTTCCGGAAACGAACGAATCGAAGAACGCGACGCATCCGCGCACGATAGGCAGGCGCAAAAAAAGATTACGCTCTTTATAGGGCTTTATGCGTTTAGATTCGATACGGATAACACCGTCGGCATCGCGAACGGCGGTCGCCATCGAGGATGAGCCGCGCATCATGACGCCTTCCATAACTGCTTGACCACCGATCGAAGTGCGCTTTTCTTTTACCTTTTTATCCTTTTCTTGTTTTTTATTCATAACGAAATATTAAAAAAACGGGCTCTAAGCGTATTTGACTACTTCTTAGAGCCCTTTCAATTATTTGTCCAGACCGTATCTCTTGTTAAACTTGTCCACACGCCCGCCGGTATCAACCAGCTTCTGTTTGCCCGTGAAAAACGGATGGCACTTACTGCAGATATCTACTTTGATCGTGTCCCCTTTTTTCGTGGACCCCGTCTTAAAAGTCTCTCCGCATGCGCAGACGACTGTAACCTCATGGTAATCGGGATGAATCTCTTGTTTCACTGTTTTCACCTCTTTTTCGCTTACTTGACTTATTTCTTAGTTATTATAATATAATTTTCAGTTTTAGTCAACCGTATGACAATTACTTTCGGAAATTTTATCAAAAAATTTTCCTCGCGCTTTTTGCTTGCCAAACAATTATAAAAATGTTAAAATTATACAAAAACGAATAGAGGAAGGCAAAATGAAGGGCTGGAAAGTAATCGAACCGTATCGGGTGGAAGAAATCGAAAAAAACGAACCGTTCGACAACACGGTATCCACCAAAGTAAAAGTTACGAAAGCACTTATAACACTGGCAGACGTTCTCCGCTATAACGGCTCTGTCAAGAGCAATATGATTTCCGGTTCTTACGGAATCGGCGTCGTAAGCGAAATCGGCGAAAACATGTTCAGTCTGCAAAAAGATATGCGTGTATTTATAAGTCCGGCACTTGATTGTAAGGAATGTTATAACTGTCGCAATGACGATCGTATTCATTGTTCGGATTTGCAAATTGCAGGAGAAAATTTCGACGGGTTTTTGAGAGATTTCGCAGTTATGCCTACCCCCTCTCTTTACTTTCTCCCCGATAGCGTATCGGACGAGGACGCACTTTACGTGGATTACGTTTCTCAGGCAATTGAAATTATAGATAAATTGGAAGTGCAAAAAGGTGATCACGTAGCGGTAATCGGCGGAGATAATCTCTCTAACATCTTATCGCAGTTATTGATTTACTATCAAGCCGTACCGATCTTAATCGATACGAATCCGGAATCGTTGGAAATCGCAAAAAATACGGGGATTTATTACACCTTGGGGGCAGACGACAATTGGGTTAAAGAAGTTTCGTCGCTTACCGGCGGAAGAATGGCAAAACACGTCGTCTACAATCTGAACAGTGATATCAGCGCACGAATGGCATTTAACCTCGCAGGATTTAACGCCCCCGTCGCTATTACGGGCGACGTAATTAAAAACAGCCCCGTTTCCTTTACCCCGGCGATGAAAAAGCAACTTCATATTTTCTGCGTCAATTCGGGTTACGGCAATATTGAAATCAGCATCAACTTGATTGCAAACAATGCAGTTAACTTTTCCAAGCTGAAACATTGTCATGCAAAATACGAAGACGTTCCGCAAGTGCTTGCCGATATGGCTGCGGCGCACGACAAGGGCGAACGGATCTGCGATACGGTCGTCGACTTAATTTAATCGTTACTCAAAAGGGGACTTTCTTTTTCGGAAAGTCCCCTTTTTCTACGTCTTTTTCATAACATTGACGAAAACGATTTTATCTTATACAGTAAATTTTCCGTCCACCGTACAAATAATATAGTTCCCGCCGACAGCGAGCGCAATCGCTCGTTCAATGCGATCGACAACAGACTTGGTTCGCCGCGGAATTCCGAACAGCGAAATCACCTCTTTTACGAGTTCTTCTTTTTCCATCGGCATGCCGCATTCCGCCGCACAACGCACGGCAACGACAATCTCACTCAAATCAATTTTCATGAAATCACGCTTGAATTTGGCATCCAACGGACGGAAAAATTCGGGTTCTTTGGTACGATACCAAACGACGCCGCCCTCTGTCTTTTTGCAATCGGAAAGCAAATCCAAGACCGATTGCAAGGCAGCCATAGCACGCTTTGCCGTCTTCGGAACGTTATAAACGTATGCTAACCGCTCCAAAAGATACTGCTCTTCAACCGGTTGTTCGACTTCAATAACGGATTCCGCCTTCTTTTTTATTACCGAACGGTTGGTTTCCGCAAGCACGAAATCAACGCCTCCCTTCGCGATCGGTTTTACGTTCGCAACGCGATACGCACGACGGTAACGGGAAAGCGCCTCGCGCATTGCTTTTTTACTCGGCGCACGCACGGCGGCAAGTTGCGCGACTAAATCTTTGATCTTCTGAATTTCTCGCTTTGGATTGTTCAAATAATTGACCGTCCAAAGGCGACATACGTTCCAGCCTAACGTTTTTAAGATTTTATTCTGTAACGTTACGCGATCTCGTACGCTGCGAATCCGCCGCTCGTTTTCTCCGTCGCAAATAACCGCGAGTATATAACGATTCCGATCGCGAGGATCGACGATCGCGACGTCAATACGGAAATCGGAAACGCCCAAATCGTAATCACAACGAATTCCTCGATCCGAAAGTTCCTTTGCAATCTCCCAACCGATCCCGTGCTTGCGCGACACAACGTCCTTTCGATCAAACACCAGCATATCGTTTCCTTTTTCCGCGTATTCCAAAAACGCCTTTAAACAACGTACCCCGCGTGAATCCGTACGATTCAAATCAATCATGTTTCCGCGCAAACTACTAAACACGCGCATTTCCATACGGGCGCGCGTAACCGCAACGTTCAATCGACGGTAACCGTTTGCCTGATTCAACGGACCGAAATTGAGCGAAAGTTTTCCCTCTCGATCCGGACCGTATCCCACGCTAAACAAAATAACGTCGCGCTCGTCCCCTTGTACGTTTTCCAAATTCTTCACAAACAAGGGTTCATTACACTGATAAGCCGCCTCGTCCAAACGATTTTTACGAAGTTCCTCGTTTAATTTATCGTAAATATAATTCTGTTGCGCGGTACTGAACGTAACGATCCCCATGCTCTGCGCGGCATAAACGGGATTCTGCAAACGGGAAATCACTTCAGCAATCAAATCGTCCGCCTCTTTTTTATTCACCTTAGAGCCGCCGCGATCGTAAAATCCGCCCTCCACGTACGTAAGCGTAACCTTAGAGTCCCGTTCGGACGGAGAAGGAAAGGTAAAGAGCGCGTTATCGTAGAACATGGCGTTACTGAACGCAATCAACGACTCGTGATGCGAACGGTAATGCCACAAAAGATGGCGTTCGGGCATACCGACCGCAAGGCAATCGTCCAAAACGCTGTCTAAATCCTCGACATCAAGATTCTCTTCATCCTTAAACTCTACACCGAAAAAGGTTGTCGGAGGAAGTTGTTTGGGATCGCCGACGACAATAACGCGCTCGGCTCTCGCAATCGCCCCCACCGCCTTACACGTCGGAATCTGAGAGGCTTCGTCAAACACAACAAGATCGAAGCGATGCTTATCCATATCCAAATACTGCGTTACGGAAGCAGGCGACATCAGCATACAGGGACACGCCCCCGCAAGAATATGCGGAATCTGATCGAAAAGATTTCTAAGGCTCGTTCCCTTTACCGAATTTTTTTCTGCGCGATATAAGACGATCTTTTCCAAATTATGCTCGCCCTCATCCTCGGCGGTCGGGATATTCGCCGTAAGACGGCGCACGATCTCCGTGCGACAAAGACGCTCGTATTCCTCGGTCAACAACCGAAACCGTTCGGTCGCCTCTTCAAGTTCCAACCCCGAAAAACGACACAAGCGATCATTCAGCGAAATTTCGCTCTTGGCAAAATTGTAATAAACGCACTTTTTGAAACAAGAGAGAATATCTTCTGCCGTAATTTCACCCGCCTTTAACGGCTCTAACACAAAATCAAAGCCGTTTGCGCGGCAATCTTCTACGATTTCTTGATACTTACTCCAACTGCCGACGTAATCCATATTCTTGCCGAGCGTAGAGAGCATTTCCAATTTCTTAACGACGTCTTCACCCTGATCGTCCTCATCCGTGATTGCAAAAGCCGAACGGAATTCGGCGTCTGCTTCCATTGCGTTCTCGTACGATTTACAGTAGAAAACAACCGGCAAATACGGTGCGTTATCCAAGATAAATTTACAACTCTCTCGATATATGCCGTAATCGGGTTCAACGTAAAGATTCGCCGCACAATCATGCAAACGACGAACCGCGTCCGCTGCTGCGGTTACGCTCGATTCAGAAGCCTTTTCTCCCGTCAAAAGAGCAATTTCTTTCAATCGCTTAGAGAAAGTTTCTTCCGTTGCGGCAATCCGCCACATTTCGGTAAAATACGCTTCCCGTTCGTCGCGAGCAAGTTCATACCGCGACTGCGATGCAACGCGCTTCGCCATACGCATACGCGCACGCTCGCTGTCTTTCGACGCGATTATTTCCGCATAAAGTTCACGCGACGGAAGTGTTCGATAACGACGCGTAAAATCATTTTCCAAGCGTTTTTTCGTTTCCAATAAATGGAAATACCCCTCGATCAATCCGTAATCCGCTCCGTTCGCATGCGAAAGATAAGTCCCGACGGCAGGCGTTTTTAACAAAACGCATACTTCATACAAACTTTTAAGTTTTCTCCCCGTCAAAGAAACCGTACGCATATTAAACACGGACACTAAATCCTTAGCGTATTCACGCAAACGACGAAGTTCCCGTTGTAAAACAGTAAGCGCGTTTTCTCCGCGCACACGCCATTTTTCATCATAAGGAATCTTTCCCACGCGGCGGAACGGAGATTTTTCTATACTTCCGCACTCTTTGGCCCGAACAGACAATTCGGTCAACAAAGCAAGGTAACGGTTAAAGGACTCCTCCGTCAACTTCTCGTAAAAAATCGGATCAATTCGCAGACAATCGGGTGCGTCTTTGTTTTCCAGATACCCTAAAATCCCCTCGTACACCGAAAAGCCGAGTCTTTGTTTTTTATGTATCGCATCCAACTCGCCGCCCAATTTATCCATTAAAAGCGCGATTTCGTCAGACGTCGCAGAGCCTTTCGCACTCTCTGCCGTGCCTGCTAACCGAAAAGTATCGGCAAGTTTTGCAACGACTTCGGTCTTTTGTGTTTTATCCGTATAAAGTTCCAAACAGAAAGCACCGACGCCGATATCCTTTAATCGTTTATTAACGACTTCTAATGCAGCAGCCTTTTCCGCAACGAACAACACGCGTTTGCCGCGCACGATATTGTTAACGATAATATTGGTAATCGTCTGCGACTTTCCCGTTCCGGGAGGGCCGTGTAAGACAAAACTCTTGTCTAACGAATCTTTAATTGCGGAAAACTGCGAAGAATCCGCACTAATGGGAAGCAGAATACGATCTCCCCCCGTATAAGCCTCGTCAGAAGAAGCCTCAATCATTCGTTCCGTTCCGAATTCAGAACGATTCGCAATGAACGACCGAATCAGCACGCTTTCTCTTAATTTTTCCGAACGAGTGCGCACTTCTTTCCACATTAAGTAATTGGCAAAAGACAGACTGCACAAATAAATGCTGTCGTACACGTCCCACTGCTTCTGCGACACCGTTTCTTTTTTCAAACGCTCGATAATCGCAATCAAGTTGGGGCGAGAACCGAGATTGAGATCACCCAATCCGCGCACGTCGATGTTATATTGAATGTACAAATATTCCAAAAGAGCGTTATTAACCTGCACGTCGTCCGTATTTAACGTCAAAAAATAACGTGGTCGCGCCAAGCCTCGACGACTCATGTTCACGGGAAACAATAAAAGCGGAGCGTATTTCGCTTCCGAATCTCCGGGGACGTAGTATTTCAAAAAACCGGCAGCCAAATACAGAGTATTCGTTCCCGTTTCTTCTTGCCGCAACTTATCCCGACGGTAAAGCGTTAGGAGATTTTTCTCGTATTCTTTCCCCTCGCTCGTCGTCATTAAATGCTTTGCTTGATACTCGTAGCGAAGATATTCCGCAAGCGGTTTTAACTGACTTGCCTTAGCAAAGGCGGCGGACAGTTCTTCCGTTCCCCGTTCGGTTGCAGGAAGAGATTCAACCTCAAATTCTCCGCCGTCAAACGAATGGTCAATAAAATCGGTCAAATTCGCGGTGGCAATCTTAACCGTATAACCATTCGCGCGAAAATTGAGAAGCGGATTTTTCATATCCAATTCCAACAAACGGCGTTCCCATTGTTTCTCTCGCGTCAGATTCTTATCTCCCGCAAAATCACCCGATAACTCGCTGATTTTTCCCGGAGCGGCGGTATTATCGAAATCCGAAGACTCCACCAAGTTGTATCCCTTCCCTGCTTTTACGCGCTCCGGACGAGGACGAACGCGCATAATCCGCGCACGCTTTAAGTCGATCACATACTCAATCGGATTCTTTTTCAACTCCGCAATGGTTCGATTTTCATTACCCTCAAACGCCATTCCGGCAAACACCCCGGAAACAGACACCATGGAAATAGCCCGAACACCCTTTTCCATGCGCTTTTCCAATGCGGAAGCATCGTCCGTTAAAACGTCAGGGAAACATTCGTCCGTCAAAAACGCTCCGACATACCATTCCGATTCTCTTTTCCCGAAAACACAATTGATCCCGGCAGATTCCAAAACCGCGGCAAATAAGAGTGCAAGTTCCACCGAAGAAGCCGTTCTGCTTGCCAACATATCGCGATGCGAACCGATATAAGCACTGTCCGCAGTCTGTTCGGCGCGAACAAAGCCCTTTTCTGCCAATACGGCGTAAACCGCCGCAAAGAAATAACGCACGTCATTCTTCTTTGCGGACGCATATCCGGAAAAAGCAGGCACTTTCCATTCTTCCATTTGCCGTTCGGCGGCATTACGCAGAAGATTAACTTCCGCTGTGCGCCGCACAAAATACGCCAACCCGATCGGGCGAGCACAATAATCACATTCATTGAAACCGAGGACGGAAACAGAATAACTCGCCTCGTTTAAAGGCGTTTTACCGCTTCTGATTTCTACAAATATTTTCCCCTCTTCTCGTTGATCTTGCGCAACCAAAAACAAAGGAGAAAGACGAATCCCCGCCTCAAAATTCAGCGTAGAACGCCGCGGCAATAACGGCTGATCAAACGTCACCGGCAAAATAAACTCGGGGGCTGACGTAATCGCAACCGTTATGTCTTTTATGTCCTCATCGGAATTATTTTTCACATAAAGCCGATTAAAGGGCGAAACGCCGCCGGCAATCATGTCGTAACTGACCGCTCCGCAACACTCCGCTTCGATCACAATCCTTTCATTCATTTTTTCTTTTTTCATCATGTTACCGCTCTTCCGATTTTTTTGTATTTTTTAAGTGCAGAAATGGTTCTGCACGAAGAAAGAGAAATTCTCGTCTTAAAAACCTTTATTTTCTCGACTCGTTCCATTAGAAGATTAAACGGCTTGCAAAAATAAATTTTTGCACCGCTATCGGCCCCGTTATTTGCCAAGCGCAAATAATAGCCGCACGTTAAAACAAGGCATGAAAAAGCCATTGCAAGCAAAGTTTTTCATCTATATTATACAACAAGAGTCTTTCGTTGTCAAATTCTTCAAACAATAGCCTCCCTTTTAATCTTTTGCAGAACTTACCAAATAGCCGAAATCGGTTTTCGATATTACCGATACAAAAGCGGAGTTTTCTCACAGCAAAACTCCGCCTAATCTATATGTTTTTACTTCTTCAAAAAATAATATAATTAAAAACTTGCAATTATTTTAGCATTATGATAAAATATTACGGAACGCGGATATGGCGGAATTGGCAGACGCGACAGACTTAGGATCTGTTTCGAGAGAGTGGGGGTTCAAGTCCCTTTATCCGCACCATTAAAAATGATTAGTCTTGATACACTGAATAAAAGGTGTCAAGAC
>CAYXWN010000034.1:0-20332 GCA_964468815.1 uncultured Clostridia bacterium | reverse complement strand
CGATATCAGCCAACTGTCCCGTCGCGATCTTCGCGGCATTTGCCTCGTCCGTATCAATGTGCATCTCCAACGTAAAAGACGGATGAACGCGGATCTGCACGTTGTTAAACACCGTGCCGCGCTCGTTATCCACCTTTACGGACACGATCTGCCCGTCCGAAACGCCTGCTTGACGCGCATCCTCCGGCGACATATGAATATGACGCTTGGCGACGATACAGCCCTCTTTCAAATAGATTGCCCCCTTCGGACCGACCACTGCGATCGGCGCAGAACCCGCGATATTCCCGGATTCGCGAATGGGTGCTTTTATCCCCAGTTTTATTGCGTCCGTAGCGGAAATTTCCACCTGCGACGCATTTCTCACCGGTCCTAAAATGCGAACGTTCTCGATTGCGCGGAGTTTTAACCCGACAATGGTTACCAACTCGTTAGACGCAAACTGACCGCCCATCAGATCTTTCTTCTTTGTTAAACGATAACCCGCTCCGAAAAGCGTTTCTACGTCTTGCTGCGTCAAATGAATGTGACGCGCGGAAACCCCGATGGGAACCATATAGCCTCTCGAAGAAGTCTTTCCCTTTTCGATGGATTCCAATATCATTCTGGTTACGACTGCAATTTCATTCTGATCCATGCCGTCTATCCCCGATCCTTTTATTATTTTGCGCTTAAAAAGCAATACGAAAAAATACGGTGTTAATATTAACCCGTTTTCTGCGAAAAAACATATCTTCCCCACGCCCGAAGGCGTGGGAGTCATGTTTTTGATAAGAAGTTAAGAATCCCTTACCTTATTTTACCTGAGGAAGGATCTTCTCAACATCGGTGTGAGGTCTGGGGATTACGTGCGTAGCAACCAATTCACCCAATCTCGAAGCGTTGTTCGCTCCTGCTTCGACTGCGCTCTTAACCGCGCCGACGTCACCTCTGACCATAACGGTTACCAATCCGCTACCGATCTTTTCCGTTCCGATCAGCGTAACGTTTGCCGCTTTGACCATGGAGTCCGCCGCTTCGATCGCAGCAACCAAACCTCTGGTTTCAACCATACCCAATGCTTCCAATGCCATTTTTATATCCTCCTTAAAGATATCTTAATTATTTTTTGCGTGGAGATTTCTTTTCCTCCGCGCCTTGCTGCGCCGCTTGCTTTTTGGTGAGCCGCGCCGCGCTCTTTGCTATGATTTTTTCGATTTCGGGATGCGGATTCGCAATCACCGCTTTACAGACGGGTTTTTTGATCGCCTGCTGAGAGGCGGATTCCACCGCTTCTCTGACAGCGGAAACGTTTCCTTTCACGATCAGAGTTACCAGTCTGCCGCCCAGCTTCCGCTCCCAGGTAACCAGCTGTACGTCAGCCGTTTTACACATGATGTCCAATGCGTCAACCGCCGCGACTACGCCGGATATCTCAATAAAACCCAGTGCGCTGCCCATACCCGATTATTTTCCGAACCCGGGCAAAATCTTCTCGACGTCGTTATGAGGTCTGGGAATTACGTGAACCGCAACCAACTCGCCAAGTTTAGCAGCCGCGTTGCTTCCGACTTCGGTAGCAGCCTTAACCGCACCGACGTCCCCTCTGACCATGACGGTTACCAATCCGCTACCGATTTTCTCGGTTCCGATTAACGTAACCTCCGCCGCTTTCACCATTGCATCCGCCGCTTCGATCGCAGCCGTAAGACCTCTGGTTTCTACCATGCCCAATGCTTCGTATGCCATTTTTATATCCTCCGATTTTTTATCTGATTTTAATTTTTATCCATACCGCTCAGATTCAACATCTTTTGCGTATCCGATTCGGGATTCGGGATCACGTGGCTCGCCACGATTCCCGTCAAAGCGGTCGCCGCCGCTTTCGCGGCTTCCATCGCGCTCTCTACCGCAGCGACGTCCCCGCGCATTTTGATTGTAACCAGTAAGGGTACGGGGAGTTTGTCCGCATTCGCCGGTTTATTCTTATCAAAATTTTCCAGCGTAACGTCCGCCGCCTTGCACGCCGCGTCCGCCGCGACGAACGCACAGGTAAGCCCGTACACCTCCAAGATTCCAACTGCCTTTGCCATAATCGTTCCTTATTATTGATTTACGATCGCGATTTTCAAGCCCTGCATCGAAAGATTCGTGCGGAGCGCTTCGTTGATTTCGTTCAGAGGGAAACGATGCGTCACTAACTTATCAATGGGAAGTCCGATTCCCTTCGCACGCTTTAAGAACGCAAACGTGGTAACGTAATCTCTGAGCGTATAAACCCAAGAACCGACCAACGTAATTTCCTTTGCACAGAGATCGAAGTGAGGATTGATCGTAGCGTCGCCGCCGTTGATGAAGAATCCGAGTTCGCACAGTCCGCCGCCGTTACGGATAAATTTATAGATATTCGCGTGTGCGACGGGAGACCCCGTGCATTGGAACGCAAAATCGACAAGTTTTCCGCCGTTCGCAGCCTTAACGCCTTCCGTCAATGCGTCGATCCCCTTGAAATCCTTGAAATTGACGGTTGCGGTTGCACCCAACTCTTTCGCAAAATCAAGACGCTTCTGCTCGCCGTCGATCGCGATAATCGTTTCAACGCCCATAGTACGGAGTACCGCGATGCAGATTAAACCGATCGGACCGCAGCCTTGTACCGCTACCGGCGTATTGAAACGGAGAATCCCCGTCGTCTTTGCTCGTTCGACCGCATGGATCAAAACCGCACACGGTTCGATCAAGATTCTGGACGTAAGATCCAAATCGCTGACGTTAAACACCGTCGATCCCTTACGGATCAAGAGGTAATCGGCAAACCAACCGTTCAAGTGAATATCGTCGTCCGGCAACAGTCCGTATACGTCCGCGCCGCCGACGTTTTGTTTATTGAGGTCGTACATCGTGATATCGGGGTTATCCTTAAAGATCATGCAAGTAACAACCTTGTCGCCTACTTTCAGATCCTTTCCGGCACTGTCCTTTTTGACGTTCTTGCCCATTTTCACGATTTCACCCGTTCCCTCGTGTCCGAGCGCAACGGGAATCAAGTTGAACGGATCGCGCTTAAATTCGTGCGCATCCGTTCCGCAGACGCCGCAGCCCTCGACCTTGACGAGAATATCGTCGTCGCCGACCGCAGGCATCGGGTATTCTTTTACTTCAAATTTTTCGGGAGCGACCAACATCGCGACGTGCGCGGTTTTGGGAATTTCCCCGTTCGCCGCGGACACAGATCCGTTTCCGTTGGAAACAGTACCCGTCATGCCGGCGAGAACCTGTTTTACGATCTCCTCGATATTTACGGAATTGATATCCATTTTCACTCTCCTTCTTTTATCTGATACACAAACTGTCCGACATGACGCATCTTCTGCGCTTTGTGAACGTGCTTGCAGAGGTTAAGCCCTCACCCGTTCTCGACGCGATGGTAAAGGTGCAATACCCTTCGCCGCCGAAGCCCAACGCCGCATAAGACGGTGCGTTCTTGACGAGAATCGCCGTGTCGATCGCTTTTGCGTATTTTGTGATATTGTCGATATTTTTGGAATGAATATGCGCGGAGTGACGGTTTCCGTGTTCCAACCAAACGGCTTTTTCCACGGCGTCGTCAAAATCCTTAGCGCGCACGATTCCCAAAATCGGCATCATCAATTCTTCGGCGATCAACGGATGCTCTTTCTCTCCCTCGAAAATGATGCAACGGATATTATCCGGCACGTCAACCCCGACCATGGAGAGCAGAACTTTCGCGCTTCTGCCGACGCATTTTCTGTTCAATCCTTTCGGCGTTAAAACGGTTGCCACCAATTTATCTTGCACTTCCTTGGAAGCGAGATAGCAGCCCTGTTCTTCCACCATGTAGTGCATCAATTCGTCCATGATGCTCGAAACCGCAACGACTTCCTTTTCCGCGATACAGGGAAGATTGTTGTCGAACGTACAACCGTTGACGATATCTTCCGCCGCCTTGCGAATATCCGCCGTTTCGTCTACCAAAGCAGGGGGATTTCCCGCGCCCGCGCCGATTCCGCGCTTTCCGGAAGAAAGCACAGCCGTCACGACGCCCGGACCGCCCGTCGCTACGATGAGCGGAATATCTTTATGCTTCATCATGATTGCAGAGGACTCGATCGTCGGCTTTTCCAACGAACAACAAATATTGTTCGGTCCGCCAACTTCCATAGAAGCCTCGTTGATCATATTCACCGCGTAATTAGAAGTACGGATCGCCGCAGGGTGCGGATTGAACACGACGGTATTGCCGCCTGCCAACATTCCGATCACGTTACAAATAACCGTTTCACTCGGATTGGTGCAAGGGGTGATCGCGCCGATCACGCCGAACGGTCCCATTTCGATCAACGTAAGTCCGCGATCTCCCGACCACGCCGTCGTCGTAATGTCTTCCGTTCCCGGTGTTTTTTCCGCGACGAGATGATGCTTCAAAATCTTGTGACCGACGTTGCCCATGCCCGTTTCTTCAACGCCCATGCGCGCGAGAATCTCCGCATTCTCTTTCGTCTTTTTTCTAATATTGGAAATGATTTTTTCCCGTTGATCCATGGTCATTTTACGAACGACGGCGTTCGATTCTTTCGCCGCCGCGATCGCGTCGTTCATGTCCGTAAAAATGCCGTTCTTTCCCTCCGGGGTTTGAATCCGCATCTTCGCGATCACTTGACTCACGATCTCTTGAACCATTTGTTCGTTTACTGCCACGAGATAATCTCCTTAAATTTATTTTTCCCGAACGCCGCAAGCGCGGTATCCTGCTCCGCCGTTCCGCCCGATACGCCCAAACCGCCGATCACTTTTCCGCTGCGTTCGAGGGGTTCTCCTCCGCCGAACACGACGATCTTGCCGTCGTTGGTAAATTGGATCCCGTAAAGCGGTTGACCGGGCTGTGCCAAGGACGACAATGCCTGCGTGCTCATTTTCAGAGCGACGACGGTGAATGCCTTGTTCACCGCAATGTCGTAACTGGCGATATATGCTCCGTCCATGGAATGAACTAAAACGGGATGTCCGCCGGCGTCCGCAACGCAGACAACCGCCTTAACGCCCATCTCCTCCGCGCGCTTTTCTACGGCGGCGGCAAGCGCCCCGGCTATTTCCAAGGAAATATTGCAGGTACAAACGTGCTTATGCTCCGTTCCGTCCTTCGCTTGATATTCGCGCACAGCTCTTTCAACCGCGCGCGAAATAGCGTCTTTATCCATAAACTTATTTATTCAGTCCGAGTTCGCTCATGACCTTTTTGGTGATTTCCGCGACCATATCGGCATTGTTTGCAGTCGTAGCGGTCGCTTCCGCTTTCTTCGCGCCGCAAGAACCGCCGCACGTATGGCAGCTAGTGCAACCCTGCTTATTCGCAACGCAGACGTTTGCCGGATGCTTACCCGTCATACCGAACTGACGACGAATCTCATACAATCTTTCAACCTGCGCTTTGGAAAGTTCTTTCGGTCCGCCCAAAAGACGAGCGTTGAAAAGAAGTTTCGCGTAGAACTCGACGGATTCCATTTTGTGGTATGCCGCAAGCAAAGAATCCGAATACGTCAACGCACCGTGGTTCTCCAAAAGAACCGCGTCGAAATACGGAAGCCATTCGGAAACCGCATCGGGGATTTCTTCCGTCGAAGGCGTGCCGTATTTTGCGATGGGAACGCAACCGAGTGCGATAACCGCTTCCGGCATAATGGGCTGCGTCAAAGGAATTCCCGCAATCGCGAAACTGGTCGCATAAACGGGGTGCGCGTGCACGACGGATTTTACGTCCGGTCTTTCTTTATAAACACGCATGTGCATTTTAATTTCACTGGACGGCTTAAAGCCGGCGTTCGCCTGCAAAACCTTTCCGTTTTCGTCCACCTTACAAATATATTCGGGCGTCATGAATCCCTTGCTGACGCCGGTCGGCGTGCAGAGGAACTCGTGATCGTTCAACTTTACGGAAATGTTACCGTCGTTCGCCGCAACCATTCCCTGGTTGTAGATTCTCTTGCCGATTTCGCAAATTTGTTTTTTAATTTCAAATTCGTTTACCATAATAATCTCCTTACCTTTTATTTTACAATTCTATTATATCCTAAAAAAACACAGAAGTCAACGTTTTGTCATTACTTTTTGTTGGTTTTTGTTGTTCTTTTAGTTTATTTCCGTTTGAAAGCGGTCAACTTCCCACATTTTTCGGTTTTTCTTCGGTCAAAAACGCAATCAATTCGTCCAATCCCTCGCGCGTTACGCTGTCGACGAAAAAAATCCGTTCGCAACCGGCGAGTCTTAACCAATTTTCCGCTAATTTTACATCCGCGTGCGGATGGTTGATTTGCGTCACGATCCCGACGACTTCTCGATTCGTCATACACGTACAGCAAGGCGAATAGAGAGAGAACGGTTCGTTCGCAGCGATGAGAAATCCGACCGCGTCCACCTCGTAGGAATACAGCGCGAGCGCAAAACCGAACTGCTTGTCCTCGATATATTCTCCCGGCGGATCAATAATATACTCGTGATAATTAACGTATTGCGTCTTTTTGTATTGTAAATCCACTCCGGACAGAGCTTGCGTGAGCGTAGTCTTTCCCGCGCCGCTTCTGCCGATGAACATGATTTTCTTTTTCGGCATCAGGTTTTCGTAATTTCGCAAGTCACAAAGCCGAGCGTATTCCGCGCGTAAGAAAGGATTGCCTCTAACGAAGCCGTAACCTCGGAAACCGTTCCCAAGAGAATCAGCGTTCCGCTGAAACGATCGACGAACCCGACCTCCGCGGCGGACGCCTTTAAGGCGATATCTCCGGCGATGATCGCGGTTTCCGCCGGGGACATACAGACAATCCCGATCGCGCTCTTCGTATAATCCACCGCAGGATTCAACCCCAATTTTTGGTAGAGAATCTTATCCGGATTCGCAATGATATGCGCAATCGTAATCTGTTTTCCGGGAACTAACTCTTGTACGATTCTGAGTTTTCCCTCGTTACTTAATAAATCGGTTAATTTTTGTTGATCCATCTCAGCCTCCGATCTGACAATTCAGATCCGTCGCCGCGCGAACCGCGTCCGCCAACGCTTCCATGTGCGCCTTTTGCGGCGGAAGTACGCCGTCCAACGCGTAAGGGCGGTTCAGCCCGACGTATTTATCCTGTCCCAACCGATGATACGGCAACAGGTGAATTTTTTCCACTCCCGGAAGGGACGCCGCGAATTTCGCAATCGCCGTAATTTCCTCCGGCGTATCGTTAAAGCCGGGAATCGTCGGAACGCGAATCACGAGATTGGTCCGCCCGGACCGCGCCACTTTGCGCGCGTTTTCCAAAATCAATTCGTTTGATTTCCCCGTAAACCTTCTGTGCTTTTCGGGATTCACGTGTTTAATATCCATCAAGTAAATATCGAGATACGGCAAAATGCTTTCAATCACCTCGTACTTGACGTACGCCATACTCTCGATCGCCGTCGAAATATGCGCTTCTTTTGCAGACTGCAAGAGCGCCCGCGCGAAATCGGGTTGCAACAGGCACTCTCCGCCCGAAAGCGTAAGACCGCCGCCGCTCCGACGATAATAGGCAAGATCTTGTAAAACCTCTTCCATCACCTCGCGCGCGGTTACGTCCCGTCCGACGATTTTTTCTTTACCGGCAATGGTCATCTTCTGAATCTCGTATTCTTGCGATTCGGGATTGCAACACCACTGACAGCGCAATACGCATCCCTTAAAAAAGACGATCGTGCGGATTCCCGGTCCGTCGTGTACGGAGAATTTCTGTATATCGAATATTCTCCCCTTTGTGTCTAATATATCCATGCAACGCACTCCGTTTAATACGATCCCTGTTCGGTACGATTAATGATATCGTCCTGTAAGGATTTGGAAAGCGTGGTAAAGAGCGCGCTGTATCCGGCGACGCGAACCACGAGATGCTTATATTTATCGGGATTTTTCTGCGCTTCCAAAAGCGTTTCTTTGGAAACGACGTTAAATTGCATATGACTTCCTTTCTTATCGAAATAAGTGCGAATCAACGCAATGAAATTATGCAACCCCGTTCCCCCCGCCAATGCGGACGGGTGGAATTTTTGATTGTAAAGCGTGCCGTTGGACGCGATATAGTGGTCTAACTTAGAAACCGAATTTGCGGCGGCGGTCGGTCCGTGCGTATCTCTTCCCGCAGTCGGAGAAACGCCGTCCGCTACCGGCATATTCGCAAATCTGCCGTCCGGCAAAGCGCCCGTCTGTGCGCCGAGCGGAACGTTCGCGGAAACGGGATACAACCCGGCTTGGAATTTTCCGCCACGCGGATTATCGTATTTTTCAATCGGCTTGGTATACGTATAAGCGACTTCACGCGCAAATAAATCCACTTCCGGAACGTCGTTGCCGAACTTGGGCAACGCTTCGATCTCGTCTAAAATCTTCGCGTATTTCGCAACGTCCGCCCCGTCTGCCGTCAAAGAAGTTTTCATCGCTTCTTTTTCCGCGTCACTCATGGGCGCACCCTGTTTTTCCAATTCCTCAGCCACCCTCGCGACGACCTTTTCCGCCATATGCCGCTCTACGCCGTGCCCGAAATTATGATCTACGGCGTCAATCAACTCCGCCATGGTAAACTTCTTTTCTTCAAACACGAGTTTCTTGATCGTGTACAGCGAATCCGCCATATTCGCAATGCCGAAGCCCTGCGGTCCGGTGAAATTGTAAATCGCACCGCCCTCTTGCAAACTCTTGCCTCTGCCGATACAATCTTCTACCATACAAGAAACGAACGGTAAGGGACAACGTTCTGCATGCGCGACGTCGATCGCATTATCCGCATTCACTAACAAGCGGATAAAATAATTCATCTGCTTTTTATAAGCGTCGAACACCTCTTCAAAGGTGGTAAACCGCGACGCGTCGCCCGTTTTCGGTCCGACTTGTACGTCGCCATCCTTGCCGTCGTGCATGGCAAATTCAAACGGACGGCACATATTATAAAACGCAGCGTCGTGCCACCCCTCCGTCTTGCCTGCCTTTTGCGGCTCGACGCAACCGATAATATTGTAAGTACGCGCGTCTTGCAACGTCAATCCGCGAGACATCAACGACGGAATAATTACTTCATCGTTATAATAAGCAGGAAGTCCGACGCCCGTCCGTGTCAGTTCCGCCGCCTTAACCAAAAGACTTTCGGGACTGCCGTTCCAAACGCGAATAGAAAGGGACGGTTGCGGCAACTGTACGTGCATGGACGCCTCCAAGCACATATAAGAAAGTTCGTTCGTTACGTCCGTTCCGTTTTCGTCCTGTCCTCCGACAATCAAATTCTGGAACAGAGAATATCCGGCAAACCCCTCTGCCGAAGCCGCGTCGCGGCACTTATTCAAATCGTTCAATTTGATCCAAATGCAGTCAAGCAACTCTTGCGCAAAGGCAAGCGTGATTTTTCCTGCCTCGTAATCCTTTTTAAAATAAGGATACATATATTGATCGAAGCGTCCCGGCGAAATCGAATGTCCGCTGGACTCCAATTGAATCAACTGCTGAACAAACCAGAACGACTGACATGCCTCGTAAAAATCGGAAGCACCGTTTTCGGGTACGTTCAAACAATTTTTCGCAATGATTAAAAGTTCTTTTTTGCGTTCGGGATCGGAACAACGCTCGGACTCTTGATACGCAAGTTCCGCATAACGGCGCGCATAAGCGATCGCCGCGTCGCACGAAATGATCACCGCCTCTAAAAAGCGGCTCTTCTTCGCATAGTTTCCCTGTCCGACGCAACAATTTTTCAATTCGTTTTCCGCGCGAAGCCGAATTCCCTTAAAGCCGACCGCCAAAACCCAATCGTAATGAACGGTTACGTGCCCGACGCCGTTATAAAAATAGTTACCCGGCGTAAATACGTTGTGCTTCATCGCGAGAAGCGTTTCGGACTCCATGTAAGCGGTTGCAAGTTCGCTGGTGGTTTTCCCTTTCCAATAAGCGTCCGCTTCCTTTAAGTCCGCCTTTGTCTGTTCGGAAATATAAAAGGGATCTGCAGAACGCGTCGCGACCGTATCGAATTCGGATTCCAACCACTCGTAAGAAAACTCGGGGTAAGTCTGACAACCTCTCGGCTTCGTCGTAGAACTGCCGACGATCAACTCCTCTTCCCGAATAACGATCGGAATATGCTTCAAAATATGCTCGAAAGCCTTCGCTCTTCTAATAATCGTGGGCTGATCCTCCGTTTCGCGATAGGACTCCGTTAAAAGTTTTGCGCGCGCGGATTCGATTTCGGGTAACTTGGCGAACGTGCGTTCCAAGATCCTTGAAATACGATCGGTCTTTTGAATGAAAGACTGTTTGTAAAAATCCATTTGCCCCTTCCTTTCCGAAAAAAACGTCTTTTTCGGATAATAATTCATTATACATTGTAATTATATCTCATAATCCTCTCTTTGTCAATCTTTCACACAAGCATTTTTTGGTTTTTCTTTGATTTCATGTGAGTTTCTGTGGAATTTAAGGTTTTTCTCAAAAAATATTACAAAATAATTGTCAAAACCCCACAAACGGTGTATAATAGAAAAAAATAGACACAAGGCGGTGTTCTAAATGCGATTTGCAGTCGATTTTCATACCCATACGATATCCAGCGGTCACCACACGACGGACACACTGACCGATCTCGCAAAGGCGGCGGCGGATAAGGGGCTTTCATACCTCGCCGTCACCGACCACGCATTCGGCATGCCGAACGGCGCGACGGACGCGTATTTTTGGGGGTTGAAATTGATCGAACGAAAAAAATGCGGCGTCAACCTTCTGTTCGGCGCAGAGGTAAACGTGCTTGACGACAAAGGGAGAGTAGACCTTTCCACCGCCACGATGAAAGAACTCGATTTTACCATCGTCAGTCAACACCCCGACTGTTTTTCTCCCGCAAGCGAACGAACCAACACCGCGGCGCTTGTCAACGCAATGCAAAATCCCTACGTCAATATCGTCGGACACCCGGATAACGAAAAATACCCCTTAAACTATCACGCATTGACGGACGCAGCGAAAGAATTCGACGTATTTCTCGAAGTAAACAACGCCTCTCTCGCCCCCGACGGCTACCGCGGAAACGTGCGGAACCGCTATACGGAAATGCTTACGCTCTGCAAAGAAAAAAAGGTTTCCGTCACGTTCGGCAGCGATTCGCACGGCAGAGCGCACGTCGGCGATTTTTCTTATTGCGAACAGTTGATAAAAGAACTCGACTTTCCGACGGAGCTGATCGCAAACTACAACGTCGACCGTTTTCTTTCCAAAGTTTTAATACACAGAAAAAAATTCTTACGCTAAACAAATTATCCTATCACGTTAAAAGATCGGACTTCTTCACGAAGCCCGATCTTTTCAATCTTTCACAAATAAAACAATTTAACCCGTTTTTATTCAAGTTCTGCTTAAAATCACGCAACTTTCACTCTTTCTCAAAAACAAATCTAATTTTGATCTCCTCTCTCCAAAGCGAGCGGACACTCGTCCAAACACCACTTAAAGGCGGACGGAAGGCTGATTTTTTCGCGAATCTCTTCTAAAGCGAACGCCGTGCACGATTGTGGCAACCGATCGCATATCCCGTAATAACAAGTCATATGCCATTCTTTATGTGTAAAAATATGCACGTGCGTGCGTTTTTTCAGTTCACCGACAATCGCAATCCCGTTCTCGGATAAATATTGTTTCGCCTCGGACGCCGTGAACGAATTCGGACAATTCGGAAATTCCCACATACCGTTCAACACGTCCTTTTGCGTACGCTTGCAAAGAGCGGTTTTTTGATCGGAAAGCAGAAAAAATACCGTCATGGATTCTTTTTTTCGCGCAGTCTTTTCCTTACGCACGGGCAAAGACGCGTACGAACCCTTTTGATACGCCAAGCAGACGGGACGCATCGGACATTCCGCGCAAAGAGGCGCGCCGTTCGGAACGCAAACAATTGCGCCGAGTTCCATCAAACTCTCCGTAAAAGCCCCTGCGTCGGGCGGATAAACGGCACGCAAGCGCTCGGTCAACTCCGCTTTGCACGCAGGCAAGTCAATATTCGTAAAGTCCTCGGTAATGCGACTGACCACGCGCAAAACGTTGCCGTCGACCGCAGGTTCGGGATTTCCGAACGCGATGGACGAGATCGCGCCTGCCGTATAATCGCCGATCCCGGGAAGCCTCGAAAGCGCGCTCCGCTCGGACGGGATCTCTCCGCCGTATTCTTTTACAATCACCTCCGCCGCTCGTTTTAAGTTACGGGCGCGGCTGTAATATCCCAATCCCTCCCACAGTTTCATCAACTTTTCGTCGTCGCACGCCGCAAGCGATTCCACCGTCGGCAGCGCGCGCATAAACCGCAGAAAATATTCCTTGACCGCCTCGACGCGCGTCTGTTGCAACATAATTTCCGAAACCCACGTCGCATACGGATTTTTCATCCGTCGCCAAGGTAATACGCGCTTATGCTCGTAAAACCAAGGGAGGAGCAAATCGGGAATCGCGGTAAACGCATGCGCTTTTTCTTCTGCCAACTCGCGCACCGCCAAGCGGCAGCGTTCCGCCAAATCCCCCTCGTTCCAAAGTTCGTGAAGAGAATCGAAAGGCACCCAAAGCACGTCCGTGTTTTCGTCCGCTTTTACGCGCGGCGGTTCTTCTTTCGCCACCAAGCAATAAGCGAGCGAAAAATGCACGTGCGCGGCAACCGTCTGTCCGTTCTTTTCATGCGCAGGCACTTCAAACCGATTCAGCATAAACGGCATAGACGAATACGGGCGGACGGATAACCCCGTTTCTTCTTCCGCCTCGCGAAGCGCAACCGCCAAACAATCTTCTTCCCCGTCGTTATGACCGCCTGCCCAAACGTAACGCCCCAACAAATTATGACGGACAAGCACGGCGGCATTTAAGTGCTCGTTCACGATAAAAGCGGAACTCGTAAAATGCGTCGGGCACACGCGTTCACATGAAAATTTGCCCACACTTGCATAGAGGGCGCGCATTTCGGATAAAAGGGATTCTTCCCCCTTTTTCGGAATATAATTGTTCAGCGTTTGAGATAAATTCATATCTTTATTATAGCGAACAACCGAAATTTCGTCAACTTAATCTTGCAAAAAGAAAATTTTCGTGATATGATAGATACGGAGGTTCACATGAAACATTCGGTAGTAAAAAAACAGACAAACGCGGAAGACTGCTTGGTTTGCGGTTATCGGAACGATTTCGGCTTGCATATGGCGTTCTACGAAACGGAAGACCGTTTGGTCGTCGGCGTATTGAACGGCAAATTTCACCATCAATCTTACCCAAAACGCATGCACGGCGGAATGATTTCCGCGGCGTTAGACGAAACGATCGGACGCGCGCTTTGGTTGGAAGAGGATCTCTACGCGGTCACCATGGAGTTAAACGTAAAATTCAGAAAGCCCGTTCCGCTCGGAAAAGAACTATACGTTGTCGGCGAAATCGTAAAAAACACGTCGCGCATTTTCGAGGGAAAAGGGAAAATAACGGACGAAAACGGAACGATCTATGCGACGGCAACCGGCACTTATTTCAAGATAAAAACAGAAGACGAAGAAATGAAAACCGAACGCGAGAAAGAGATTTTACTCCCCGACAACCGAACGGAATTTGAATTTTAATTTCTTTCCGTAACGTCGCCTTGTGCTTTTAGCGAATTGCGCGAAAACGACCTATTTTGCTATATGCGCATATGCTAAAACGCTCTCGCGAAAAACGCAAAAGCAAACACCCGACGTCCTCTTTTGCTATACACGCATACGCCCAAAACACACTCATGAAAAGCGCAAGACAAAAAAACGACCACCGTTACAAAATAAAAAAAACGGCTTTTGCCGTTCTTCTCTTAAAAAGCAAACGGCACGCCGCTATCGCCTTTGAGCGAAACACGGCGTGCCGTTTTTTCTTCGATATCTCGTTCTATTCTCCGAGATACGCTTTTTTAATCTTCTCGTCGTTGACGAGTTCTTCCGCGCTCCCCGAAAGCGCGATCGTGCCCGTTTCCAAAACGTAAGCGCGATGCGCAATCGAAAGTGCTTTCTTTGCGTTCTGTTCAACCAACAAGACGGTCGTTCCGCTCTCGTTGATCTCCTTGATAATTTTGAATATCTCGTTCACGAAAAGAGGAGAAAGTCCCATGCTCGGCTCGTCCAACAAGAGAATTTTCGGGTGAGACATCAAAGCACGCCCCATTGCCAACATTTGTTGCTCGCCGCCCGAAAGAGTCCCTGCCTCTTGTCTTGCACGCTCTTTTAAGATCGGAAATTTCCGATAGACGTCCTCTAACGTATCCGCAAATTCGCCCTTATCTTTTCTCGTATACGCGCCCAACAAAAGATTTTCGTAAACCGTAAGTTCGGCAAAAACGCGCCGTCCCTCCGGCACTTCCGCCATTCCCATCGAAACGATCTTCGGCGTGGAAACGCGCGTAATATCTTGCCCGAACAGAGAAACCGTGCCGCCCTTGATCGGAACTAAGCCGATCACCGACTGCAAAATCGTCGTTTTACCCGCACCGTTCGCACCGATCAACGCGATAATTTCTCCTTCGTTCACCTCGAAAGAAACACCCTTGATCGCGCGGATCAAGCCGTAATTGACTTCCAGATTTTTCACTTCCAAAACAGCCATTATCCGTTTCCTCCTAATCCCCGAGATAAGCGCGCACGACGGCAGGATCGTTCAAAACTTCCGAAACGCCACCCTGCGCGAGCATCGTACCGAAATTCAAAACGGTCAACTCCTCGCAAATCCCCGAAACGAGCCGCATATCGTGCTCGATCAAAAGAATGGTCATATCGAACCGATCGCGCACAAAGCGAATGGTTTGCATTAACTCTTCCGTTTCGTTGGGATTCATACCGGCAGCCGGTTCGTCCAATAACAATAACTTCGGATTGGTTGCAAGCGCGCGTGCGATTTCTAATTTCCGTTGCTTTCCGTAAGGCAGATTGCTCGCGAGTTGATTGCGCTCCTTTTCGAGATCGAATACGCGAAGCAATTCTTTCGCGCGGTCGCGCATCGCCTTTTCCGCCTTAAAATGTTGTGGCAAGCGCAGAACGCTTTCAAAGAAATTACAACGGTACTGTTCTTGATTATGCAATCCGACCAAGACGTTGCGAATCACGCTCATATTATTAAACAAACGAATATTCTGAAAGGTTCGCGCAACGCCCTTGCGGTTGATCTGCACGGGAGATTCCCCCGTAATCGGCTCTCCGCATAGAAAAATTTCCCCTGCGGTCGGTTTATAAACGCCCGTCAACAGATTGAAAACAGTAGTCTTGCCCGCGCCGTTCGGACCGATCAAACCGTAAATTTGATTTTTCTTTACGGCGACGTTGAAATTATCCACCGCCTTTAAGCCGCCGAACGAAATACCGAGGTTGGTCGCCTGTAAAACGATTTCTTCCATTTACGATTCCTCCCGCCCCTTTTTGGATTTCAAGTCCGCACCGTCTTCCCGTCTGATATCGACGGAAAGAATCGCGTCCATCTCCACCTTAGTCGGAATATCGCTCCAATCGGCAGGATGATCGACGATCTCCGACTCGACCTCTTCGGGCGATTGCTTGCGAATTTTCGCAAACAATTTTCCGAACGAAGAAGCGATAAACGTACCGAACGTATGGAAGTTAAAGCGATCGCGGAACGCTTGCAATTTCGGAGCATTGTTGACGATAACGATCACGATCAATACAAGCGCGTAAATAATATTGCGCAACGCCGCAAGATCGCCCGAAAAAATATCCCCGAATTTATAATTGATATACGCCAATAACGCCGCGGCAATGATCGAACCGTTAAAACTACCCATTCCGCCCAACACGACCATAACGAGAATTTCAATGGAATAATTGTAACCGAACGTACTGCTTTGCAATTTCGCGGTATTGCCTGCATACAACACGCCTGCCACACCGGCAAAGAACGCAGCGACGACGAACGTCAAAATTTTATAATACGTCACGTTGATACCGGACGCGCGCGCCGCAATCTCGCTGTCGCGAATCGCCGTAATCGCGCGACCGTGCTTACTGCGAATCAAATTCTGCATAATCAAAAGCGAAACGAGCAGAACCGCAAAGGTAACCAACACCAAAGAATCCGAATACGTGGTAACGGTCAAGCCGATCGGACCGCCGAGCGCGTCGATATTTTCAATGACGGTACAGACGATCTCACCGAACGCAAGCGTTACGATCGCGAGATAATCGCCTTTCAACCGCAATGCCGGCAAGCCGATCAAAAAACCGAACAACGCCGCGACGACGCCGCCGATCAACATGGAAAGGATCAACGCGATCAACGGAACGGGAATTACGGCATACAAAAAATTACCGCAATAACAACCGATAAACGCCCCTACGCACATAAATCCGGCATGACCTAAGGAAAGTTCTCCCAAATACCCGACGACGAGATTTAGGGAAACCGCAAGCAAAATGCTGTAAGCGATTTGATGGAACATACGCGCGTACGAACGCGGCAGCGAGCCGGTGTAATAGAGAACGATCAGCAAAACAAAAACGATCCCGATAACGAGAAAACTCGCATAATTTTTCGGTTTTAACTTCAAACGAAATCCATTTTTCCCCATATTACACCTTCTCCCGACGTTTTACGCCCAACAACCCGGTCGGTTTTACCAACAAAATGATAATCAACAACGCAAATTCAATCGCAACCGTAAACGGCGACAATGCCGGAACGCTCTGACAAACCTTTTCAACGATTCCGAGCAAGATTCCGCCCAACATCGCGCCGGGAATCGAACCGATTCCGCCGATAACCGCCGCCGTAAACGCCATAATGCCGGGCAACGCACCCGTCGTCGGTCTGACCGCCGGAATAGACATCAAATAAAAGATACTCGCCACGGCAGCCAACGCAGAGCCGATCACGAACGTGAGCGAAATCAAAGCGTTTGCATTGATTCCCATTAATTGTGCCGCTCCGCGATCTTCGGACAACGCACGAAGGGCGCGCCCCGTGCGCGTCTTTTTCACGAAAAGCGTCAGCCCCGCCATTAAAAGCGCGCCGACGATCAACGTCACGATCGTCGAATACGTGATCGTGATTCCCGCGACCTCGAAGCCGGTCTTTCCGCCGAATCGAATGGCAATATCGACGTTTTGCGGCGCAGAACCGAACACAACCTGTGCCAAGCCTTGCAATAAATAACTTACGCCGATCGCCGTAATCAATACCGCGAGCGGAGAAGCGCCGCGCAACGGCTTATATGCGATTTTTTCAACGGCAAAGCCGAGAATACAGCATACGGCGACGGCAAACAGCATCGCGACGAGCGGCATATTCCACCACCCCAAAAAGACGAACACCGAATACGCGCCGACCATAATGATATCGCCGTGCGCGAAATTCAACATCTTAGCGATTCCGTAAACCATCGTATATCCCAACGCGATCAATGCGTAAATGCTCCCTAAGCTTAATCCGTTAATGAGTGCGCTGACAAACCCCATACAATACCTCTCTATAAAAATAAGTTTTTCTCTGCGAAAAACTTATGGAAATTCCCGACCGAAGTTTCCAACGGTCGGGAGCAACGTCAAAACAACCTTACGTAAGTTCTACGATAACTGGCTCTTTATCGGGTGCACCCGAAGCGTCCCACGTCATATGCCCCGTTACGCCGGTAAAGGAGAAACTTTCGCCGCTGATCGTGCTCTTCAACACTTCGCACAAATCACTCGCGGAAATCTTCGCATCCTTAACGTCCGCAACTTTCATCGCGTTATAAATCACGTAAACCGCGTCGTAAGCGTCCGCCGCAAACTGATCGGGCGTAACGCCGTACTTTTCCCGATACGACGAAACGAATGCCTTCGTCTTCTCGTCCGTCGCTTCCGCGTCGAACGGCGTCATGTAAGAAATACTGCTCGTTACCGTGTCGATAAATCCGTTCTTTTCAACGAGCGCTTTCAATCCGTCCAACCCGTCGCAACCGAAGAAATCGGGCTGCCAATTCTGCGTGGTTACCGCCTGACGGATAATCAAATCCGCCTGCGTATAGTAAATGGGAAGATATACGACTTCACAACCCGCCGTCTTCAAATTGCTCACGAGTTGAGAAAAGTCAACGTTATTCGTTCCCGAAAAACTGCCTTCCGTTACGGTAACACCGTCATACTTCGCAATTTCCGCCTTGAAATTATCAAAAATCCCCTTGGAATACGGATCCCCGACATCGTAAATCACACCGATTTTGGTATATTTTTCCGCCAACGTCTGCGCGGAAAGAATCCCTTGATCGGGATCGCCGAAGCAAATGCGGTAAGCGTTCGCCTCCGCAATTACTTCCGCCGCGGAAGCGGACGGCGTCATAAAGAACAAATTATCCTTTTTCGCCTCGCCGGCAAACGCCGCACAAGCGCCCGAAGTAACCGAACCCAAAGAAACCTGCATTCCAGCTTCGTATAAAGAAGTATACGCATTTACCGCAGGCGTGGGTTGCCCTTGATCGTCTTTCATCTCAAAATAATAGGTATAACCGTTTAAGCCGCCTGCCGCGTTAATTTCCTCTACCGCAATCGTCGCGCCGCGTTGAACGGAAAGCCCGTAACTAGCGGTATCGCCCGTCAAAGGACCGGTTGCACCGATGAAAATCATCGAAGCGGCGTCGTACGCGCTGTTGCCGCACCCGAAAAGGGATGTCGCCGCCAACGCTGCTACACACAATACACAAAACAATTTGAACCCTGCTTTTTTCATTTCATTGAATCCTCCGATTTTTTCTATCGACAATAATCTCCCAAAAAACAACTTGTTTCTTTGAATGATTATGCAGACGTCAAACCTCAAATTTGAGTTAAATTTCGACTATTTTAATATAAATTGCGAAAATAGTCAAATGTTTGAAATATGTTTTTGAAAATTTATCCAGAAAATATACAAAAAAATGAAATCGATACCTTTATCAAAAGCAGAGAAAATCACTTAAAGTATGTATTCCTCTTTTTCTACTTAGTCACCCCAAAAAACAAAAACTATAATCAAATTCTAAAAATCTTTCCCAAAAGAATCGTACATCTAACATGTTAATAGGTGAACGAAAACATTTAGTGACATTTCTTTTCCCTGTTTTGGTCTCAAAGTAAGGAAAAGTATATTATTTTTCTAACACGAAACATATATAGACACTATTTAGCACCTTGAAATCTAATGAAATATCCACCCAAGGTGGACAATAGGTGGACATTAGCACTTGATTTTTATCTTAAATTATGTTATAATTAAAAAAAGAGGTAACCATGGAAGAAGAGATTGTATTTGTTAGAGTTTTTGTCCCGTATGTTGACTATAACCATTCCGCTATTTTTGGATACGATAAAAACATATATGGCGAACTGCCATTTGGAACTGCGGTTGCTACTTCTCGTGGGGTTGGGATTATTATTGACGAAATTCCCGAAGAAGAAGTTCCTAACATAACCGTTTACAGCATCGATCGGTTGGCAACGGAAAAAGAAACAAAACTTATAGCCCGTGATTGGTGGGATATAGTGAAATTTATTCACAATAAAATGCTTGAACAAAATCTCTAATCTCAAGCAAAGGAGGTTCGTATGACAGCTTTATTGATATTGATAGGGATAGTTGGCATTGTTGCATTAACAGATTTTATCGACACGAGAACAAAATCCAATTGGAAAGGAAAACAAGTCAAAACCAATGTTAAAATGCAGGACGAGCTTGAAATGAAATATTGGTCGCAAATTTTTTCCGAGTTAAAAAGAATGGATGACGCCAACCATTTATATGGCGATGAATTGATGGAAGCTTTGAAAATTTTATATAGCGAATATCATGCGGTTTTTCCCGACGTGAAAGCAAAGTATATTTATCAGTCGAAAGCCGACAAAAAACGAAGCGTATATGCTACAACAAAGCAACGTTTTGAAACAGCATGCAGTATTTATAATTCTCAAATCCAAAAAGCAACAAAGCTTTTTAGTCCACAAGATGATTACCGATTAAGTTCGTTTTACCGACAAATTTGGTTAGATTTTTCACCGATGAGAGCTGATATACCACCGATTGTTAGCAATCCTAAACTACTTTATTGCGCTCCATATAAATTTAACTACATAGGAAAAAATACCGCTTCGTTTAAATATTTTGACGCTTTTGGTAGCGAGGTTGCACTACCCGCAAAAGAAGAAAAATTAAGCTTGTTCCGTTATGGTTATCATCCTATTTCTTATAGGCTTTACGGCGCACCAAATGACATCGGATTCGTCCCCGTCCCAGTATTCCTTATTGACAACCTCGTAGTACATCTCGCAACCGAAGGGTTGAAACGTC
>CAYXWN010000033.1:0-20374 GCA_964468815.1 uncultured Clostridia bacterium | reverse complement strand
CATTCACAAATGATTTAATATTTAATTTTTGTCTAAACTTTGGGGTTCACTTCAATTTTCTCCCCGTTCTTATACGCTTATTAAATAACGCCTTAACCGCTCTTCGTTCGATCCTTCTCCGCTTTCGGCAATTTTACTGTTCCATTTTCAGTCCCATCAATTCTTGGACGCTCGTGACGCCCTTTAAGACGTACTGCTTGCAAGCGTCGAACAGCGGAACCATGCCGTTCTCCTTGGCAAGATCGCGCAATTTATCCAAAGAAACCTTTGCGCCGATCGCGTTCTTGATCTCCTCGTTCATATACATGATTTCGTGCACGGCGATCCGCCCTTTATAGCCCGTATGATTACAGAACTGACAGCCTTGCGGACGGCAAATCGTTGCCGGTTCGGTAAGCCCCATCAATTCCATTTCGCGCGCGTTGGTTTTGGCGCACTTCTTGCACGCCGGGCAAAGTCGCTTTACAAGACGTTGCGCGATAACGCCGACGACGGCATCCGCAACCAAATAATCGGTTACGCCCATATCCTCTAACCGAACCACCGCACCCGGCGCATCGTTGGTATGAAGGGTAGAAAACACCAAATGCCCTGTAATCGCCGCGCGAATCGCGATTTGCGCGGTTTCCTCGTCGCGGATTTCCCCGATCATGATGATATCCGGATCTTGCCGCAAAATACTGCGCAACGCGGTCGCGAACGTCATATTCGCCTTGACGTTGACTTGCGTTTGATTGATTCCGTGCAACGTATACTCGACGGGATCCTCTACCGTCACGATATTGACGTTCGGACGGTTGATTTCTTTTAAGAAAGAATACAGCGTCGTCGTTTTTCCGCAACCGGTCGGACCGGTCAACAGCACGATTCCATGCGGCGTATTCAAAACTTTATCGACGATTTGATTTTCCGCAGCGGTAAAACCAAGTTCCGCGCGCGAAAAATGAAAGGACGTTTTATCTAAAATACGGATCACGAACTTCTCCCCGTAAACGGTGGGAAGAGTGGAAACACGGAAATCGTATTCGCTTCCGTTGATCACCATATTGATCCGCCCGTCTTGCGGAATACGGCGTTCCGCAATGTTGATCCCTGCCATAATTTTAATACGGGCGCAGATCGCTGGATAACTTTCGATCGGGAATTGCGCGCGATCTTGCAAATCGCCGTCGATACGATAACGAACCTTGACTTCTTTTTCAAACGGTTCGATATGAATATCGGACGAACGGAACGGAATCGCTTCTTTGATAATCGAATCCACCAGACGGACGGACGGATTGTTGATAACGTCGTCCTCGCGCATGACGAGATTCTGACCGTTTCCCATCGCTTCGGCGAAAATCTCGTCATCTTTCGCCTGTTGCAAATCGTCCAACGCCTTGGACGTGGAAAGCACGGCGACGATCGAATCAATATAAACGTCGATCTGCATCGGCGGAACTAACACGAAATCCAACTCGCCCGAATACTCTAACGCAATCATGGAGCGCGCGTTGAAATTCAGCGGACGACCGATCGCCAACAATAAAATGCCCTGTTGATTGATCGAAACGGGAATGAATTTGTTTTTCTTCATGAAAGAAAACGAAAAACGGTCCATCAACGACCGATCGACTTCCAACATATCCATTTCGACGTAGGGAAGCCCGAAAAACTCCCCCAATGCCGGAAGCGCGGTCGTTTCCGTGCAATACCCCTTGACCAGCATATACGTTTCCGCCGGCATATGAAGGCGCGTGCACTCCCGCAAAATCTCGTCGCGCTGTTTGCGCTTAATGATCTTTTTATAAATAAAATATTGTAATATTTCGTAGTTCAAATCCATATCGATTTCTCCCTGCGAGGCTTAAAGCCCTTTCCTTAAAAATACAGCGACGCGAATTACTGCGGACGCCGCGCCGTCGTACCCCGTGCCGTCCAATCCGTTCATGATCGACAACATCGGCGAATACACCGCGATAAACATTACCCCGACGACAACGCCCATAATAACCAACATCAGCGGTTGTAAAACCGTCGTCATGGCGGAGAGCGAAGACTCCACTTGCGAATCGAAAAACGCGCAAGAGCGAAGCAATACTTCGTCTACCGTGCCCGTCTTCTCCCCGACCGAAACCATTTGGATCAAAATATCCGGGAACAGTCGACGCGTTTCAAACGCCATCGTTAAACTCATGCCCTGCCGCACGTCCTCGATCGCGCCACGGAATTTCTTCTCGACGTAGCGATTTCCCAACACGACCGAAATAACTTCCATGGCGTCCAACACGTCCATACCGCTGGACAAAAGCAAGCCGAAACCGCGTGCAAACCGCGCCGTGATGAGATTCGTGTTGACCTTTCCGATAAAAGGCGTTTGAATTCTTAGCCAATCGAAAAAGTATCGTCCCTTTTTCGTTCTGCCGAACACGACGATTCCGCCGACGACGGCAGCAACCGCGAGAATCAACTCTTTCCAATAGGTCAAGAAAAAGTCGCTGATATTATAAATCGCCATCGTAAGCGCAGGCATTTCGATCTCCAACGAAGAAAGCGCATTGCGGAAAGTCGGAATAACGAACACCATCATCAACACGACGATCCCGACGGTTAAAAGCAACAGCATTAACGGATAAATCATCGCGCCGCGGCTCTTTTGCTTGATCGCGGCATCCGTTTCGTAATAATCCGCCAACGAAGAAAGAACTTTATCCAACGCGCCCGAAACCTCTCCGACGTAAACCATGGATTGAAAAAATTCCGGAAAAACGCGCTTGTGCTTTTTCATTGCTTCGGACAGCATGACGCCCGACTTGACGTCTTCGTACACCGCTTCCAACACCTTGCGAAAATACCCCGAAAAAGACTGCTCTTTTAAGATGAAAAGCGTATTCAGAATGGAAACGCCGGAATTGATCATGATCGCGAACTGACGGGAAAAGGTCGTCAATTCCCCCGTTTTCATACCCGAAACGGTGAAAAACGCGCTCGGAGATCCGTCCGAAACCGGTCGTGCGGAAATTAAATAGAGATTCTGTTCCGCAAGTTGACGCGCCAAATGATTTTCGTTTTCCGCGATGAACGTACCCGTAAATTTCTTTTTTTGCAGGTTGACCGCCACGTATTTATATTTCTGCAAAGTTTACCCTCCTAACAGCCCCGTATACCAACCGATCAGAGGCGTTCCGAATAGCAAGGCTACCAATATTCCGACGACGAGAAACGGTCCGAACGGATATTCGGTATCTCGCCCGTCGCGATTGATGCGATTGACGGGTAGCAGCACCGCGCTTCCCAGCAGCGACGCAACCAACACAGCGAGAAACAGCCGTTCCCACCCCAATAAAAATCCTGCCGCGGCGACCAATTTGACGTCGCCGCCGCCCAAGCCCTCGCGCTTTAAGATCCAAATACTCCCGTAAAAGAAAAGAAGAAAAATCGTTCCGCCCCAAACGCCGCCTAAAATGCGACTCCAAACGTCGATTCCGTCCCCCGATCCGCAAGCGACTAAACCCAACGCAAGCAAAAAGATATGAAAACGATCGAGAATGATCTTATGTTCCAAATCGACGTAATACACGCAGATCAGAACAGAGCAAGCAAGCATTGCCACGATCGCAAAGATACGATTCTGCTCCCAAAAGATTCCGCAACACATCAACCACAAAATCGTGTTGATGATCTCCACCGCCGTATAGCGAAAGGAAACGGGGGTTTTACAGTTACGACACCGCCCTCTCAGTAGCAGCCAAGAAAGGACGGGAATATTATCGTACCACCGCAACCGATAATTGCAAGACGGACAATGAGAGGGCGGATTCGCCAAACTCATGCCGCGCGGAAGACGGTAAATTACGACGTTCAAAAAACTCCCGACACACAGCCCGATTATACCGCTCATTACGAACGCGACCGTCAATTCATACGCTTCCATACGTCATTCTCCGCTTAAAGCGCTCGCTTGACAGAGGAGGCTCTCTTCTTCCGACAACGCGCCGTAACAATACCGCTCGATAACAACCGATTGCGTTTCTACGCGGTAAACAACCGTCAACAACACGCCGCCATCCGATTGCCGACAAACCGCTAGCGTATAGCGACCGTTCTCATACAACGCGCCCTCGGTCACGTGAAAATTATCGCTCAAACGAATGGAATAACCGTATTTCGATTCCAATTCACTCTTTAACGGATCGGTTTTCCCCTCTAACGCCGCGCGACATTCTTGCGCAACGGAATCAAGCGAAAGTCGCCGATCGAAAAATTTCTCGTTCAAACCCGAAAGACGGTTGGAATAGAGTGCCAAAGACATCAACAAGCCGCAAAGCGCGAATACCACGAACATCGTGACGATCGCAATCGGAAGAACATTCCCCCGACGGCTTTTCCATACGCGATTTCTCATACATCCCCCCAACTTTTCGGAAAGGATTTCGATTCCGAAAAGGAATCTTCCGTACCGTTTGCAAAAACAACGATCTCATTTGCGGCGAGTTGGACGGTAAGGGTGTAATTTTTCGTATCGAAACGAACGAAAATCATATCGCCGTCCGTTGTAAGCGACGCGCCTTGATCGAAATAACACTGCAACGACGCGTAAAAAGCAGATTCGCTCTCCGCGCTTTCCGCCAACGTAACGATATCCTCGATTTGGTTGGCAACGCGAAACCGAAGCGCCGCCTTATCGGTCATGCGAGCCGAAGATAACGCAATGCTCAGAGCGGTCACGGAAACGATTACGATCACCGCCATTGCGACGACCACTTCTACCAACGATACTCCTTTTTTATTTCTCATACGCATCAGAAATTTTGACTCTTATTGTAGATTTTCATAAACAAGCCACCGTAAAGATCGAGATTCAACGTCACGTTCGGATTTTCCTCGTGTTGCGGCTCGAAATAGCGGAGTTCGATCCCAGCTTCTTCCGGCGATTGATTGATTCTGTCAATAATATACCCGAATTCCTCCGGCATATTGACCAACGCATAATCGGGCGTTACGTAATATTCGTCGAACTCTTGAAATTGCTTGTACAGCAAAATATATTTCAAAAAGATGCGGAAATTCTCCACCGCCATTTCCTCTTGCGTTTCGGGAACGGGGCGTTGCATGAATTTAGGCAGACGCTTAGGTGTTTTTCTGGAAAAAATCTTGGGACGGGGCGGCTCTTTCGTCGGAGAAACCGAAACCGAGGAAGCGCTCTCCTCTGCGGCAACAGAACGATCCTCTCCCTCTTCTCCGACAAGCGAACAGACCGCTTCCGCAAGTGCACCGCCGACGGGCGCGAGGGAATCGGATTCCTCCGCAACGTTCGGTTCTTCGTCAACAGACAAGAATTCTTCGGAAATTTCGGGCGGCGCAGACGGCAGAGATTCCGCCATATCCGCCACCTCGTCCAATGAAACAACGTTCGGATCGAACATCTGCGTCAACTGCTTGGCGCGCGCCTTTTCCCGCGCGTTTAAGACGGCGATCTCCGCGACGTCGTGATTGTAAAGGGCGGATTCCACAACCACTTTCGGCGATTCCAAAACCGCCGCATAGCCGAACGGCAAGGAAGAAAAGCCCACCGTCTTCCCCTTATGCACAAAGGAAAACGTCGTTGACTTTTCCTTAATATCGACAAAAATAAAACTGTGCGTTCTGTTCTTGGGGCGAAGCGCGAATACGGCGTTCACCGCGGCATTCGCCGCGTACGTCGTATCCTTGGCGTACAACTTGCACGCAGAAAGCGACTTGTAAAAGGACGCCAACAAATCCTTTCTGACAGACGTCAAGCGGTAAAGCGTATACTGCTTGTTCGCCGAAGCAAGGTAAGACCGAATGACTAAATCCAAATGATTTTTGTATTGATTTTCAATTTCGACGTTCAACGCGCTTTGCATACGGCTCTTTTTGACGGACGGAACGGACACGACGTCCGTCGCGATCGCGCTATCCGGCAAAACGGCGTAAACCGCCGTCGCCTGCGTGGACGAAAACGCAGCGAGATGCTCTGCTAAAACACGCTCGAAATTCGCGAAAAATTCCCGATCCATCGGACGTGCTTGATAGGGCAAATATTCGACAACCGCCTCTTTTATTCCTCTTTCGGGGATTCGCATGATTTTGATACAGCGGCTTGCCGTATCCACCCCGATGATGATTTTCGGCGCGTTTTTGTTCCGATTGAACGGATTAAGTTGTTTGAGTTGCTCTAATTGCTTCAACTGCATCCTTTTCTCCTTTTCGCAGACCGATTCTGCCTCGGCGGTTCATGCCGCCGCGTATGGATAACGGGATTCCCCGTGAACGTTCTTTTTATGCCGAAACCGTACGGCGATTCACCAAAAAAGCAAACCGCTCGATTCCTCCCGTATATCGAACGGAAAACTCATAAACGGCTTGATCCGCCGCAAAAAGTTCCGCCGTAATTTCCGTAACCAAAGCCGCGGCGACCGATTCTTTTTCCACCGCCAACAAACTTTCATCCGCTTGCTTTTCAAAACAAAACGAGCGAATCTTCTCATCGCTTAACTGCAAATAGCCGATTCCTCGCGCGTCCGCTTGCGCACTCGCGCGCGCGTATAAAAAAACGCCGTCGCGATTCTCCGCATTGGACGAAGATCCGACGACAAACGTCGTATTCTCCCGATCAAATTCGGCAACCCAACGTTCGATAAAAGAGCGGACGGACGTCAGTTCTTCTATCTGCGTTGTCAATTCGGAATTTTTCCGCACTCGATCGTTGATTAAAACGCAGAAAGACACGATCATACCGCCGACCAACGCAGTCAGCGTAAGCGTAATCACCAATTCTACCAATGTAAAGCCTTTTCTGCGATTATTCATAAAAAAGTTCGCTCTCTTCCCCCGAACGCACCCGTAAAACAACAAAATTTTTTACAGATACGCAAAATGTTTTTCGACGATATTTCGCCCAAAAACAACTGCCGTGCGATGCACCGCCGCAAAATGATATTCGTTTGCTGATTTTTAAGGCGACGGCAACGCTCCGATTTCTTTTATAAAAGGGAAGCCGACAGGGGCTTCCCCTCCATAAAATCAATTAAAAAAGATTCTTTTAGGGAGTCGTTATTTTGTTCAAGTCTGTCCAAGAACCGGTATTCCAAGAATTGTCATCCGATTTATAAACTTTCGGATCATTTCCAGATTCATCAAAAACGACTTGATAGCCGTCATACTTCGTAGAAGTAAATACAAATGCTTTAATAGCTTTATCGGCAGTCGTTCCGTAAACTACCCATTTAGCAGTTTCGGCAGTTCCGTTCCAAACAACCGTTTCCCCATCAGAAATCGACGTACCGATTTTTGCATCCACCTTAGCGTCGTTGTAAATTAAATAATCGGTCATAGAGTTTTTCGCTTCTTCCAAGATAGCAGACTTGTTCGCATTCTCAACTACGCCCGAAAACGTCGGGATCAAAACGGCTGCCAAAATGCCGATTACTGCAATTACGATTACCAACTCAACGATGGTAAAGCCTCTTTTGTTCTTTTTCATTGTTACAAATCTCCTTAACAATTATTTTCTATAATTCCGCCTTTGCGCAATTACCCCGATTTTCACTCGGGCTATTAAAAGATTTGCCCGAGAGGAGGACCGCACCCTCCTCTCGGTTCGGTATAATACCGAACGCAACCGATGCAATCCTTATGGTATAAAAAACGATTTCCCTAAGAAAAAACATTTTTCAAAGGAAAACCCCTCTTTTTATACCGTAATTTATTTTAACATATGATTTTGCGCTTGTCAACGATTAAGCCCCAAATTTTAATTTTCCCCTTTCGGTGTAAAGTTTTAATTTAAAATAAAACGGCACGCCGAACTTTGTTTTTTACAAAGCCCGACGTGCTTTTTTATTGTTTTTCGCGAATTTAAAAACGATTATTTTCTGTCTTTAAGCGCGACGTATTCCAAAGGCTGTGCAATACTGACGTAAGCCGGTCTTATGATACGGCTGGAATTTAACAGTTCTTCGATTCTGTGCGCACTCCACCCGGCGACTCGCGCGACCGCGAAAATCGGTGTAAAAAGTTCTGTCGGCAAACCGAGCATTTTGTAAGCGAATCCGCTGTAAAAGTCAACGTTTACGCTCACGCCCTTATATATTTTCCGTTTCTTTTCGATCAAACCCGTCGCAATTTCTTCCACGCTCGCATACAAGGCGTATTCGCGCTCGAAGCCCTTTTCCTCGGACAGCCGCCTTACAAATTCCTTAAAAATCACCGCGCGCGGATCGGATATCGAATAAATCGCGTGTCCTACACCGTAAATCAAACAGCTACGATCCCCTGCTTTTCCGTCCAATAACGACTCGATATAAGCACTTAACTCGTCCCGATCGGACCAATCGGACACGTTCGCTTTGATATCGTCGAACATCTCGATCACCTTTCTGTTCGCGCCGCCGTGTTTAGAACCCTTTAACGAACAAAGCGCAGCCGTAAACGCAGAATAGGTATCCGTCCCGGACGAAGTGACGACGCGCGTGGTAAACGTGGAGTTGTTTCCGCCGCCGTGCTCGGCGTGCAAAATAAACGCAATATCCAAAACGCGCGCTTCCAATTCGGTAAATCTTCCGTCCGGACGGAGCAAATGCAAAACGTTTTCCGCCGTGGAATATTCTTTCACGGGCGAATGAATGATTAAACTCTTCCCCTCATTGTAATGAATATGTGCTTGATACGCATAAACAGCCAATAACGGAAACACCGCGATCATCTGAATACACTGCCGTAAAATATTTTCGATGCTCGTATCCGCAACGTTGGTATCGTAAGAATATAACGTGAGCACGCTACGCGAAAGAGAATTCATAATATCCCCGTTCGGGGCTTTCAAGATAACGTCCCGAACAAAATTCGTCGGAAGCGTGCGGTATTCGGACAGCGTATCGCAAAATTCGTCCAATTCCGCCGCGTTCGGCAATTTATTGAACAACAAAAGATACGCCGCTTCTTCATACCCGCGATGGCGAGAAACGTCGTAATTGCGAATCAAATCCCGAACGTCTATTCCTCGATAGAAAAGTTCGCCCGGAATGGAAACGTATTTCCCGTTTTCTTCGCGTTTTCCGTTGACAATGGAAATATCCGTCAAACCGGCGACGACGCCCGCCCCCGATTGATCGCGCAAGCCGCGCTTAACGTCGTATTTTTCATAAAGCGACTGATCGAATTTATCGTTTTTTTCACAACGAACGGCAAGCCGTTTGATCGTGTCCGTTATTTCAGAATAGTGTTCCACGTAAGTCGCCTCCTTTGAATTTTTGTAATAATATCATAATTGTTTTAATTTGTCAACAAAAATCAAGCGAAAAAGCGCGAGATCTCATTATAAAACGATTAAATATATTCAGAAAATCCGATAAATATGCAGTCGCAAAGTTAGTCGTCCGTAAAATTTTTTTTACAGTCCCGATTACCGTCGCAATTTGCTTGCTTTTTCGCTCGAAAAAATCTAAAATAATAGAGAAAAACGAATCTTTTGGAGATCACGATGAAAAAGACGAAAATTATATGTACGATCGGTCCTTCGAGCGAATCGGAAGAGGTTTTGACGCAAATGGCACTTGCCGGCATGAACGTGGCAAGACTTAATTTTTCGCACGGAACACACGAAGAACACGCGAAAAAAATCGAAACGATCAAACGCGTCCGCGAAAAACTCAATCTCCCCATTTCCATCATGTTGGATACGAAAGGTCCGGAATACCGCATTAAAACGTTTCGAAACGGAAGCATCTTCTTAAAAGACGGCGATACTTTTTCCTTTACCGCCGAAGAGATCGAAGGCGACGAGCACCGCGTTTCTGTGTCCTATAAACCGATGATCGAGGAGTTGAGTTTAGGCGATCGCATTTTGCTTAACAACGGGCTTTTGATCTTTGAAGTCAAGGAACTCACCGATACGGACGCGATATGCACCGTAATCGCCGGCGGAGAACTTAGCAACCGCAAGAGCATGAGTTTCCCCAACAAGGTATTAAATCAAGTTTACCTCAGCGAGCAAGATAAAGAAGATCTGCTGTTCGGAATCGAACACGACGTCGATTTCGTCGCTTGCTCGTTCGTTTCCAACAAAGAAAACCTGAACGACGTAAGAAACTTTTTGCGGGAGCACGGCGGAGAAAATATCGACTTGATCGCAAAGATAGAAAATCGGTCGGGCGTCGATCATATCGAAGACATTATCGAAGCGAGCGACGGCATTATGGTTGCACGCGGCGATATGGGCGTAGAAATTCCATTCGAGGAACTTCCCGCTATTCAAAAAATGTTGATTCAAAAGTGTCGCATGCTCGGCAAACGCGTTATCACCGCGACCGAAATGTTGGAATCCATGATCGAAAAACCCCGTCCCACGAGAGCGGAAATCTCGGACGTTGCGAACGCCGTCTACGACGGAACGAGCGCAATTATGCTTTCCGGGGAAACGGCGATGGGCAAACACCCCGTTTTGACCGTACAGACCATGAGTCGTATCGCAGAAGCGACCGAATCGAATATTGATTACGCAAAGCGTTTCCGCAATTCGGAATTCAAAATCAGAAGCACTTTGGACGCGATCTCCCATGCGACCTGCTCGGTTGCGATCGACGTTGACGCGGAATTGATGGTTATCTGCACGCGCAGCGGCTGCACGGCGCGCATGGTTTCGCGCTTCCGCTCCCCCATCAATATCCTCGGCATGACGACGGACGAGCGCGTTTGGAGAAAACTCGCGCTTTCTTGGGGCGTGATTCCCGTTATGGCAGAAGAGTTTCAATCGACGGACGTCCTCTTCTACCACGCGATCGCGGCTGCGAAGAGCAATCGTTTAGCGAAAAAGGGCGACAAGATCGTCATTACCGCCGGTTCGCCGAACGGAAAGGCCGGTAACACCAACTTGATTAAAATCGAAACCGTTTAACTCATTTCAAAATTTTCATCGAATAAACGTATGCCCGCAAGCCTCTTCCGAAGCGTTGCGGGCTGTATTTTTATGATTTTAATTTCTTTGCAAAAGCAGAAATGTTTTATCGCTATAAAAAAGCGCCGTCAATCAGCGCTTTCTGTTATAAATCGAACGGTTGAGTCCGCAAATAAGCGATTCACCATAAGGTCTAGTTTTAAAAGACTGCGAGCAAAGAAAAATTGATCGACCGCTTCCCATAAAAACACCCAAGCGGCAATATCCATTACCTCGTACAATACCGTCAAACCGGACGTGAGATGTTCCACCAGCAACATGGCGACAAGCAACAACACGCCGATCAAGCCCATAAAAAAACTTACGAAACCGTTTCTGCGATACCGTTGCGCCGTAGATACGACGCGATCGTCCAAATAATGCTCGACCGCTCTTTTCGCGACGTCTTCTTCAATCGCAACTCCATCTGCCAAATGGAAATGAACGGCAAATTCCGTTTCCTTGGGCGCGCCCCTCAGTTTTGTTTCGATATACTCTCCAAGCACGCCGTCGATCATCGGGACGTCCTTTGTGCAATAAGGCGAAAAAAACGCATCTTCGCTTTTGATCCCGACGTCGATAACGACGCGGTTATGCTCGTCGCGCACGCGGTGCTCGGCACGAAAATCGGCGCGTTTTTCCGCACTTGCGATCGCTTCTTTTACCGTGCGAATCATTGCAATTCCTCGATTTCGGCAATCAATTTCTTGCGAATATCCAAATACTTATCCAACTTTTCACGCTCGCCGTCAACAAGGTTTTTGGGGGCTTTTTCCAAGAATCCCTTATTCATGAGTTTTGCACTCGCGCGCTTAATCTCTTCTTCCGTCTTTTCTAGTTCGTTTTTCAGCCGCGCGATCTCCTTTTCGGTATCCACCAACTCACCCAACGGAATATAAAGTTCAAAGCCATCGCCGATAAAGGAAACTGTTTTTTCGGTCAACTCGGATTTTTCCTCGATAAAGGAAATCTCGCTGACGCCTGCCAACTTCTGAATATAGACCGATCCGTTTCCGATCGCACTTTTCAACGCGGTCTTAACAAACAACCGAACCTTTTTGGACGGTGCTGCGCCTACCTGCGCTTTTAAGTTACGAACCGCCTTAATAACAGCCATAACCGGCTCCATATTCTTTTTCGCCTTGGCATAGTTGAGTTTTGCGTTATAGCGCGGAAATTCCGAAACCATAATACTGCCCTTTGCGGTCGGCAAATTCCCGTAAATCTCTTCCGTAATAAACGGAATGAACGGATGCAACAACTTCAACGTATTTTCCAACACGTATACAAGAACGCTGATCGTATCCGCGCGCTTGCGGTCGTCCTCACCGTACAAGACGGGCTTGGTCAATTCGATATACCAATCGCAGAAATCGCTCCACACGAAATCGTACAGTGCGGCGGATGCAAGTCCCAACTCATATTTTTCCATATTGACGGTAACCTCGCGGACGACGTGATTGAGTTTGGAAATAATCCATTTATCCGCCGCCGTCAATTTACATTCGGAAAGGGGGGTCACCGTGACGTTTTCCGCATTCATCAACACGAACTTGGACGCGTTCCAAATCTTATTCATATAATTGCGCGCGCCCTCCAACTTTTCCCGAGAGAAACGCGTGTCGCTGCCGGCAGAAATTCCGTTAACGAGTGAGAACCGCAAGGGATCTGCACCGAATTCGGCAATGATTTCAAGCGGATCAATTCCGTTGCCGAGCGATTTGCTCATCTTTCTCCCCTCTGCGTCGCGCACGATTCCGTGAATCAATACGTCCTTAAACGGAATCCGTTTCATATGCTCCAAGCCGGAGAAGATCATTCGGGCAACCCAGAAAAAGATAATGTCGTACGCGGTGACAAGAACGTCCGTCGGATAAAAATATTCGAGATCGGGCGTCTTTTCGGGGAAACCGAGCGTAGAAAACGGCCAAAGCGCGGAAGAGAACCAAGTATCCAAAACGTCCTCGTCCTGATGAATATGCGTGCTTCCGCACTTCGAGCAAACGGTCACGTCCTCTTTTTCTACCATGACCGCGCCGCAATCTTCACAATAAAACGCCGGAATCCGATGTCCCCACCAAAGTTGACGAGAAATACACCAATCGCGAATATTTTCCATCCAATTGAAATAAATCTTGGAAAACCGCGAAGGCGTAAAAGTAACGGATTTTTTACGCACCGCGTCGATCGCCGGCTTGGCAAGCGGCTCCATTTTTACGAACCACTGCTTGGAAACCGTCGCTTCCACCGTATGGTGGCAACGGTAGCAATGCCCTACGTTATGCTTTAACGGCTCGATTTTTTCAAGCAAACCCGCCGCTTTCAAATCTTCTACGATCTTCTTGCGCGCGGCAAGGCTGTCCATCCCCTTGTAATCGGCGGCGTTTTCGTTCATAATGCCGTCGTCCCCGATCACCTTGATCACGGGGAGATTGTGTCGAAGCCCCACTTCAAAATCGTTGGGATCGTGCGCAGGCGTAATCTTGACGACGCCCGTTCCGAACTCCATCTCTACGTAACGATCCGCCACGACGGGAATTTCTTTATTCAAAAGCGGTAAAATAACCGTCTTGCCGACCATCGCTTCGTAACGCTTGTCGGACGGATGAACAGCAACCGCAGTATCGCCCAACATGGTTTCGGGACGCGTCGTCGCGCAGACGATATATTCGTCGCTATCCTTAACGCGATATTTGATATGCCAAAGGAAAGAATCTTCTTCCTCGTATTCCACCTCTGCGTCCGAAAGAGCCGTTTTACAAGAAGGACACCAATTGATGATGCGATTCCCTTGATAAATCAACCCCTTCCGATAAAGATTAACGAAAACCTCGCGCACGGCGCGCGAACAATTCTCGTCCATCGTAAAAGCAAGTCTAGACCAGTCGCAAGAAAAGCCCATGCTCTTCAACTGCTCGACGATTCTTCCGCCGTATTGTTCTTTCCATGCCCACGCGCGCTTTAAAAATCCCTCTCTGCCGACAGATTCCTTGGTAAGACCTTCTCTCGCCATTTGCTCGACGATTTTCACCTCGGTAGCGATGGACGCGTGATCGGTCCCCGGCAACCAAAGCGCACTATACCCCTGCATCCGCTTAAAACGAATAATGACGTCCTGAATGGTATCGTTCAAGGCATGCCCCATATGGAGTTGCCCCGTAATGTTGGGGGGCGGTATTACGATCGTAAAAGGAAGTTTATCCGGATCGATCTTCGCGGTAAAATACCCCTTTTCCTCCCATTCCCGATAAATACGCTTTTCAAATTCGGACGGCGTATACGTCTTAGACATCTGCATTTCGGTTCTCCTTTTTCCGCTTTCCGAAGCGGAATATCCCTTTATAATTTTAATCGTACTTAAATAGTATAAATGATTCCCGTCCGAAAGTCAATCAAAATAAGAGTTTACAGAATGTCAAACGAGATTTTTCCGTCATAAGATAATTATATCAAAACCAATTTTTCAACGGAGAACCCCATATGAAAAAACTGATTGCATTTTTACTTTCCGCTCTTTTTCTTCTTCTGCCCCTTTCCGCGTGCGGAGAAAAAGAGAGCGATACGACCGTCGTTCGCTTAAACGAAGTTACCCATTCCGTCTTTTACGCGCCCCTCTATCTCGCGATCGAAAAGGGCTATTTCGACGAAAACGGCATTACCGTAGAACTTACGAACGGAGGCGGTGCGGATAAGTCTATGACCGCGATTCTTTCGGGAACGGCAGATATCGGCTTGATGGGACCGGAAAGCGCGATCTACGTCTATCTTCAAGGACAAAGCGGATACCCCGTCGTATTCGGTCAACTGACGCAAAAGGACGGCTCTTTTCTCGTTTCCCGAAAGGAAGAACCGAACTTTTCTTGGAAAGATCTCGAAGGAAAAGAAATTCTTGCCGGCAGAAAGGGTGGCGTCCCGGCAATGACCTTTGAATATCTTCTCAACGAACACGGACTTTCCGACGGAAAAAACGTGACGCTGAATTTCGACGTTCAATTCAATTTAATGACGGCGGCGTTCTTGAACGGCACGGCGGATTACTGTACGGTGTTTGAACCGACGGCATCCGAATACGAAAAGGAAGGCAAGTGGCATATCGTTGCAAGCGTAGGAGAAGGAGCGGGCGAAATCCCCTACACCTCTTTTATCGCAAAACAAAGTTATATCAACGAACATAAAGACGTCGTAAAAGGCTTTTTGAAAGCGATCTTAAAAGCACTCGATTACATCGACACGCACACCGCGACCGAAGTTGCAACGGCAATCGTTCCGCAATTTCCATCCACCACGATCGAATCCATCGCGACGTCCGTCACGAGTTACCAAACAATTCAAGCGTGGACGACCGACTTAAAAACGACCGAACGCTCTTTCGATCGTTTACAAGATATCATGAGTCGCGCGGGCGAATTGGATCAACGGGTGGAATTTTCAAAAATCGTCGATAACGGCTACGCGGCGGAGGCGAATCGGTAACTCGCTCGCCGCTTTCTACGGGAGATAAAAAGATGAAGAAACTCGAAATCAAGGATATACGGCTGACCTATCATACCCGTACAGACGAAATCACGGCGATCGACGGGCTTTCCTTTGACTGCAACGACGGCGAATTCGTCGCGATCATCGGTCCGTCCGGTTGCGGAAAAACAACCGTTCTTTCGTTGATTGCAGGGCTTTTAAAACCAAGCGACGGGGAAATTCGCCTAAACGGAAAAGAAATTAAAAAATGCGGCGATTCGCTCGGCTATATGCTGCAAAAAGATCACCTGTTCCCTTGGCGAACGATCGAACAAAACGTATTTTTACCGCTTGAAATACAAAAAAAGAACACGCCGAAAGCGCGTACGCACGCAACGGAACTGTTGGAAAAATACGGGCTCGGCGAATTTAAGCAATGTTACCCAGCCCAACTTTCGGGCGGAATGCGCCAACGCGCCGCGCTTATTCGCACGCTTGCGGCAAATCCCGATTTGTTGCTGCTAGACGAACCCTTTTCCGCCCTCGATTATCAGACGCGCTTAAACGTTTGCGAGGACGTATACCGCATTATCAAGGAACAAAAGAAAACCAGTATTCTCGTTACGCACGATATTTCGGAAGCGATCTCTCTTGCCGACCGTATCGTCGTACTGACGCCGCGCCCCGCACGCGTAAAAAACGTTCACGAAATCAAGTTGGACGGGACGCCGCTCGAACGACGGGAATCCCCCGAATTCGGCAAGTGGTTTGAACGACTTTGGAAGGAGTTGCACCAATGAAAAAAAAGTTGAATTGCTCGGAGGAGCACAAAAAATATCTGCTCGGGCAAACCCGAAAAACGGCGTTCGTATGGAGTATACGCTTTATGATTCTCTTCGCGATTTTGGGCTTTTGGGAACTGTTCGCCCGAATCGGAGCGATCGACGCGTTTATTTCCTCCTGTCCGTCGCGCATCCTCGCCACCGTATGCGAACTTTGGACGGAAAACAACTTACTTACGCATATCGGAATCACGCTCTACGAAACGGTTTTGGGCTTTTTAATCGCGACCGCAACGGGAACGTTGATCGCCCTTTTACTTTGGCTATCCGATACGCTACGAAGAATTTTAGAGCCGTACGTTGTCGTATTGAACAGTCTGCCGAAAATCGCGCTCGGTCCGATCATTATCGTTTGGTTCGGTAGCGGCAGTAAATCCATTGTTTTTATGGCGATTTTGATTACCGTCATCGTCACGATCATCACCATGATGAACGGTTTTCTCGCAACGGACGACAATAAGATATTGTTGCTCCGTTCCATGGGCGCAAACCGTATGCAGATTTTGAGAAAACTCGTGCTTCCGGGCAGTATTCCCTCCTTTATTTCGATGTTGAAGATCAACGTCGGCATGGCGTGGATCGGCTCTATCATGGGAGAGTACCTCGTTTCACGCGCAGGGCTCGGATATTTGATCGTATACGGCGGTCAGGTATTCAAACTCGACCTCGTAATGGCGGCGACGGTCATTCTCTGCATTCTCGCCGCCGCAATGTACGCCTTAGTCGCGTTATTGGAAAAAATCGTGATTCGTTACGAAAACAAATAAACGATTTTTTCCGTCATAACGTTTGTTCGCCGCACCCGATTCGGGTGCGGCGAACATCGTTTTTATGATTCATATTGTTCTGCGATAAATTCGCTTCCGAATATCGTTTTTAATATAATCTTCGCGTAACTTCTTATCATGAAAGGCATGGTTTACGTTATTCGCAAGCCAATCACGAGTCCGTTTTCCACGCGATTCCACCCAATTAGTAAACGACTGCACATCCGCCACAGCAATACGGTCGGCGTTTTGATTGGCACAAACCACTTCTTTCGTCCAATCGTCGATAACGGCGATGTTTCCTGTCCGCATGATATCGCCTAATTGTATCCCCGTTTGTTGATTGGGCAATTCAGGCGTTTGGATTTTCAGCAAAAAATTTGTTGACGATCTTTTCTTTTACCGTTATGCGTTCCCCGACGGTATCCGACGGTTCTTTTTGATAAAGAAAACACCACTTCTTCGTCACTCGCTTCTTTGGCAAGAGAAAATTCCTTCCGTTCGTATTCGGACAAATGGAGACACAACCGTTTCGTAAAATCGACGATTTCACCCGTATACAGCGTGTTTTTCAACAAATTACTATTTCCAATCATAACATTGTCGCTTTTACTGACAACAGTCTTTACTCTGCCGTCGGTATTGGAAATTCTCAGTTCAAAGATACACTTAGGTTCGCCGTAATAAAAATTACCCTCGTTCAGCTTTTCGCGATTTTTATACCACCCGTTTCCGACAAGCACGGCAAGATCGTTATGCTCGCGCAAAAGCGTCGTTACATCGTACGCAAGATAATAAACGCTTTTCTCGTTCCGATGGGAATTGTTTCAAAGCAACCATTTCAAAGATCTGTCTCCGTAATCGGAAACTTGCGGCACAAAAATGTCGTTTCCTATTTTCTTCCCGTTGAGATACGCTTCAAAATACCCTAATCCGCTGACGTACCGTTTTTCTCTTTGCACAGACGATTCTACGGAAAAGGAAGAAAGAAATACGGGTGCAATCTCCGAAATTTCTTTCCGATCCCCCAGCACACCGTCCATTCTGCCTTTTTTAACCCGATACCGAATCGTGCCGCTTGCGTACGTACTCCGTTTGCCGAAACCGTCCCCAAATAATCGGTATCCGAGCAAAAGCACTCCGACGGAGCATACACGACATTCTTCTCATCCGAGAAAAAGCAATCACTCTCCCATACGTCGCCAACGCCGTTCTCGATTTTTTCAAGAGAAGAAGCGACAATTACACGCAGTAATGATCTCTCCATCTCGTTTCCTTCGACAAAAAAACGAAAAACGAAGCGTTTTTCGGTCAACACAACAGGCTCCGATTGCGCCGCGAACTTTAAGGTCGGTGATTCTCATAACACAAAACACACCCACATTTTGTTTTACAGCTCAATTATACAAAACTTTCTTTTCTGTGTAAATACATAAATTCTTATATGTTTTTTCACTTTTGTTAGATTTTGCGTTTTTAAGGCAATTTTTTGTTTCGTTTGTTGTTTTTCTCTTTTACATATTGCATTATCTGTTCGGCAATAGGTATTTTTGTATACAAAGTCCCACATTTAAAGTTAACATTTTTTGTAACACCTGCATGCACCTCCTAAAGTTTGTCTAACTTTTGGAGTGCATATCAAATATAGCCCGTATTTATTATTATAACAAATAAATTAATAAGAAAAAGTACGCTTTTTTCATACCGTTACACGCTACGAATTTATTATAATAATAATGATAAAAAATCTTACTAAAAGGATCTTGTTTTATGATTGCTGAAAAAATATTGTTGACTTTAATAAACCTGCTTTTGAATTATCTGGAAGATTTGAAAGATTATAAAAACATCGAAACAGATCAATTTCAGTACGGAGAAAAAGTCGCCTATACAGAATGTCTCGAATACCTGCAACTTTGGGAAAACGCTGCAGCAAACGGGCTTGATTTTAACATCGAAGAAAAATATCCGTTATAAAACAAATTACAATTATTTATAATTATCTTGAACTTATTACGGAAAAAACTTGTCTGTTTTTTACGAGAATACAGATAAATTGTTTTTACGCCGTCTTTCGGCATTTTTTGAAATTTTCCGCGATTGCCGTTTGTTCCGTCGCGGCTCTATCCGTATGCTTTTATAAACTGCGAAATTTTATTACCTCTCTGAAATAAATTTCCGTATGATAATTAAGACAGCCTCTTACAAACGAGGCTTCAATCAAAAGAACTCTATTTACTTTTTTCCCGAATCGTTTCCGTTACCGCGATCTCTTTTATTCCGTCCTCGTCCGACGATTCTTTTACTTCTTCTAAACAGATTTCAAAACACTTTACGATTTCGTTTCTATAATCGAATAAGGTCGTTCTCGACAGGTTACATTCATTCGCTAACTTCCATTGCAACTTTTCCATTCCCCCTTCGTATATTGCCCGAAATACTCTGGAATGATACGACTTTCCCATTTTATAATTCATTTCATAATAAAAACGAACCATTCGATACGCCTCTTGATATCGTCCGTCTGTTTCTATCAATCTCTTTATGTTTTCTTCTCTCGCCCTTAACGGCACTTCTTTATTTTTTCCGTTCATAAACGCATTGTAATATATGCCTGCGCTTTTGGAGTACGTTTTTTCCGTACTCTTTTATATTTATCAGTAAATTCCTTGTTTTTTCTTTCTTTTTTCTTCCAAAGCCTCGTGCTTTTTGACAATATTTCCCCGATCTTTCTCCGTAAATCTCGCCATTTTTCCTCCTTTTGGGCATAAAAAATGCCAAGCATTTCCGCTCAGCGTCCTGTTTTTTTACTTCTTAACAACCGTTTTAATAAATTTTTTGCCCACGAAACAAAAAAACGGCACAAAATGCCGTCTTTGGTACACCATCAGGGACTCGAACCCTGGACACCCTGATTAAGAGTCAGGTGCTCTACCAACTGAGCTAATGGTGCATATATGGTGATCCATCCGAGATTCGAACTCGGGACACCGTGATTAAAAGTCACGTGCTCTGCCAACTGAGCTAATGGATCTTGGTTTCTGGCAGGGGTGGCAGGATTTGAACCTACGAATGCTGGAATCAAAATCCAGTGCCTTACCGCTTGGCGACACCCCTAATTAAAAAAAATGGGGCGAGCGATGGGGATCGAACCCACGACCTCAAGAGCCACAATCTTGCGCTCTAGCCAACTGAGCTACACCCGCCATTTAAGATAGACTGGCGCGCCTGAAGGGAGTCGAACCCCTGACACATGGCTTAGAAGGCCATTGCTCTATCCTACTGAGCTACAGGCGCATAACCTGTATAAAAAAACAAATTGGAGCGGGTGATGGGAATCGGACCCACGCAGCCAGCTTGGAAGGCTGGAA
>CAYXWN010000032.1:0-23679 GCA_964468815.1 uncultured Clostridia bacterium | reverse complement strand
TATTGATTTTCTTCTTTAAGTTTTTGCAACTCTGTAATTAAATCGTTTTCTACTTCTTTGTCCAACGGTTTCTTTCTTGGGATTGCCCATCTTTGTTGTTCTGCCACGCCTTTCTATATAAAAGCCTGCTTCTCCTTCTTCCAAGTATATGCGTTCCTATTGTTGTATCCGTTGCATATAATTGTGTTCTTGTCCTTTCGCAATATCCCAATACTTTCTTACAGTTTCAGAATAACTTAAGTGGTGTTCTCGCATATCCATTATAACACAAATCTTAAATTCTGTCGAGTATCTTCGGTTTTCTCGTCCTGTTTTACCCATAAAAATATACACATCCAAAAGTGTCTAACTTTGGGGGCATATCATTCGGCGGTCGCTTTCTTAAAAGAATAATATTATATTTACTAAAAACAGACGGAAAACCGACGGGCGATAGGATAAAACTTCTTGATTTTTTATCGTAAAAACTTTCTGTATAGAATAGAAAAATGCCCCGAGGGGCAAAAATCAATTCTATTGTGCTTTCTTCTCTAAGCGTTTCTTTTTAAGCGATACGTAAGCGAGCGTTACAAGCCCGATTAAAATGTAAATGTAATAACTCAAAAAACGCCAAGTGATCATCGCCGTAAAGGAAAGACCGGGGACGAGGATCAATTCGTTAAACGCACTGTAAAAAGTGAAATCTGCCGCGCCGGATGTTCCGGGGGTCGGCACCATGGAAACGGCTGACGAAATAAATAAGTGCAGCTGCGCGATCAACAGCCATTCGTGAATTCCGTTTACGTTCGGAATATCGAATCCGAAGAAGCGGAGCGTGAAATAGGTGACGGAACAAGCCGCGCAATTTAACGCGATCGAGAAGAGCAGGCTAGGGACTAACGTCCAAAAACTCCCTGCGATTTCCTTGATGCTGCGAGAGGATTGCGCCGTCGTGCGAATGGTTTTCATGGTCGCGATTTCTTTGTTTTTAATGATGCGCAATTTGCTTAAAAGCGCGATTCCGCCTTTCATCAATTTGATGCTTCCGCTCGGAAAAACGAAGAACAACAAGATGGAAAGGGGGACGATTGCGCCCAATGCGATTCCGACGTAAGAGAAAATGCGCAAAATCTCAAAGTTGCCGCGCATTGTCGAGCCTTCCGCGGCGAAAATCTCCGCACAATTGAGGACGCCGGTGGAATCCAAAACGCATGCGACGATACATAAAATCGTAAACGTCAACTGGTTTAAGAAAAAGGACGTAATGACAATAGACGTTGCTTTTCCCGTTTTAACGCCGTTTTTGGAAAGGTGGTAAATCTGAAAAGGCTGACCGCCGGACGCGAGAGGCGTAACGCCGTCGTAATACTTTCCAAAAATCATGGTTTGAAAGCATAACTTAAACCGCCCTTTGCCCGTTGTCCGATGCATCATAAACGAAAGTTTGCCGGCTTCCAACACGATCCCCGCGGTAAACGCGATAATGGCGAAAATGAGATAATACCAATTTTCACTGATGACCTTTAACGCAGTCGGCGTGTCCGGCGTCGCTTCGTTTGAAAAGTCCGCAATTGCCGTATAAGTAATGACCGCGACGTTCAAAAGGATGAACAAGATCGTCCATATTTTCCCGGACTTGCTTTTCGGCTTCGCTTTAAGCGGCGCGTTCAGATCTTCGACCTCTAACTGTTTGCAGTTGTTTGCACCGCCTTTTTTTCTTTTGGTCGGTGCAATATCGTCCGTTTGGACAGAAGAGGAGTGCTCTGTTTGTCCTTCGGTGATTTTATTTTCTTCTTCCATTATAAACTCTCTACCTTAACGGTGATTTTTGCAGTAACTTCCGCCGATATTTTGACGAAAACTTGATGTTCGCCTACTGTTTTGATGGGGGACGGGAGAACGACTTTCCGCTTATCCACCGTCATGCCGGCTGCGTCTAACGCGTCGGCGATTTCTTTCCCGGTGACGCTACCGAAGAACTTGCCGTTTTCGCCTAGTTTGACTTTTACGGTCACCGTTTGTCCGTTCATGCGGTCGCCTAATTCTTTATTTAAGCGTTTTTGTTCCGCAATATGAAAAGCCAAGGCGTCTTGCTTCATTTTATTATCGTTGATTTTTTGCGCGGTCGCCGCTTCCGCGAGTCCGCGCTTGATCAGGAAATTTTGCGCAAAGCCGTCTTTCGCTTCGATAATCTCGCCTTTTTTGCCCGTACCTTTTACGTCTTTTAATAATATAACTTTCATAATAAACCATTATATTCATTTTTAGGAAAAAAGTCAATAGTTTGAATACTTTATCGCTTTTTTACGCATAATGAGAGTATTCCGAGAACCATAGGAGGTAAAAAATGGAAAAAAATAACGCGATTCACTGCGACGTGCGGAAATGTTGCTACAACGCGCAGGGGTGCAATTGTACGTTAGACGTCATCAACGTGACGTGCGGCTGTTCGGGCTGTACTTGTTGCGGTAGTTTCCAAGAGAAGAACGACTGATAAAGGTTAGTCCTCGCGTAAATTTATGCGAGGGCTTTTTCTAAAAGCGAATTGTCAAACTAAGAGCAACACTTAGAGATAAAAAAGTTAAATAAATTACCGATTTTGGTAATGTAGAACTTTCTTCGGTTCGGCGTTAAAAACGCCGGATTTTTTTATCTCGCAGGTGTTGTGTTTAATCGTAATTCACCGTAAAAGAAAAGTTCCGCGCCCTCGGCGCGGAACTCATCCATATATTATTCAGAGAAATAAAAAATTTCGGAAAATCTTTTTTACGTTTTGCGCTTTTATCGAAGTGCGGTGCGCAAAAAGCCTTATAAGCAATCTTTCTGCTTCTATTATATCACATTTTTTCTGTTTGTCAAGCGATTTTTTATTTTTTTCAAATAATTGTCATTTTTTCACAAGAGGGGCAAATTCGTCTGTTTTTATCTGTTTTCTCGCGAAGCTTGCGCATTAGGTTGACAAACCGTTTGCATTGGTTTATAATATTAAAATAGTAAAAATAGGCGCAGTCTGCGCAGAATGGAGGATTGAACCATGGCAGAAGAGGTCATTTTAACCAGAGAGGGCTTAGAAGAGCTTGAAAAACGACTGGAATATCTGAAAGTACAAAAACGCGCGGAGATTACCGAACGCATTAAGGTTGCGCGCGAATTCGGCGACCTTTCCGAAAACGCCGAATACGACGCGGCGAAAAACGAACAAGCGATGATCGAGGGCGAGATTCTCGAAATCGAAGAAAAATTAAAACACGCAAAGGTCATTAAGGACAGCGAGATTCGGAAAGGCGTGGTTTCCATCGGAAGCAAGGTGGAAATTTACGACGAAACTTACGACGAAACGTTGGTGTTTGAAATCGTCGGTACGACGGAAGCGGACGTGGACGCAAACCGTATTTCCAACGAATCGCCCGTCGGCAACGCGTTGTTGGGAAGAAAGGTAGGCGAGCGGGTAACCGTTCAAGTACCGGCAGGCGAATCTGTTTTGGTCGTCAAGAAAATTATCTGAGGTTAGAGGAATGGCAGAAGAAAAGAAGAGTACCGCTCCCGTCCCCGCGACGGAGGAGCTCGATCTGAACGAGATCTTAAAAATTCGCCGCGAGAAGTTGGATAAGTTGGTGGCGGATGGGAAAAATCCGTATGAAAAGGTGAAGTTTCCGCGTACGCATTTGTCGGACGCGATTATTTCCGATTACGAGGGAACGGAAGGCAAGACGGTTGCCGTCGCCGGCAGAATTTTATCCCGTCGGTTGATGGGGAAAGCCGCGTTCGCGCATATTTTGGACGGCGCGGGGCAAATTCAACTTTATTTGAAATCGGACGATTTAGGAGAATCGTTCGAGGCATTTAAAGACTACGATATCGGCGATATTGTGGGGGCGACGGGCTTTGTGTTCAAAACGCGTACGGGCGAAGTTTCCGTTCACGTACAGAAGTTGGAGTTGCTTTCCAAGTCGCTGTTGCCTCTTCCCGAAAAATATCACGGGCTGACCAATCAAGATATGCGTTACCGTCAACGGTACGTCGATTTGATTGCGAACCCAGACGTTAAAAAGACGTTTGTCGCGCGTTCGCGTATTATTGCTGCAATGCGCGCGTATCTTGACAATCTCGGTTATTTGGAGGTAGATACCCCCGTTCTCCACACGTTGGAAATCGGCGCGGCGGCGCGTCCGTTCAAGACGCATCATAACGCGTTGGATATTGATATGTATTTGAGAATCGAAACCGAACTGTATTTGAAGCGGTTGATCGTAGGCGGCTTTGATAAAGTATACGAGGTCGGTCGTATCTTCCGTAACGAGGGTATGGATACTTCTCATAACCCCGAATTTACGACGATCGAGATGTATCAAGCGTACAGCGATTATCACGATATGATGGACTTGATCGAAAATATGTATCGGGAGATTGCGGAAAAGATTTGCGGTTCGGATACGATTACCTATCAGGGAACGGAAATCGCGATCGGCAAGCCGTGGGAACGGTTGACGATGGTAGAGGCGGTGAAAAAGTATGCCGGCGTCGATTACAACGAATGGGCGACGGACGAGGACGCTCGCGCGTGCGCGAAAGAAAAGGGTGTAGAGGTCGAAGAGGGAAAGACCGCGACCAAGGGACACGTTTTGATCGCGTTCTTCGACGCGTTCGTCGAGGAAAAATTGATTCAGCCTACGATTATTTACGATTATCCCGTCGAAAATTCTCCGCTTGCAAAGCGCAAAAAGGACAACCCTGCCTTTACGGAGCGGTTTGAATACTTTATCTATGCGCGTGAAATGGGAAATGCGTTTTCCGAATTGAACGATCCCATCGATCAAAAAGAACGGTTTGTCAAGCAGGTCGAGGCGAAGCGCGCGACGGGGGCGAACGCGGAGGTGGACGAAGATTTTATTACCGCGTTGGAATACGGTATGCCGCCGACAGGCGGACTCGGCTTGGGCTTAGACCGTCTGGTGATGTTGTTGACGGACAGCCCGTCCATTCGCGACGTCATTTTGTTCCCCACGATGAAACCCAAAAAATAAGGAGTAATCAATAAGAATGGATAATAAGATCACAAAACGTCGTCTTTCGGATATGCTTTCGTACGATTGGATTTTTATTTTGGTCGTGATCGTCGGGGCGTGCCTCGTGTGGTCGTTGATCTATACGGTGGCAGGCGTGCGGTTATCCGAAGGGCAAACGTTTAATATCCAATATTATTACTCGGTTAATTCAAGTAAATCCGCTCAGTTGACGAACGATCTCGTGGACAAAAAGGTGTTTTCGTACGACGTGATCGGCGGTGTTCGCACGGAGTCGATCGACGAGCAGTACGGCTCGCAGATTTTGGCGGCGCGCGCGTCCACGCACGAGGGCGATATCATGATCGTGGATAATAAGGCGCAAACGGAAAAGATTACGTTGGACGGCGTTGAAACAGAAGTGACGTTCAGTAATTTCATGGCGTTTGTAGATAATTATCCGATGTACGACATGGAGCAACTGTTGACGGATGCGGAAGCGTATTTGGCGCAGTTCTATACGGACGGCGTTTTGAGCGAAGAAAAGGTCGAGGCTCATTTTGTCGAGCGCATGAAAGGCGATAACCGTTACCGCAAGGAAGAAGCGAAAGCGGAGGGCGTCCGCGAGGAGATCGGACGGATTTCTGCGTTAAAGACGGAAGTTGCGGCGTTTCGCTCGCTTTTCGAGCAACACAAGGGCTTGTTTACGTCTTACGCGCGTTTTTCTTATCGGTATGATCTCGGCGAAGCGACGAAAGAGGATATTCAAGAAGAAAAATATTACGGCGTCAATCTCGGGTATTTGGCGGAATTTCACGGCGAAAAAGAGTCGATTTCATCAATGTTTTGGCTTTCGGGAGATACGGCGGAAACTGCGAGCGCGGAGAACGTCGTGCTTACCGTATATAACTATTTGCAATATCAACCCGATTTGCAGTTTGAGACGATTTCCTTTATCAATTATCTCGTGAGAACGTACAGTACGTTGTTGGACTGACGGGGATTGTATGGAAAAATTGCACATTTTATCGGCATTAAAGGCGTACGAGCGGAAATTTCCGCATCGCTTCCATATGCCGGGGCACAAGGGGGATCGGCGATTTCGTCGAACGTTCAAGCAAGCGGGGCAGGATATTACCGAACTTTCGTTTTCGGATAATTTGCAAGATCCGTTCGGGGTGATTCGCCTTGCGGAAGAAACCGTTGCCCGTCGCTTGGGGGCGCGACGCAGTTTTTTTCTGACGGACGGCTCTACTTGCGGCATTTATTCCATGCTTTACGCGGTTGCGCGGCGAGGGAAAAAGATAATCGTCAATCGCAACGCGCATAAAAGTGTGTTCAATGCGTGCGAATTGTTTGGGATTCAGCCCGTTGTGCTCGATCAACCCGTGGCGGACGGAATGATGGCGTCGCCCTCTGCCGAAGAAATTCGGCGGCGGTTGGAAGAACATTCGGACGCGATCGGCGTGCTGCTTACCTATCCGGATTATTACGGCGTGACGTTTGATTTGAAAGCGGTGCGTGAAATAACGGAAAAAAAGGAAAAACTTTTGTTGATCGACGGCGCACACGGCGGACATTTCCGCTTTGATCAAACCGTCGTTTACGCAGGGGAATATGCCGATCTTTGGGTGGACGGTGTCCATAAAACATTGCCGGCATTGACGCAAGCGGCGATCTTGAACGTCGCGAACGACGCTCTTTTAGAGGACGTGGCGGACAGCGTGAATCGTTTTCGTACGACGAGTCCGTCCTATCCCGTTTTGGCGTCCATCGAATACGCCGAAGCGTATATGAGCGAGCGCGGTCGAGCGTTTTTCCCTTCGCTGAGAAAAAAAATAAACGAGATGAAGAGTCGGTTATCCGCCGTCGGATATGCTTTTTTACCGAACGACGATCTGTTAAAATTGGTTGTCGATATGAAGTCCGTCGGAATTTCTTCCGATTACGCGGAAGAATATCTCATGCGGAAGCGCATTTATCTTGAAATGAACGACGGGCGGTATCTTCTGTTTATGCTTTCGCCGTATCCGAATATGCGTTCGTTAAGAGCGTTAGAGCGCGCGTTAAAACGCTTGGTAAAAGAGCGTCCTTTCGAAAAAAACGGTTTTGAACGCGTCTTTTTTGCGGCAGGGGAACGAAAAATCCCCTATTTGCAGGCGGTGGAACGTGATAAATCCGAATGGATTCCCGTCGAACGGTCGGCAGGCAGAATCGCCGCCGTTAACGCCGGTTCGTTTCCGCCTTGTATTCCATACGTTATCGCAGGGGAAGTAATTACCGCGGAGAATGCGGACTTATTAAAGCGTACCGAGCACGCGTTCGGCGTGTCGGACGGAAAAATCAAAGTAGTGAAAGAGAACAATGAAAGGTAAATTTATTACGTTCGAGGGGTGCGAGGGCGTCGGTAAGTCGCGGCAGATCGCACTTTTGGAAGGGTATCTCAAAGAAAACGGCGTGGATTACGTGTTGACGCGCGAGCCGGGTGGTTCGCCCGTTGCGGAGAAAATCCGTTCGGTTATTTTAGATCGGAAAAATTCGGAGATGACCGACGAATGTGAGGCTTTGTTATACGCCGCCGCGCGAGCGCAAAACTTAAAAGATACCGTGATTCCGGCGCTCGAACAGGGAAAATTGGTCGTATGCGACCGTTATTTGGATTCGTCTTACGCGTACCAGGCGTATGCGCGCGGATTGGGCATGGAATACGTTCGGAGTATTAACGGATTCGCGCTGTCTTATTTGCCGAACGCGACTCTTTTTTTGAATTTATCGCCAGAAGATGCGTTTCGCCGAAAGGGGGGAGCGGACCGTTCGGATCGCGTCGAACTTGCCGGCATGGAATTTCACGAACGGGTGTATCGGGGATATCTCGCCGTCTTGGAAGCAGAGCCAGAACGCGTTGTCAATATTGATTGCAGCGGCGCGATCGAGCAGACGCACGCTAATATTTTAGCGGCGTTAAGGGAAAAGGAAATTCTTTTATGAATTACGAAGCGCTCGTCAAAAGCACCGCCGCATATCGGATCGCGGCGCGAGATAAAGAAGAGGGGCGGTTGAGCCACGCGTATCTCGTTCTCTGTCAGGACGGGGTGTATTTGCGGCGTTATTTGAACTTGTTTGCGAAGTTGATCCTTTGTGAAGAACGGGAATTTTGCGGCGCTTGTCGGATTTGCTCGTTGGTCGGACGGGAAAAATATCCGGACATGACGGTTTTCCCCACTACGGAGGGGGATAAGATCAAGACGGAGGATATCGACTTTTTAATCGAGGACAGTTACGTTAAGCCCTACGAGGGAAACAGAAAGTTGTACGTGTTGGCAGGAGCGGAGAACATGACGCCCGCCGCGCAAAATAAATTGTTAAAGACGTTGGAAGAGCCGCCGTCAAACGTTCATATTTTGTTGGGAGCGACGTCCGAATACGGACTTTTGCCCACCGTGCTTTCGCGCGTGCGGCGGTTGGAAATTCATTCGTTTTCCGATCAAACGTTGCTTTCCGCGATGGAAAAGGACTTTCCCGATCGCGAGCGGCTGACCGCGGCGGTATGGAATGGGGACGGTTCGCTCGGAAAAGCGGAAACGCTTTACGATGATAAAAAACTTTCAGAAGTGACCGATCTCGCCGTGCGCGTGGTGACCGAAATGAATTCGAGCGTGGACGTTTTGGACTTTTCGGGAGAGATCGCAAAGCAATCGCTTTCGGACTTTTTGTCTGTTTTGCAACTTTTGTATCGCGATTTGATCATGGCTGCGGAGGGACAAGAATCGCTCGTGCAAAATCGCGCGGCGTTTGCCCGTACGAAAAGCGCGCTCGCGCGTTATCCGAAAGGGGCGTTGTATCGCGCTTCCGATGCGATTACCGAGGCGTTTTGCCGTAAGGCGTTCAACGCGACGGACGGTATGCTTACCGAGTGGCTCTTATTTCAAATATTGGAAGGGAAATATAAATGGCAAAAATTGTAGGAATTAAATTTAAAAACACCGCTAAGGTGTATTATTTCGCGCCCACCGATCGGGATTACGAGGTCGGATCGAACGTCGTCGTGGAAACGGCGCGCGGCTTGGAATGCGGTACGGTCGTGTTCGGAGTGAAAGACGTCCCGAACGAAGAGGTCGTGCAGCCCTTGAAGCCGGTCGTACGCAAGGCGACGAAAAAAGACGAGGAAAACATAAAGCGCAACGAGGAGCGTATCCCCGAGGCGATGAAAACCGCTGCGGAGAAAATCGAAAAGCACGGCTTAAAAATGAAATTGGTCGGTTGCGAGTTTACGTTCGACGGCAAAAAGGTAGTCTTTTACTTTACGGCGGACGGCAGAGTGGATTTTCGCGAATTGGTAAAAGATCTCGCCGCTACGTTCCGCAGTCGTATCGAACTTCGTCAGGTGGGAATCCGCGACGAAACCAAACTTTTGGGCGGAATCGCGCCTTGCGGCAGAGCGTGTTGCTGTTCGGGGAGCATTTCGGATTTCAAAAAGGTTTCCATAAAAATGGCGAAGACGCAGGGACTTTCGTTGAATCCGTCTAAAATCAGCGGCTTGTGCGGCAGATTGATGTGTTGTTTGGAATACGAAAATTATTATTACAGCGACGTGTTCAAAAAGATGCCGAAAGTCGGAAGTACGGTGGAAACGGCGGACGGTAAGGGGCAAGTCGTGTCCAACAATATGCTGACGATGCAGGTCAAGGTGAAGATCCCCGGCGCGGACGGACAAGAAACGTACAAGGATTTCCCCGTAAAAGAGGTCAAATTCAAGCGCGGAAATCAGCCGGAAACAGAAAAAGACGAAATTCCGGATGAAGTAAAGGAAATTTTAGATTAAATCTCTTAACAAATTCAAAATTTTGTGGTAGAATATAAGGAACAAATCAGTGGAGGAATGAAACGATGGCTTACAAAATCAGCGATGCTTGCATTCAGTGTGGCGCTTGCGCGGATACCTGCCCGGTCGGTGCGATCAGCGAAGGGGATACGCAATACGTAATTGATGCGGATACCTGCATTTCCTGCGGTTCTTGTGCGGCGGGCTGCCCGGTTGAAGCGATTTCCGAAGAGTAATTGCAAAGCACGTAAGCGCGCCTTTCGGCGTGCTTTTTTTTGCCTTAAAAAGGAGAACTTTTTATGATTACGCGCGAGTATTTGGACGATTCGCACGTCATTTATCAGGACGACGCACTCTATCGCTTTACGTCGGACGCGGTTTTACTGTCGCGTTTCGCGACGGTGAAAAAGGGGGACGTGGTGGCGGATTTTTGCGCCGGATCGGGGATTGTCGGACTGAATTTGTTTTTACTGCATTCCGAGATCGCGCACGTGACGTTGGTGGAATTGCAACAGCCTCTTTGCGCGCTTGCTTCCCGTTCGGTGGAAGAGAACGGCTTTTCGGATCGGTTTTCGGTCGTCAACGAGCGCGTGCAAACCTTTTCGGAACGCGCACATGCCGGGAAGTTTTCGCTCGTCGTGGCGAATCCTCCCTACTGTGAGTTGAAAAGCGGCTTAATGAGCGAGGGGGATTCTTCCGCGCTCGCGCGGTGGGAACTTGCGTTGACGCTGACAGAATTGATTGAAAGCGCGGCAAACGCGTTGAAGTTCGGCGGACGGCTTGCACTCGCGCACCGTGCCGATCGTTTGACGGACGTGTTGAGCGAAATGCGCCGTTTTCACGTCGAACCGAAGCGGTTGCATTTGTTTTCGGGCGGTCGAAAAAAAGAAGGATATTTGATTTTGGTCGAGGGCGTCAAGGGCGGTAAAAAGGGACTGTCCGTGACGATTGATCGGAATTAACGGAGAATAGATTATGCTGTATCTCGTTTCTACGCCTATCGGGAATATGGGCGATATTACGTTGCGCGCGATCGAAACCTTAAAGGCGGTCGATCTCATCGCGTGCGAGGATACCAGACGGTCTGCGGAATTGCTGTCCCGTTTGGAAATAAAAAAGCCGTTGATTTCTTGTCATAAGTTCAACGAGCGGGAAAGCGGAGAACGTATTTTGTCGCTGTTGCGAGAGGGGAAAAACGTTGCCGTGATTACGGACGCCGGTATGCCCGTCATTTCCGATCCGGGGAATCTGCTCGTTTCCATGCTGATCGAAGCAGGCGAGACGTATACCGTTATTCCGGGGGCGTGTGCTTGCGTGACCGCGCTCGCCATGAGCGGATTGAATGCCGAACGGTTTTGTTTCCTCGGTTTTTTGCCCGAAAAGACGTCCGCAAGAGAAACGCTTTTGCGCGCGTATCAAAACGTGGACGCGACGTTATTGTTTTATTCTGCGCCGCACGACGTGGCAAAGGACGTAAAAACGCTCTATTCGGTTTTGGGCGACCGTCGCGCCGTTGCCGTGCGCGAGTTGACGAAACTGTACGAGGAACGCGTAGAATTTTCGCTTGCCGACGGTTATCCGAAAGAAGCGCGCGGAGAGTTTGTTTTATTGGTTGAGGGCGCAAAGAAAGAGTGTGAGTGGAACGCGCTTTCTCCGCAAGAGCATATCGCGCGTTATCGCGCGCTCGGAATGGATAAAAAAGAGGCGTTAAAGGCGGCTGCGAAAGATCGCGGCGTGCGGAAGAGCGACCTTTATGCCTACACGATCGAGGACGGAACGGAGAATTAACCGCTCCGTTTTTATAAAGACTTCGAAAAAACGCAGCGATAAAAGAAGATCGCTGCGTAATTTTTTGAGGATTTTGCGAAAAATAAAGCGAACAAGATTTAAAACGCGTCTTTTTCGTCGAAAAAACGGTCGAACAAGTGATACCGTTCGGGGTGAAAGAGGGCGGTATACATACGGTCGCGGACGAACGGGACGTCTTTTTTGATATTGTTGATCACGTCTTTCACGTATTCGCGCTTAGTTTTTTTGTTTGCAGGGCAACAACTTTTACAAACGGGTAGGTCTTTTGCATAAGATATAATATCCCGTTCTTCCAGATAGACCATAGGGCGGATAAACGTCAGTTTGGTGCGGTCGAGATAAACTTTCGGCGCGCAAGTGGAAAGTCGCCCTTCGTAGAAGAGGGAGAGTAGCATGGTTTCGATAAAGTCGTCCGCGTGGTGACCGAGGGCGATTTTATTGCACCCCTCTCGCAGCGCGACGGCGTTGAGCGCGCCTTTTCGCATTTTTGCGCAGAGCGAGCAGGGATTTTCTTCCTTTCTCACGTCGAAAACCACTTCGCCGATATCCGTTTCTTCGATAAAATAGGGAACGTCCAATTCCTTGCAGAACGCGACGAGCGGAGAAAAATCGTTTGGGTTGTCCTTAAATTTCAGATCGACGGTGATCGCGATCAAGTCGAACGGTTCGGGAGAAAAACGGCGGTAAGCCGCGAGTAGTTTTAACAGCGTTACGCTGTCTTTTCCGCCGGATAACCCGACGGCAATTTTATCCCCGGAACGGATCATGGAGAAGTCCGTAATGCTGCGCCGAAGTCCGGAAAGCATTTGTTGCGTCGTCATAAAACCTCGAATTGATTGCAATTTTTCGTGCAATATACTATAATAGAGAAAACGTCCGATTCCGCGTATGCGGAAAACGGCTACGATTTTATTATACATATTATTGCGGTAAACGCAAACGGTTTAAGCAAATGTTCTGGGAAAAATTTTTCAATTTATTCAAAAGAAAAGAGCCGAAAGCGATCAAGGTCGGTTTGGCGCTCGGCAGCGGCGGCGCAAAGGGTTTTGCGCATATCGGCGCAATCAAGGCGTTTGAGGAGCACGGGATTCGGTTCGACGTGGTTGCCGGTACTTCGATCGGCAGTATCGTGGGCGCGTTTTATGCGAACGGTTATTCCGCAACCGATATGCTCCAATTGATGCGTACGGTGGATTTTTCGGATATCAAGCGACTTGTCATGATCCGCATGGATACGGTCGGCGTGCAAAAGGTTTTGGAAAAAGCGTTGGGTGATTTGGAATTTTCGGATTTGAAACTTCCGTTCGCCGCGGTGGCGACCGATTTCGCGACCGGGCAAGAGGTGGATCTCACCGAGGGAAAGTTGACGCCTGCGCTCTGCGCGTCCAGCGCGTATCCGCCCTTTTTCAAGCCCGTAACGTACGGCGACCGCCAATTGATGGACGGTGCGTTCGTCAATGCCGTGCCGGCTAATTTGGTGCGCGGAATGGGGGCGGATTACGTGGTCGGGGTGGACTTGTCCGCCTTTCGTAAGCCCAATAAAACGGGGATTTTCAGCGAATTTTTCCCGAACGCGAAAGTGGTTTCGGGAAACGCATCGCTCATCGGTTATCGGGATAGCGACGTCATGGTGAAGCCTGCACTGAAAGATTATAAAGCGACGCAGATTTCGTCTGCGGACGAGATGTATGAGTTGGGGTACGAAGCGGCGCTCGCCGTCGTACCGGATATTTTGCGAGATCTCGAACGGTTGAGAACCCCTGTCGGGAAAAAACGGAGAAGCTGATATGAAACGTCGGCTTTTTTGCGTTTTAATCGCTCTTTTTTGCTTGGTCGCACCTCTTTCCGCTTGTAAGAGTGCGCCTATACCGAAGCGAAACGGGCTTGCGGTTAGCGTTTTTTCCGTCGGACAAGGCGACGCCGTGTTGATTACGTTGCCGGAGGGCGTTGTATTGATTGACGGCGGCGGCGACGCGGAATTTCAAAAGCCGTTTTTGAGCGCGGTTACGGGCGGCGGAATCGATACGCTCGATTATCTTATCGTGACGCACCCCGAACGCGATCACACCGCTTTTCTTCCTGCTCTTTTAGAGTCGGTTTCGGTAAAAACGGCGTATCTTCCCTTGATTGAAAAGAGCGAAACGTTCGTGTCTTTTACAAAAACAGCCGCACTGTTAAAAGAAAGGGAGTGCACCGTTCGGATAACCGCGTTGTACGATACGTTTATGGTTGGCGAAGCGCGCTTTGTCGTGTTGTCGCCCTCTTCCGCGGACGATCCGCACGGGGAATATGCCGCTTATGCGCGCAAGGAAACGGATACGACGAACGATCTTTCCGCCGTCGTCTATATGGAATATCGGGGCTACCGCTTTCTCTTTGCAGGGGACGCTTCCGCCGCGATCGAAGAAAAGATTTTAGCGCGTTGGGAAAGCGGATTATACCACCCGTTCGACGTCGATTTGAACGGGATTCACTTTTTGAAAGTCGCTCATCACGGCAGCGCGGACGCGTCGAGCAGCGACTTTTTATCCCTCTTAAAGCCGACGTATGCCGTTGTATCCGTGGGGGCGGCGAATTCTTACGGACATCCGAAGGACGTCACTCTTTCCCGTTTGCTCGATTGCGGCGCGACGGTGTATCGGACGGACTTTTTCGGAACGGTAACCGCGTCCGTTACGGAGAACGGCTTGGAAATTATCAACGCTTTCCAAGCGCAAAACGGTTGACAAAACGAGAGTTGTTTACTATAATAATAGTTAATTATATTAACCTTTTTTACGGGGGGAGAAAAATGGATTGCGATTTATCCGAATTAACGCAAAAATTCTTGAACGCCGTTAATTTATTGCGCCCGGCGAGCGTCAACGCAAAACTCGGAAATTTTTCGGGAATCAGTTTGACGAAGCGCGCGTTGATCGTGTCGTTGTTTGCGGACAGAAAAAACGCGGTCGGCGAATGGAAGGGAATGACGATGAGCGCGCTTGCACACGATTTGCAGATCTCTAAGCCGGCGATGACCAAAATCGTGGACGAATTGGAAGAGGACGGCTTGCTTGCCAGACGGGCGGATAAATCCGATCGGCGCAATATCTATATCGTTTTTTCGGAAAACGGAGAGAAAAAGGTGGGGGAAATGATGGGCAAAATGAAATCTATGCTCGGTGTGCTGATTCAAGAGGTCGGAGAAGAGGACGTACGGAAATTTATTCAATTGACCGAACGGTTTTATCAGGCGTTCAGTCGGTATGCTGACGAGCATCGGGAGGAACATGCTTTCACTTTATAATATTAAAAAGGATTACGGAGAGGGCGACGCGCGCGTTCAGGCGTTGAAAGGCGTTACCCTTCATTTCCGCAAATCGGAATTCGTTTCGATTTTGGGTGCGTCCGGTTGCGGAAAAACAACCCTTCTCAACATTATCGGCGGATTGGATCAATATACGTCCGGCGATCTTGTGATTTCGGGAAAATCGACCAAAGAATATAAGGATCGCGATTGGGATGCTTACCGAAACGCTTCGATCGGCTTTGTGTTCCAAAGTTACAATTTGATCCATCATCAAACGGTCTTAGCCAACGTCGAACTTGCGCTGACGTTATCGGGCGTATCGCGCCAAGAGCGGAGAGAACGCGCGATTGCGGCATTGAAAGAGGTCGGCTTGGAATCGCAGTTACATAAACTTCCCAACCAACTTTCGGGCGGACAAATGCAACGCGTCGCCATTGCGCGCGCGCTCGTCAACGATCCGGAAATCATTTTGGCGGATGAACCGACGGGCGCGTTGGATACGACGACGAGCGTGCAGATCATGGATCTGTTAAAGGAGATCGCAAAGGACCGTTTGATTATCATGGTCACGCACAATCCGATGCTCGCGGAAACTTATTCCACGCGGATTATTCGCTTGGTGGACGGCGAAGTCGTGGACGATTCCAATCCGTTCGACGGTCGGATTTCGACGGAACGCTCTGCGGAGGAGGTCGCTTCTTCCGCGACGGAGAACGCCGCTTTGCCCGCAAAACGGGAGAAAAAGCAAAAGACGGCGATGTCTTACGGGACGGCTCTTTCGCTCAGCTTGAAAAATTTATTTACCAAAAAGGTTCGCACGTTCTTGATCGCGTTTGCAGGTAGTATCGGGATCATCGGGATCGCTTTGGTGCTTGCGATTTCCAGCGGATTGAATCTTTATATTGATAAGTTGCAACGGGATACGTTGTCCTCTTATCCGCTTACGATTTCCGCCGAGGGGCAAGATCAAGTGGAGTTAATGCAAAAACTCATGGAAATGCAAGAGGGGGACGGCTTGGAAAAATTTCCCGACGGCTCTTCTATCTTTGTCAATAATCTGATCGAAAAACTCAGACAGGAATCGAAAGTGGTCAACGATATTCCGCACGCGTTGGAGTTCTTGGAAAACAACGTCGATTCCGATCTCTATTATGCGATTCAGAAGAAATACGATATCGACTTGAACGATTATTTGAAAACGCCCGTTCCGAACAACGCGATGCTCGCGAAACTCTATCCGAACGGGATCCCATTTTCCGATCTCGTGCGGCTCGCACAGGCTTCGGAAGGAACGACGACGAGCGTATCGTTTCAATTCTCCTCGTTCTGGCAAGAAATCGTTCCGTCGCAAGCCTTGCTGGATACGCAGTACGATTTGCTGACGGGGAAATGGGCGACGGAAAAGGACGAGTTGGTTTTGTTGGTCGATCAATACAACCGAATCAACGATATCGCACTTGCGATGTTCGGGTTGATCGACAAGGCGGAAGAATATGATTTTACGGATTTTATGAGTCGGGAATTTACTTTTTCGACAGAATCCGTCTCCATGAAGATGAAAGTCGTCGGAATCGTCCGCGTTAACGAGAATACGTCGGTCGGCGCGCTTTCTTCGTCCACCGTGTTGGGATATTCCTCTGCGTTTACGCAGTATTTTTTGGAAACAGAGGGGAGAACGGGAGAAGCGCCTATTAAACTTTCCGTTTATCCCAAGGACTTTGAAACCAAAGAGCAGATTAAAAACGCGATTTCGGATTATAATAAAACGCTTACCGAAGAAACTAAGGCGAATAAAATCACCGTGACCGATTTAATGCAGATTATGGTCAGTATGGTAAATACGTTTATTGACAGCGTTTCGTACGTGTTGATCGCCTTTACCGCGGTTTCGTTGGTGGTTTCGTCTATCATGATCGGCATTATCACTTATATTTCGGTTTTGGAACGGACGAAAGAAATCGGCGTTTTGCGCGCGTTGGGTGCACGGAAAAAGGATATTTCTCGCGTGTTCAATGCGGAAACGTTGGTGATCGGGTTGATCGCCGGATTGTTCGGCGTAGTCGTTACTTATCTGTTAACGCTTCCCATCAATGCGATTTTATTCGCATTGACCGAAATTGCAGGATTGGCGCAATTGGAGTTTTGGCACGCGCTGTCGTTGGTTGCGATCAGTTGCTTGCTGACGGTGGTTGCGGGATTGATCCCCTCTCGCATTGCGGCGAAGAAAGATCCCGTCGTCGCGCTTCGTTCCGAATAACGTTACGGCGGTAACCCGTTTGAAAATTTTGAATCAAAAAGCCTGTCGAAAGCAATTCGCTTTCGACGGGCTTTTTCGTCGTTGTTACGATTGATTATAGAATGAGTACGAATTTGATATATTCGCCCGTTTTGAGTTGGACGGTTAACTTCCATTTGTTTTGATCGGCGATCGCTTTCAGAATGGAAAGTCCGAGTCCGCTTCCGCCCGTTTGAGAGTTACGGGAAACGTCCTTGCGGTAGAATCGCTCGAAAACGCGGTTTTTATCTTTTTCTTCGATCGTGCAGCCGGTATTGTATACCCCCAATACGGGGCGGCTGTTTTCTGTTTTAAGGCTTACGCGCACCTCGCCGCCGTCAACGGCGTATTTCAGCGCGTTGTCTACTAAAATATTGACGGCTTTTTTCACGCAGTTTTCGTCCCCGTGGTAGGTGATGCCCGGTTCGATATCCGTGTCTAATAACTTGTGTTTTTCAAATGCGACGCAATCGAAGGGCAGAACGCTGTTTAATACCGCGGAAGAAAGGTTGAAATCCGAAAAAACGAGCGGTGCGTTTTCTTGCAATTTCGCAAGGCGGAGCATTTCGCCGATTAAAGTATTCATACGAGCGACTTGTTGCTGAATGTTCGTAAGCCATTGTACGTTACCGTAATCGTTTTTGAGAATATCGGTGTTGGCGGAAATAATGGTAAGGGGCGTTTTTAATTCGTGGCTGGCGTCCGAAACGAATTGCTGTTGCTTTTTCATCGCGGTGTCGATTGGGCGCACGATCCAATAGGAAAGCGCGCAGACGATGACGAATAAAACTACAAACGCAATCAAGCCGCATAAAACGGTGGTTAAAAGCACTTGCTCTATAAATGCCTTTTGCGTGGATTGATCAATCACGCACAATTGAAACCCTTTTTCGGTGAAAAACATGGAGTAAACGAAATCTCCGTATTCGCCTTCCGATTGAATGTCGTAACGGGGGGGATTTTCAAGCCGAGCGGCGAGATTTTCTCGCTCGAAAATAAAAATAAAAATGTCTTGGATTTCGTCTTTGGTGAAAAAATCACCGGTGTTGGCGTACGTTTGATAGATACCGGTATCCCAATCGTAAGCAAGGACGAAACGGCGGTATCCCGTGAATTTCGTGTTGACGTCGTACGGGTTGAGCATATCGCGCAAACGGTCCTTTTGCACGGCTTGCGCCGTAAGAACGATTGCCGTGCCCATACCGAGAAAGACGACCAACAGAATCCCCATAATCACTGCGACGAATTGTCTTCGCGCACGGTTAATCATCTTTTTTCTCCAACTTGTAGCCGATTCCGCGCAGAGAGCGAATGGCGACGGTACTTCCGATCGCGTTGATCTTTTTCCTTAAAAAGGATACGTAAACTTCTATGGTGTTGTATTCCGCTTCGCTGTCGAATCCCCAAATCTTTTCTACAAATTTTTCCTTGGGGAGCGTTTTGCCTGCGTCCATTAAGAGCATTTCGATGATTTGATATTCTTTTGCGGAAAGTTGAATCTTATTGCCGCCCGAACAAAGTTCGTGTGCGTTTTTGTCTAAACTTAAATCTTCAAAGACGAGTTCGTCGCCGACAAATTCTCCCTTGCGACGGGAAATCGCGTTGATCCGCGCGAGCAATTCGCCGGAATCGAAAGGTTTCGTCAAATAATCGTCCGCGCCAACGTTCAGCCCCATGACTTTATCGCTCACCTCTGATTTTGCGGAGAGCAATAAAACGGGAGTGGATATTTTTTTGCTGCGAATGGTTTTGAGCAACGTAATGCCGTCCATTTTCGGCATCATGATGTCTAAAATGATGACGTCGTATAAATTCGTCATGGCGTAATGATAGCCGTCCTTGCCGTCGTAAACGGCTTCCGCGTCATACTTGTGCTGTTTCAAGATTTGAACTATGGCATCGGCGAGTTGAACTTCGTCGTCAACGACCAAAATCTTCATAAAAGCCCCTTTCTATAATGTTATGGCATAATTATAACACGTTTCTCTTGAAAATAACTTAAAAAAAGAGAGGTTTCAAGATTTTTTCAAGTTTAATCGGGTACAATATACGCGTTAGACAAAGTTGTTTTTTTCATTTGTTTATACTTTCTCCCTAAAATACACAAAGGAAGAGTGCGCGGATTCGCGTACTTTTTCTTTTTCGGGAAAACGATTGCGGTTGCGAAAAATATTTTTTAAAAAATAAAAACATTTTTCTTTTTTCAAGTAGTTTTCAAGGTTCGTCCTTTATAATGGCATTGTAAAACAAAGAAGGAAGCAAAAAACCTCTTCGTTTTATGTAAAATCACCTATACTCTCTCCCTAAAAATATATGGAAAAAGGACATTGCTTTACGTGATGTCCTTTTTCCATTTTTTTAGTTTTTTCCGTTAGCGCGTTTTCTTTGGTTCGTTTGAAAATTTTTAAAAGAATCGACGGCGAATTCTTATGTTTTTTTTTCGCAATGTGATATAATAAATAATACGGCATGCGAAAATGGATTTTTCGATGTCGTTATTAATCGGAAAGAGCAAAAGTCCTAAATAAGGAGAATAGTATGAAAGTTTATCAATCGGTTTCGGAATTGGTCGGGCATACGCCGTTGCTTGAATTGACGCGGTTGGAACAAGAATATGCGTTGGAAGCAAAACTGTATGCAAAGTTGGAATCGTTTAACCCTGCCGGTTCGGTAAAGGATCGCGTCGCAAAAGCGATGATCGAGGATGCGGAGGCAAGCGGAAGAATTACCGACGGCGCGACGATTATCGAACCGACCAGCGGCAATACGGGGATCGGTTTGGCTGCCCTTGCCGCGGCAAGGGGATACCGAATGATCGTCGTTATGCCGGATACGATGTCTGTCGAACGGCGTAAACTCGTCAAGGCGTACGGCGCGGAAGTCGTACTGACCGAGGGGACGAAAGGAATGAAAGGCGCGATCGAAAAGGCAGACGCGCTCGCGGCGGAAATTCCGAATTCCGTCGTGATGGGGCAATTCGTCAATTCCGCCAATCCAAAGGCGCACAGAGAGGGGACGGGACCTGAGATTTGGACGGATACGGACGGTGCGGTGGATCTTTTTGTCGCCGGGGTCGGAACAGGCGGTACGATTACGGGCGTGGGCGAATACTTAAAGGCGAAAAATCCGAAAATCGGGGTAATTGCGGTAGAGCCGTCCGATTCTCCCGTCCTTTCCGCAGGCGTTGCCGGAGCGCACGGGATTCAGGGGATCGGCGCAGGGTTTGTTCCGCAGACGTTGAATACGACGATTTACGATGAAATTATCACGGTGGAAAACGCCGCCGCTTTTGAAACGGTTCGGCTTTTGGCAAAGACGGAAGGCGTTTTGGCGGGGATTTCTTCGGGAGCGGCTTTATGGGCGGCGTTACGCGTTGCAAAACGTCCCGAAAACAAGGGGAAAACGGTGGTCGTTTTGCTCCCCGATACGGGCGAGCGGTATCTTTCTACGCCGACGTTTTCCGAATAAATTCTTAAAAAGATAGCCGATTCGATTTTGAAAGCAGAACGTTCGTATAAATTTTCTTTCTTTTCCCATACTAGCGACAAGGAGGGAAAAATGCGGAGAAGATTCAATCCGATCGTTCTGTTTTTAATGGTTGCGCTTTTAACCGTCATCGGCTTTTTCGGGACGTACGGCGCGAGTTCGTCCTTTGCGGACGGGCTTCCGTTTGCTTCGGACGGCGCGGAGTTCGGGTTGAGGGCGAAATTTTACACCTCTTACGATTCTTCCGTTGAAGAACGAAAACACAATATTGCGCTTGCGGCAGCGGCGATTGACGGCACTCTGATTGAAAAGGGGTGTCAATTTTCTTTTAACGCGGTTGTGGGAGAGCGAACGGAAGCGCGCGGTTATCTTCCGGCTAAAATCATTCTCTACGGGACGTTCACGGACGGAATCGGCGGCGGCGTATGTCAGGTTTCCTCTACCGTCTATAATGCCGCGTTGCTTGCCGGTATGACGATTTTGGAATATCACCCTCATTCTCTTTCCGTTTCCTACGTCGCACCGTCCTTTGACGCGATGGTAAATTCCGCAGGCAGCGATTTGCGCTTTGAAAATCAAACGGCTCTTCCCGTGCTGTTACGCGCGACGGCGGACGGGGCAAGACTGACTGTTTTCGTCTACGGCGCAAAAACAGACCGCCGTTTCGTACGGGAGAGTAAGCAAATCGAGCGGATTCCGGCTCCGCCCGAACAAATTCGGGACGCCTTGGCAGGGGAGTATCCGGATTTGAAAGACGGAGAACTTCGCGTTCTTTCTTACGGGCGCGACGGATTAAAAAGCGTCGGTATTTTGGCAGAATATAAGGGCGATCGGTTGATTTCTCGTAAAATAATCCGCAAAGATACTTATTTGCCTTTACAGGGAATTTCCGTCAGAGGGTGCGCATGAGCGGTTTGAAAGTGTTTTTAAGCGCGTTTTATAAGGTGCTTTCGGCGGTAGTCTTATTGTTTTTCGCAATCGTTTTTCCCGTGCTACTTTTGTGCTTTGCACCGCTCTTTTTTCCGTGGTATTGGTTGCTTTCGACAATCGTCGGCGCGGTGTTCGGAATCGGTGTCGTTTCCCGTTTCACGCCGCCCGAAAATAAGATTTTTTGGCTTTTTTTCGCGGTGCTTTCTCCTTTTTTCGGCGTCGCGCTTTTTCTTCTTTTGGAAGACGGACGGCGTGGCTCGTGTCGTTCAGATACCCGAAAATCATTCGGCTTAACGTCTTTTTTGCCGACGGCGAAGAACGGGGGCGGTTTGTTTTTCGATGCCGCCAAAGGTGTTTTCGGTCAAACGGGATATCCGATCGCGAACGGGAGTATAACCTATTTTCCGACGGGAAACGCCTTTTTTCGCGCTGTTTTTCGTTCGGTAGAGCGTGCGAAAAAATTCGTCTTTATCGAGTTTTTCAAGGTAAAGCAGGGCGCATTATGGCGAGCTTTTTCGGAATTACTGCTCAAAAAGGCGAAAAGCGGCGTGGAGATCCGCTGTATCTTCGATGACGTCGGTTGCTTGGGCGGTGTTCGCATGCGCGATTGTCGGCGGTTAAAAGAGGCAGGCGTTCGGTTATACTATTTTAATCCGCTTTTTCACTTGAACGGATTGAATCACAGAACGCACCGCAAGATCGTCGTTACGGACGGAACGGAGGGGTTTTTGTGTGGCGCGAATATCGCCGACGAATACGTGAAGGGCAGGGGAAAATTCGGCTATTGGAAAGATGCCGGGGTTCGATTGTGCGGCGAGTGCGTGCGGTCGCTCACCGTCATGTTTTTGCAACTATGGACAACGCAATACGGTGAGGAAAGTTACGCGCGATTTTTTTTGCCCGTGCCAAAAAAGAGGGGGACGGTTCAGGTATTTTCGGATTCTCCCGTGCAATTTCACGCTACGGCAAAGAACTTGTTTTTAATGCTTATACGCGGTGCTAAGAGGGAAATTGCGTTCTCTACACCCTATCTTTTGCCAACCGACGAATTAAGAACCGCGCTTGGCTGCGCGATAAAACGGGGTGTCAAGGTGCGAATCGTGATCCCGGCAATCCCGGATAAGAGGGCAATTTACGCGTTGACCAAACAGAATGCCGACCGACTAATCGCCGAAGGTGCGGAGATTTTTCTTTATACGCCGGGATTTAATCATGCGAAGTTGTTCGTCGTAGATGATAATTGTGCGGTCGTCGGAACTACGAATATGGATTTTCGGAGTTTTTACCTGCATTTTGAATGTAATGCGTTTTTTCGCGGAGAGGGGGCGAGGTCGGTTCGTCGCGACTTGCAAAAGATGATCGCCGAAAGCGAGCGTGCGCAGGCGAAAGACTTTTCCGCGACGGGATTCGGCAAGGTCGGTAGGGAAATTTTACAAATTTTTCAACCGCTTTTGTAAAAATTAGAAAATGAACTGAAAATATTTTGACATTTCCGTAAAATTGTGCTAATATAAACGAGCAAACAAAATAGAAAACGGAGGAATACCCAAGAGGCCGAAGGGGCTCCCCTGCTAAGGGAGTAGTATGTGATAAGCGTAGCGAGGGTTCAAATCCCTCTTCCTCCGCCAATCAGAGTCGCGCTTGAACACGCGGCTCTATTTTTGTCTTAAAGGGGTTGCAGCCATTGTTGTTAAAACGAAAAAAGTCGAAGTAAAATGCTCCAACCACTATTTAACACAAAAACGAGATAAACACGGCAACTTTATAAAATAACATTGCGATTTAAGGCGGTAGAACGTTAATTCTGCCGTCTTTTTGTATGGTTATTAAGCTCTTGCCGTCCGAATGTTTCGCCTTTCGGTTGTGGTTTGTAGCACAAAGAAAAGCGGAAGTCAACGGCAAAAAATTTTTGCATAGGTGTTTTATTATTTTGTATTAAGCAAGATATTTTGGTAATATATATTAAATATTGGTTCTACAATAAATGATGGAGTATTTTTCTTCATACCCCAACATTTGACAAAGAGCCTTAAATATTTGAAGTCAATCGTTGTATGCGGTTGGCTTTTTTATTTGCACGCAATAA
>CAYXWN010000031.1:0-23818 GCA_964468815.1 uncultured Clostridia bacterium | reverse complement strand
CACAACCAGGAGTACCATAAACAATAAGGTTTTGACCATCGTTGATTGTTGATTCAAAGAATGAGAACGGAGCTAATACTTTATCTTTATCTACTGACTCATCGTTAACATCATCAAATTCATCAATAACATCATTCATATCAATAACATTAGTTGTTAATTCTACATCAAAAAAGATACTTTTCTTTTCATCATCTATCAATACAATAAAATTAACACCTTCTATATTTCTATTATAAAGATCAATAAACCATTCATAACCATCGCCCATTTTCTTAAAATCTGTCTTTTTAAGTTGAAACTTTGGAGTACCACCATCTTCCCCCTCGGTATGAGTAAAAACAACGTTTATATTCTGATTTATGTATTTATCACCTATAATAGCACATATATTAGCACCAAGATTTGCCTTATAATCTTCAACTAAAATATATTTTACTTTTGTTCTAATAGTGTCATCTGTCAAACGGTGTATTGCATTTATATTTAACAAATAAGTTTCTAATTCTACAGGCAAATTATATGAACATTGTTGCGTAATGTCTTTCTTTTCTATAACTACCTTGTAGTTAGATTGAGTATTTGAAATAATTCTCTCAAATTTTTTAATCATTATCTTTCACCTCCAATAGATAATCCTTTATGACTTTTGCAATTGCCTTAGCTAGCAACACTGGAACAGCATTACCAATTTGAGTGTATTGACTACTTTTATTACCAGTAAAAAAATATGTATCAGGAAAACTTTGTATTCTAGCAGATTCTCGAGCTGTTGGAATTCGATTTTCTGAGTAATGAAAATAATTTCTATGACCACAGTCAATAGTTCCACTTGGTAATTTACTATTCATCCTTTTAAAAGCAGCATTATAATTTCTTACTTTATAATATTCTTCTGGTAAATCCTTGATATTACCACCATCAGCTATCAAACTAATAATCCTTTTTGTTTGTTCAGTATGAACAGTTATGTCATTATTAAAAATTCTGATTGAACCTTTTCGCATCTCTTTTTGAAAGTCATTTTTAGGCTCTGAAATATATTGTTCTTGGTTCTCGCCATTATCCAATGATGGAAGATCACTCAAAGCATCATAAGTTGATACCATGCTTTTTTTCTCAACCCTATCAAAATCAAAGAATTTATCGCCAAAAACATCCTTCCTTAATCCAATAAAAAAGACTCTTTCCCTTGATTGCGGAACACCATAATCTGATGCTCTCATTAATTTATAACATACATTATATCCTAACTCGGAAAATCTATCTACAATGTCTTTTTTATAAAAGCCACCTTCCATACTTAATAATCCTTTTACATTTTCAAGAATAAAGAATTTAGGTTTAATTATCTTTACAAATCTAACATATTGCAAATATAAGCTATTTCTTTCGTCACCAATTTCTCTCTTACCAACCAGACTAAATCCTTGACAAGGTGGGCCACCAATAACACCCGTGATATTATATTTTTCCATTTTATTTTTTATCATATCATCAGTATAGTCATTAATATCTATGGAAAAGGCTTCTTTATTTTTTCTATTATAATTATAAGTTCTTACGGCATCATCCCACTTGTCAATTGCTAATACGCTCTCGAAACCTTCTAATTCAAATCCTTTTGTAAAGCCACCTGCTCCACAAAACAAATCTACAATATACATTTTATTCATTTTGATTACCTCCATCCAATAATTGTTTAAGTTTCTTTGCTATTGCCTTAGCCATTAATGGAGGAACAGCATTTCCAACTTGTCGAAATTGTTCTCCTTGGTTTCCACAAAACTCAAAATTATCAGGGAAACTTTGTAATCTTGCAGATTCTCTTACTGTTGGAATTCGATTTAAAACAGGATGAAAATAATTCATATGTCCCGTATCAATTGTGATTGACGGTTCATTAAACGATAATCTTTTATATGCACTTGAATGACGATTATCCCTTTGAGTATCCCACAATTCACTAGGCACATCTTTCCAATTCCCGCCTTGAGGCACATATGCGATTCTTTCTTGTACTCTTTCATTAGGAAATTTAGGGGTATGATTCAAAAGAACACCATCATTATTTTTAGCATATCTTAAAAAAGCGTTATTAATATTTCTTTCTGGATAACATATATCTCCGATAGCATCATAAACAGTAACAACTTTTTTGACCTTTTCTAATTTATCAAAATCAAATGTACAATTTAAATCTTTTCTAATACCGACAAAAACAGCTCTTCTTCTATCCTGAGGAACTCCATAATCTGACGCTAATAAAACATTCACACTCACATTATACCCAAGTTCGTCGGTGATTTTTAATATTCTGTCTTTCGCATAGCCATTATCCTTTGTTAGAATTTGTCTTACATTTTCTATTACAAAAGCCTTCGGTTTTATAAGTTTAACAAATCGAAGATATTCAAAGAACAATTTATTTCTAGGGTCATTTTCTTCTTTCTCATGTCTATTCGCAGAACTAAAACCTTGACAAGGCGGACCGCCAATAATTATTTCGACATCTTTTAATTTTTCTTTTATTTCTTCATCTGTTATTTTTTTTATATCACCACAATATTCAAATTGACAATTAAAATTATGATTATGGGTTTCCATAGCCGCTCTATCCCATTCTACGCCACCAATTATTTTGTATCCCGCTAATTTAAAGCCTAAGCTTAAACCACCAGCTCCACAAAACAAATCTAAAACTCTGTACTTAGACATTTAATCCTCCTGAAAATCAAAAAATTCTTTTAGCGATATTTCTAAACCTTCACATATTTTTATCAAGGTCTCAACGGTAATATTTTGTTTACCAGATTCCACTCTAGACATATAAGTTCGATCATATCCTAACTTAATTGCTAAATCTTCTTGAGATAAATATGTTTTTTCAGTTCTTATTTCCTTTATTCTATTTCCTATAGTCTTCAAAGTCATAATACCACCAACTTTCTATAATATTATATCAGATGGTGACTTATAAGTCAACAGTTTTGGATGTTAATTTTCTATGAACAAGACAAAATTATAGCAGAAAATAAGGGGTGTCGAAATAATCGTTCTAACACCATTTTTGACCGAGTAATCGTTCTATTACCCCTAGTAATCGTTCTGCCACCTAGGGTAATCGTTCTAACACCTACATCTAAAAATGGTTAGAAATACGATAATTTAGATACAAAAAGTCCACCAGACCATAAAATCTGACGGACTTTTATACTGAAAGTGCCATTTTCAACCTTAAAACACCTAAAAAAAGGTAAAAAAATAGTCTTGACACCTTTTATTCAGTGTATCAAGACTAATCATTTTTAATGGTGCGGATGACAGGAGTTGAACCTGCACGAAGTCGCCCCCACTAGAACCTGAATCTAGCGCGTCTGCCAATTCCGCCACATCCGCTTGTTCGCCCGTAAAAATACGAGCGTATAATTATTTTAACTATATGATTTTAGCATACCGAAACTGTTTTTGTCAAGGATTTAAACACCTTTCGGAGAATAGTTCGGAGATTCTTTCGTAATGGAAATATCGTGCGGATGCGACTCGATCAACGCTGCGTTCGTAATTTTAACAAACTGCGCTTTATGACGGAGATCGTCAATTGTCGCCATACCCGTATAGCCCATACCCGAACGGATTCCGCCGACCATTTGGAAAATAATCTCGGACAACGCTCCGCGATACGGCACGCGTCCCTCGACTCCTTCCGGAACGAGTTTTTTCGCATTCTCTTGGAAATAACGGTCCTTACTACCGTGAGCCATAGCGGACAACGACCCCATTCCGCGATAAACCTTAAAACTTCTGCCTTGATAAATTTCAATTTCACCCGGGCTTTCCAACGTTCCTGCGAACAAGCTACCGATCATGACGGCAACCGCGCCTGCGCCCAACGCTTTCGTGATATCGCCGCTGTATTTAATTCCGCCGTCTGCAATGACGGTCTTTCCTAATTTATCCGCACGCTCCGCACAATCCATGATTGCCGTCAACTGCGGCATACCGATTCCGGCCACGACGCGCGTGGTACAAATTGATCCGGGGCCGATTCCCACCTTCACGACGTCCGCACCTGCGTCGATCAACGCTTCGGTCGCCTCAGCCGTCGCGACGTTTCCTGCGATAATGGGAATGTTGGGATACTTTTTCTTGATCGTGCTGACGACCTTGGGAATCGCAAAACTGTGTCCGTGTGCGGTATCTACCGTAATGACGTCAACTTTCGCCTTTACCAACTCGTCTACGCGCTCGTACGTATTACCGGAAATACCGACCGCCGCGCCAACGACCAACCGTCCGTTTTTATCCTTTGCGGAATTGGGATATTGAATCGCCTTTTCAATATCTTTAATCGTAATCAAGCCTTTGAGATAGCCGTCTTGATCGACGATGGGAAGTTTTTCGATTCTGTGCTTACCTAAAATCTTTTGCGCCTCTGCGAGCGACGTTCCGACCGGCGCGGTAACGAGATTTTCTCTCGTCATCACGTTTTCGATCGGCTGGTTGAAATTGGTTTCAAACCGAAGGTCGCGGTTGGTTAAAATTCCGACCAGTTTGCCGTTTCTCGTAATCGGCACTCCGCTGATTTTATAATGCTCCATCAACGCGATCGCTTCGGACACCAAATTTTGCGGTTCTAAAAAGAACGGATCGGTAATAACGCCGTGTTCACTGCGCTTAACCTTATCCACGTGAAGAGACTGCTCTTCGATGGACATATTCTTGTGAATGATCCCGATACCGCCCTCACGTGCCATCGCAATGGCAAGGCGACTCTCGGTAACGGTATCCATCGCCGCGCTCATCAAGGGAATGTTAAGAACGAGATCGTTGGTCAACTTCGTCGAAAGATCCACTTGATAAGGCAACACGTCGCTTTTTTGCGGAATCAACAAAACGTCATCGAACGTCAAGCCTTCTTTTATTATTTTACCCATAGAAAAAAACTTCCTCCAAACTGTACTGATATTAAAACAAATCGCCGAAGCGATCTGTGTTATCCTTGTTTCAACATGGCGATATCCCGACTCAACACGTCTTGCCCGTTCGGGACGGTCAAAGTTTCCAACCGCGCTAACAGTTGCGTCAAAAAAGAACGATCCTCCGCCGCGCAAGAAATCAATGCACGCACGGGATTAATTTCGGTATAACCGCTTTTCGCCGTTTCGTCAACGGCTACCGTCAACGCCGATTCTTTTTCCCCCGTCCGATAAAGAGCCTCGGCATAAACCGAATAAACGAACATACGGTATCCCCCCAACTGAACGTAAGGAGAATCCTCCGCTTGATCGGCAGCGCGGCAGAACGCCTCAAAATCGGCATGATCGAGCATTTGGGGACAATATTCTTTCAAAGAATCGTAACGTTGCAACAAATCGGAAAGATAAATCACTTCCCGCAAATCGCCGATATCCTTTGTTTTTTGATATTCAAGCCCCGCATACCAAGCAGCCGTACGGTAACTTCCCGTCCTTTTGCAAAGGTTCGCCATCGCCCCGGGCGCAAACAAAGTCACGCTCCCGACCCCAAGCACGGCAAGCCCGACGATTACGGCAAGCGTAATCCCGGCAGTTTTTACAATCAGCCGCTTCATAAGCCCTCCATTTGTCTAATTTTATCAAAATAGGGCGAAAAAATCAATCGTTTAGTCATTACTTTTCAACTTTCGCATAAGTTTATTAGCGGAGAATCGAAAATGAAAAAATTATTGATCTTATCGGCACTTTTTCTACCCGTCCTTTTTCTGTTCGCTTGCGACGGACAACCTACCCTCATGAAAAACGTTTCCGAATTGACGGAATATGTTTGGCAAGCGGAATCGGACGACTATATTTTAAAAGCGCAGTACGGTTACCGCGAAACTCCGTACGTTCCGGACGGAACGGTCGGCACGCTTTCTTACGGTCTAACGCTTCGGCTCACCCCGAAAACCGCCGTACAAAACGCAGAATACCGCGCCGTACTCACGCTTGGAGAAACGCCTTACGAAGCGCCCTTTACGCTCGATCCCGTACGACACAAACTCAACGCGGTTATTCCGACCGAAGAACGCCCTGCCGAACGGTTTACGGTCACCGTCACGCGTGCGGAAACAGAAGATTGCTTGGAACTCGTCAGCCTGCTTCCCGAAAACACGTTGAACGCGAGCCAAGCGTTGGAAGCATTGGAAACCAACCAAAGCGATCTGTTAAACGACTACCGCACAAACGGCGTATTCAATGCCGAAATCACCCTGCGCGTATTCGTCAACAAAGAACACCCCTATTGGTACGTCGGGTTGGTGCGCGGCGAACATAAAATCGTAGCACTCCTGATCGACGGAATCCAAGGCGAAGTTCTCGCGATTCGAGAACTTTATTAAAAGAACGCGGGCGTTTAGCCCGCTTTTTTTTGCAAAGACTTTTAGCGCCGAATAAACCGCTGCCGAAACGCAATCGGAATCCCGTTTCTCTATGCCACGGGCGGCATCGTCTGCATAATACTCTCGATCAAGCCGCCGATATTCAACGATTGATCGCAAAACGCCTGCAACGGATTGCTCGAATAGAAAAAACTCGTTCCGATCATTTCGTCGATCGCAGCGCTTCCCGTCGTATGCACGACGCCAAGCAACACCCAAAACACAGCCGCATAAACGACAACGCTCACGCAAACGCTCGCGATTCTGCCGACGAGTTTTAACATCTTCGACTCCACTTTGATTTTCCTTATTCTCCACTTTATGACACCGAAACAAATGGAGAACAAAAGGCTAAGAACCAAAAGAAATATCACGAACAACCACACGGACCAAATCGTCTGCACGACCGCAGCGCCTTCACCGCTTTCCACGATCATTTGTTGCAACGCCCCGTTAATCAATGTTTGTGAAATAACCGAAGACAACCAACAAGACAACACGATATTCAGCGCGGTAAACGCATTATTCATACCGCACTTCCGAAAGCCCATCAAAAAATTGACAAGGGCGACGATCACCAAAATAAAGACGACGACCGCGTCAACAATCCCTCCCATAGAAAACCTCTTTTTTTATTTATTAAAATTATCCTTTAAGGAAACGATCTCGGAAAGGACCTCTTTCTCTCCGACGGTCAATCTCTTATAATATCCCGTACGCAACAGTTGGAAAGGCTTTTCCTCCTCGCCTTGGAACAAATACGGCTCGGCTTTACCGGAAAGCACGGTCAAACTGTTCGGATTCATGCGTTCGGAAAAATCCTGTCCGGAATAGGCTTCGTCCGTCAGCAGATAACCGTATTGACGAATTTCGGTATCCACCGCATCCGCCGCGTTCACCCACTGCAACACGCCCTTTACCTTGATTCCGCTCGTATCGTTCCCGCTCTTCGATTCGGGAACATACGTACACAACAACTTTTCAATCTCGCCGTCCGCGCCGAACACGACGTCCTCGCAATGAATAATATACGCGTTTTTCAGACGGACGTATCCGTCCTTTTTCAAGCGGAAATATTTGGGCGGCGGCGCAAGCGAAAAGTCGGATGCGTCAATATAAAGTTCTTTCGAGAACGAAATTTTTCTCGTCCGCTTTTCCTCGTCGTTGGGATTCACGTCGAAATCGAGTTCTTCCGTCAAACCGTCCGGATAATTGGTCAATTCTACCTTTAGGGGGCGTAAAACCGCCATTGCCCGCTCCGCATGCAAATTGAGATAATCACGCACGCACGCCTCCAAATAGGAAATCTGAACCTCAGAATTCGCCTTTGCAACGCCGATCCGCGCGCAAAAATCTTTCAACGCTTCGGCAGGAATTCCCCGACGGCGGATTCCGGCAAGCGTCGGCATACGCGGATCGTCCCAACCGTCTACCGAACCGTCCTCCACTAATTTTTTGAGGTAACGTTTACTCATGACGAGATTGGTCACGTTCAACCGCGCAAATTCGATCTGACGGGGCTTCGGCGCAAAGCCGAGGGTAATTCCCACCCAATCGTAAAGCGGACGGTGATCTTCAAATTCCAGCGTACAAACGGAATGGGACACTCCTTGCAAATAGTCGCAAATCGGGTGCGCATAGTCGTACATCGGATAAATACACCAAGAATCCCCCGTTCTGTGGTGCGTCTGCCGCAAAATGCGGTAAATAACGGGATCTCTCAAATTGATGTTGGGGGACGCCACGTCGATCTTCGCGCGAAGACATTTTTCCCCGTCGCGAAATTCGCCTGCGCGCATCGCGCGAAAGAGGGATAAATTCTCTTCGACGCTGCGATTCCGCCACGGGCTTTCTTTTCCCGGTTCGGTCAGCGTGCCACGCGTCGCGGAAATTTCTTCCGCGGAATAATCGCACACGAACGCCTTACCCATTTGAATCAAGCGTTCGGCATATTCGTAAATAGTTTCAAAAAAATCGGAGGCGTACACTTCTTTCGCATATTGAAAGCCCAACCAAGCGATATCACGCTTGATCGCATCCACGTACTCCGTCTTTTCCTTAGATGGATTGGTATCGTCGAAAAAGAGATTGCACTTCCCGTCGTATTTTTCGGCGATGCCGAAATTGATGCACATGCTTTTCGCATGCCCGATATGAAGATATCCGTTCGGTTCGGGGGGGAAACGCGTCTGTACCGCGTTCACTTTTCCCGAAGAAAGTTCTTCTTCAACGATTTGTTCGATAAAATTCTCCGCCATATTCACTCCGTATCGCGCTTACACAATGCGTGCGCAGATAAAAATCAGTTTTTATTATTTTAGCACACATTTCGGCTTTACACAAGTAATTGCGGGTTATTTTTGCAATTCCGTCCACGTTTCGTTGACTTTCTTTCGGAATCTGTACTATAATATTTCCATAAAATTTAGTTCCGAGGAAAGTTATGAAAGAACAGAAAGCCACGATGGAAAAACTCGTCAACCTTTGTAAAGGACGCGGCATCATATATCCGGGTAGCGAAATCTACGGCGGAATGGGAAACACGTGGGACTACGGTCCTGTCGGCGTAGAAATTAAAAACAACATCAAGCGCGCTTGGTGGAAAACGTTCGTCCAAAAGAGCGAACGCTCGTTCGGCGTAGACGCGGCGATTTTAATGAACGCTCGCGTTTGGGACGCGTCCGGTCACACGGCGTCCTTTTCCGATCCCAAAATGGATTGTAAAGAGTGTAAAACGCGCCACCGCGCGGATACGTTGATCGAAACTCATTCCAAGGGCGAAGTCAATCCGGACACCATGACGAACGAGGAAATGGAAGCCTACATTCAAGAGCATCACGTTTGCTGCCCGAAATGCGGTAAATCCAATTTTACGCCCATTCGTCAGTTCAACATGATGTTTGAAACCTCTCGCGGCGTTACCGAAGAAGGACAAAATAAAATTTATTTGCGTCCCGAAACCGCACAAGGAGAATTCGTCAACTTCTTAAACGTACAGAGAACGACGCGTGCGCGCGTTCCGTTCGGCATCGCGCAAGTAGGAAAAGCATTCCGAAACGAAATCACGCCGGGCAACTTCATTTTCCGCACCATCGAATTCGAGCAAATGGAACATCAATGGTTCTGCAAGGAAGGGACGGATCACGAATTTTACGAAGAATACAAGAAAAAGGCATGGAATTTCCTCCTTTCGCTCGGCTTCGATCCCGATCACTTACGCTTTAAGGATCACGATAAACTCGCGCATTACGCCAAGAGCGCGTGCGATATTCAGTACCTCTTCCCCATCGGCTGGTCGGAATTAAACGGGATTCACAACCGCACGGACTACGACCTTTCCCGTCATCAAGAATATTCGGGCAAGAGTATGCTTTACACCGATCCCGTCACAAACGAAAAATACATTCCGTACGTCATCGAATATTCCATCGGCGCGGATCGCTTGATGCTCGCCGTTCTGTCCGAAGCGTACGACGAAGAAACGTTGGACGGCGGAGAAACGCGCGTCGTCATGCACTTCCACCCGGCACTCGCAGCTTACAAGGCGGCAATTCTTCCGTTACAGAAAAATCTTTCCGAAAAAGCGAAAGAAGTGTATCGGAAACTCTCCTCCGAATTTATGTGCACGTACGACGAGGCAGGTTCGATCGGAAAGCGTTATCGCCGTCAAGACGAAATCGGAACGCCTTTCTGCATTACGATCGACTTCGATACGTTGGAAAACGACACGGTAACCGTTCGCGATCGCGACAGCATGGCGCAAATCCGTCTTCCGATCGACGAGTTGGAAGCGTATATCGCAAACGCCGTAAAACTTTAATTTTTCACAAAAATTCAAAGAGCTCGAAAAAAATCGGGCTCTTTATTTTTTAATCCGCGCGATCGCAACGCGCCTTAAACCTTTTTCACTCGGATTTTTATATCCGAAATTATTAAGTTTGTAACGAAACCGTTCCGAAACGACAGAATCCGCTAATCAATTTCTCGCTGCATCTCCCGCATTTGTTTTCTATTTTTGCATCAAACATTTTTACGATTATGCAAAAAACGTTTTCTTCTTCCCCTTTGCGTTTCTCTGCCACTCCCTGATACGCGTAACGTATTCGAGGTTGATCGCTTGCAAGTTGCCGTTGTCGTCCAAAAGGATTCCGTTTTCCGTAATCTCTTTTATGACGCCTTTTTCGGCGTTTGAGTCGCTCGCAACAGTATAGATCAAACATTCCTTGCCGATAAATTTTTGTGCTAATTCTTTCATGTTGAAAATCTCCTTGTTTTTATGATTTTTGCGGTGATTGATAATCGCCGCGTTTTTTCGTTTTTTCCCTTGCAAAATCGCAAATACAATCAAAAACATTGCAATAAACGATAACAAATAATAATTCACTTTATTCTCCTTTTATTTCCGATTTTCCGCAAAACAATAGGCAGAAAGCTAATCCAAAAACAAATCCCGTTAAATGCGCAATAACGGAAATATGCGGCAATAAGAAACTAAGCGCCAAATTGACGACGGCGGTAGGCAAAAGTTCTTTCCAAAAAGTATATTTTATGATCTTTCGATTACGATAGGCTATTAGCAAAAAACAACCGATAATACCGAAAATCGCTCCGCTTGCACCAACGCATGGTTGCTTTGAAAACAACGCAAGGGCAACGGAAGATGCTATGCCCGAAAGCAAATAAACAGCTAAAAAACGCAACCGTCCGATCATACTTTCTAATCTTTTTCCCAATAAGAATAACGTCAACATATTAAAAAGCAAGTGTTCGATATCAACGTGAATAAACATTGCCGTAATCATTCGGTAAAACTCACGCTCGCTTTTTGAGACAGCGTAAAACAGCACATCGTCCCCAAAAACATTGACAAGCAAAAATGCCGCTAAATTCACACCGAGCAATACGTAAACAATAATCGGAATGTAACGGGCATTCTCGTATAGAATTTGCATTTCGTCTTTCTTTACGGCTTGTTCATTCTCATATTCTTCCGGCTTTTGAAAGAGTAAAAGTATAATACCGAGAACGATAGTAATTACCGCGGCAATAAACAACATATACGATAGAATGTCGTTAAGACTTTCAAAAAAGTCCATATAACGGAACATTGCAAGAAAATAAATGATTCCGCAAGCGATTAAAGAAATTCCGATGATTTTCTTTTTCATAGTTTAATAGCACGACCAAACAATGACGTTATGTTTAGCACCGGATTTCCTCCATTCGGTTTTATTTCTTTCCATCGGGCGAATACGCTCGATTCTCCACGTACGCCATCATGCGGTTATAGAGCACTACGTAAAAAAGTATTGCAAGCATACTTCCGACTGCGCCCAAAAGCGCAAATGCACCGCTTTCTTTCAGTTTTAGCCCCAACGATACGACAATGCCCACCCACGCCAAAGCACACAAAACGATAATAGCAATATGTTCTTTTCGCCACTTTTTCTTTCAGCGTAAAGGTGCTGTTGTTGAGAGCCGTCACAAGGTTGTCATCGGCGGCTTTTTTGAAGTTTTCCGCATCCAGCCGTTCTCCGCTAATTAGTTCGTTGATACTCACATCGAACTCTTCTGACAAAAGCGATAGCATTTCGATATCGGGCATATAATTGCCGTTCTCCCAGCGAGAAACGGTTTTGTTTGTTACGCCAAGCTTTTCTCCGAGTTTCTCTTGCGTTAAACCTTTCTCTTTTCTGAGTTCGGCTATGAATTTTCCTATTTTGATTTGATCCATTTTTGTTCACCTCTCGAAACGTATTTCTTGAGACGTATTATAACACGATTTTTATGAGAATCGTTCCTCATAAACAGCGAATGAATTACTCGCAAACAGCGAATTCAGTTTGACAAACCAAATATACTTAAATAATATAGTTAACCACTCCATAAATCAAATGGCATATCATAAATATTGAAATCGGATTTATTTCTTTTTTATTCGCCCGATGATTTCTTCTATCGCCACGCCGAGAACCATACAAATTCCGCAAACAAGTCCCATATAAACGCCTTGCGACTGCCCAACGCATTTACTACCGCTTTTCGTAAGCATGCAGATCGGAATACCGACAAGTCTAACAATCAAAGTTTCAACACCCGTATCGTATGCTTTGGTGTAACCGATATATATTGCTATCGTCATTAACAGCATTGCGGCGACGAAGCCGCCGACAAGCGCGATTGTGATTTTAACGTGCTTTTTCATATTTCTTTTCATTTTTTCAAGTCTGTCAAAAATTCATTCTCGATGGCGGCTGACTCTTTTTTGTGCGCAAGATGTATGCCGATATGACCTATGCCGAAAACCGCCGCAGAGATTATCACTGCTAAGTTCCGAGAATATATGCCGAGAAGAACCGCCGCCGTAACGGGGATCGTTGCGCCTGCCACGGGAAATCCGACAAACGACGACTCCATATCTTTCATCGTACGCGCGCTTCTGAAATACTTGATCCAAAAACATTCGTACAAAATCATTAACACGAACGCCGCAAGCCAGAGCAATAAATTCCACCGAAAATAAATCCCGTCCGGAAGTTTACGGATAAGAGGATTGATTGACGGAAAGATAAGCAGCGATACGGTTACGAAAACCTCGCCTATGCGTTCCAATACAAGCAAAATCTTATTTTCACGTTTTTCCGCTTGTTCATAGTCTTTCGGTTTGTTACCGCAAGCCCAAATAATATTCGGCACAAGCAACATTACAAAGAATACAAGCCCGGAAAGGCAAAATCCAAACCGATAAGGATTTTTCAACTCCAACATGACGGAGCTAACCTTCACACTACTGATAATATTCCCCAAATCCGCCTTTAACCGCCCCGCCATACGATCGGAAGCGTCAAGATCGGTATGATACGAACCGTAAATCCCCATTATTTTGCCGCCGCCTTGGCGATGATAAGCGGCTTCAAAGTTGGATACCATATATGCCTCGCGTATCTCGGAAAATCCGTCGTGCCGTTCGTCGCTTTCGTAATACGCCTTTCCTTGTGCGATACATTCTTCGGCAAGCCGATAGTTTTCGGAAGCCGTTTGTCCGCTCTCTTCAAGATATCTCAAATACCTTGCGCCCGTCGTTTCCCCTTGATGTCCGACGTCCGTACCGTAAAAAACGGTTTCGGGACACGTTTCTTTTATCTCGCAAAAAAAATCGTAAAAAAATGCGTTTCCGGACAGCGTTCCGTTGATTTCTTCAAACCAAACGTCAAGCAAAGCGTTCGTATCTTCTTTCATCCAAATATTCAAAAACGCGGTGCTGTAATACGGAAGTTCCATAAAGAGATCGCGCAAGCCGTCGTTATAACAGTCTTTCCATAGGCTCGACTCGACGTCGTAATATTCTTTTGCGCCGTGTGATTCTCCGTAAAGCATAATCTTCGTATCGTCCGTCGGATAAACGTCATTCGATTTGTCATTGTAATCGAAAAAAATCGCAACGAAGCATACAGCCGAAAGCAACGTAAAAGCAATTATCGTTTTAATTTTGTTTTTCATATTTGTATTTCAACCCCTGATACATATCGGTAAGCGTTTGACTGCAAAGTTCTTCGCTCCAATCGTAGTAGTTCGTTGCAAGCATGGTAGCGATACCGTGGACGTACGTCCACATTTCAAGATAGAACATCATAGCGCGTTCTTTGGAAATATTCACTTGCTTACGAATGAGCGCGGCGATCATTTCGACCTCGGACGTTTGTTTCGTCTTATCCTCTTTCGTCCGATCTCGCATAAAAAGGAGTTTAAACAACTCTTTTTCTTCTCTCGCAAAGCGGATATACGCCATACCGCTTGCTTTATAGGGCGGATATTTTCCGCTTGCCATATCTTCTTTCAAATAATCTTGATAAATTCCTTCCGCCGCCGCAAGAATCGCTCTTTTTAACTCGTCCATACTGTCAAAATAACCGAACACGGGACGATGAGAAGTACCGAGTTTTATTCCCATTGCTCTGGCAGTAACGGCGTGAAAGCCTTTTTCCCTCGTCAAATCGAGGGCGGCGTTTATGATTTCTTCCTTTGTAAACATAAAATTTCGCGGCATTGCAAACCTCGCTTTATTAAAGTTACTATCGTTATACCACACTTGTTATTTTATTATATCCCTTATACAAGAAAAAATCAACTTTCCTATACCCCTCCTTTCCCAAAAAACGCGATTTCTCAAGATTCCCCCTATTGAGACTCTTGTTCGGCTTTCAATTTTCTTTATAACAAAAGAAGCCCGATTTTTTTCGGACTTCTTCTATAAACAAAATATTTTCTCTCGCTTCACAAGGGGCTTCAAACAGTCCCTTTCGTTATTTCGTTGTATTTTTCAACGCATACGCGGCGAGATTTTAGCGATCGGTGTAAACTTCGTCGCAAAAATCCGTACCGAGCATGGTCTTTAAAATCACCTGCGCGTAAAGTCTTACAACGAAATCGTTCGGGTGATTGATGTTATTCCCCGTCACGTCCCGATAACGCTTACCGGCTGAAAACATCGCCCGATGCATTTCGGTAACGTTAGCAACCGCAACGAACGGATACTCTTTTTCCAATTCCAACAATGCAGGCGCAAACGACTCTTGATTGCCGAACCAATCGGAATCCGCTTCGTAATTGGGAAGCATGGTCGCCAACAACACGATTTCGGCAGACGGCAACGCTTCGCGCACCCGAACGATCATATCTTCGATCCCTGCCGAATACGAGTCAACCGACGTCGCGCGGTCGTTCATGCCGAATCCGATCACCACGAGATCGGGATTATGCGCAATCACGCGCGAATCGAGATTTTGTTGTCCCCACGCGGTATTTTTTCCGCCGACGGCGGTGTTTTCGTACGCGACGTTCGCATTGTATTTCTCTTTCAGATAATTACAAACCATTTCGGGAAAACTCGGCGCATAGGGAGAAATATTTCCGCCCTGATCCGTACCGCTCGCGTTGCAACCCGTCGAAATGCTGTCGCCGTAAAACAATAATTTTACCGTTTCGCCGCTTTTGATCTTTGCAAGAGTATTCGGCAAGCGGTCGCTTTTACCGACGGGAACAGGTCCTTCCCACGGTTTATTGTGCGTATAAGTAACGGCGATCTGCTTTTTCGTAAACGTATCTTTTTCGCCGTATTTCAAATACCGATCCCCCTCTAAGGACGCGTTGGTCTTGCTTTTATCCACGCCGATCGTATAAGCGTCCGGCTCGGTGCGGTAATACTCGTCCAAATCCCAATAGGGGATCTTAGAATTCTCCGTGCGCTTGAAAATCCCGTCTTGATACGTCCAATCCGTCCCCTCTTCGTAAACGACGTTTAAGCCGTAACTTAAAACGGATAAAATCTCGTCCGCCTCATAAAGGAGTTTTGCCTCGTCGTTTTCGCCGACGAACATCACCGTTTCGTGATAAACCTCTCTCGTATACCAGAAAGGTTTCAAGTAGGTTTCCGCAGAATATTCCGCATACGGTAACAACGCGGAAGTCGGCGCGAGATTCTTCTCTCCCTCTTCCTCAGGAGGCGTAACGCCGCCGCAACCGAACGCAAAAACAGACGACATTAAAAGACACATAACCGTCGTTTTCCAACTTCTCTTCATTTCCGTTCTCCTTATTTTTCGATTTTTTCAACCGTACGGAGCGCCGACTGTTTCAACATCGAAAGTTCGCTCCCGACGCAGAAATGCGACATTCCGGCACGTTTTGCCGCCTCTAAATATCCGTCGTCCGACGTAATAATCCCGGAGGACTTCCCGAAACGAGCGGCACGCTCGCTGAGCCGCGCGATTTCGCCCTCGACGATTGCGTGCGCGTCGGCAGGAAATCCCAAATCGCAAGTCAAATCGTTCGGACCGAGCAAAAAGCCGTCCACGCCGTCTACGGATAAAATCTCGTCAATCCGTTCCAGCCCCGCTTTCGATTCGATCTGCGCGTAAATTTCGGTATATGCGTTCGCCGTTTCCCGATATTCGCTCAATTTGGGCGGATGGTACAGCGTATGTGCGCGCATAGTAGAGATTCCGCGCTTGCCGACGGGCGCATATTTTGCATATTCGACCACCTTGGCAATCTGCTCCGCAGAACCCGTCATGGGAAGCATCAACCCTTTTGCCCCCATATCCATCATACGCGTGATGTCCCGACGGGTATTGTCGGGAAGCCGCACGATGCAGTCGAGCGAAACCAACCGAGCCGTCATCAAAATTCCGGAGAGATCCGAATAATCGAATCCGCCGTGCTCGGTATCGACGATCATAAAATCAAAGCCGCAATCTTTCAAGAGAACGGGCAAATTGCGAAAGGGAATTTCGCTCAACATCATGCCTTTCTTTCTGTTCATTGATTTATCTCCTCAAATAACTTTCGTAATCCTTCGAGCGCGTCCGCATCCTCGTTCCGCCGCACGGGCAGTCCCAAGGGGCGCAACGCTTCCGTCAGAACCTCGCCGTGATAACGCAACGCGCCGCCGGTCACCAACAGCCGATCGCACCGCGGAAGTTTCTCCATTGCCGCGCGATAATTTTCTTCCAACCGCTTTGCAAGTCCCGCAGAGCCCCGTTGTTCGGAAAGGTACTTGCCGCCGCACAACCCCGTGACCGTACAAAGCGTTTTTCCGCCGAAATAGGGACGCGATTCAAACGTGCCCTCCGTAAAACACGGGGTAATCGCGCACAACTGCGCCGCCGTTCCCAAGTTAAGAATATAACAATCCTCTCCGCCGCCCGCACCCGATACGGACGCTTGTTGATCGCCGACGGGCGGATAAACCGTCTTTCCCCGATACGTTCCGATCGGAATCAAACAAGCGTAAGCGATCGGAAGGGACAGGTCGCACGCGTCCGCACGGCAAGTCACGGTGTCGTAATAACCGGAAGCCGCGGCGTCCGTGATATGCGTCGCGTTGTTCCCCGTCAATAACCAAGCGAGATAAGAGCCGAGCGTGTAAAAGATTTTCGCCTTTTCCGCAACGTTCGGAAACAGCGACCGCGTGACCGCGACGCTCGCGCGCGGAAGATTCGGCTTAACGCCCACTCCGTGCCGCGCGGACAACGCAAACGGAAGTTGCTTTAAACCGCCGCGCGTATCTTGCCAAGAAATATAGTTGGTCACTAACTTTTCTCTTTCATCCGCCAGCAACCACCCATGCATCTGCGTGGAAATCAAAATACAATCCGCCGTCGAACCGTCCGCGATTTCTCTTATTATCCGCGCGATTTCGGCAGGATTCATCTCGACGAAAGGTTCGGAAAGCGGCAATTTCGACGGAAACGGACAGCGTGCCACTCTTCCAATCGTTTTCCCGTTCGTTTCCGCCCATTTTACGGACGTACTGCCGACGTCAATCAATAATGCTTTCATTTTTATACAAACCGATAAAGCGAACTGCTCGCAAAAAACTCGTTAAACGCCATATCGCTAAACTCCACGAATGCAAGCGCAGCCGACTGCGGAATTTCCGCCGTCAACGTATCGCCGTCAAAAGCGATGTCAAGCATCGTGTAATTCCACACCCACTGCAAACTGGTTTCTCCGACCGCATCCGTATAACACAAGCGAATCTGTTTGACGTTTTCCGCGCCCTTCATCTTTATCGTCAGCGTTCTGTCGTTCAACCGCTCGCTCGAAACGAGGAAGGGCTGTTCCTTTCCGCACAATACGCGATCGAAAAAGGACGCGACGTTCAACATCCCCTCTTCGTCTTTCCAACGGTGATAATGCGTGAGTTCCCAACGATACCCGTAATAGACGTCGCCCTTGCACAACTCAGACGAATTTTGTTGCAACAGCGGCGAAAAGAAACTTTCGTTCGTTCCGACGGAAAAGAGCGTCGGACGATTGTTGTAGGGCAAATAAGAAACGGGATCGTAATAACACATCCACTCTGCGGAATCGGCAGGCGGCGTATAATAACTTTTCCCGACGACGCCGGGCGTATCCAACAAAAAGCCCGATCCGTAAACGGGAGCGAACGCGCCGAACCGATAATCCACGCCCGAAGCGATCAACGTAAGCACAGAGCCCCAAGAAATCCCCGTCAAGCCGATTTTTTCGCCGTTAACGCGCTCGTCCGCAAGCAGAATATTGTGCGCGAGCATGATATTCGCGACACTGTGATATGTCCAAGAATCCTTACAGGTTTCAGCCGTAGAACCAAACGAACCGCTGTCCGACGGTCCGCCGTTCGGATTTTTCGGCGCTTTGCCGTTCTGCAAAGAAAAACTCCCGTATTGCTGTCCGTAAAAGTCGGGGGCGATCGCAACGTACCCTTTGCCGTTCCAATACTCCACCCATTCATAAAACGCACAGCCGCCGCCTCCGTGAACCAACACAACCGCAGGGTAGCCGCCCTCCGGCATAGGCGAGGACGGAACGCCGTAATAAGCGAATACGGTCGTCATTTTTCCTCGATACAACTCCCCGTCAAAAAAGATAGCCTTAGTTTCGCCGTTCTTGTTTTGATACTCACCCTCTCCGGCGGTCACCGTCACCGAACGAGAAAAGAACGATTCGGTATCCCACATCAAATCTTCTCGAATCAACGGACGTTCGGGCGGGTTCCGATTGTTGTTTTCATTTCCGCCGCAACCAACTGCGGAAACAACAAAAAGCAAAGATAATAGTGTCATAATCAATCTCTTTATCATATTCCTCGTTTTCCTTTTGATAATCACATTATAATCAAGGGTGCTCTTTTCGGTCAAGTATATAATTTATACAAGTTTTATCAAGACACTTTTTAGTCATTCTCTAGTCATTCTCCAAATCGACCGTCGCGAAATACACGTCGTGCCGATTGAATTCAAACGCTAAATAAAGAATATTCCCCTCTATCATTCCGTTCGCATACGAATACGCGCCCGGGAAATCGGATAACCGAATTTTCTTTTCCCACGTTTTCATTCCGTCCGAAGAAATCCAAATTTCAAGCGGAAACCGATTTAATAATCCGTAAGCGGCGTTGGGGGTATTTAATAAGACAATTTTCCCGTCATCCGTCTTTAACAACTGCGGCTTATTGGACGGATTCGGGATATCCGTCTTCTCTATTTCCGTCCAATGAATGCCATAATCGAACGAATCCGACCGCCACAAACAACCGGAATGATCCACGCGCATCAACATGATCAAATGCCCGTTTTCCGCCTCGACGACCGCGTTTTCAGGCCAAATCCACCGCGGATGTCCTTGGGCTTTCATCTTCTCCATATCCGTACGAAACGCCACTCTCCGTTCAAACGAAGCGCAGCCGTCGCGACTCGTTAAAAAGCCGCTCTCGATATAAGGCACGTCGTTCTGAAAGGCGTAAGTATCGTGCGTTAAGCCGTAGGTTTCTTGGCTTTCCGTAATCGGGTACGCATGATAGGGAAACAAGACCGTTCCGTCCGAAAGCGTCAGCATACTCCGCACAAAAGCGTATTCGGGCAAAACGTCCAACCGCCGTTTTTTCCAATCGTAGCCGTTGTTCTCGCTTTCCATGATATAATTGTGCCACTTGATAAACTTCCCGTTATGCGCGGAAATAAAAACCATCGTTTTATCGCCGATCACCGCGGTTTCCGTATGATAATGCGCAAGCCCGTCCTCTTCGTTCAACTGTCTTGGCTCGCTCCAATTTTTCCCGTTATCGTAACTGCGGAACAGATACGTCCGATTTTCGATCGCGGGTTCGGCTAAGCCGCCGCAAGTGCAAAGAAGAATCAAATCTCCGTTTGCAACTCGGCGCACGGCTGCCTCTACCGATAACGTGTTTCTGTGAACAAGTTTAATCAACATTGGTTTCTTTCCTCTTTCGATACGAAACCGCAACGGCGGTCAATCCGACCGCGGCAGTCAGGCAAAGGAGCAACGAATCGGTCGTAACGGTCGAACCGCAACCGCTCTGCTTTTCGTAAGTCAGCGTAATGGTCATATCTCCCATAACCGTCCCTTGCAATCTGCGCGAAGATTCGATAAAGGTATATCCGTCAATCTGAATTTCCGTTTCCTCAATCGTGTAAATATCGTTGTATTTTACCTTGATCGTCCGTTCGTCCACGATCTCGTTTTCGTCGCAATCCATGAATTTCAAGGTAATGGTGTATTCCGTCGGCGCATACGAAAGCGTAATCGTCATATCGTCCGTTGCGTTTCCCGTAAGGGGATAATCGGCGGATTGATAGGTGTATCCCATAAACGACGGAGGCGTAATCGTATATTGCCCGTCCTCAAAATTACAAGAAACGGAAGTCGCCGCGCCTAATTCTCTGCCCTTTTCGTTGAGATAACGAACGGTGATATCGTAAGACTTTCTGGAAAACACCCAATTTTGAACGGTAATCGGGGTATCCGTTTCGGGAGAATTGACAGAGAATCCGCCCGAAACGGAAGCGTACGGAGCGACAACGAGTCCCTTCTCAATATCGTACAAATTGATATCGGCGGTTTCGTCGTCTGCGTTCGCCGCGTAAGTCATTTCAGCCGTATCGAACAGTTTTTTCACCGTTACGCCGCTCTCTTCCACCTTGACGGTCGCAAACGTACCGATCACGATGCCCGAACTTTCCCAAGTATGCGAACGCATATCAATTCCGAACATCCACTTGACGATCTTCGTTCCTTCCGGAATAGGCGCGCCTTTCTTTGCGGATACAAGCCCATTCCAAGGATAGAACATCGTACCGGTCGTGCCGCCCTTTTCAAAGAGATGCGCCCATTTCCCCGAATTGACTTCGATATAATTATATTCTCCGTTTTCATAGACAAACGGATCGCTTCTTCCGTCCGCCGTAACCGAACGGTAAAGATTTCCCTCCGTATCTACCGCGTACATACGGAAACCGAGCGACTTCACGGGACCGGTCAATTTAATCAACAGGCCGTCGCTTTCGTCGATTGACTGCGGAAGATTGAAATTCACGGCAACGACGCCGAACGAATTTTCCGTCAAGGTCGCGTCCGTTCCGCCTGCCATGCTGAATTTAAGCGCGCCTTTCATCGGGTTTTTAATATTGACGCCGACAAAATTGTCGAACTCATCGTAAATCACGTCGTAATCGAGTGACGAACGGACGCGATAAATCAAAGTGATTTCCTTATTTTGCGTAAGCGTTCCGCTCAAATCGCCCTCGGACGATTGATAATCGAACCCGGCAACGTACGGGGTTTCCACCTCGTAAGAAACCGCGTCCCCCTTGTTCTCGTAAGCATAGGAGAAATACCGCGTTTCTTTCACGGCGTTTCCGTCCTCGTCCTCATAGCGAACGGTCAGCGTGTACACCTCGCGGTAAACGAGCGTAACAACCGTTCCGCCGTCCCGATCGGCAACCCCCGTCAATCCCGTTTCGCAAGAAGAATAACCGTATCCGAACAGTTCGGGCGGCGTTATTTCATAGCGGAAAGACGCGCTTTCCCGATCAAACGAAACCGAAACCGTTTTCGGATCGGCAAGTTCGTTTCCGTCGCCGTCCGTAAACTTCAACGTCAAAGACGTATCGCAGAACGAAATTTCGGAACTTGCGATCGCGTTTGCAGCAACTTCGTCCGAAGCGGTCAAAACAGTCATACCGCCGCTTCCGTTCGGTTTGCACGCAGAGCGAATCGCAATCGTTTTTCCGTTTGCGATACTAGAAAGATTGACGTCCGCCGTCGTATCTTCGGCATCGGACGTAACCGTAAGCGCGGTCGGATCGACCAAAATCTCCGCAACCGCGTCGCCGGGCGCGTTCACCTTGATCGTACCGACGCGACCGATCGAAACGCCGTAGCCGGCATACCAATCTTTTTTCGTCAGAACCATTCCGAACGAAACCGCTTTTATTTTCGTTCCGTCCGCCATCGCCGTACCCGTTCCGTCCGCATTACTTACGGCGTTCCACGGAATAAACCAAGTTCCCTCGCCCTTAAATACGTGTTGATTGTCCTTATCCGTCAACGACACGGACGTGCCGTCCGCATAAACGAAGCAATCCTTGCCGACGCCGTTTTTATAGGCGTTGTAATACGAGCCGCTTTCATCTTCCAATAAAAACGTAAAGCCGTAATTGGTGCGAGCGCCCGACATCCGAATAAAGATACCGGCGGTTTGCGCAGAATCGACGGGCGTTTCAAACGTAATCGTCATGAGCGAAAAGACGTTCGCTTGTTCAGCCATATCCTTTTTCAAACCCGTATAAATCGCACCGTTCAAGGACGTTTTATCGTTGATTCCGACGAACGTCCCGTCCGCGGCGTACAGCATTTCAAAATCAGATCCGACGACGGAGGAATCCGCCTCGTAAACGAGAGTGATCTCGGACACGGCGTCGCTAACGCTTCCGCTCAACTCTTTATCCGCAGAAACGTAACGGTAGCCCTCGATCACGGGCGCGGTAATAAAGTAACCGTACGTCATGGTTTCGCGATCGAATTTCACCGTAAGCGCAGACGCCTCTTTTAATTCTTTTCCCGATCCGTCCACGCAACGAACGGTCATTTTTCCGTCTGTGCGGCTAAATTCGCTGTTCGCGGTCGCCTCAACGGAAGTTTCGTGCGTTTTATCGAAAATCTCAGAGCCGACGGCAAAGTTAGAATAAAACGTCTTGCCGTTCGCAGGCTTTGCAAGGTTCACGTCCGCCGTCAAATCGTCCGCGTTCGTCGTATAGGTAAGATTCGCCGCGTCGATCAAAACCGTCGCGGTCACGTCGTTCGCGCCGTTTACCTTGACCGTTCCGACCGCTCCGACCGCAACGCCGTCGCCGCCCCACCAACCGGCATTCGTCAATACGAGTCCGAAAGAAACGGACTGAATTTTCGTTCCGGAAGGTAAGACCGTCGTTGCCTTAGCGTAATCTTTCGCACCCGTCCAAGGAATATACCAAGTCCCAGTTCCGAGCGTTTTGGTAAACTTATGCTGACCGCTTAACATCTGTAACGAGCCGATCGTGCCGTCTTCGGACACAAACGGATCGTTTCTTCCGTTCTTGCTGCCGTTATACGTACGCCAATAATTGCCGTCGGTATCCTGCATGATAAAACGGAAGCCTAAATTTCTGTCGGGGCTTTTCAGTTTAATGAATAATCCCGTTGACTCCGCCGTATCAATCGGCGTTTCAAAAGAGATAGTCTGCATTAAGAAGATATTATTCATCTCCGTCATGTCTTTTTTGACGCCCAGCCAAACCGCGCCGTACATCGACGCTTTTGCATTGATCCCGGCAAAACTGCCGTCCTCTTTATAATAGATTTGATAAAGAGGCTCGGTCGTATTTTCCGCAGATGCGAAAAATACAGCCGTTCCGATCGACAGCGTCATCATAACCGACAACGCAGCCACAAGTAACCGTTTTAATTTCATTGTCTCCTCCTATTTTTCCTCAACGGGAAATATTATTCCGTTTATTTTAATCTTTCTTCTTTTTAAGAAGAGAAACCGCAGCCGCAGCGAGCAGTAAACCGAACGCCGAACCGACGCCCACGCTA
>CAYXWN010000030.1:8042-25547 GCA_964468815.1 uncultured Clostridia bacterium | reverse complement strand
GCTCGCGTTGCTATGAGTTTGCTTGCCGCGGAGTTTTTCGGCAGACCTGCCGATCGCTTGAAATTGATCGGCGTCAGCGGTACGAACGGAAAGACGACGACGTGTCATATTCTGAAAAAGATTTTGGATTATGCCGGAAAGAAAACGGGCGTAATCGGTACGTTAGGCGTGTTTTACGACGATGTTTTTTACGAGCCCGAATTAACGACGCCCGATCCGATTCGATTGCAGAAAATATTTCGGGAGATGGTGGATTCCGGTGTGGAATACGTGGTAATGGAGGTTTCCGCGCATGCTGTTTATTTAAAAAAATTGGAGGGGGTGCGTTACGAGATCGGAATTTTCACCAATCTGACGCAAGATCATCTTGATTTTTTTAAGGACATGGAACGTTATAAAGCGGCAAAGTTGAAGTTTTTTCAACACGATACTTGTCGGTATCTTTTGGTGAACAGCGACGATCCCGTCGGGGTTGAAATCATGAATACCGTTCCGAATGTTTTATCATACGGAATCGAAAATCCAGCCGATATTTTTGCAATCGACGTGGAAAGTACAGAGGCAGGAAACCGATTCGTCATGAATTTATTTGATCGGATATATGATATAAAAAGTGAATTATACGGCTCTTTTAACGTCTACAATTGCCTTGCGGCGGCAGCCGCCGTTGCTCTTTTAGGCGTCCCTGTCGAGGTGATTCCGGACGGAATCGCGCGCGTTTGTGCGGTCGAGGGGAGAATGGAGTGCGTTACGTCTGTCGACGGCGCAAAAGTATTTATTGATTACGCGCATACGCCGGACGGCTTAGAAAAAGCCCTTTCCGCTTTGAAAAAAGTATGTCAAGGAAAGTTGATTTGCGTATTCGGGTGTGGCGGAAATCGTGATAAAACCAAACGATCTTCGATGGGGGCGATTGCCGGGAAATTGGCTGATTTTACCGTGATTACGTCGGACAATCCGCGATTTGAAGAGCCGATGGATATTATTTACGCGGTGGAAAAAGGTCTTTTAACGCAGTCCGATCGTTATGTTGTGGTGCAAAATCGAAAAGAAGGAATCCGATACGCGTTAAATTGTGCGAAAAAGGACGATATTGTACTAGTCGCCGGAAAGGGCGCGGAAAAATATCAAGAAATTCTCGGTATAAAACACGATTATAACGATAAAGATACCATTATGGAATTATGTTTTACGGACGGAAACGAGAAGTGAAGTTTGCGTTTGCCGGAATTGTGTCGCTGGCGGTCGCGGTAATATCGGGATTAATCGTGATCCCGTTACTTTCCAAGATCAAAGCGGGACAGCCTATTTTAAGTTACGTGGAGGAGCACAAAAGCAAAAGCGGGACGCCGACCATGGGCGGACTGTTTTTTGTTTTTTCCGCCATAATTACCTATTTTTTCTTCGAGGGGAACAACGGGCGAATTTCCTATGTCGTTATTGCGATCGGATTTTCTTATTTGATCGTCGGATTTTTAGATGATTTTATAAAGATCAAGAATAAGCATAATTTGGGACTTAGGGCTTATCAAAAAATCGTCTTTCAGATTGTAATTGGTGTGATTGCGGGCGTTTTTTGTTATTTGAACGGATTGACCGTCTTTTATTTGCCGTTTTCGATGCGTTATATTGATTGTTCTTATTGGACGATTCCGCTTGTTTCCGTCGTATTTATCGCTACGACGAACAGTGTTAACTTGACGGACGGCTTAGACGGGCTTGCGAGCGGTGTCAGCATTGTTTATCTTGCACTGTTGTTTTCCGTTATCGCATTACAACTGACCAATTTCAAGTTGAATTATCCGGACGAAAGCGAATATCGGTCTTTGATGATGCTGATCGTTTGCTTTATCGGCGCGCTTTCCGGTTTTTTATGCTTTAATACCAATAGAGCGCGTGTTTTTATGGGCGATACTGGGGCGCTTGCACTCGGTGGATTTTTGGGCGGACTCAGTATTTTTTCCGGAAATCTCTTTTTTATCCCGATTTTCGGAATAATGTTTGTGTTCAGTAGCATATCCGTTATTTTACAAGTCATATATTACAAGCGGACAAGCAGAAGAATTTTTTTGATGGCACCGTTGCACCATCATTTTCAACACAAAGGATATACGGAGGCACAAATTTGTTATTGCTATTGTTTGGCGACGCTCGTGATCGGATTGTTTGCGTTGCTCGTCTATTTGTGAGGTGAATTATGGATTTGAAACGACAGAAGTTTATGGTATTCGGCGTATCGAAAAGCGGTGTTGCTGCGACGAAGTTGTTGCTGAAATCGGGTGCATATTGTTGTTTTTACGAGCAACTTTCTTCGCCGAAAATTGAAAAATCGAAAGAGGAATTGATTGCGCTCGGCGCTATGGACGTCGGAGAAAAGGCGGAAGAGGCGTTGGAAAACGTAGACGTTTTGGTTTTGAGTCCGGGGGTTGCAATCAATCACCCGTTGGCGATTCGAGCGAAAAAAAGCGGAAAGAGAATTCTCGGAGAGTTAGAACTTGGTTATCTAATGTTAAAAACGCCGATTGTTGCCGTTACGGGGACAAACGGCAAGACAACGACTGTCAGCATGATCGGGAGTATTTTAGAACGAGCAAAAGTGTCTCATGTGCTTGTAGGAAATATCGGAAATCCCCTAACGGGAAAAATAGAGGAACTAAACGAGGGGGCTTTGGCGATTACAGAGGTTTCCAGTTTTCAATTAGAAACCGTCCATTTGTTTACGCCGCATATTGCTTGTGTTTTAAATCTATCGCCCGATCATCTCGAACGACATTACAGTTATGAGAACTACGTCTATTTGAAAAAGCGAATACTGAAAAATATGCGCGAAAGCGAGTATGCCGTACTCAATTACGATGATGAAACCGTGCGTGATTTCGCGAATGATCAAAGGGCGAAAATTGTTTGGTTTTCGCTAAAAGAACGTGTTTTCGGTGCGTATTGTGGCGGAGAGGAACTTTTTTATAATGATCGCCCGATAATGCGTGTGGATGAACTTTCGCTTGGCGGAGAGCATAATTTGCAAAACGCCTTGGCGTGCATTGCCGTCTGTAAATTACTTGGCGTTTCCGATGAGGATATTCGCGCCTCTCTGACAGAATTTAAGGGGGTGCGACATCGAATCGAATTCGTAAAAACCGTAGACGGCGTGAATTTTTACAATGATTCAAAGGGGACGAATACAGGCTCGACGATTAGTGCAATTCGTTCCATGAATCGTCCTACCGTGTTGATTCTCGGAGGAAAAGATAAGGGAGAGGCGTATGAAGAATTATTTCGCGTATTAAGAGAGAATGCTGTAACGCATGCCGTTCTTGTGGGGGAAAGTCGTTATAAAATGATGGATGCCGCGGCACGCGTCGGTTTTGAACGAATTACCGTAACGGGGGATTTCGAGGGTGCGATTCGGATTGCGAAAATGTTTTGCGAATCGGGTGGAAACGTCTTGTTTAGTCCGGCGTGTGCTAGTTTCGATATGTTTGAAAACTATGAAAAACGGGGTGAAGAATTTTGTAAAATCGTAGGGGAAATGATTTGAAAGGGCTTTTTCAAAGGGAAAAGGGCGGCGACGTTTGGTTGATTGTCGCCGTCTACATATTGCTCGCGGTAGGGTTGGTCTTTATCTATTCTGCGAGTAATTATTCGGCAAGTTCTGCTTACGGAGACGCTTTTTATTACGTAAAAAAACAGGCGATCGGTATTGCGGTCGGATCGGCTGCGATGTTTTTTGCCGCGCGATTCGATTATAAAAAGTTGAAGAAAATTTCTCTGTTGCTTGCGATTTTTTCAGTTGTTTTGCTCGGACTCGTTTTTGTCCCTTTTTTGGGGGTGGAAAGTTACGGAGCAAAACGTTGGATCGGTGTCGGCAGCGTGACGTTTCAGCCGTCTGAATTTGCAAAATTCGGCTTTATTATTTTTTCGTCTGCGTATTTGTCCGAAAATCCCGTTCGCGCAAGAACGTTCTGGGGGATTCTTCCGGTTTTAGGTTTTGGCGGCGTTTTATGCGTTTTGATTATTCTTGAACCGAATATGTCGATTACTGTATGTATGGGGTTGTTGATGTTGTCCGTGCTCTTTGCTGCAGGAATGAAAATTAGACATTTCCTCGTAATTTTAGTACCTGCGTTGCTTCTCGGTGTCGGTTTGATTTTAATCGAGCCGTATCGTTTAAATCGCTTGTCTGCTTTTCTGAACCCGTGGGCTTCGCCGAAAGGCGAGGGATACCAACTGTTACAATCACTATATGCACTCGGATCGGGTGGTTGGTTCGGAGTCGGTTTGTTTCGCTCTCGGCAGAAGTTTGCTTTTCTTCCGTTTTCGGAATCTGATTTTATTCTTTCGATCATTGGGGAAGAAATCGGTTTTGTCGGGTTGATCGCATTGTTTGCATTGCTCTTTTTCATTATTTATCGCGGAATCAAAATTGCTTCCGAAGCAAAGGATACGTTCGGCTATCTTTTAGCGGTCGGAATCACGATGATTTTCGGAATACAAGTGATAGTAAATGCGTTGGTCGTTTCGGGAAGTATTCCGCCGACGGGGCTTCCGTTACCTTTGGTTTCGAGCGGAAATACCGCGATTATTGTATTTATGGCAGGATTCGGGATTCTCTTTAATATTTCAAAAAACAATCGAAAGGATATTTCGGTTGAGCGGCTGTTTCTTCGTTAACCTTTTGCGTCCGCTTTCCATACTATAATTATGTGAATCTCAGATTTGCAGTTGGGTAGCAAAGGAGAAAAAATGGGAGTATATCGAATTAACGGCGGTAAAAAATTGAGCGGAAGAATTAAGGCGGAATCTGCAAAAAACGCGGTTCTGCCCATTTTGGCTGCCGCGATATTGACAGACGAAGAAGTCGTGATCAAGGATTGTCCGAAGATCAGCGACGTTTTGAATATGATACATATTTTGTGCGCGTTAGGGTGTCGTGCGCGGTTTGACGGAAATCATTTGATTTTAGACAGTTCTAATTTGATCGGATACCGTATTCCGTCGGTATTGAGTCGGGAAATCAGATCGTCTATTTTTATGCTCGGCTCTGTTTTGGCTCGCTTTAAAATGGCGTGCGTTTCTTATCCGGGCGGGTGCGATATCGGCTTGCGCCCAATTGAAATGCACTTAAAGGGATTACGGCAACTCGGAGTTGAAATAGATGAGTTCGGAGGGGAGATAAGTTGTCGTGCGTCTAAGTTGCACGCAGGAGAGGTTTATTTGGATTTTCCTTCTGTCGGGGCAACGGAAAACATTGTTCTCGCTTCTGTTTTTACGAAGGGAAGAACGGTCGTACATAATGCCGCGAGAGAGCCTGAGATTGTTGATTTGCAGAATTTCTTAAACGCAATGGGTGCGCGTGTGACCGGTGCGGGAAGCGATACGGTCTGTATTGAGGGGGTAAAAAAATTACACGGAGCAGAATATCGACCGATCTCGGATCGGATCGAAATCGGAACTTACCTCGTTGCGGCGGCAATAACAGGCGGAGAAGTGGAAATTTCGGGGTGTAATAGAGAAAATATTTCGGTTCTTCTTCATAAATTGTCGGATATTACTTGTAAAATCCAATCTAAAAATGATATAATATATCTGAAAAGTGGGGATCGGCGGAATTCGTTCCATATTGATACTCGTCCGTATCCTGGATTTCCGACGGATTTGCAGGCGCAGATGCTTGCACTTGCCACCGTCTGTTACGGAACTTCTACGATTACGGAAAATATTTTTGAAACGCGATTCAAGCACGTGGCGGAACTAAAAAAGATGGGTGCGGATATTTTAGTCAAGGATCGCACCGCTATTGTTTACGGAAAGCCTCGCTTGTACGGGGCGGACGTATTTGCGCACGATTTGCGCGGAGGCGCAGCGCTTGTTCTTGCCGGGTTAGTTGCAGAGGGGGAAACCGTTGTTCACGACGTTCGTCATATTGAACGCGGTTATTACGAGTTGGATAAGAAATTGAGAATGCTCGGGGGCGATATTTTAAAAAAGGAAAGGAGTCTGTTAGAACGGAATGAAGACTAAAAGCGTATTGATTGTCTTTATCTGTATTGTGTTTGCCGTAATTGTATGTTTATCGTGCGTTTCGGCTTTTTCCATTGCGCAGATTGAGATTACGTTTGTTGCCGTCAAGGATTCTTCGTCTTCGTATTTTCGGGACGTCAAGGAGGATCTGGACGTCGTTTTAGGAAAAAGTTTATTGTTCTTTGACCGAAGCGAAGTGGATCGTATCGTGGAGCGGTATCCCTATCTTGAATTGACTGGCGTAGAGAAAGATTATACCAACAAATTGAAAGTTTCCATTTGCGAGAGGGAAGAACAGTATGCCGTTTTTTCGGACGGTGCGTATTATATGTTGGATCAGAACGGCTTTGTGTTGGACAAGCGTGCGGAAAACACGTATAATTTGGATTCCGAATTGAAAAACATTGCGCTTAATCTCGATGAGATCGGTTTAATGTCTCCGACCGTCGGATCGGCAATTACCGTTGCCGATCGTTATACCGAGTGGTTGGATACGGTTATGGAAATCGGTAAGGCGTTTTATCTTAGAAATACGGTAGATTCCGTTACGATTAATTCAAAAGAAGAAAAAATCGTTTTGTTTGTAAAAACGGGAATTTCAATCACGATCGAGCGACCGCTTGATTTTTCGGAGGACAAGCTGAAAGAAGCGTGGTCCGCTTACGATACGCTAACGGATAAACAAAAATCGACGGGAAGCCTTTCGGTTTACCGTTTGGACGATGGGACGATTAGAAGATTATACAGTCCCGTAACCGCATAAACAGGAGCAAAAGAAGATGCAGCATCAAGTAGTGGTTTTGGATATCGGCTCTTCTAAGGTGACCGCATTGATCGGAGAGCGCGGCGTCAATAAGACTTTTTTAATTAAGGGGTTTTCGGAACGAGAATACGATGGGTTTACGGACGGCAAATTTTTGAATGTGGAGACGTTCAGAGATGCGGTCAAAACGGTTGTGTTGGAAGTAAAGGAAATCACGAGAAGCCATATTGAAAAGGTTTACGTTGGCGTCCCCGGGGAGTTTACGACGGTTATTACGAAAAATCACCATATATCCTTTCCGAAGAAAAAGAAGATTAAGGAACGGGATTTGGACGAATTGTTCGACGTTGCTTTTCCGTTCAAGGGGGAAAGTTACCGAATTATCAATCGTTCTGCCGTTTGGTATGAATTAGACGACTATCGTAAACTTGCCGATCCGATCGGTTGTGTAAGCGAAATTTTGAAAGGAAATCTTTCTTACGTGCTGTGCGACGTGTCGTTTATCAATACGCTTAGCCCGATCTTGAATGAAATCGGGGTGAAAGAGATTGAGTATGTCAGTTCTGCGCTTGCCGAAATACTTTATTTATTTGAGGCGGAACAACGTGACCGTATTTGCGTATTGGCTGATATCGGATACATCACGTCTAGTTTTACGATAGCAAAGGGTGACGGTATCATCTATCAAAAATCCTTTTCTTACGGCGGCGGATATATAACTGCGATTTTGGCGGATATTTTGAACGTCGATATGGAAATTGCGGAAAAATTAAAGAGAAAGATCAATTTGACTTGCGGTGAATCGGGTGGAAATTATCGGATTATCGACGGTGATAACGAGTATAATTTTTCGGCAAAAAACGTAAACGATATCGTTATGTATAGTTTGGACGAGTTGTGTGAAAGTATTTCTGCTTGTCTTGCCGATGCAAAGATTGCAATTCCGGAATACGTACCGTTGTCCGTGACGGGCGGTGGGATTAGTTATATCCGCGGAGGAAAGGAGCATCTTTCCGGTCGACTTAATATGTTGGTTGAGGTTGAAGCGCCAAAGTTACCGCATCTTAATAAACCGATCGAGTCTTCTTATATTGCATTGTTGGATCTTGCTTTGGCGCAAGAACCGCAGAAAGAAGGTTTATTTAAAAAATTATTCAGTTAGGAGAAGAAATATGTTCAATAGCGAAGAGCAGACTAATTTTGCAGTTATTAAGGTTATCGGCGTTGGCGGTGGCGGGAACAACGCTGTCAATCGAATGATTGAGGGTGGACTGACCAGTGCGGAATTTTATTCTGTTAATACGGATAAACAAGCATTGATTCGTTCTAATGCAAAAAATCGCTTGCAGATAGGCGCTGTTTTAACAAAAGGGCTTGGGGCAGGCTCTTTGCCGCAGGTCGGTGAACAAGCGGCGGAGGAAAATAAAGAAGAATTAACGCAGATTGTAAAGGGGACAGATCTGTTGTTTATCGCCGCAGGAATGGGTGGCGGTACAGGAACGGGGGCAGCACCCGTTATTGCGAGAATTGCTCGGGAATTGGGTATTCTTACAGTTGCCGTCGTGACAAAGCCGTTTTCATTCGAGGGCAAAAAACGCGCTGAAAACGCGAATGAGGGAATCAATAATTTGAAAAAATACGTTGATACGCTCGTTGTTATCCCGAACGATAAATTGTTGCAAGTTCTTCCCAGCACGACGTCCTTTTATGACGCGTTTAAGGTTGCGGATGACGTTCTTCGTCAGGGAATCAGCGGAATTGTCGATTTGATTTCCACGCCATCCTTAATCAATTTGGATTTTGCGGACGTCAATACGATAATGAAAGATCAAGGCTTGGCTCACATGGGGCTTGGTAGCGCGAAAGGGGAACGTCGCGTGATAGAGGCAGTTCGGCAAGCGGTTTCCAGTCCGTTGCTTGAAACGACGATAGAGGGCGCAAAAGGCGTGATTTTGAACGTTGCCGGCGGAAAGGATATGACTTTAAACGAGGTTAACGAGGCAGCAACGCTCGTTCAGGGAGTAATTGATTCTTCCGCGAATATTATTTTCGGAGCAACGGTAGACGAGTCGATTACCGATGAAATTTCGATTACCATCATTGCGACAGGTTTTTCGGGTGTGAAGGAGGGAAACGAATCGTCTGTTAGACGTGCAGAGCCTAAGGAAAGCAGAAATATTCCGCCGTTAATGGTGAATACGTATGAAATGCCGAAAACGGAAGAGCCTGAGCCTGTTGCGGAAGTTGAAGTAAAAACACAACCGCGTTCGGATTCGACTCCGCAAAGTTTGAATCATATTTTCGAGCAAAAAATGAACGACGATGATTTGGAAATTCCGCGCCCTAGATTGGAGCAGAAAAAAGAAAAGGAATTGCCCACGTTTATGAAGAAATTGTTTGGGAAAAAATAAGACGGTAGAAGCGATAAGAAAAAACATGGAAAATTCCATGTTTTTTTCTTATCGTAAATTGAGAGTTGTTTTTATTAGAGAATTTTTATAACGAATTATTTCGTCCCGAAAATTCGATCTCCGGCATCGCCGAGACCGGGAACGATATAACCGATATCGTTTAGGCATTCGTCTAAGGATGCGCAAAATACGGGGATTTCGGGGTGCGCTTCCGTAAACGCTTTGATTCCCTCGGGAGCGGCGATAAGACACATGAATTTAATATCCTTGCATCCGCGTTGACGTAATAATTTTACCGCGTCTATTGCAGAACCGCCCGTTGCTAACATTGGGTCGCATAAGATAATGCGGCGATTGGAAATGTCGTCGGGCAATTTGCAGTAATATTCGTGTGGTTCAAGCGTTTCTTCGTCGCGATAAAGTCCGATATGCCCGATTTTTGCCGTAGGGAAAAGGGCGGAAATTCCGCTTACCATTCCCAATCCTGCTCTCAAAATGGGGACGATTGCCACATCATTACAAGCAAGCACTTTGCATTTTGCCGTCGCCATCGGCGTTTTTATCTCCACTTCTTTTAGAGGCAGATCTCTAAAAACTTCATATGCCATTAGCATTGCGATTTCTTCTACGAGTTCGCGAAACTGCTTTGAAGCGGTGTTTACGTCTCGCAGTAGAGAAATCTTATGCGTGATAAGCGGATGTTGGAAGATAGTAACGTTTTGATTCATCTTATGTACCTCTTAGAAATTATTTCATGAAAAAGCCGTTTTGCGGCTTTTAAAATCCATTATTCGGTAGTGCGGTTTAGTTCGGTTGAATAAGCGCTTAAAATGGAACGAATGAGTGTTTCTCTTGTTTCCGTATTAAGCGGATGGGCGATATCTTTATATTCGCCGTCATTTGCCTTTCGGCTCGGCATTGCAATAAAATTTCCGTCCGCACCTTCAATGATCTTGATGTCGTGTACGACGAAACAATCGTCAAACGTAACGGATGCCACCGCTTTTAATTTGCTGTCGCTTTTCTTGACTATACGAACTCGTATGTCCGTAATTTTCATGTTTTTATACCTCTCTTATCTTATATTATTTTAATTGTATCACAACTTCCGCCGAAATTCAATAGGATTTAAAAAAATTTTGTATTTTTGCGAAAAAAGTTTTCTTTTGTCAAATTTTTAAGGGAATACGACATAAAATAGAGTATGTTTTCGACAATTGTGAAGAAGGGTAAAAAAATTCATTTTATCGGAATCGGCGGCGTCAATATGAGCGGACTTGCGAAATATTGTAAGAATGTCGGTATGATTGTTTCGGGAAGCGACGTCGCAGAGTCTATCTATACGAGAGAACTTGAAAATATCGGAATACGAGTTTTTTATACCCATAAAAGAAGAAACGTTCGAGGCGTTGAAATCGTCGTTTACAATGCGGCGATCAATGAGGACAATCCGGAACTTTGCGCCGCGCGCGATAACCGTAAACTTTTAATCAAACGAAGCGAATTGCTGGGTATGATTATAGATAAATATTCTGAACGTATATGTGTTGCCGGTTGCCACGGAAAAACGACGGTAACGGCGATGCTTTCGCATATTTTTTGCGAGGCGGGGAGTAATCCGACTTGCTTTATCGGCGGTCGTTGTTTAAAAGAAGGGAATTTTACGTTTGGCGACTCAAATATTGTGATTGCGGAGGCTTGTGAATTTAAACGAAATTTTTTAGATATCCATCCGAATTACGTCGTAGTGACGAATATTGATAACGATCATATGGATTGTTATCGAGATATGGACGATTTGAAAGAGGCGTACCGTTTGTTTTCTCGTAATGCGGTATGCTATTGGAACGGAAGTGATTCGCTTTCGTGTTCTCTTCAAAAGGTCGGAGATCTTTCATACGGAAAATCGACGGAGGTGGATTATCGGGCGGATAATTTGAGTGAAAAAGACGCTTGCTTTTCGTTTGACGTAATAAAACGCGGTTGTTTTTTGTGTCGTATCGAATTGAAAATTTTAGGAGAATACAACGTTATGAATGCACTTGCCGCCGTTGCTGTTGCCGACGACCTCGGAATTTCGACGGAACGGATCGTATTGGCGCTTTCTTCGTTTTCAGGGATCGAGCGGAGAAACGAATGGCTCGGACGATTATTCGGCATTGATTGTTATGCCGATTATGCGCATCATCCGCATGAAATAGCGGCTTCCTTGATAACCTTTCATAAGTTGACGAAAGGTCGTTTAGTGATCGTTTTTCAGCCTCACACGTATTCGAGAACGCGTCTTTTGATGATGGATTTTGTCGAGTCGTTGCGCGAAGAAGAAAACTTAATCGTATATTCGACTTATCCGGCAAGAGAAGAATATGACGCGAAAGGAAGTGCGTATCTGTTAAAGACGCAACTTCCGTGTGCTTTATATGCCGATACGCCCGAACGGCTTTTTTCGCTATTAAGAAAAAGAACAAAAGACGGCGATGTCGTTTTGTTCTTGGGAGCAGGAAATCTTTATGATATTGTGAAAAAAGAGATAAAAAACAGCCGTGCGGATAAAGCAAATTCCTAAAAGTTTTGGCTTTTAATGGCTAAACCGACGACTGTTTTTATTTAGTGATTCGACTTTTTAATTCGTTTTGGTTGTAATCGTAACTTTTCCGTAACGACCTGTAAAACAGAGGAGAGCGGAATATCCAACAATACGATACAAACAACGATCAATATGTGTTGCCAATAATCCGAAAGCGGAGTAATGGCGGATAAATTCAAGATTCCCGAACCGTAGGCACAACCGAATGCCGTCCAAAGTACGATTATAAGGGTAACCACAGAAAATAAGGTCACGCGGAATACGTTGAACGGCTGACAGATACGATAAAGCATAATCAACCCTGCGAACGTTAACGCATAGACTTGCAATGCAATATAAATTTGATCGTTTACTCCTTCAAATGCGAGTAACGTTTGAGCGAGTTGAATGATCAAAACGCTGAAAAGCATTAAAAGCGCTCCCGGAACGGATTTGCTGATAACGAAATGAATAAATTTCCCATCCACTCGATTGTCGTTTGCTTGCAAAGAGAGGAAAAACGACGGAAGCCCGATAATCATGATTTCCAAAAGCAACATCATGGACGGGGTGAAAGGATAACTTTTATTCGGAATCACAAGCGTCAGGACGGAAAGCAACATGGTAAAAATCGTTTTCATTAAATATAACGATGCGGAATGTTGAATGTTGTTGATGACGCGTCTTCCTTCATGTACGACTTTCGGCATGGAGGAGAAATTAGAGTCCATTAAGACTAAGTGCGAAACGTTTCGAGCGGCGCTGCTGCCCGATGCGACTGTAATAGCGCAATCAGCCTCTTTTAACGCCAAAATATCATTTACGCCGTCGCCCGTCATGGCAACCGTTTTGCCGACTGCCTTCATTGATTTGATTAAAATCGCTTTTTGTTCGGGCGAAACACGTCCGAAAACGGTGTATTTGTTCGCCGCGTCCATTACGTCTTGTTCGCTTAATCCTTCTAGGCTGATATAGTTTTCAGCACCTTCGATTCCTACACGCCCGGCGACTTCGGAAACCGTTACGGGATTATCTCCCGAAATAACTTTAACGGCGACGTCGTTATTTTTAAACCATTGAATAGTGGAAATAGCGTCTTCCCGAATATTGTCGGTGATCGTAATCAATGCGATCGCGTTCATGTCGTGCGGAAGTCGGTCTTCGCTTATACTGTTTTCGGAATGGGCAAGAACCAATACGCGCAGTCCCGTCGAAGCATATTGATTTATTGCTTTTTCTACGTCTTCCGGTACTTTATCGAGGATAAATTCGGGCGCACCGAACGCGTAGGTTCCTCTTTCGAAAAACGTGACGGCAGATAACTTTCTCGCGGAGTTAAACGGAAGTATTTTTTCTGATTTTAACGTGTTATTATGCCCGAAATGATTGTAAAGCGCAATCGATGTTTGGTTATTGTCGTTGAGTGTGCAGAGCATAGAGCCCATGATTTCTTCGATCGTGTCGGTATTGCTGTCGCTTAATAAAATACAGTCGTTTACTTTCATGCAACCGTCCGTGATTGTTCCTGTTTTTTCAAGACAGAGGACGTTTACGCGTGCTAGCATTTCCAAAGAGTACAAGTCTTGAACCAACGTGTTGTTTTTGGCGAGTCGTACGACGCCGACCGCGAGTGCCATACTAGTCAATAAGAACATTCCGGACGGAATCATGCCGATAATTACGGTTGCCGTACGCTTTACCGCATCGTTTAAGTCCATGACTGCATTGTTCTTTAAAAACATTAAAATAGCAATCGGGATAATGATAATTCCGACGACGGTGATAATCATCTTCATGGAATGCATTAACTCGGAATGCGGTTTTTTGTATTTTTTTGCTTTCGCGGAAAGTTTTTCGATATAATTTTCTTTTCCGACTTTATCGGCGCGCGCGTGACAAGTGCCGCCTGTGACAAAACTTCCGGCAAACAAGGTATCGCCCGGTTGCTTGCGAATAGAAACGGATTCGCCTGTTAAAAGCGATTCGTTTACTTCGATTGTTCCGTCCATAACGATGCAATCGGTTGAAATTTGATTTCCGATAGAAAAACAGATTACGTCGTCTAAGACGATTTCTTGGGTGGAAATCTCTTTTTCTATGCCGTTCCGAACGACGCGCGTCATTCGGGAAGAGATCAAGGATAATTTTTCAACGGCAAGTTTTGCTCTGATTTCTTGAATAATGCCGATCAAAATATTCAGAACAAAGATTATAACAAAAAAGAAGTTGGAAAGCTCTGCTTGAACGCAGGCGAGAGCAACTGCGACCAATACGCACAATAGGTTGAAAAAAGTGCAGATATTGCTTACAAAAATACTTCTGTACGATTTGGAGTATTTTTGCGCAACAAAATTGAACAGGTCGTGTTCGTAACGTTCCGCAATCTGCTCGTCGTTTAATCCGATATTCGGATCGGGGGAATACCGGATTGCTTGTTCTGAAAACACCGGCGCAAATTTTCTGCGTCTGCGTTTTAAGGGCTTTGTGCAAGAAGCCGTTTTTTGTGTGTTGATTGATTGAACCGTCGCATTTTGTTCTGTAACCGATTCAAGGGAGATTGCATCGGATTCTTCGGTAGAAATTGCCGATGGTTTTTGAGAAGCGGAAGACTTCTTTTTATGCGGAACGTCGCTTGTCAATTGTTCGTCCGATTTTACCTCTGTTAATGGATGATTCGGTTCTTCCGTAAGAGCCTTTTTTTTCGACATTGGATTTATTCCTTATTATACGATTATATTGATCAATCTGCCCGGAATTACAATCATCTTTTTGATTTCTTTTCCAGCTAAGGCAGATGCAATTTTTTCCTCTTTTAAGAGAACTTCTTTGATTTCTTCTTGCGATAAACCGTTTTGTAACATGATTTTTCCGCGCATTTTACTGTTGATTTGTACTGCGACTTCTGTTTCGTCTTTTACGAGAGCCGATTCGTCGCATACGGGGTAATTGGCAGTGAAAACAGATTTTTTGTTTCCGACCATTTCCCATAATTCTTCTGCAAAATGGGGAGCGCAAGGGGCAAGCAGTAAAATGAAGTCAGAAAGAGATTCTTTTAACAACTTGACGTTCTTTTCCTCTTCGGGAAGCGTGTCGTATTTAATGAGGGCATTTGTGAATTCCATCAAGCGAGCAATCGCGGTATTGAAAGAAAAGTTGTTCATATCGCGGTCAACGCACTTGATTGCATAATGCCTTGCATACAGTAGTTCTTTTTCTTCTTTTTCAAGTTTTCCGTTTTTAGATTTGTCTGCTTTTTCGCCGATAATCGTGGTCACAACGCGTTCGATACGATCAAAGTATTTTGCAATCGCTTTAATGCCGTCGGAATTCCAAGGTCCGCCTTCCGTATAGGAGAAGCCGAACATTAAGTACATACGGAAAACGTCCGAACCGTAGGTCGATATATATTCATCGGGGGAAATAACGTTTCCGCGAGATTTTGACATTTTCATGCCGTCCGGACCTAAAATAACGCCTTGGTGAATCAAGGATTTGAACGGTTCGTCAAAATTGAGATATCCCATATCCCGAAGCGCTTTTGTGATAAAGCGTGAATATAATAAGTGCATACAAGCGTGCTCCGCACCGCCTACGTATTGATCGACGGGAAGCATTTTGTTAATTAAATCGGAGTTAAACGGCTCTTTTGCATTGTTTGCGTCCGGATATCTCAAATAATACCAACTGGAACAAACAAAGGTGTCGAGCGTGTCGGGATCGCGATGTGCATCGCCGCCGCAGATCGGACATTTTACGTTCATAAAACTCTCGCATTTTGCAAGAGGGGATTTCCCGTCCGGCTTAAATTCGACGTCGTAAGGCAATTTTACGGGGAGATCTTTATAGGGAACAGGGACGACGCCGCAGTGATCGCAATGAATCATGGGAATCGGCGCCCCCCAATATCTTTGACGAGAAACCAACCAGTCTCTGAGCCGATAGTTGATTTTGGGTTCTCCGGCATCTATTTTTACCAATTTATTGATAATTGCTTTTTTGCCCTCTTCTACCGTGAGCCCGTCAAATTCTTGACTGTTCATTAAAATTCCGTTTTCGGTATAGGGGAGATCGGTATTTCCGTTCGGGGCGGAAATTACGCGCGTGATGGGGAGATTGTATTTCGTTGCAAATGCAAAATCTCTTTCATCGTGAGCGGGTACGCCCATTACCGCGCCTGTTCCGTAGGAATAAAGAACGTAATCAGCCGCGTAAATAGGAAGTTTTTTCCCGTTGATGGGATTGATTGCGTAAGCACCGATAAAAACGCCGGTTTTTTCTCTGGCGGTCGAAAGTCGCTCGATTTCGTTGACTTTCGCGGTATTTTCGATATATTCGGCAACGGCTGCCGCTTGTTCTTTTGTCGTAAGTTTTGCAACTAACGGGTGTTCGGGGGCGAGAACGACGTAGGATGCACCAAATAACGTATCCGCACGCGTTGTAAAAACACGGAAGCGATCGCCGCTTTCGCAAGTAAATTTAATTTCGCTTCCGTAAGATTTCCCGATCCAATTGCGTTGCATGGCTTTCGTTCGCTCCGGCCAATCGAGATCGTTTAATCCTTGCAATAATTCTTCTGCGTATTTCGTGATTTTGAAAAACCATTGCGTTAAATCTTTTTTAACAACGACCGTTCCGCACCGCTCGCATACGCCGTCTACCACTTGTTCGTTTGCCAAGACGGTGTTGCACGAAGGGCACCAGTTGACGGGTGCTTCTTTTCTGTAAGCAAGCCCGTTTTCATACAGTTTCAAAAATAACCACTGCGTCCATTTATAATAATCTTCTTGGCAGGTCTTGATTTCTGCGCTCCAATCGAACATTGCCCCCATGGCTTTTAACTGTTTTTCCATTGTTTCAATGTTTTTTAGCGTAGAATCTTGAGGATGAATTCCCGTTTTAATGGCGTAGTTTTCGGCAGGAAGCCCGAACGCGTCGAACCCCATCGGTTGAAAGACTTCGAATCCTTTCATCTTTTTATAGCGAGCAAAACTATCCGTCAAACCGTAATTGTACCAATGACCGGCGTGAAGTTTCGCTCCGGAAGGATAGGAGAACATTTCCAAACAGTAAAACTTTTTGGATATATCCTTGTAATTAAAAGAGTTGATTTTCTCTTTCTCCCATATCTCTTGCCATTTTTTTTCCGTTTTCACCATATCCATAGAGAATCGTTTTCCTCCGCAGTTACTGATTTTATTTTACTTTTATTATATTACTTTTTTTAAGATTAGTCAAGGAAAGATATGCTGCTCTGCGATGGAAAAGACGGATTCTGCGTTTACTAAGAAATAATGACGTTTTTTGTCTGCAATTTCGGCAAGAGAGAAATTTGGGAATTAAAATTAAGGAATCGTTACATTTGCGTCTTTATTGTTTTAATTTTTATGTTTAAAGATATAACGCAGTTAAGGCGATTGATTGACTTTTTTTTGCGGTTGATATAAAATAAAAGAACAAAGAAACAAAAAACATCTGTGAATGGCGGACGACGCGATTCATAAGGAGGGGAGCGACGGAATAGCGATCGTTACGCGAAGCGTCGATCGCGTCACACCGCAACAAGGTTGCGTGGAGAATGAGTGAATAAAAAAATTGCCTTGCAAAAAACTGCAAAGCAATTGGCAGGGGAGATGCGATTCGTAAGGAGGGAAGCGACGGAATAGCGATCGTTACGCGAAGCGTCGATCGTGTCACACCGCAACAAGGTTGCGTGGAGAATGAGTGAATAAAAAAATTGCCTTGCA
>CAYXWN010000030.1:0-7942 GCA_964468815.1 uncultured Clostridia bacterium | reverse complement strand
AAAAACTGCAAAGCAATTGGCAGGGGAGACGCGATTCGAACACGCAACCGACGGTTTTGGAGACCGCTACTCTACCGTTGAGCCACTCCCCTAGAACATTTCTATTATATCTCAAATCGATGGTATAAGTCAAACAAAAAGGAGTAGAAATTTGAATAAATTTAAACTCGGCGTAATCGGGTGCGGTTTTATGGCGCAAGCAATTTTGGACGGAGTTTTGCAATCGTCTGTTTTGTTGCCGAAAGAAATTATTGTGAGTGATCCCGATTGTGGTAAAACAAATCAATATCGAGAAAAGGGCTGTGCGGTGGCTGTTAATAATGTGGAGGCTGCATCCGGCTCGGAATACTTATTGTTTGCTGTGAAGCCGCAACAGTTAAATTCGGTATTGGAAGAAATTAAGAAGTGTGATCCGAAAAATATTATCAGTATTTTGGCGGGAACGAAAAAACTTACTTATAGTCGGTATTTCCCGCTTGCGAGAGTTACTAGGTGTATGCCGAATACGCCATGTTCTATCGGGAAGGGGGCGATCGGGATTGACGTGGATGATTTTTCGGAAGAGGGAAGAACTTTTGTTCTTTCGCTGTTTTCTGTTTTGGGACAAGTGGTGTTACTCTCGGAAGAAAAATTGAATGCAGTTACCGCTATTAGCGGAAGTGGTCCTGCATACGTATATCTTTTTGCAAAGGCAATGGCGGAAGCCGGTGTTGCCGCAGGTTTGACGATGGAAGAGGCTCGCAAACTGACGGAAGCCACGATTATCGGCGGAGGAGAGATGATGAAAAAGAACAGTGATTTCCCTTTGGACGAACTGATTCAAGCCGTTTGCAGCAAGGGCGGAACAACAATTGCTGCAATTGATTCTTTTCGAGCAAATCGCTTTGAAGAGACGATTTCCGATGGCGTCCGTGCGGCGATTATTCGTAGCAAAGAATTAGAGGATATGAAATGAAAAAAGTCACCATTTATACGGACGGTGCTTGTTCCGGGAATCCCGGAGCCGGCGGTTGGGGGGCGATTTTGATTTATAACGGCAAGGAGAAAGAGATATCCGGCGGCGAGGCGAATACGACGAATAACCGTATGGAACTGTTGGCTGTGATTTCTGCATTAAAAATATTAAAAGAGCCGTGCGAAGTTGATCTTTACAGTGATTCGCAATACGTTGTCGGTGCTTTTTTGAATAAATGGATTCAGTCTTGGCGACAGAACGGGTGGAGAACGGCAGGAAAGACCGAAGTGAAAAATATTGATCTTTGGGAAAATCTTCTTGAAATAATGGAAAGGCACGATGTACATTTTATAAAAGTAAAGGGGCATGCGGATAATACGTATAATAATCGATGTGATAAATTGGCGAGGGAAGAATGTAAGAGGTTTCTTTCGGATTGATTTATAATTCGAGGAAAAATCAAGTATAATAAATACTATGAGAAAAAAGAGGGTTGATTCTTTTGCTTTGCTGAAAGAAATATTGAATTTTATTTTGATTTTTCTGTTGGGGGCGGCAGGCGTGATTTTTACCGTTCTTTTTTTGGACACGTTTAAGGATGGCTTTTTATATGACTATAAAGGGATCGTCGAGGGCTTTGCAATCGGATTGATTACGATTTGTACGGTCTTGACTTATATCTTTCGTGAAATTCGCAAAGATTTTATCTACAAGTGTTGCTATCTCGTAATTGTTTTTATTGCAATTGCGTTAATCGGACTGTATTTGTTGAGCGTATTCGGCTTTTGGGATAAAATAACGAGCGTAGAGGAATTTCGGGAATACATTGAATCGTTTGGCGGTGCTGCTGTTTTTATTTTTATAATGATACAGTTTGCGCAAGTTGTCGTTTTGCCGATTCCGAGTTTTATTACGGTAGGGGCGAGCGTGTTGTGTTTTGGCCCGTTTCTAGGCGCGGTGTATAGTTTTATCGGGAGTTTTATCGGATCGGCGGTAGCATTCGGGATCGGGAGAATCTTTGGGTATAAAGTCGCAAGTTGGCTTGTCGGGCAAGATAATCTCGATAAGGCCGTTCAGTCGGTAAAGGGAAAAGATCGTGCGGTTTTGACGTTTATGTTCTTGTTTCCGTTTTTCCCGGATGATATATTGTGTTTTGTTGCAGGGCTTTCTTCGATGTCTTGGGTGTTTTTTATCGTGATGATCTTTATCACTCGAGCCATATCGATTTTTACTGCGACGTTTTCCATGAATAATAGCATAATTCCCTACGATACGTGGTGGGGGCTTTTGCTGTGGGGAGCAGTGCTTGCCGTTACGGTTTTTATGACTGTTTGGATTTATAAAAAAGGCGATAAGATAGAGGCTTTTTTTCGAAGAAAGTTTTTATCTAAAAACAAAAGAAAAAATAAATCGATTTCAAAATAAATTTTGTCTGACATAATATTCTTTGTCGGGCAGAATAAGTAGGTTACGATATGAGGATTTTAATTAGCAACGACGATGGAATCCATAGCGAGGGATTGTTAGCGCTTGCGAAAGTATTGTCAGAACAACATGAGGTGCTTGTGATTGCTCCGGCAGATAATTGCTCTGCTTATTCTCACAAGTTGACAATACATACGACTGTAAAATTGGAGAAATGGGAGATCGGAAACGGAATTCGAGCGTATTCGTTGACGGGTACGCCTGCCGATTGCGTAAAGTTTGCCAAAAACGTTTTTGACGATTTTGTTCCGGACGTTGTTTTTACTGGAATCAATATCGGGGAGAACTTGGGAACGGATATTCTTTATTCCGGTACGGTTTCCGCCGCCTTAGAAGGGGCTGTGTATCATCACGTTGCAATCGCCCTCTCTTCTGTTCCCAGAGAGGGAAACGATTATGAGCGAATCGCTCGTTTCTCATTAGGAATTTTGGAACGTTTATTAAAGGCATCCGATCGGGAAACGGTTTGGAATATTAATTTCCCGATGATGAAGGGTGTTGAGCCTGCATACGTTTTTACGAAATTGGGAACGCAAATTTATTCGGATTATTATCAACCGTTGCCGAACGGAGAATATTTTTTGACAGGGAATCCGATCAGTCACGAGGAGAACGACGAGGATTGCGACGTCGAATGGATGAAGAAAGGATATATTACGATTACTCCGATCGTCTTCGATCGTACGGATTACGGTAAATTGGAAGAAATGAGGAAATCATGGGAAACGTTATAGTAATCGGGGGTGGTCCTGCCGGAATGATGGCGGCTTATGCTGCCGCCTATAACGGGCAATCGGTTTTGTTGTTGGAAAAAAACGAGAAGTTAGGAAAAAAGTTATACATTACGGGAAAGGGGCGTTGCAATCTGACAAATCGCGTTGCTCCGACTGAATTTTTGGAAAACGTCGTAACGAATGCAAAATTCGTAACCGGAAGTATTTATCGTTTTTCCTCCGAGGATACCGTTCGTTTTTTTGAGACGAACGGGTTGGCGTTAAAAACCGAACGAGGCGATCGTGTTTTTCCGAAAAGCGATAAGGCGAGCGACGTTACGAAATGTCTTGCGAGTGCTTGTTCTTCCGTCGGGGTGAGAATTCAAGTGAATACTCCCGTGGCGGGCGTGAGAAAGAAAGACAGTCGTTGGCTTGTTGTGACGGAGTCTGGAAATTACGAAGGGGATTCCGTTATTATTTGTACGGGAGGCGTTTCTTATCCTTCTACCGGTTCGACGGGTGACGGATATCGTTTTGCTACGGAATATGGTCATTTTGTAGTAGAACCGAAGCCAGCCCTTTCCGGAATTGAGGTAAGGGGATCGGATTGTGCAAAATTACAGGGATTGTCCTTGAAAAACGTTCGGTTGGATGCGTTTCGGGGAGAAAAAAGGCTTTTTTCCGAACAGGGTGAAATGTTGTTTACGCATTACGGCGTTTCCGGACCGATCGTGCTTTCTCTTTCCTCTTATATCAACCGTATCCCGATGAGAGAAATAAAACTTTCGTTGGATTTAAAGCCGGCATTAACGGATGCGGTGTTGGATGCAAGGATTTTGAGGGATTTTTCACAGTTAAAAGGAAAGCAAATGAAAAATTCGTTGGATTTATTGCTTCCGAAATCCTTGATTCCCGTTGTGCTTTTGAGGAGCGGTGTTTTGGAAATAAAAACGAATTGCGAATTAACGGCAGAGGAAAGACGGCGACTTGTGCGTGAAATAAAGAATTTTGTTCTTCTTCCGTCGGCGATTCGTCCGATTGAAGAGGCGATTGTTACGGCAGGCGGCGTTCGGGTTGACCAGATTAACCCAAAAACGATGGAAAGCAAATTACACGACGGATTGTTTTTTGCCGGAGAGGTGTTGGATATCGACGCATTGACCGGTGGCTTTAATATACAATTGGCTTTATCCACGGGCTATACCGCGGGTATGAATGCGTAGGAGGCAGTTATGGAAAATTTTAATATTGCGTTGGATGGCCCTTCCGGAAGTGGGAAAAGCACGGTTGCTAAGGCTCTTTCGCAGAAATTGGGGATTCTTTATCTCGATACGGGCGCGATGTATCGTGCGGTTGCGGTGAAAGCGTTGCGACTTGGTGTTGCCCCACTTGATGAAGGCGCAGTTAACGGGTTTCTTTCCGGACTAGATCTTGATATCCGTTATCAAGACGGCGCGCAGCATACGTATCTTGACGGGGAGGATGTTTCTCAAACGATTCGTGAGCCGCGGGTTTCTATGGCGGCGTCCGATATTTCTTCGTTGAAATGCGTTCGCTTGAAGATGGTGGAAATGCAACGATTGATTGCTTCTAAAATGTCGTGTGTGCTAGACGGGAGAGATATCGGATCTTACGTGCTTCCGCAGGCAAAATATAAATTTTTTGTCACAGCCGATGTTGCTGTTCGGGCAAAACGGCGTTTTTTAGAGTTGCAAGATAAGGGATTTTCTGTTGATTACGACTTTATTTACCGAGAAATCGAGCAACGCGATCATAATGATCGCACACGTTCGTTTGCGCCGTTAGTAAAGGCGGAAGATGCGATTGAAATAGATACCTCCGTGTTGAGCGTCGAAGAGGTCGTTTCTAAGATTTTATCTTATATCGGAGTATAAAATGAATCGGTTTTGTGAAAATCTCATTATGGGGGCGTTTCGTCTTTTATATCCGGCAAAATATTACGGATTGGAAAATTTGCCGGAAGGACGTGCCGTAATAGTAAGCAATCATTTTTTTGCACTCGATCCTCTCTTTCTTTATCGGGCTTATCAAAAGAAAGGAGATATTTTCTTTCTCGCAAAAAAAGAACTTTTTCAAAAAAAACGATTCGGAACGCTCTTAAAGGAGTTCGGCGCGATTCCCGTTGATCGTGAAAACGTGGATATGAAAACAATGCTTGCGACTTTACGCGTCTTAAAAGACGGACATAAACTCGTTATTTATCCCGAGGGAACGAGAAATAAGAAAAATACGGAGTTACAAGAATTGAAAGACGGAGCGGCGGTTTTTGCGGTGCGCACGAAAAGTCCGATTGTTCCGGTAATGATGCTGAAAGCGCCGCGTCTTTTTTGTCGTACGAAATTAATTTTTGGAGAGCCGATTGCATTTTCGGAATATTATGATAAAAAGTTGACGGATAAGGACTTGGCTGCTTTGGATAGCGAGTTGCATGCAAAAATGGTTGCGTTGCAAGGAGATCTTCGTGCGCTTTGCGAGAAGAAGAGAGGGTAAATGGATATTTATCTGAGTAAAGAATGTGGTTTTTGTTTCGGAGTTACGGACGCGATTGCGCGCGTTTCCGCGCTAAAAGAACCGCCCGTTTATCTTTTGGGAGAAATCATTCACAACGAAACCGTGACGAATCGGTTGAAAGAGTCAGACGTAAAAATAATCGAAGACGTTGATGAGGCGATTGGTGGGACATTGGTGATTCGTGCGCACGGGGTGGAAAAATCTGTTTACGAACGTGCCGAACAAAAGGGCTTAAATCTTGTGGATTGTACTTGTCCGAATGTTCGAAGAATTCGAGATATCGTTAAGCGGTATTATGAGGACGGATATCAAATTGTTATTTTGGGAAAGGCGACTCATCCGGAAGTCGTTGGGCTAAACAGTTGGTGTGATCGAACGGCTTTGATTGTTGACGAACGGACGGAATTGGATTTTTCTCGATATCCGAAAACGTGTATTGTGGCTCAAACGACCTTTTCAAATGATAAATTTGAGTTTTTTTTAAAAAATATTCCCAAAGAATACCTAAAAACAGTTGAGATTTTCAAAACTATTTGTTATACTACTATCAAAAGGCAGAAAGAGGCTGCCCGTTTGGCAAAAACTTGCGATGCAATCGTTGTTCTCGGTAGTTTCAAGAGCAATAATACAAAGGAACTATATGAGATTTGCAGGCGTTGGTGCAACGATGTGTTTTGGGTTTCTCGTCCGGACGAATTGGACTATAAACAAGCAAAAAAATTTAAGAAGGTGGGGATTGTATCGGGTGCGTCCACCCCGAGAGAACAGTCCCTGGAGGTTATCTCAAACATGGAGAACATTACAGAAGTTAAGACGCCCGATTCCAATGAGGAAGTCGCAGTAGTCGAAGAGTCCGTAGCGGTTGAAGTCGCTCCGGCGGAGGAAGTTGCGGAAGTGCAACCCGCAGCAGAAGAACGCACCGAAAAAGTCGAAGCATCGGATACGATGGAGGCGGCAATTGCCAAGATGGATAAGAAGCCGCAGAGATTCAGAATAGGGCAAGTAATCACGGCTACTATATCCGCAGCGACGGAAGACGGTTTGGCTTTGTATATTACGAATACAAAGAAAGAAATTATGCTCGCCAAGGAAGAGATGACTGAAACTTACAATAAAGCGGAGTACGAGAATAAGGTCGGTGACGAAATCCGCGTGATGATCATCGGTCTTGATCCCGTCGTCCTTTCCGAAAAGGCGATGGTAAAGGTTTTGCAGGAAGAAGCCGAGATTGAAGAAATCAAGAACGGCAAGGTCTTTACGGTTACCGTTACCGGTTCGAATAAGGGCGGTTTGACGAGTAAATTCGGCAGCTATCAAGTATTTATTCCGTCTTCTCAGATCAGAATCGGTTACGTTAAGGAATTGGATAAATACGTTGGAAAGGAATTGCGTTTAAAAGCGGAGAAGGTTGAAACGGAAGGAAGACGTCAGATCGTCGCTTCTCAACGCGTGATTCTTGAAGCAGAGCGTGCTGAGCGTGAAGCGCAGAAAGCCGAGCGTGAAAGAGTGTTCTTCGATGGGATTCACGAAGGAGATGTTGTTACCGGTACGGTCGTTCGTTTTGCGGCGTTCGGCGCGTTTGTTCAAGTGAATGGCTTTGATTGTCTTGCGCACATTTCCGATCTTTGTTGGACGGGATGCAAAAACTGCGCGGACGTTTTAGAACTCAATAAATCGTATGAATTCAAGGTCTTGAAAGTAGATGAGGTTGCAAAGAAGGTTTCTATCGGATATAAGCAGTTGCAACCGAAGCCTTGGGATCTCGTTCCTGAGAAATATCATGTCGGCGATGTGATTAAGGGGAAGGTCGTCAGAATCGTCAGTTTCGGCGCGTTTGTCGAGGTGGAAAAAGAAGTAGACGGGTTGGTTCACGTTTCTCAGATTTCCAATGAATGGTTAGAGAACCCGACTTCTGCTTTGAAGGTCGGTGAAGAAATCGAAGCAAAGATTCTTGAAATTGATCCCGAAAAAGAGAAGATGACTCTTTCGATCAAGGCTCTTTTGCCTGAGGTGGAGAAAAAAACCAGAAGAACGACCGAGAAAACGGAAGGCGAAGAAAGACCTAAGCGTTCCGCAAAAAGACAGGCTCGCACTTATGACGAGGATGAACTCAGAGGTTGGACGGATGATAACAAGGGTGGTTCTTCCATCGCTGATTTGCTTGGTAATTTGAGCGAAGAATAAAATAAAAAAATTAAGCCGCATTGATGTGAACCCCAAAGTTTAGACAAAAATTAAATATTAAATCATTTGTGAA
>CAYXWN010000029.1:0-25641 GCA_964468815.1 uncultured Clostridia bacterium | reverse complement strand
TTGCTTCGGGCGGCGGCACGGGCAGAACGCTTCACCCGGACAATATGGCGGCAGGTCCTGCATCCTACGGCATGACGGACACTATGGGGCGTATGCATTCGGATGCGCAGTTCGCAGGTTCTTCGTCCGTTCCGGCGCACGTCGAAATGATGGGCTTGATCGGCATGGGCAACAACCCGATGGTCGGTGCGTCCGTTGCGGTTGCGGTTGCAGTCGAAGAGGCAATGAGCAAATAAACGAAAAGAAAGGAAAGGGCTTCGTAGAAAGCCCTTTTTTATATCTTTTTAAGCGGTCGATTTGCGAAAAACGAGTGTCATTTGCTTGACATCGCGTTCTTCGTTTTGTATACTGAAATCTATTAAACAAGGGTATTTTTTCCGCCGTTTTCGCACGGCGAGGAGAGGAGAAAAATATGAACGACAGAGCAGAACTCAATCGAAATTTGGCACAGATGTTAAAGGGCGGTGTGATTATGGACGTTACCACCCCCGAACAAGCGCGGATTGCCGAGGAAGCAGGTGCTTGCGCGGTTATGGCGTTGGAGCGGATTCCGGCGGATATCCGTGCGGCGGGCGGCGTTTCGCGTATGTCCGATCCCAAGATGATTAAGGGAATCCAAGAGGCGGTTTCCATTCCCGTTATGGCAAAGTGCCGCATCGGGCATTTCGGGGAAGCGCAGATTTTACAGGCGATCGAGATCGACTATATCGACGAGTCCGAGGTGCTTTCGCCGGCGGACGACGTTTACCATATCGACAAGACGAAATTCGACGTTCCGTTCGTATGCGGCGCAAAAGACTTGGGCGAGGCGCTTCGCAGAATCAACGAGGGCGCGTCCATGATTCGTACGAAAGGCGAGCCGGGTACGGGCGACGTCGTGCAGGCGGTGCGCCATATGCGCAAAATGATGTCCGAAATTCGCCGTCTTGCTTCTTGTGCGGAAGACGAACTTTACGAAGAGGCGAAAAAGTTACAAGTTCCCTACGAACTTGTAAAATCAGTACACGATAACGGAAAACTTCCCGTCGTCAATTTCGCGGCAGGCGGAATCGCAACGCCGGCGGACGCTTCCATGATGATGCAGTTAGGCGCAGAGGGCGTATTTGTCGGAAGTGGTATTTTTAAGTCCGGTAATCCGGAAAAACGTGCGCGCGCGATCGTGCAAGCGGTTACGAATTACACGGATGCGAAACTCATTGCGAAACTCAGCGAGGATTTGGGCGAAGCGATGGTCGGCATTAACGAGCAAGAGATCGCCCTTCTCATGGCGGAGCGCGGCAAATAATGCTGGGCGTTTTATGCTTACAGGGGGCGTTTATCGAGCATATTCGCGTATTCCGTTCGCTCGGCGCGGAAACGGTGGAAATTCGACAGAAAAAGGATTTGCTTGAAAACCGTTTGGACGGCATCGTTCTTCCGGGCGGAGAATCCACCGTCATGGGAAACCTCTTAAAGGAGTTGGATTTGGAAGAAGATTTGCGGCGGAAAATTCGGGACGGTATGCCCGTATTCGGCACTTGCGCAGGGCTGATTTTGCTTGCAGAACGGGTTGTGAGCGACCGCTCTTATTTGGCGACCATGGATATCGAGGTGCGCCGCAACGCTTACGGCAGACAACTCAGCAGTTTTGCGACGGTTTCTTCGTTCGGAAAGTTAAAAGACGTTCCGATGACCTTTATTCGCGCGCCCTATATCGAGAGCGTCGGAAAATCGGTCGAGGTGCTTTCGGTCGTGGACGGAAAAATCGTCGCCGCCCGACAAGGGAATCAATTGGTGACGGCGTTTCACCCCGAATTAACGGGCGATACGCGGATTCACGCTTATTTTTTAGATATGCTGAAAAATGCGTGAAAAATCGCTTGACAAAGGAATAGAATCGGAGTACAATATCGGGTGTAAAGAAATTTCGCTTTACACCCTCTTGTTATTATAAAGCGTCCGTGCCGTTTGCACGGTGCAAAAAAGGGGAGCGGCAATATGTCCAAAGATTTACGGTATGCGTCCTTAGCGTTGTTGTATCGCGCGTTGTTGACGCCGTATCAACGGGAATTGGTGACCGACTACTTTTTGTTGGATCTTTCGATGGGGGAAATTTCCGCCGAGCGCGGAATCACCCGTCAATGCGTGAACGACGGTCTGAAAAAGGCGAAAGAGCATCTGGACGCCTTCGAAGCGGCTTTAAAACTTTCGGAAAAGGCGAAACGTTTGAACGCCGTCGCCGATCGGATCGAGTCGGGCGAGGGCGGAAAGGAAATCGCGGACGAATTGCGCAATCTTTTCGAGGAGTCATAAATGGCGGCTTTTGCGAGTTTAAGCGAAAAACTGAATCATATATTCTCAAAGATGACCAAACGGGGGCGTCTGACCGAACTTGAAATCAAGCAGGCGATGCGTGAAGTGCGGATCGCGCTGTTAGAGGCGGACGTCAATATCAACGTCGTCAAGCAGTTTACGGCGGCGGTTTCCGAAAAGGCAGTCGGGCAAGAGATTTTAAAAAGTCTTTCCCCGACGCAACAGGTAATAAAAATCGTCAACGAAGAATTGATTTCGTTGATGGGCGAGAAAAACGTCAAACTTGAAGTTGCACCCAAGTCTCCTACCGTTATCATGATGGCAGGGTTACAGGGCGCAGGAAAAACGACGCTTTGCGGCAAATTGGCTCTTTTACTGAAAAAACAAGGGAAAAAGCCCCTTTTAGTCGCGTGTGACGTTTACCGTCCGGCGGCGATCAATCAACTTCGCGTCGTCGGTGAAAAGGCGGGCTGCGAGGTGTTTGAACAGGGGCAGGGAAATCCCGTCAAAATCGCTGCGGCAGGCGTCAAGCACGCCGTATCGTACGGCTTTGACACCGTAATCATTGACACGGCAGGGCGGTTGCAGATTGACGAAAATCTGATGCGCGAACTTGAATTGATCAAAAAAGAGGTCAATCCGACGGAAATTCTGCTTACGGTAGACGCAATGACCGGTCAGGTTGCCGTCGAGGTCGCGGATACGTTCAATAAGCGTTTAGAAGTCACAGGCTTGGTTTTGACGAAGTTAGACGGCGATACGCGCGGCGGTGCAACGCTTTCCATGCGCGCCGTTACGGGAAAGCCCGTCAAGTTCTGTTCGGTGGGGGAAAAACTCTCCGATTTAGAGCCTTTTTATCCCGATCGTATGGCGAGCCGTATTCTCGGCATGGGGGATGTGTTGACGCTGATCGAAAAGGCGGAATCGGCGATCTCCGAAGAACAAGCGAAGAAGATGGAGAAGAAACTTCGCGATATGTCCTTTACGTTTGAGGATTATCTAGAACAGATGGAAACCATGAAGAAGATGGGCGGCTTGGCGGACGTTTTGTCCATGATGCCGGGGTTCAACCGCGCGAAGATCAATCCGAAAGACTTGGACGAAAGCAAGTTGGACGGGATCAAGGCGATCATCTATTCGATGACTCCGCGCGAGCGGCGAGATCCGTCTATTATCAATTCATCGCGCAAAATTCGGATTGCAAAGGGGGCGGGGAAGGACGTGCAAGACGTCAACCGCTTATTAAAGCAGTTCGAGCAGACCAAGCAGATGATGAAACAGTTAAAAAACAATAAACGTTTTCAATTTTAAAAAACAATATCGGAGGATAAACAAATGGCAGTAAAAATGAGATTAACCAGAATGGGCGACAAGAAATCTCCCTTCTATCGGATTGTCGTAACCGACAGCAGAAACGCGCGTGACGGCGCTTACATCGACAAAGTCGGTCATTATAATCCGCTCACCGTTCCCGCAGAAATCGTTCTGGACGTGGAAAAGGCAAAGGATTGGATTTCCAAGGGCGTACAACCGACCGAGACCGTAAAAGCGATTCTCGTGCAACAGGGCGTTATCGAAAAGCCGACGAAACTTTCCGCTCCCAAGACGAAAGTCAGAAAGAAGAAATAAGGAAGTGACGAGATGGTAGAATTGATCAAGTTCGTTGTCAATCAGTTTGCGGAAAAGCCCGAACTGATCACTTACGACATGGTCGAAAAGGGCAACGAAGTCACCGTAACCGTGACGCTTGACGAGTCCGACATGGGTAAAGTCATCGGTCGTCAGGGCAAGATCGCAAAGGCGCTTCGCACGATTGTGAAAGCGGCTTCCGCGAAAGAAAGCAAACGTTACAATATCGAAATTAAAGAACGCGGGGAATAAAATTTCCCCCCTTTTGCTATATGGAAGAAAAATTAGTGATCGGAGAAATCGTAAAGCCGCAGGGGATTATGGGGGAGATGAAAATTAAGCCCTACACGGACGACGTGTCGCGGTTTCGTACCTTAAAACAGGTATACGTATCGGGCGAATCGCATCGCGTGTTAAACGTGCGCATTGCGGCAGACGCCGTGTACCTCTCTCTTTCGGGCGTGCCCGACCGCACGGCGGCGGAACGCTTGCGCGGCAGCTTTTTGGAAGTTCCGCGCGAGGACGCCGCGCCCCTTCCGGACGGCAGATATTATATCGTAGACGTTCTCGGTTCTGCTCTTTTGACCGAAACGGGAGAACGGTTGGGCGTTATTACGGATATCCGTCCTTCTTACGTCGATTTGTATACGATTCGGACGGAATCGGGCAAAACGGCGACTTTTCCGCTGTTAAAGGACGCATTGATTTCCGTCGATATTCAGAAAAAGGAGGTCGTCGTATCCGCGAAACGGTTCGGCGAAATCGCGGTCTATGAGGATTGACATTTTGACGCTTTTCCCGGATATGTTTGCGTCCCTTTCGGAGAGTATTATCGGAAGAGCGGTCAAAGAGGGCAAGTTGGAAATCAACGTGCACGATATCCGTCCGTACAGCAAGGATAAGCATAAAAAATGCGATGATTATACGTTCGGCGGCGGCGCGGGCATGATTATGATGCCGCAACCGATTGCGGATTGTATCGCCGCTGTCGATCCCGAACACGAGGCGAAGCGATTTTTTCTTTCGCCCAAGGGGCGGACGTTTTCGCAAGCAATGGTAAAAGAACTTGCCGTATACGATCGGATTTTGTTGTTGTGCGGACATTACGAGGGCGTGGATCAACGCGTGCTGGATTTGTTCATGGATGGCGAAATTTCGCTTGGCGACTTCGTTTTGACCGGCGGTGAAATCCCTGCCATGGCGGTGACGGACGCGGTTGCTCGCTACGTAGGCGGCGTGATTAAAGCGGAATCCCTCGAAAAAGAAAGTTTTTCGGAGGGACTTTTGGAATATCCGCAATATACCCGTCCGCAAGAATTTATGGGGTTGACTGTGCCAGACGTGCTTGTTTCGGGTAATCACGCCGAGGTGGATCGGTGGCGGCGAGAACAGTCGCTCGCGATCACCCGTGCGCTTCGCCCCGATCTCATTCAGGAGGAAAAATGAAGACCATTCAATGGTTTCCCGGGCATATGACCAAGGCACTCCGCATGATGGAAGAGAACGTCCGTTTGGTAGACGGCGTGATCGTCGTGTTGGACGCGCGTTGTCCGTTTGCCTGTATCAATCCGAAATTAGAGCATTTATTCGCGAATCGTCCCGTTCTTTACGTGTTGAACAAGGCGGATTTGGTGGATACGGGCGACGTCGGTCGCTGTCTTTCCGTGTTGCGCGCGGAGGGGAAGAACGCCGTCGCGGTCGTCGGAACGGAAAAACGTTCGGTACGCACCGTGTACGACGGTATTTTTTCCATGCTTGCGGAAAAGACCAAACGAAACCGCGAAAAGGGGGTTTTTAAGCCCATGCGTATTATGGTTGCAGGAATCCCGAATACGGGAAAATCGACGATTATCAACACGCTTTCGGGCGCGAAAAAGGCGGTGACGGGAGATAAAGCCGGCGTGACCAAGGGAAAACAATGGATTCGACTGTACGATTTGGAATTGTTGGATACGCCTGGGACGATGCCTCCCTCGTTTGAGGATCAATCGTGCGCAAAGCACCTCGCGTATATCGGTTCGATCAACGACGATATTCTCGATTTCGCCGATCTTACGTTGGAACTGTTGGAAGAATTGTGGGCGAAATATCCTGCGTTGCTCGTTCAAAAGTACGGCATTTGCGAGGCGGACGAAACGCCTCTGTCGAAATACGAAAAAGTTTGTACGCGGCGCGGTTTTTTGTTGCGCGGCGGCGAATACGATTACGAACGCTGTGCGAAAGCGGTAATCGACGATTTCCGCAAAGGGCGGATCGGGAAAATTTGTTTGGAGTAAAAAATGAGCGGATTGGAATATGAAAATCTTGCCCACAATATGGGCTTTCGGTTAGTTGCCGGTGTAGACGAGGTAGGCAGAGGTCCGCTTGCCGGTCCGGTAGTCTGCTGTGCGGTCATCATGCCGTCGGACGATCTCATCGAGGGAGTGGACGACAGTAAAAAACTTTCCGCCAAAAAGCGCGAACGGCTTGCCGAGGAGATTCAAAAAAAGGCGATCGCTTGTTCGGTCTTTCGGGTAGAGCCGGAAGAGATCGATCGGATCAATATTTTGAACGCGGTAAAAAAGTGTATGACGGGCGCGGTGGAAAATCTTTCCGTTCAACCGGATATCGTTCTTGTGGACGGGGTGGACATCGGGCTTCCGTTTCGGGCGAAATACATCACCAAGGGCGACGCGCTGAGTTATACCATCGGTTGTGCGTCCATCGTCGCCAAGGTTTATCGGGATCGGTTGATGGAAGAATACGCAAAGGAATATCCCGAATACGGCTTCGAGCAGCATAAGGGATACGGCACGAAGCGTCATATTCAAGCGATCAAGGAGGTCGGACCGTGCGCAATCACGAGAAGGACGTTTATCAAAAACTTTTGGGACGGGCGGGAGAACGTCTGACCGAAAAGCATTATCGCAAAGCCGGGTACGAGGTTCTCGCGCGCAATTACCGCACGCCGTTCGGCGAAGCGGATTTGATCGTGAAAAAGAACGATACGGTCGTGTTCGTCGAGGTAAAGACGCGTACGGACGAATCGTTCGGCGCACCGCGTGACGCGGTAACTCGAGTCAAACAAGAACGTTACGGCAAAATCGCGCTGTCTTATTTGCAACGCGCGCGCTTGGAAAACCATTTTGTTCGGTTTGACGTGGCAGAAGTGTCGGACGGCGCGGTTAATCTGCTTGAAAATGCGTTTTTCTTGTAAATTTAGGGTTAAAATACTTGCAATTATATCGTTGTTGTGGTAGAATAGATTAGACTTCGGGCGGTCCGCTTGCCGACGGCAATGAACGCTTGGTAAAATAGGAGGTAACGGCTATGAATCAAACCATTCGTGCGATTGATCAGGAAGGGTTGAAGGAAAATATTCCCCAGTTCAATGTCGGTGATACCGTCAAGGTATCGGTCAAAGTCATTGAAGGAACGAGAGAACGTCTGCAAGCGTTCGAGGGCGTCGTCATTGCGAAGAAAAACGGCGGCATCAGCGAAACGTTTACGGTCAGAAGAATTTCGTTCGGCGTGGGCGTGGAGAAAACCTTCCCCGTACATTCCCCGAAAATCGCAGATATTAAGGTAGTCAGAAAGGGTAAAGTCAACCGCGCGAAACTGTACTATCTGAGAGGTCTGACGGGCAAAGCAGCCAAGATCAAGGAAGTGAAGTAACCGTTTCGGGCGGCGTTCCCGTCCGAAACCGAGTAAAAAGAAGAGAGAGCCGCATGGCTCTTTTTTCATACGTTTTTTTCGTTCGAAAAAGAAAAAAGGGCGGCGCGTGTGACGCGACTGCCCGTTTGAGGGGGAAAATCGACAAAATGCGATTTGTCGCGAATCTGAAATTTACGTTCAAATACTTTTCTTTTTTACTTTTTTATATTATAATGTTAGATAACGGAATTGTTTCCTATATAATGTTATAGGAAAAATCCGATTTGCGAAAAGGGGAAGAAGTATGCTGAGTAAAATGACCGGTTACGGATTGGACGGATTGGAAGGGTTTCCCATTCGGGTGGAAGTGGATTACGCCAAAGGGTTACCCTCGTTTGAATTGGTCGGACTGCCCGATACGGCGGTGAAAGAATCCAAAGAGCGCGTGCGCGCCGCGATCGTCAATAGCGGCAAGCGATTCGTTTCCGCGCGGATTGTCGTCAATCTCGCACCGGCGGACGTCAAAAAAGAGGGCGCGTCCCTCGATCTCGCCGTCGCGCTGGGTTATCTCGCGGCGTCCGAACAAGCGGTATTTCCGCCGTTAGAAGATTTTATCTTTTTGGGGGAACTTTCCTTGGACGGCAGCGTTCGTAAAGTACCGGGGATTCTTCCGATGCTCATTTCCGCCGTCAAGGCAGGGTATCGAAAGTTCGTGATCCCGTATGAAAACAGAGCGGAAGCGGCATATATCAGAGAGGCGGAAGTTTACGCCGTGCAGACGCTTTCGGAAACGGTGGAATTTCTCACGGGAGAGCGTCCGTTAGCCCCCGTGGAAAAGCGTTCGTTTGCGGACGCGGTGGAAGAAACCGTCTATCAAACCGATCTTAAATACGTCAAAGGACAAGCCGTTGCCAAGCGCGCGTTAGAAGTTGCGGTCAGCGGCGGACACAATCTGTTGCTCGTCGGTCCTCCTGGAACGGGAAAGACCATGCTTGCAAAGTGTATTCCGACGATCATGCCGAATATGACCTTTGAAGAGGCGATCGCTTGTACCGAAATTCATTCGGTCATGGGAATGTTGCCTCCGGGAGAAGGTATTTTGACGCGCAGACCGTTTCGGAGTCCGCACCACACGGCGACCAGAATCGCATTGACGGGCGGCGGAACGCACATTCGTCCGGGCGAAATCAGTCTCGCGCACAACGGCGTTTTGTTTTTAGACGAAATGCCCGAATATTCGCGCGCGACGTTGGAGAGTCTTCGTCAGCCGTTAGAGGACGGCGTGATTACCATTTCCCGTGCAACCGGCAACGTCACCTATCCGGCGAACGTTATGTTGGTTGGAAGCATGAATCCTTGTCCGTGCGGCAATTTCGGCTCGCATGACAAAATCTGTACGTGTACGCCCTCGCAGATTCAAAAGTATCGGGCTCGTATTTCCGGACCGCTTTTGGATCGCGTGGATATTCAAGTGCAAGTGGACAGCGTGAAGTATGCCGAACTTTCTTCCAAAGCAGAGGGGGAAAGTTCTGCGGAAGTACGCGCACGCGTTAACCGCGCCAGAGCCATTCAGGCGGAGCGTTTTCGGGGAGAGTCCATTTTGACCAATAGCGATATGGGTGAAAAGCAGATCGCGAAGTACTGTCCGATTTCCGATCAGTGCGAAGAGATTTTGAAAAACGCCTATCAATCGCTCAATCTTTCCGCTCGCGCCCGCAGTCGTATTATCAAGGTCGCGCGTACGATTGCGGACATCGCGCTTTCGGAGGAGATTCGTCCTGCCCATATTTTGGAGGCGATCGGCTACCGAAACGCGGAGTTGGATCTGTGAGTTTGCGTTCGGACGAGTTGTTCTCGTTGTTTTTGGACAGCTTCGTCGGGTTAGAATATAAGAACAAACGGAAAATCGCCGATCGGTTCTGCGGAGAAGAAGATCCCTTTCTCCGTTTAACGGAAGCGCGTGCCGAATTGGTGCGCATGATCGGGGAGAAAGAGGCGAATTTACTGATTTCCGCCGCCAAGACCGATTATGCGGAGCGGACTGCGGAAAAACTCGCCCGTCGCGGTATCGAAATCATTCCGTATTTCTCGCCGCTTTATCCGATGCAGTTGGCGGAAACGCCCGCGCCGCCCTTTTTACTGTATGCAAAGGGGAATTTGTCCTTGCTTTCTTCTCGCTTTTTCGGCGTGGTGGGGAGCAGGCGGAGTTTGCCGGCAACCAAAGCGAACGCGGTGAAATTTACCGAAGAGTTGATCGAGCACGGCTTTACCGTCGTGACGGGAATCGCCGAGGGCGCGGACAGCGCCGTTCTGAATGCCGGTTTGCCGTACGGGAAAATCGTTTCGATCACGGCAGGCGGATTCGATTGCGTTTACCCGGCAGTCAACCGTTCTCTTTTCGATCGCGTTGCGGAGTGTGGCTTGGTTCTTTCGGAGCATCCGCCCGAATTACACCCGTTGGCGTTTCATTTCCCGGTGCGAAATCGCATTATCGCAGGGCTTTCGTCAGGCGTGCTGATCGTCAGCGGCGACGAAAAGAGCGGAACTTCTTATACCGCAGGCTATGCCGCCGATTACGGCAGAGAGGTGTTTGCTTTTCCGTACGGAATCGGCGTTCCGTCCGGCAGAGGCTGTAATCGTCTGATCAAAAACGGCGCGTATCTGACCGATCGGATCGAAGATATTCTTTCCGTCTACGGAATCGAACGAAAAAAAGAAAAGGTCGTCCCCTTGACGGATGACGAACGGCGGATTCTTGCATTGGTGGGAGAGGGCGTCACGCACGCCGAACGCATCGCCGAGGCAATGGATATGCCCGTATATGAAATCATTCCCGTCCTTTTAGGACTAGAAATCAAGCGGTTTTTAGTGCGGGGAGCGGGGAATACGTACGGCGTCTTAAAGACGCCCTAATAAGGAGCAGAATGGATTTAATTATTGTGGAGTCGCCGCATAAGGCGAAAACCATCGAGAAATTTTTGAAAGGAAAATACAAGGTAGAGGCGAGCAAAGGTCACGTACGGGATCTCCCGACCAAGCGCATGGGGATCAATTTTTCCAAGAACTTTGAGCCTTATTACGAGATCAACGAGGATAAAAAGGCGGATATCAAGCGCCTTGCGGAAAAGGCTGCGAAAGCGGATAAAGTTTATCTCGCAACCGACCCGGACCGTGAGGGAGAAGCCATTTCTTGGCATCTTGCGGAAGTCTTAAAGTTGGACGAAAGCAGAATGGCGCGTATCGTATTCAACGAGATTACCGAAAAAGCGGTCAAAGCCGCTTTGGAAAATCCCCGTTCCATTGATATGGATTTGGTGGACGCGCAACAAGCGCGGCGCGTTCTCGACCGTCTCGTGGGGTACAGCATTTCCCCGTCGGCGAGCTTGCAGTTGTCGGACAATCTTTCCGCGGGACGCGTGCAATCGGTCGCGTTGGAAATGGTGGTGGATCGCGAGCGTGAAATCGCCGCGTTCGTCCCCAAGGAATATTGGAATATCACGGCGTTTTTGGAAAAGACGGGCTTTACGCCCTTTAAGGCGCTGTTAAACGATTATAAGGGCAAGAAGTTTAAGCCCGAAAACAAGGAGCAGGCGGACGCCGTGCTCGAAGCGGTCAAAGGAAAGGATTTCACGGTCAAAAATCTGAAAAAGAGCGTTACGAAATCGCATGCGCCCGCGCCGTTTACCACGAGTACCTTGCAGCAGGACGGTTCAAGCAAACTGAGTCTCACCGCGCCGCAAGTCATGCAGATCGCGCAGCATCTTTACGAGGGAATCGAAACCGAAAACGGCAACCTCGCTTTGATTACCTATATGAGAACGGACTCCGTTCGGATTTCCAAGGAAGCGCAAGACGCCGCGTTAAAGATGATCCGCGCGAATTACGGCGAGCAGTACGCGCCGACGAAGCCCAATATTTATAAAACCAAAGCGAACGCGCAAGACGCGCACGAAGCGATTCGTCCGATTGATGTAACGGTCACGCCCGATCGGGTGAAAGGAATTTTGGATCATCAGCATTACCGTCTGTATAAACTTATTTACGAGCGGTTCGTCGCATCTCAGATGGCGGAAGCGCAATATAACAGCGTATCGCTGGATACCGTCTGTGCGGATTACGGCTTTAAGACGACGGGAAAAACCCTTCTCTTTAAGGGCTATTTGGCTGTTTACGACGACAGCAAAAAGGAAGAAGAGGACGACGGAACGGGCGGCGGCTTGCTCCCCGAATTGGTTGAGGGCGAGGCACTCAAACAAAATTCGATCAAGGCGGAGCAGAAATTCACCAAGCCCCCCACGCGCTATACCGAAGCCACGTTGATCAAGGCGATGGAAGAAAAGGGGATCGGAAGACCGTCTACGTATGCGACGATCATGAACAAACTGACCGAAAAGAAGCGTTCTTACGTCAAAAAAGAGGGGAAATTCCTCGTCCCGAACGAAATTTCCTATCGGCTGATCGACTTTTTGGTTAAGTTTTTCCCGGATATCATGGATATTTCCTTTACCGCGCATATGGAGGACAGTTTAGACGATATCGGCGAGGGCGGAAAGGATTGGCACAAACTGATCGCCGACTTTTATCGGGATTTCTCCGTCGAGTTGGAAAAGTCCGAGTTGACGGACGTCATGTGCGAGAAGTGCGGCGCACCCATGCGGATCAAGAGCGGAAAATTCGGCAGTTATTACGCGTGCAGTAATTATCCGAATTGCGAAAATATCAAGCCCGTCAACGAAAAGGTGGTAATTCCCACCGACATTATTTGTGAGAAGTGCGGCGGAACGATGGTGGAGCGCGAGGGCAAATACGGCAGATTTTTGGCGTGCAGCAACTATCCGAAGTGTAAAAACAGCAGACCGTTGGACGAAAAGAAGTCGGAGGTTCGTTGTAAAAAATGCGGCGCGCAGATGGTAGAGCGCGACGGGCAGTACGGAAAGTATTTACTGTGCCCCTCTTGCAAAACGACGGAAAGTTTGGCGGAAAAGGTGGGAATTTGTCCGGATTGCGGCGCGCCGACGCAAAAGTTGACGTCCAAGGGCGGACGCGTCTTTTTCGGTTGTACGCGCTATCCCGATTGTCGATTTATGAGTTGGGAAATTCCGACGGGGAAAAAGTGCCCGAAGTGCGGCAAGTATCTCGTTTCGATAAAAGATACGGTTTGCTGCTCTTCTAAAAAATGCGATTATAAAGAAGAAAAACATGAGTCCGACGGTTAAGGTAATAGGCGCAGGGCTTGCCGGAACGGAAGCGGCGTTGTATCTTGCCGATCGCGGCGTAAAGGTCGTTCTGTTCGATATTAAGCCCGAAGGGCGTACGCCGGCGCATCACAGTCCGCTGTTCGGCGAGTTGGTGTGCAGTAATTCGCTCAAATCCAACGACGTATTCGCCAATGCTTGCGGACTGTTGAAAGAAGAATTGCGCTTGCTCGGTTCATCCGTCATCGAGGCGGCGGACGCTTGTCGCGTTCCGGCAGGGAACGCGCTTGCCGTCGATCGAGAGGCGTTTGCAAAGAGGTTGACCGATCGTTTGCTTTCTCATTCGGATATCGAATTTCGTTCGGAAGAGGTGAAAACGATCGATACGAGCGTTCCCGTCGTTATTGCGACAGGCCCTCTTACGACGGACGCCTTATCCGAAGAACTTGCTCGGCTGACCGGCGGCGCACTCGGTTTTTACGATGCGTCCGCGCCGATCGTTGCGGGAGATTCGGTGGATATGAGTCGCGCTTTCGTCGGCGATCGCTATCGGGACGGTGTGGGCGATCATATCAACTGTCCCATGGAAAAAGAGGAATATTTGGCGTTTTATCACGCGCTTTGCACCGCGGAACGCGCGACGTTGCACGCGTTCGAGCAAAACGACGTGTTTGAGGGGTGTATGCCCGTCGAGGTGATGGCTGCGCGCGGAGAGGATACTTTGCGGTTCGGACCGTTAAAACCCAAGGGCTTGCGCGATCCGATCACGAAAAAGCCGCATTACGCTTGCTTGCAACTTCGGAAAGAAGACGTCGCCGGAGAGATGTATAATCTCGTCGGATTTCAGACAAATCTTACTTTCTCGGAGCAAAAGCGCGTGTTTTCCATGATTCCGGCATTGCGCAACGCAGAATTTTACCGTTACGGCGTCATGCACCGCAACACTTACGTCAACGCGCCCGTCGCGTTGGAAAACGGATTTCGCGTAAAGGGAACGCAAGCCGTCTATCTCGCCGGGCAGATTACGGGGGTAGAGGGGTACGTGGAGAGCGCGGCGTCCGGTTTGGTTGCGGCGATGAATCTTTTTCGCGTACTGAACGGAAAAGCGGAATATTCGTTTACGGACGAAACGGTTTTGGGGGCGCTCGTCAATTACGCGTCCCGTCAAAATGAAAATTATCAACCGATGAACGCGAACTACGGCATATTGCAGCCCTTTCCCGAACGGATTCGGGACAAGGCGGAGAAAAAACGGCGGTATGCGGAACGTTCGCTAAATTGGATTCGGAACTTAAAGGAGGAATAAAAATGGAAGAAATGAGAGGTACGACGATCTGCGCGGTCAAAAAGAACGGGCAGACGGCGATTGCCGGCGACGGACAGGTTACAATGTCGCAGTCGGTGATTTTTAAGAACAACGCCGTAAAAGTGCGGCGCATTTACAACGACAAGGTGATTTTCGGCTTTGCCGGCGCGGTGGCGGACGCGTTCAGTCTGTCCGAGCGGTTTGAAGAAATGCTCAACAAGTTTTCGGGCAACTTAATGCGCAGCGCGGTGGAACTTGCCGAGCAGTGGAGAAAGGGAACGGCCGGAAAGTTGGAAGCCATGATGATTACGGCGGACGCGACCACGCTTTTGATCGTTTCGGGATCGGGTGAGGTTATCGAGCCGGAAGACGGAATTTGCGCGATCGGAAGCGGCGGCAATTATGCCCTTGCCGCGGCGCGCGCTTTGGCGCAGGAAACCGATTATACGGCGGAAGAAATCGTCAAAAAGTCCTTGAAAATCGCGAGCGAGATTTGCGTTTTCACCAACGATCACATCACGTGCGAAGTGCTGTAAGGAGGTAACAAATGGATTTAACGCCCAAACAAATCGTAAACGAATTGGATAAATACGTAGTGGGGCAGGATAAGGCGAAGCGCGCCGTCGCGATCGCTCTCCGCAACCGTTACAGAAGAAGTAAACTCGCTCCCGAAGAAATGGAGGAGATTACGCCTAAAAATATTATCATGAAAGGTCCGACGGGCGTCGGAAAGACCGAGATCGCTCGTCGTCTTGCAAAACTCGTCGGCGCACCTTTTATCAAGATCGAGGCGACTAAGTATACCGAGGTCGGGTACGTCGGACGGGACGTGGAAAGCATGATCCGCGATCTGACCGAGTGCAGCGTGCGCCTCGTAAAAGAAGAGCAGTTTAAGCGCGTCAGCGCAAAGGCGAACAAGATTGCGGAAGAAAAGTTGACGTCTATTTTGATGGAAGCGAGAAAGCAAGAAAAGGGCGATCTCGCGACGGACGTATTCAAGGCGCAAATTCTTGAAAATTTACAGCGCGGCAGATACGATAACGAGTTGATCGAAATGGAAGTGGCGGACACTCCCAAAACCATGGAACTCGTGCCGGGGAGCGGAACGGAAATTAACATCGGCAATATTTTCGCCGAGTTTATGCCGAAGAAGAAAAAGAAGAGAAAGATCGCCGTCAAAGAAGCGCGCAATATCATCGTCGCGGAGGAATCCGACCGCTTGATCGACAACGACGCGGTGATTACCGAAGCGGTTCGCCGTGCGGAGAACGAGGGGATCATCTTTATCGACGAAATTGATAAGATCGCGAACAAATCAAACAACGGCGGACAAGACGTTTCGCGCGAGGGCGTTCAACGGGATATTCTCCCCATCGTAGAGGGATCGACGGTCATGACCAAATACGGACCGGTCAAGACGGATTATATTCTCTTTATCGCGGCAGGCGCGTTCCACGTGTCGAAGGTGTCGGACATGATTCCCGAATTACAGGGACGTTTCCCCATTCTGGTAGAATTGGAAAGCCTTACGAAGCAGGATTTCGTTAAAATTCTCACCACGCCGCAGAACGCCATTACGCGGCAGTACGCGACGTTGCTCGCCGTCGATCACATCGACTTGAAATTTACGGACGAGGCGATCGAAGAAATCGCCGCGTTTGCGGAATACATGAATCTCACCTCCGAGGATATCGGGGCGCGTCGGCTTCATACGGTCATGGAAAATTTGTTGGAAGACATTTCGTTCAACGCGGGCGGCGACTATCCGACCGCCGAAGTGGTGATCGACAAGCGTTACGTTCTCGACCGTTTGGAAAAGGCGAAAGAGAAAGATTTGAAAAAATACATTTTATAAGAGGAACGCTATGATCAATATACCCAAGGGAACGAGAGACGTTCTCCCCGAGGAAAGCTGGCAGTGGCAATATCTCGAATCAATCGCGCGCGAAGTGACGCGTTTATATCGTTTTGAGGAGATCCGTACGCCCACGTTTGAGCATACGGAAGTGTTTTTGCGTGGAATCGGCGATACGACGGACGTCGTAAACAAAGAAATGTACACCTTTTTGGACAAGGGTGGCAGAAGCATTACGTTAAAGCCGGAGGGAACGGCAGGCGTCGCGCGGAGTTTTGTGGAAAATCTTTCGGGGCGTGCGTTGCCGCTGAAACTTTACTATATAACGTCGTGTTTCCGTTACGAGCGTCCGCAGGCAGGTCGACTCAGAGAGTTTCACCAATTCGGCGTGGAAAGTTTCGGTTCGAACTCTCCCGTTGCGGATGCCGAGGTGATTTTGCTCGCAAAGGCGTTTTTTGACCGTTTGCAGGTAAAAGATTTGCAACTGAATCTCAATTCGATCGGTTGTAAGGATTGCCGCAAGGCGTTTAACGAGGCGTTAAAGGCATATTTCGCACCTCATCTTTCGGAGATGTGCGAGAATTGCCGCGAGCGTTTCGAGAAGAATCCGCTTCGGATTTTGGATTGCAAGAACGAGCGCTGTGCGGAAATCGGGAAAAACGCTCCCGTTATTTTAGATTATCTCTGCGACGATTGTCGAGATCATTTTGAAGGGGTAAAATCGCTGTTGACGGCGGCGGGCGTCGAATTTTCGGTCAATCCGTATATCGTGCGCGGCTTGGATTATTATACCAAAACGGTATTTGAATTTGTTTCTTCCGCGATCGGTGCGCAAGGAACGGTGTGCGGCGGTGGCAGATACGACGGTTTGATTGCGGATATGGGCGGCGCTTCCGTTCCGGGCGTGGGCTTCGGCTTGGGCTTGGAGCGTTTATTGTTATTGTTGAATCAAACGGGCGTGAAACTTCCGCTCCGACGGACGGACGTTTACGTCGTGCCCGTCGGGGAAGAAGCGCGTCTTGCGGCGTTTCGGTTGACCGAATCTCTGCGGAAAGACGGCGTGTCTGCGGAAACCGATTCGGTAAACCGTTCGGTCAAAGCGCAGTTTAAGTTTGCGGATAAATTAAACGTACGTTACGTCGCGGTGCTGGGGGCTGACGAACTTTCGAGCGGCGTTGTAAAACTGAAACGTATGGAGGACGGAACGGAGCGTACCGTTCCTCTCTCCGAACTTTCTTCGATATGCTTGAAACGGGAAGAGTAACCGGAACCGAGGGAAAGAACGCCGTTGTTTCCATGCGCCCGTCGGGCGGTTGCGCAGGCTGCAACCGTTGTGCCAAGAGCGGAGAAGGTAAGGAACTTTTGGCGGAAAATTCCGTCGGCGCGGCGGAGGGAGATTTGGTAGAAGTTTCTATCTCCGAGGGTTCTCGCCTTGCGGCGACGGTGATCGTCTTTTTGATTCCGCTTGCCGCGCTTGCCGCAGGACTTTTGTTGGGAAGCCTTTGGGGGGAATTGTGGATGCTTCTTCTGGGTGTAATTTTTATGCTTTTGAGTTATACTATCGTGTGGGCGGCGGATCGACTGGTCAAAAAAAAGCGCGGTTTTCTGCCTACGATCATTCAAATAAAGGAGAAGAACAATGAGTGAAATTTACGAAGTCCATTCGGTGGAAGAGTTCGATTCGTTGATTGCGGGCGATACTCCCGTTTTAGCGGATTTTTGGGCGGCGTGGTGTATGCCGTGCAAGATGCAAACGCCCGTTCTTGCGGAGTTTGCCTCTGCGATGGGCGATAAGATTAAGGTCGTCAAGGTCAACGTCGATGAGAACGAAGCCCTTGCTTTGCGGTACGGGATCATGTCTATTCCGGCGCTTTTCGTTTTCAAAAAGGGCGAGTTGGCGGATAAGACGATCGGCCTTACGTCAAAGGCGGAACTTTCCGATCTCGTGAAGAAATATTTGTAATACAAACGAGAAAACTGACGGCGGTTATTTGCGTTTCGCGGATGAAAAGAGCGAAAACGACGCGAAAAATTATTTTTGCAAGCCGCTTGACGGTTTCATAAAAACGCCATGGAGGATAACGGCGATGGATTTTGAAGCGGTAAAAAGAAGCGATCCCGCGTTGTACGAGGGATTGATGCAAGAACTTGCACGGCAACGTGCGAACATCGAGTTGATTGCGAGCGAAAATTTCGTTTCGCCGGCAGTCATGGAAGCGATGGGCAGTCATCTGACGAACAAATATGCGGAGGGGTATCCGGCGCATCGCTATTACGGCGGTTGTCAGTACGTGGATATCGCGGAAAATTTGGCGATCGAACGAGTCAAGAAGTTATTCGGCGCAGAGCATGCCAACGTGCAACCTCATTCGGGAGCAAACGCCAATTTCGCCGTTTATTTTGCTTGCTTAAAACCGGGCAATACCATTTTAGGCATGAGTTTGGCGCACGGCGGACACCTTACGCACGGCAGTCCCGTTACCGTTTCCGGCACGTATTTCAACGCGGTCGGTTACGGCGTTTCGGAAGAAACGGGGCGCGTCGATTACGACGAGTTGGAGCGTTTGGCGTTAGAGGTTCAGCCGAAGATCATCGTTTCGGGTGCTTCCGCCTATCCTCGTTTTTTGGATTTCGAGCGGATTCGCGTGATCTGCGATCTCGTTGGCGCGTACATGATGGTGGATATCGCGCATATTGCCGGATTGGTTGCCGCAGGATTGCATCCTAGCCCCGTACCGTATGCCGATTTCGTCACGACGACTACGCACAAGACGTTGAGAGGTCCGCGCGGCGGCGTTATTTTGTGTAAAGAAAAGTATGCAAAGATGATTGACAAGGCGGTTTTCCCGGGCACGCAAGGCGGTCCGTTGATGCATGTGATCGCCGCTAAGGCGGTAGCGTTCGGCGAGGCGTTAAAACCCGAATTTGCGCGTTATCAAGAGCAGATATTGAAGAACGCAAAGGCGATGAGCGAAACCTTTTTGTCAGAAGGGATCAATCTCGTGTCGGGCGGAACGGACAATCATTTGATGTTGGTTGGTTTGCGCGATACGGGCGTGACCGGCAAGGAATTGGAGCGGATGTTGGACGAGGTGAATATCACCGTCAATAAAAACGCGATTCCGTTCGATCCGCTGTCCCCGTTCGTCACGAGCGGAATACGCGTCGGAACGCCGTCCGTCACCACGCGCGGTTTTACGGAAGACGATTGTCGAACGGTCGCAAAATTGATCGTTCGCGTAATTCGGGAAAAAGAGGCTTGCTTCGATGCCGTGAGAAAGGAAGTTGCCGCACTGACCGCGGCGCATCCGCTTTATCTGGAGATCGACGGTTAAAGTCGTCGCTAAATTGATTTTATGATTTTAAGCACGCCGTGCTCCGCTTAACGCGAGGGGACGGCGTGCTGTTTTTTTACGGAGAATCGCTTCGGAAAAATCCGTTGTGTATTTGTGGAAAACTCCCTTTCCGTATTGTGTAATTTTAAGGAGAAAAAGACATAAAATCACGGTTTATTTGCATAAAATAAGGGGAAAGTTATCCACAATCGTACTGTGGATAACCGTAGGTTTTGTGGATAAAACACCTCGGAGGGAAATCATGGAACTGAAACGGAAGGGAAAAACCGTCGTTATCGCGATTGTCTTGGCGATCGTTCTCGTTACGTTTATCGTTTGTGCGGGGGCGTTCGGGATTCAGCCTATCGGAAGCGCGGACGAGTCGCAAATCACCGTCGTTTTAGACGCAGGGCACGGCGGAATCGACGGCGGCGTAGTCGGAGTTAATACGCGCGTAAAGGAGAGCGTGTTAAATCTTGCGGTCGTCAAGAAGTTGGAAACGCTCTTTCTCGGCGCAGGGATTGATCCCGTTCTCACGCGCTCTTCGGAAGCAGGGCTGTACGGCGCGGCGACGAACGGCTTTAAGCGGAGAGATATGCTCGCACGAAAAAAGGTTATCGAACATGCGGACGCGGATATCGTGATTTCCGTGCATATGAACAAATACGGCAGCGCGTCGCGACGGGGCGCGCAGGTTTTCTTCCGCGCGGATTGCACGCAAGGGATCTCGCTGGCAAATAAAATTCAGAATACACTCAATCAAATGGACGAGGCGACGCGCGGATATACCGCCTTAAAGGGGGATTATTATATTCTCAACTGTACGGATATTCCGTCCGTCATTGTGGAGTGCGGATTTTTATCCAACGCGGAAGACGAGGCGTTGCTCGTCACGGACGTGTATCAAGAAAAACTCGCTTACGCGATCTTTAAGGGGGCAATCGAATATCTGTCCGAAATTACGTTCTACGGCTTTCGGAAAAATAAAGGCTTGAACAATGTTTAAGCCTTTATTTATTTGTTATTTTCTTTGGTTTATGATATAATCTTACCATAAGGAAAAGTGTGGGAGGAAACAGATTGTTCGGTTTTGGCGATAGCATGGACGTAGTGCACGTAAAAAATATGAACGCGGTCGTCCTCGCGTATGTCGGAGATGCCGTTTATACCCTTTACGTTCGGAAAAAACTCGCGCTTTCTTCGGACGGAAAAGCCGCGGAACTCGAACGGCGCGCGACGGATCTCGTCCGCGCGGAGAGTCAGGCGCGCTTGATTGCAACCCTTCTACCGCACTTGACGGAAGAAGAAGAGGGCGTGTATCGCCGTGCGCGGAACGCAAAAAAGAATACCCGTGCCAAGCATGCGACGGTAGGCGAATACAGTATGTCCACGGGCTTTGAAGCGTTGGTCGGGTTTCTTTACCTAACGGGAAGAACCGAACGCTTGAACGAACTTTTGGAAATCGAAAATACGGTTGGAGAATTATGAAAGTCATCGGAAGAAACGCCGTATCGGAATTGATTAAAACCGATCGGGAAACGGATAAGGTGCTCGTAGAAAACGGGCTTAGGGACGGAGAGTCCAAAAAACTTTTGGCTGCATTGCGGGAAAGTCGCTGTAAGGTGCAGTTTTGCGATCGTACGGTCATGGATAAGGACGCGGACGGAATGCGCCATCAAGGCTTTATCGCTTTTGTGTCCGACTATCGCTATTGCGAGTTGGGAGATATGATCAAAACGGACGGAAACGGTATGATCGTTCTTTTGGACGGCGTGCTCGATCCGCATAATCTCGGCAGCATCATTCGCGTTTGCGAATGTGCCGGCGTGGACGGTTTGGTTATCACAAAGCACCGCTCCGCGGCGGTAACCGATACCGTCATGCGCATTTCGGAAGGGGGCGCGAATCACTTGAAAATCGCTCGCGTTACCAATTTGAACGACGCGATCGACGAGTTAAAAGAGCGCGGCTATTGGGCGACGGGTGCGGAACTCGGCGGCGAGGATCTTTATTCCGCCGACCTTACGGGGAATCTCGCGTTAGTGATCGGCGGCGAAGATTCGGGAATCAAGCGTTTGACGAAGGAAAAATGCGATCGGATCGTTCAGATTCCCATGCGCGGCAAGGTCAATTCGCTGAATGCGTCCGTGGCGTGCGGCGTCGTCGTGTTCGAGGCGATGAGGCAGAGATATGGAAAACGTTGAACTGGATAAATTATCGGACGAGGAACTTTGTGTGCTCGCAAAGACGGGGGACGTCGTGGCGACCGAACTTTTGATTCACCGTTCGCACGGGTTGATTCTTCGCGCAAGCCGCCCTTACTTTTTGGCAGGGGGCGATTACGAAGATTTGATTCAAGAGGGCATGATCGGTTTATTCAAGTCCATTCATTCGTATAACGGCAAAAGTTCTTTCCGAACGTTTGCGTATCTTTGTATTCGGCGGAACATTTATTCTGCGCTCAAAAGCGCGATGAGGGAGAAGAACCGTCCGCTTAACAATTACGTGTCCATTGCGGAAACGTTTACCGAGGCGGAAGAAACGGGGGGAATGGTTCTGGGCAGTATCGTCGATCCCGAAACGCTTTACATCAATCAAGAATCCGAACAAGAACTGAAAACGCGTATTCAAGGCGTGCTTTCAAAACTTGAAAATTCCATTTTGCAATATTATCTCGAAGGATATTCTTATCGGGAGATTGCGGAAAAGATAGGAAAGGAGGAAAAATCCATCGACAACGCGTTACAGCGGATTCGCAAAAAAATCGAGCGGTCGGTGAAATAAAAGGTTATGGCATATCTCGCGCTTTACAGAAAATATCGTCCGACCGGCTTTGACGGGATCGTCGGGCAAGATCACGTCGTAAAAACGCTGGTCAATCAAATTCAGACCGATCGCGTCGGTCATGCCTATCTTTTTACGGGCACGCGCGGAACGGGGAAAACGTCCGCCGCAAAAATCTTTGCAAAAGCGATCAACTGTCTTTCCCCGCGGGACGGCTCTCCTTGCGGTACTTGCGCGGCTTGCCGCGCGTTGGCAGATCCGTCTAATTTGGACGTGATGGAAATAGACGCGGCGTCCAACAACGGCGTGGCGGAGATCCGCGATTTGCGGGATAAAATCACCTTTCCGCCCGTTTCTTGCCGTTATAAAGTCTATATTATCGACGAAGTGCATATGCTTTCGTCGTCGGCGTTCAACGCGCTGTTAAAGACGTTGGAAGAGCCGCCTAAGCACGCGGTGTTTATTTTGGCGACGACCGAGGTGCATAAGATGCCGCAGACCATTTTGTCCCGTTGCATGCGCTTCGATTTCAAGTTGGTTGCGACGCCCGTCATTGCAGATTTGTTAAAAAAGATTTTTCGCGACGTCGGCAAGGATTTTGAGGACGAAGCGGTCACGGCAATCGCAAAGGCAGGCGAGGGGAGCGTGCGCGACGCGCTTTCCATTGCCGATCTCTGCGTGTCTTACAGCCGCGAACGCTTGACGTATCGCGATGTTTTAGAGGTGTTAGGATCTGCCGATAAAGAAAAACTTTACCGTTTTACCGACTCGCTTTTGGCAGGCGATACGGGCGAAGTTTTGACCGCGGTGGACGAACTTGCCGCAACGGGGAAGAGTATGGGCGTTCTCACAAAGGACGTAACGGGGATTTTACGCGAATTGCTCGTCGTTAAGACGTGCAAGAACGCAAACGCGATCCTGGGTTTGCCGGAAGATTTATTCGGTCAGTTAGTCCGTTCGGCGGAAAAAACGGATGCGGCACGGCTTTTGCGGTGCTTGGAGATCTTTGCGCGTACGGAAAGCGACTTAAAATATACCACGCATCCGCGCGTCGTCTTTGAAACGGCGGCGGTCAAGGCGGCAACGCCGGCTTGCGATTATTCTTTGGACGCGCTCGCGGCAAGAGTTTCGGCGTTGGAACGCAAACTTTCGGAGGGAATCGCGGTAAGTGCGCCGTCGTCCGTCCGTACGGAACAGAAAGAACCGATCCGTCCCGTCGTGACGGAAACGGCGGAGAAGATTCCGTCGTTAGAGGAACTTCCGACGGCAAAACCGTCTGAAAAGGCGAGCATGCTTTCGGCAAACGCCGTAGAGGTCAAGGGAACGCTTTCCCGCTCTCTCCGCAAAAACGGGCATTTCATGTTGTGGACGGCGATTCAAGATATGCGTTTGACGGTCGTCGGCAGCACGGTTACGCTGTATTGCAAGACGGAGAGCGATTACGCCGTCATGTCGCGTGCGGATAACGTTGCGATTTTAACAGAGCAGTTAAAAGATTATGCGGGAGCGAGTGTGAAAATCGCTTTAGAGAACGGCGTCGAGCAGAAAGACGGCTTTGACAACGACGTCGACGAGATTAAGAAAATATTCGGCGAGGACATCGTCATCGTCAAATAACATAAAACAGAATTTTATTTCGGAGGTAACAAAAAATGTATAAAGGCGGATACGGCGGCGGCTTCGGCGGGGGCAATATGCAGAATCTCATGAAGCAGGCGCAGAAAATGCAAGAGCAAATGCAAAAGGCGCAAGAGGAATTGGAAGAGGCGGAACTCGTCGGGACTGCCGCAGGCGGAATCGTTAGCGTGACGGTGGACGGCAAGAAGAACGTCAAGGGGATTTCCATTAAGCCGGAAGCGGTTGACCCGGACGACGTTGAAATGTTGGAAGATCTTTTGATGGCGGCGATTTCGGACGCATACGCTCAGGCGGATAAGCTTTCTCAGGAGAAGATGGGGGCATTCGGCGCGCTCGGCGGAATGTTTTAATCGGCGGGAGCGATTGATTCATGAAGGTATATATCGAGCCGATCGGCGCGCTTATTAACGCGTTTTCCAAATTACCGGGCGTCGGATTGAAAACGGCGCAACGCTATGCGTATAAAATTATCAATATGCCCGAAGCGGAAGCGGAAGCGTTTGCCGCGGCGATTATCGCCGCCAAAAAGAACGTACATTACTGTACGATTTGCGGAAACTTTACGGAGGGCGAAATTTGCGACGTCTGTAAAAACCGCAGCGCGGACGTTATCTGCGTGGTGAAAGAACCGAAAGACGTTATCGCAATCGAAAAACTCAACGAATTTAACGGCGTTTATCACGTTCTCCACGGGACGATTTCGCCCATGGACGGCGTAGGCCCGAACGATATTCGGATCAAGGAATTGTTGGAACGCGTGGCAAAGGGCGGCGTAAAAGAAGTCATTATGGCGACCAATCCGGACGTCGAGGGCGAGGCGACCGCGCTTTATATCAATCGTCTGTTAGAGCCGCTGGGAGTTAAGGTGACGCGTTTGGCGCACGGGATTCCCATCGGAACGGATTTGGAATATGCGGACGAGGTTACCCTTGCGCGCGCGTTTGTAGAGAGGAAACCGCTGTGATCAGCGTACTCGGTTGCGGAAGATGGGGCTCGTTTATCGCCTGGTATCTTGCGCGGAAACAAACGGTTACCCTTTGGGGCAGAGCGGACGGGCAAAGTTATCGCGTTTTAGCGGAAACGGGCGGAAACGACTACGTGCGGTTGCCCGAATCCGTTCGTTTGACGTCCGATTTGGAAGAGGCAATGAAGAGCGACCTCATCGCGATTTCCATCGGGGCGCAAGGCTTGCGTGCTTTTGCGGAAGAGTTAAAGCCGTACGGCTTAAAGGATAAAACCGTTCTTTTGTGCATGAAAGGGCTGGAAGAGCAAACTGGTGCGCGTCTGTCAGAAATCATGAGGGATGCCGGCGTTCCTGCCGAACGGATCGCCGTTTGGCTCGGACCGGGGCATATTCAAGAGTTTGTGTCCGGCCGTCCGAATTGCATGGTGATTGATTCGGAAAATTCCGCGCTCGTAAAAGAACTTGCGGACGGACTTCGCAGCGATTTGATCCGCTTTTATTACGGAAACGATCTTATCGGAAGCGAGATCGGCGGCGCGGCGAAGAACGTGATGGGCATCGCCGCAGGAATGTTGGACGGCGGCGGGTACGGCGCGTTAAAGGGCGTTTTAATGGCGCGCGGCGCACGTGAAGTCGCTCGGTTAATTGCAAAAATGGGCGGAAACGAACTTTCCGCGTATGGTCTTTGCCATTTGGGGGACTATGAAACGACGCTTTTTTCGTCCTATTCCAATAACCGCGCGTTCGGAGAAGCGTTCGTTATGGGAAAGCCCTTTACCAAACTCGCAGAGGGCGTTGCCACCGCGCGCGCAATGAAACTGTTGGGCGAGCGGTACGGGGAAGAACTCCCCATTACGAATGCGGTTTATTCGATTTTACGGGACAAAAGCGATCCCATGCAAGTGTTTTTACAACTCTTTTCCCGTAGTACGCGTACGGAATTTTGATTATTAAAAACAGGAGATTTTATGGCGAACCAATACGTGCGCAAGGCGAAAAAGGCGGTGAAA
>CAYXWN010000028.1:0-25855 GCA_964468815.1 uncultured Clostridia bacterium | reverse complement strand
ATACTTTAGAAGCGATTTATAGTAGAAGAACGATTCGCAATTTTAACGGCGAAAGGAACTGTAAAAACAATAATTTGCGATAGAGGTTCGAAATTTGAAAATTGGAGAGAAATAAAAAGCGCGTTGAATTGAAAAATGTATTTTGCTGATCTGTATTGTGCTTGGCAGAAAGGAACGAACAAAAATCAAAAGATTTATTTGAACTTTTTCTTGAAAAGTGTTGTTTTTAGTTTGACAATTTATCTCTTTGAATCGCCTCCACGTAAATCGGCTGTAATTAAAGGGGAAGTATCGTTTGATACTCTGAAAGATTGGTTAAAAGTTGTAACTTTTGACCGCTCGTGACGATTGCGTAATCGTAATTTAACGTGTTCAATAATTCGATCGCTTTTTCACTTCCGAGAACCATGCAGGTCGTTGATAGAGCGTCTGCAAGACAGCCGTCTTGCATTAAGACGCTTGCGCTAATAACGTCGCTTTCAACGGGATATCCCGTAAAGGGGTTTATTACGTGACAATAGCGTTTTCCGTCTTTTTCATAATATCGCTGATAATCACCGCTCGTAGAAACCGAGCGGTTTTCGATTTTTATGCCGAGATAATCGCCGTTCTTGCGGGGGTGTCTGATCGTGAGATCCCACGATTCGCCGTCCGCGCCCCCCAATAAGAGAATGCTGCTTGTTCCGATATTGAGATATCCTTCCGTAACCTCGTATTTGTTTAGTATTTTTTTAATCTCGTCTGAGGCGTAGCCCTTTGCAATTCCGCCGAAATCGAGTTGTTGTTCGTATTTTATTCCGTCGACCGTTATCGGCTCGGTGTTTTTTTTCAAATAAAACCGTCCGCTTTCTTCCGATAATTCGGCTTTTGTAAAATCGGTTAAAGAGAGAAATGCTTGCAAGTATTTTTCGTCCGGTAGGGGATAAAATTCATCCGTCCGTTCTCGGTCATAGGGGAGAGTGGGAGAAAATCGGTTGACACCGTAAATACGGGAGGAAAAACCCCATAGATCTACCAACCGATAAACTGCCGGGTTAAAAGCACCGTTTGTCAGTTGATATGCGTCCGTTGCTTTTTGCATTAATTCCGCCGTAATTCGGTTGATTTCGATTTGTTTACCGTAAGAAAGTCTGTTGTATCGGGATAAATCGGAATCTTCTTTTTCAAGAGAAACCGTATTTTCGATTTCGGCAAGCAGTTTTTTTATTTCTTCGATAAGCGCGTCGTATTCTTCGGACGGGTGGACTACGACTAATTTTACGGAAGTTCCGAAATAAAAAAGGTTTTCCGAGCGATAATCGGTCGTGCCGTCGCAACCGCAGAGGGTGACGGAAAGAAGAAGAAAGAAAAGAATTATTTTTTTCATAATGCCATTATAACGAAAGAGGTTTGAAATGTCAAACGGGGAAAAACGAAAAAATTTTTTATATTCCCGTTGACAAGGAGTCTCTTCGTGTGCTATCCTTTTATTATACGGCGAAAAAGCCGCGACAGAGATACGGTATGCAAGAAGACGAATTGCAAAAGATTAACAATTTTATCTTGTATGTAGCAAAGGGGTATCCCCAAGCCCTGGAAGCGATTTACGAGAACATCGGAGGCAGAATGCTTTCGGTGGCTTTTTCCGTGCTGAAAGATCGGTATCTCGCCGAGGACGTTGTACAAGACAGTTTTTTAAAAATTGCAAAGAATGCACGCCGTTTTGAGCCGGGCACGAACGGAATCGCATGGATTTGTAAAATCGTGCGGAATACCGCTCTCGACTATTTGAAACGTGAAAAAAAGATAACCAAGGTCAATGTGGAAGATTGCTTTGATTTGGGGGGCGGCAGATGTCGGATTGGAGCGATCGGAAAATGCGATTATTTTAGAAAACGCATTGAAAAAGTTGTCGCCCGATCAACGTACCGTCGTTTATTATCGTTATTATCTTGATTATACGGTGCGAGATATCGCCAAGGAAACGGGGATTCCGAAATCGACGGTCATGCGATTGATTCAATCTGCGGAAGAAAATTTGAAAAAAATTCTTTTAGAAGGGGACAAATAGGGCGTTAAAAACGTTTTCTATCATGAATAGGCGAAAAACAATGGAAAAAAAGGACGAACATTTATCAAAAATATTCGACGCATACTTTGAGGAGAATAAACCTTCTTCTTTTGTAATGCAAAAGGGCGAATCGTATTTGAAAGAAAAAGGAGCGCGTCGCTCGTGGCGGAAGCCTGTAATGCGATTTGCTTCCGTTTTTGCGTGTGTCGTTTTAGCGGTTGTGATGTTGGTTGTGTTTTTCCCGAAGAGGAATAGCGTGCAAAATCCTACGAGCGATTCTTTGAGCGTCGGAACGTATTCAAGTAGTTCCTTGAAATTCCGTTCGGTTGAGCGGAGTGATGCTGCAAACGTCGCATCCTTTGATTTTTTTGTTAAAAACGAAGAATTGACGGTCGTTTCGGAATCTTATTATATTTATTATGACAAGACGACGGAAGAAGCGATGTTTGTTTTTGCAAAGACGGGGATTTTGCGGAACGGGCGCAGGAAAGACGTTTCCGTGATAGTCGAACTTTCCGAAAAGCATTACGATGCGTTGGATTCCTTTCGTTTATTGGAAAACTGTGTCGTTGTGGGCGATTTGCAGGTGAATTACAAGACGATTGCATTAGAAGAAGAGGGCGAATACCTTTCGACCGCTTATTTTACACAAGAGGAGCGGCGGTTTTATATCGAAATAATGTCGAGCGTTCAAGAGAGTTTGGATTATTATTTAGAAAAATTTATTTAATTGTGGGACAAATATGTTGTTAAAGTCGTTATTTCGGTAAAAGGAGGAAAAATTTATGAAAAAAAAGTGGATTACCGTTATTATTTTGAGCCTTGTTGCCGTGATTTTTTGTGCTTGTTCTGCTGAGGGTAGCGGAAATTTTGCTCCATCGGATTCAGGAGTCGGGTTTCCGACGAACGAAGAGGGAGAGTATGATGAAAACTACCGTTACGATGCGGTCGAAGAACGGGGATTCCAATTGCAGTCGTACGAGCCGTCCGTCAATTTTTCTCTTGATCGCAATACGGCGACGTATTCTTACGTCCGTCGTCAAATTAACGACGGATTGCGTATTTCTCCGGATTCCGTCCGTATAGAAGAAATGATTAACTATTTCGATTACGACAGTTATCCGTATCCGACAGACGGAGAAGCCGTTGCAATGACTGCAAGGCTTGCCGACTGTCCGTGGAATAAATCGCATCGATTGCTTTCCGTCGGGTTGCGCACTGAAAAAATTTCCGTAGGCGATGTTCCGAATAATTTGGTCTTTTTGATCGACGTTTCCGGTTCAATGTCCGGAAACGATCGAATCGGGCTTGTAAAAGAAACATTTCGTTTGTTAGTTGAACATTTAAGAGAAGAAGACGTGATTTCGGTTGTAACGTATGCAAGCAACGTCAATACGTTGTTCGACGGATATACGTTGACGGATAAGACTAGAATTATGACTGCAATCGATCATTTGCAAGCGAGAGGTTCGACTGCGGGGGGCGATGGATTAAAACGTGCGTACGAGGTCGCAAGGAAGCATTTTATCGAGGGCGGAAACAATCGCGTGATCATCGCTTCGGACGGTGATTTTAACGTCGGCGTCAATTCTAAGGGTGGCGTCAGCGAGTTGATTTCCGAGAACGCAAATAAGAAACAGAGCGTTTATTTGAGTGTATTCGGATACGGCATGAATAATACGCGTGACGATCTTTTGGAAACGTTGGCACGTGACGGAAACGGGAATTATGCGTATATTGACAGTTTGTTGGAGGCTGAAAAGGCTGTTGTAACAGATATTGACGGAACGTTGAACGTTGTAATGAAAAACGCAAAGGCAAGTGTTGTGTTTACCGATTCTGTCGAAAAATATCGGTTGATCGGATATGATACGAAACGGATTTCAATCGAAGAGTGGAAGAATGAAAAGACAGATACGGGTGAAATCGGTTCGGGACTGACCGTTACGGCATTATTTGAAATTCAGTTAAAAGATGGCGTTGCCGACGGAACGGAAATTGCGGTGGCAGCGGTTCGTTATCAATCTCCGCAGAGCGAGGAGAATAGAGAACTGAGCGTTTCGGCTATACAAGGAGAAACTTTTTCCGAGGATGCCGAACGCGATCTTACGTTTATTTCTTGCGTGGCAGAATTTGGTTTAATTCTGCGCGAGTCCGATTATCGAGGAACGGCTTCTTGTACTTCTGTGTTGGAGCGGTTGGGTGAACTTCCGTTGTGGTGTGACGCGTTAAAGAATGAGTTTTATAAATTAGTGGCGCAATACGAGAAACGGTAGTAAAGAAAGTTTGAATTTATCCGCTGTCTGAAATCAGACGGCGGAAAATTTTTTAAAAAAATTTGAATTAGCATATACTAACTTCTTGACAAAAGGAATAAAAAGTGATAAACTTTTCTACGGAATGAAAGAGATCGTTCTTTTTTTAAGAGTGATTGTTTGCCGTTGCTAACTGTGGGGCGTGCAAATGCGGCGTAGAAAAATTTTTTTAAAAAGTAAAATTAGCATACGCTAACTATTTGACAAAAGGAATAAAAAGTGATAAACTTTTCCACGGAATGAAAGAGATCGTTCTTTTTTTAAGGGCGGTTGTTTGCCAAGGCTAATTGCTGCAAACTCGTCCGAATATTGTTGCCGCATTGCGGCGAAAGGAGAAGCATATGCCTTTGATTATGGCGCCTATGGGCAAGGAGTTAAAAATTTTGAAAGTTGCCGTCGATGAAAAGACGAAACGGCATCTTGAAAATCTGGGAATTTTGGCAGGATCGACGGTTACGGCAATCTCGCAGAACAACGGGAACGTTATCATTGTCGTGAAAGACGGAAGACTCGCTTTAAATAAGGAAATCGCTATGAAAATTTTAGTAGCATAAAGGAAAGGAGATATCATGGAAAAATATCTGAATCAGTTTACCCCCGGCGAAAGCGGTAAGGTAAAGGCGATTAAGGCGGAGGGGAAAATCCGCCGTCGGCTATTCGACATGGGTGTAACGCCGAACGTCGAAATTACAATGCGTAAAGCCGCACCGATGGGAGATCCCATTGAAGTGACGATACGCGGTTACGAACTTTCCATTCGGAAATCCGAAGCGGAAACGGTTTTAATGGAGGTTTAATATGAAGTTTGCTTTGGCAGGGAATCCGAACTGCGGTAAAACAACGCTTTTTAACCAATTGACGGGAAGCACTGCGCACGTCGGAAACTGGCCCGGTGTAACGGTCGATAAAAGAGAGGGAACGTATAAAAAACTTTCCGAGAAAGTTCAGATCGTCGATTTGCCCGGTATTTATTCTCTTTCTCCCTATACGCCGGAAGAAATCGTTTCCCGTAATTTTATTTTAGATGAAAAACCGGATGCGATTATCAACATTATCGACGCGACTAATTTAGAGAGAAACCTCTATTTGACGACGCAGATTTTGGAAATGGACGTCCCTGTCGTCATCGCGCTTAACATGATCGACGTCGTGGAAAAAAACGGGGATCACATCGTGATTTCCGATCTTGAAAAAACGTTGAACGTTCCCGTCGTTTCGATCAGTGCGCTGAAAGGGAAGGGAACGAAAGAATTGATGGAAAAAGCGTACGAGGCGGCGAAAAAATCGAGAAAAGGCTTTTCGGTCCTTTCTGAATCGTCTATCGGCGGCATCGTGGAAAAGGTTGTGGAAAAAATGCGGGACGGCAAGATCGAAAGCCCGATTTTCCATGCCGTTAAGTTGATCGAAAAAGATGAGGTCGAACTTGAAATGCACGCGGAAGTCGTTGCTTTTTCGGAAGCGTTGAAAAAGGATGCGCCGAAAGATGCGTTTGACGGCGATTACGAAGCCGTTGTTGCCGACGCGCGGTATACGTACATAAACAAGCATTTTTCGAATACGGTGAAAAAGGCGAATAAGGCGGATAAACTGACGCGTTCGGATAAAATCGATAAGGTTTTGACGCATAAAGTTTGGTCTATTCCGATTTTCCTTTTGATCATGCTGGTTGTGTTCCATTTTACGTTTAGCTCGGATTTCTTACTGTTAAACGGTGTTTGGGGCGTCAATACGGCGGCGAGCGAGGGTGCTGCAAACTTCTTCTGTACAACGGATGGTGCTTATTTTGAGGCGGAAGAAGAGGGTGAAACGCTTGAACTCGTCGATCAAGACGGTAACGTGCTTGCGACGTATGCGGACGGCGATTTTATTCAACCCGTTTACGGAACGGACAGAAAGGCGTACGTTGTCGGTGAGGACGGATTGGAAGAATATGAATACGCTTCTGCCGGTGTTCCCTCTTTGGGTGTGTTCTTGCAAAGTTGGCTAGGCGTTTTGATGGATGACGTCATTATCGGCAATATCCAGACGGCTATGGAAAGTGCAGAGGTTGCCGATTGGGCGACGGGATTGATTTGTGACGGTATTCTTTCCGGGCTTTCTTCCATTCTTTCGTTCTTGCCGCAGATTTTGTTGCTGTTTTTGTTCCTTTCGATTTTGGAAGACAGCGGATATATGGCGCGTGTCGCGTTTATTATGGACCGTGCGTTCCGCAAACTCGGACTTTCGGGAAAAGCATTTATGCCGTTGATCATGTGCTTCGGTTGCGGCGTTCCCGGCGCGATGGCTACCAAAACGTTGGAAAACGAAAAAGAACGCAGAATGACGTTGATGGTTTCTCCGTTCTTCTCTTGCGGAGCAAAATTACCGATTTGGCTTGCTTTCGGCGGAATTTTATTTGCCGGACAGTTCGGAGATTTAGTTGTATTCTCGATGTACTTGATCGGTATTGTGGTTGCGATTCTCGCGGCGATCTTGTTAAAAGCGACGGTTATGAAAGGGGAAACGCCTCCGTTTATCATGGAACTTCCTGCTTACCATCTGCCGCAGTTCAAGAATTTGATGCTGCATCTTTGGGAAAAATTAAAGCACTTCCTCTTTAAGGCTGCCACGATCATTGCCGGTTCGATCGTTGTGATTTGGTTCCTTTCCAATTTCGGATTTGCTTTCTGGAACGGTATGGTTGACGATATCGAGTTCAGTATTCTCGGAAGAATCGGCAACGTGTTAAAATACATATTTTATCCCGTCGGTTTCGGTATGGGCGATGACGGTTGGAAATTTGTTGTCGCGTCGTTTACCGGCTTGATTGCAAAAGAAGAGGTTATCGGAACGATGGAAGTTTTGGCAGGCGGCGTCGGATTCGAAGCAATGGTGTCTGCAATGGGGGCGCCGGAGGCATATTCTTTCATGGTGTTCAATTTGTTGGCAATCCCTTGTATGGCAATGGTCGGTGCGGTTGCTGGTGAAATGTCTAAGCGGAAATATACTTGGGCGGCAATCGGCTTCTGGTTGGGAACTGCATACGTAGTATCTGCCGTTACTTATTGGTTCGGAATGCTTTGTGAATTGAGTTGGATCGCAGGTTTGCTTGTCGGATTGGTTGTCGTTGCTGCGATCGTAACGCTGTGCGTGCTTAAAGCAAAGGGCGTTGTCGGTAAGAAATCGAAAGGAATGGGTGTTGCGTAATATGGGACCGATAGAAATCATTGCGATTATTCTTGCGGTTGCTTGCGTGGCTGCGGCGATTGTTGTGCCGATTGTCAGAAAAAAGAAAGGTAAAACGAGTTGCGGTTGTGATTGCGCTTGTTGTCCGCACGGTTGTGCGTCGAAGCAGTTCGATCAAAAACAGAAATAAACCAAACGTGTTTGAGTGTGTTGAATAGAAAATGTTTTTCTTAGGGAAAGTGGTACGGCGAAAAGCGGTGCCACTTTTTCCGTCGTTTTCGGTGGTTGATTGATTTTATTCTGTGGCAAAGCGCAATAAAGACCTCTTTTTCGTCCGCTTTTTTCCATGGCTGAAAACTTGACAGACATGCGCGAAAACAGTTATAATAGTAAGGAATAAAACGAATAAAGGCGATTATTGCATGGAGAAAATATTATTTTTACGTTCGGATAAAACGGTGATCAGAGATGGTAACCGCATTATAAAAATGTTTTCCGGAGATTATTCTAAGGCGGACGTTTTGAACGAGGCTCTCAATCAAGCGCGCGTGGAAGAAACGAATCTGAAAATTCCGACGGTATACGAAGTTACCAAGAGGGACGGTAAGTGGGCGATTATTTCCGAGTATATAGAAGGAAAAACGTTGCGTGCGTTAATGGATGAAAATCCGGAGAAAAAGAGTGAGTATCTCGATTATTTCATTGGTTTGCAACGAAAAATTCATGAAGAAAAATGTCCGTTGTTGATCCGTTTACGCGATAAACTGAGAAGAAAAATCGCCGAAACGGAGATTGAAGCGACGATACGTTACGATTTGATCGATCGTTTGGAACGTATGCCGATGCACTACAAGGTTTGTCATGGGGATTTTAATCCTTCTAACGTGTTGATTACGGCTGAGGGAGAACCGTATATTGTCGATTGGGCGCATGCGACGCAGGGGTGCGCTTCTGCGGACGTTGCATATTCTTATCTTTTACTTTGCCAAACGGACGGGGAAGAATTTGCGGAGCAGTATTTAGACCGTTATTCCGAGCAAAGCAAAACGGAGAAAGAATATATCAAAAGGTGGATTCCTATCGTTGCTTGTGCAAATTTGGCTCGAAATCGTGCGATAGATCGGAAAATGTTTTCCGAATGGGCGCGCGTTAGTGAATAAACAAAGGTAAATAAGGAGAAAACGATGGTTAAAGTTTCTGTCTGTATCGGAAGCGCTTGTCATTTAAAGGGCGCGAGGGAAGTAGTGAAAGCGTTTCAAGATCTGCTGAAAGAGAAAAATGCCACCGATTTGGTGGATATGAGCGGTACGTTTTGTTTGGGAAAGTGTTGCGGCGACGGCGTTAGCGTAACGGTTGACGGGGTATGCTATTCGGTTAAGCCGGAGGAAGCACGGGAATTTTTTGAGCGTACGGTATTAGGGACTGTTGTGGCACAATGAATTATCTTGAATTTAAGACCGCTCGTTGCAGGGATTGCTATAAATGTCTTCGGAATTGCCCCGTAAAAGCAATCGAGGTGGTTGATCATCAGGCAAAAATTATCGAAAACCGTTGTATTTTGTGCGGAAAGTGTACGACGGTTTGTCCGCAAGACGCTAAACACGTTCATTCCGAATTAGATAGCGTGTTGTCGTTGCTTTCTTCCGAATATGACGTGTACGCTTCGGTTGCTCCTTCGTTTGTTTCCGGTTTTTCCTTGTTTGACTTCGGGCAGATGCGTAAGGCTTTGAAGAAACTCGGATTTACGGACGCAGAGGAAACTGCGGTCGGCGCTTTGGCGGTTACCGCACGGTATAAAGAACTTTTAGAGGAGAAGAAATTCGATAATTTCATTACCTCTTGTTGTCCTGCCGTTAACCGCATGATTCAACTTTATTATCCGAAAGCGTTGAAATATCTCGCGCCGGTCGATTCTCCCATGCTTGCGCATGCGAAAATTATTAAAAAAGCGCATCCGAACGCAAAAGTCGTCTTTATCGGACCTTGCATTGCAAAAAAACGGGAAGGTGCGGAAAGCGGCGTAATCGACGGCGTTTTGACTTTTGAAGATTTGAAAAAACTTTTAGACGAAAGGCAAATTTCCTTTTCCGTGGAAGACGTTGAATCCGTTCCGTTGACGGGCGAGATAAATCGGGCAAAATATTATCCGATCAGTCGCGGAATTATTAAGTCTTTTGACGGCTTTGTAGATGGATATGAATACGTTGCTGTTGACGGTGTGGAAAAATGTCGCGAGGTGTTAGAGAATATCGATCATCTTTCGGGATTGTTTTTAGAACTTAATTCGTGTGAATATGCTTGTATTAACGGTCCGTGCAGTTTGATTTCGCTGGGGGGCGCCGTGCGCGCCAATGCGGATATTCGTAAGTATACCAATCGGGAATTTGCGAACGGAACGGCTGTTTCTGCGGAGAAGACTGTTCCGATCGGTCGCGAATATACGCGGCTTAGTTCGCTTGAATATGCTCCGTCCGCGCGTGAAATCAACGAGGTTTTGGCGAAAACGGGGAAATTAAAGCCGGAGGACGAGTTGAATTGCGGCGCTTGCGGCTATAATACCTGTCGGGAAAAGGCTTGGGCGGTATTGAACGGTTATGCGGCGATCGAAATGTGCGTTCCGTATATGAGGGAACGTGCCGAGTCGATGTCTTATGAAGTGATTCAAAACAGCCCGAACGGTATTGTTTTGGTAGATAACGACCTGAAAATTGCGGAAATTAACCAAAGAGCATTGGATCTTTTGGGGTTGAGCGGAAACGTCAAGGGTGAATTGATCTTTAATTATCTCGATCCGACCGATTTCGTGTTGGCGCAGACGGAAGAGAAAAATCTTTACCGTAAGAAACTGCATATTGAAAAGACGGATTCTTGGGTGGAATATTCGGTTATTCTGTTAAAGAAGCAAAAAATGCTGTTTGCCGTAATGAAAGACATCACGGCAGAGGCTCATTATGACGAACGGTTAAAACGTGTCAAAATGGATACGCTTTCGACTACCGACGAGGTAATTAAAAAACAGATGCGCGTAGCGCAAGAAATCGCTTCTTTATTAGGTGAAACGACCGCTGAAACCAAGGTTGCGTTGTTAAAACTCAAAGAAACCCTAACGGAAGAAACGAAGGGAGATTGAGATGGTCTTTTGTCTGGAAAGCGGTTATACGTCTTTGAATAAAAAAAATGAGGAACTTTGCGGCGATAAGGTCGAAACAATCGTGAACGGAGATTACACGACGCTTGTCCTTGCTGACGGCTTGGGTAGCGGTGTGAAGGCGAATATTCTTGCGACGTTGACTTCAAAAATTCTTTGTACGATGGTTGCAAACGGAATCGGAATCGAGGCTTGCGTTGAAACGATTTTGCAATCGCTTCCCGTTTGTAAGGTTCGAGGCGTTGCTTATGCGACCTTTTCCGTGATTCATATCAACAAGCAGGGAAAGGGGTATTTGTTTGAATTTGATAATCCGCAGGCGATTTTGATGAGTAACGGGAAATGCGGCGATTTTCAGCGAACCGAAATGAACGTTCTCGGAAAAACGGTTTACAAGTCTGATTTGTCCTTGCAGGAAAATGACGTTATTGTTGTGATGAGTGACGGTGTGATTCATGCCGGGATCGGTATGACTTTGAATTTTGGATGGCAACGTCCGGAAGTAATGGAATTTTTGGAACGTGTTGTCGAACCGGATATGACAGCGCCTTGTATTGCAGGACTTTTAGCAGGAGCGTGTAACGATCTTTATATGAGTCGTCCGGGGGACGATACGACGGTCGCTGTCGTTCGTGTGAGGGCGGAATGTCCGGTCAGCATCATGGTAGGACCGCCCGTCGATCAGTCGCAGGATAATTTTTATATCGCTCGCTTTTTAGAAGAGAACGGGAAAAAGATCGTTTGCGGCGGAACGAGTTCTCAGATCGTCGCTCGCTATTTGGGTAAGAAAGTGGTTGCTTCGTTTGATTATCCGGATTCGGAAGTTCCGCCGATCGGCTATATTGACGGGATTGATTTGACGACGGAGGGCGTTTTGACGCTTCGGAAACTCTTGCAATTATCCGAACGGTATCTTTCGCCGAACGATCTTACGCCGAAGTATTTTAAGGAAAAGGACGGAGCGTCGCTTTTGGCAGATTATCTCTTTGTGAAGGCGACTTCCGTGACTTTTTTTGTCGGTCAGTCGATTAACAAAGCGCACCAAGGATTGCCGATCAATATAACGATGAAATTAAAATTAGTGGAAACGTTATCCGATAATTTGAGGAGAATGGGGAAAACGGTGTCGGTAAATTACGATTAGAAGGATGTTTATATGAGAAAATTCGATACGAAGGTACAACATTTAAAATATAAGGTTTTGCGTGAGGTGGCGCGTCAGGCGTTTAATGATACGCTGTTGGAAAACATGATGGATATTCCCAAAATCATTGTTCCGGGGAAAGAGCCGACGATGCGCTGTTGTGTTTATAAGGAGCGCGCGATTCTTTCTGAGCGTGTAAAACTCGCGATGGGCGGAGATAAGTCGAATCCAAACGTAATCGAGGTGATTGATATTGCGTGCGACGAGTGTCCCGTCGGGGGGTATGAAGTTAGTGATGCGTGCCGCGGTTGTATTGCACATCGGTGTGAAGACGTATGCAAAAGGGGTGCAATTACCTTTGATCATAACCAAAAGGCGCATATCGACAAGACGAAGTGTGTGGAGTGCGGAATGTGTGCTAAGGTGTGTCCGTATATGGCGATCGTCAATCGGAAACGTCCGTGCGTGATGTCATGTAAGGTAAAGGCGATTTCGATGGATGAGCATAAAGCCGCTAAAATCGACAATCAAAAATGTATTTCTTGCGGAGCGTGCGTTTATCAATGTCCGTTCGGTGCGATTATGGATAAATCGTATATATTGAACGTGATTGATATTTTGAAAAAGAGCAAGGCGCAAGGAACGCGTGTATATGCGGTCGTCGCACCGTCTATTTCCAGTCAATTTACGTATGCAAAATTAGGGCAGGTGATTACGGGAATCAAAGAACTCGGTTTCCATGCCGTTGTAGAAGCGGCATTGGGGGCGGATATGGTTGCATACGAGGAGTGTAAGGAACTGTATGATAAAAAGTTTTTGACAAGTTCTTGTTGTCCGGCGTTTGTCAGCTTTATTGAAAAGAATTTTCCGCAGTTAAAAGATAAAATTTCTCATAATCTTTCTCCTGCTGCGACGATTTCAAAATATATTAAAGAACATCATGAAAACGTAAAAGTCGTGTTTATCGGACCGTGCACGGCAAAGAAGATGGAATATCAAAAGGAATCCGTGCGAGAGTATATTGACAGCGTGATTACGTTTGAGGAATTGCAGGCGTTGTTTGACGGGAAAGATATTGATATTACGACGCTTGAAGAAACCGCGCTTGATAACGCTTCTTACTACGGCAGAATTTTTGCGCGTAGCGGCGGCTTGGGCGAGGCGGTAGCAGAAGGGTTGAAAGAGCGCGGCTTGACGGATTTTGAATGTAAGGCTGTTTCTTGCGACGGAATCGAAGAATGTAAAATCGCTCTTATGAAAGCGTCAAAGGGCGTCCTTGATGCGAATTTCATCGAAGGAATGGCTTGTGTGGGTGGTTGTATCGGCGGTGCCGGGTGTTTGACGCATGGCGAGAAGAACAAGACGGAAGTTGATAAATACGGCAAGGAAGCGATGGAAAAGACAATTAAAGACGCGATTAGTTTGATGGAAATCAATCGTTAAAAAACAAAAAACTCGGATTTTGAAATGCGTTCCAAAGGTGAAATTCATTGTGCGCACTAGAGTCCGAGTTTTTATTTTTTAGGGAGTTGTTAAGCGCGTAAAAAATCCAAAACAGCTTGATTAAATTCCTTGCTCTTTTTTGCAGCGATAAAATGGTTTCCCTTGATTTTTATCCATTCCGCTTGCGGAATGGATTGTGCGATTAAGGCGGTATGCTCATCTTTTACCATGTCGTTTGTTCCGGTTATAACGAGCGTTTTGACGGAAATGGCTTGTAAATCGTTTGGTGAAATATGTGGTTCGTTTACCATTAGTCCGAGAATTTCTGTATTTAATCTTGCTTTTTCGCTTTTGTTTTGAAATTGAGAGGCGATTTTATATCCTAACTCGATCGGAAACTGTGTTGATCGCTTGATCCCGTTCGGATTTAAATTAGCTCCGTTTAAGATTAAACTTTTCAAGAATTGCGGATAACGAAGCGCAAAGGTTATGGCAATATTTGCGCCGTCCGAAAAACCGAGTAGGTGAATCGAGCGAAGATTTTTTTCTTCTAAAAAGTCTTTTAAGTTGTCTGCAAAACTGTCGATTGATAGCGGAGAACTACCGCGAGGTGATTTGCCGTGTCCTCGCGTGTCGAGTGCGATTACATGAAAAAATGCGGAGAATGTGGGGATTTGTTTGGAAAAATAGGTGTGATCCTCTCCGTTTCCGTGGAGAAGTACAAGCGGTTCTCCGTTTCCGAATTCTTCAAAATACAAACTCATTCTTTTTCAAATTCCTTTTGTTCTTTTTTTGTTTTCGATACGTTTTCGTCTTTAACGTATGTTTCCATGTGTTCTTCGAGTTTATGGGAAGAGTGGAATGCAAAAAGGAATTTTGCTTTTTCTTTTTTTGCTTCTAATTCCAACTTAATGCTTTCTTTTAGTTTTTCGAATTTTACAACGATCTGCCTTTCTTCCGCAAGTGCTTTGATTCGAGTGGTTAGTTTGACGGATGCGCAGAAATCTATAATTACGATGCCGAAGAATATTCCGACAAAAAAGATAAAGTAATAATTCGACAATAGCCAATAAACACTTTTCATCAATAGGGGGTTGAGAAAGAAATAAAAGAGCGCGCCTGCTAGCGTCCAAAGCAATGAAAACAACGGACAGATGATTCCTTTCCAATTTCCCCAACGGTCGGAGTAGTCCCATAAACGAATCTTCATTCCTCGGATAAAGATTAAGCCGGCAATAAGTTCGATTAAGGTCATGGCGATTCCGATCAGTAAGATTACGAAAATATCGTATACAACTTGACTGTTCCAAAAGTCGAAATGAAGAATGGTTTTATAATCTAATGAGCAAACGGCGAACAGAACTGAGATTCCGAAGCCGTAAATCGGGAGATACGGTCCGGTAAGGAACCCGGGATTGATCCATTTTTTAGCGGTAAAAATTCTGCGAAACAGAAGTTCTAATATCCAACCGCACATTGATCCGAGCATAAACAAGAAGGCAAGAATGCAAAATACGGTTTGAAAATCGAGATCGACTGCGTTTCCGAAAGAAATCAATAGCATTTGTCTTTTTCCTTAAAAGAATTTTTATAAAAGCACAAAATTACCAGTAAAAATATTATGTTTCTTTGATTTATTATGTCTGATAAAATCGTGCTTGTTTAGGAATCTGTTGTAGTTTCCCTTCTTTTATTTTAACCGACGAAAGAAAATTAGTCAAATAAATAACTAAACTTTGCCGATTTGTGGTATAATGAAAAAAACGAAAGGATTTGATCATATGGAAATTCGTGATATTTTAAACAAAGTAGACCATACGGTATTATCTCAAACCGCTACGTGGGCGGAAATAAAGAAAGTTTTAGATGAAGCGGAATTATACAAAACCGCGTCTGCGTGTATTCCGCCGTCTATGGTGAAAAGAGCAAAAGCGTATAAGGGAAATGCCGTTCCGATTTGTACGGTTATCGGTTTTCCGAACGGGTATCAGTGCAATCGCGTAAAGGCGTTTGAGTGCGAAGATGCAGTTATTGACGGCGCGGACGAGTTGGACGTCGTGATTGATCTCGGCGATTTGAAAGACGGGAACGATCGAAAGATTCAAGCAGATTTGAAATTACTGAAAGAGATTTGCGGCGATCGCGTTTTAAAGGTGATCGTTGAAACTTGTTATTTAACGCGTGAGGAAAAAATTAGGGCGTGCGAGATCGTGACGAACAGCGGCGCTGACTTTATTAAAACGTCAACGGGATTCGGTACGGCAGGTGCGGTAAGTGCCGATATTGTTCTTTTTTCAGAACATATCGGGAAAAACGTAAAAATTAAAGCAGCGGGAGGAATTTCGACCCTTTCGTTTGCGGAAGAATTGATAAAACTCGGCGCGTCGCGCTTGGGAAGCAGTAAAATTATAAAATTAGTACAGGAGGAAAGAAAATGAGTACACCGACAATTCATATTCAGGCAAAAAAGGATGAGATTGCTAAAACGGTTTTAATGCCGGGTGATCCGCTTCGCGCTAAGGCGATTGCCGAACGTTTTTTGGAAAAGGCGGAGTTGGTTAATAATATCCGCGGCGTGCAGGGGTATACCGGCTATTTCGACGGAAAACGCGTTACGGTTATGGCGTCAGGAATGGGAATGCCGTCGATCGGAATTTATTCGTATGAACTGTATCGTTTTTACGACGTGGATTCAATTATTCGGATCGGTTCTGCGGGGGCGATCGCAGACGGCTTGAATCTTCGGGATTTAGTGATCGGAATGGGGGCGTGTACGGATAGTAATTATCTTGCACAGTTCGGTTTGCGTGGTAGTTTTGCGCCGATTGCTGATTATAATCTTGTTCGGCAAGCGCAGGCTCTTTGTGAAACTCGTAAAATTCCGTTTCGCGTGGGAAATCTTCTTTCCAGCGATGTTTTTTACGATGAATCTGACAGTTTGTTAAAATGGAAGAATATGGGGGTTTTAGCCGTTGAAATGGAGGCTGCCGCACTTTATGCGAACGCCGCTCGTGCCGGGAAAAGAGCATTGGCGTTGTGTACCGTCAGCGATAAGATTTTTACGGGAGAGAAGTGTACGGCTGAGGAACGTCAAAATTCTTTTGTCGATATGATGGAGGTCGCGTTGCGATTGGTATGAGACGCGTTTTTTTAATCGTTTTAGATAGTTTTGGTGTCGGTGAACTGCCGGATGCCGCCGATTACGGCGATTGTGGAAGCAATACTCTGCACGCTTGTGCGGAAACGGGGCTTTTATCCGTGCCGAATCTTACCTCTTTGGGATTGTTTCATATTGACGGCATTTCCAAAGAAGATCAAACGATTCCGCTCGGTGCATACGGAAAAATGGCGGAAGCGAGTGTCGGAAAAGATACGACCACGGGACATTGGGAACTTGCCGGGAGGCATTCGGAACACCCGTTTCCCGTTTTTCCGAATGGTTTCCCGAAAAAAATTATTGATGAATTCGAACGCAGAACCGGTCGAAAAGCAATTTGCAACCGTCCGTATTCAGGGACGGAGGTTATTAAGGATTATGGGGAAGAACATAAAAGGACGGGTTCATATATTGTCTATACGTCTGCAGATTCCGTCTTTCAAATTGCGGCGCACGAGAGTGTGATCCCTCTGGAAGAGTTGTATTGCGCATGTAAAATCGCGCGTGAAATTTTAACGGGACAGTATGCGGTCGGTCGCGTTATTGCTCGTCCTTTTACGGGGGAATATCCGTTTATGAGAACGGCAAATCGTCATGATTTTTCGGTGAAACCGCCCTATCATCTTTTGAACGTCTTAAAGGAGGCGAAAAAAGACGTGATTGCCGTCGGAAAGATCAATGATATTTTTGCCGGAACGGGCATTACCGAAGCGATTCCGACTAAGGGAAATTCGGACGGAATGAACGTGCTGGAATCTGTTTCGTTGCGGAATTTTGACGGATTGTGTTTTGTCAATCTTGTCGATTTCGATATGCTTTACGGACATCGGAACGATGCGATTGGGTACGCGGAAGCGCTGAATGGATTCGATCTTTTTCTCGGTCACTTTTTAGAACAATTAAAAAGGGATGATTTGTTGTTGATTACGGCAGATCACGGTTGTGATCCGTCTACGCCGTCTACCGACCATTCAAGGGAGTATGTTCCTATTTTGGCATACGGAAAAGGCTTGAAACAAGGAGTGAATCTCGGTGTCAGAACGACGTTTTCGGATGTTGCTGCGACAATTGCGGAATGTTTGTCCGTTAATTACGGATTAGAAGGAAAGAGTTTTTGGAATATGTTGCAATAACGGGTTGTTTATCTCTCGTTGCGGTAAGTTGTAATATGTAAGGGGAAAGTGTTTTTTAGAGGTGTGTTATGAGAATGTATGATATTATTCGCAAAAAAAGAGACGGATTTCCGTTAAATCGAAAGGAGATTGATTTTTTTATTGATGGCGTTACGAGAGGGAATATTCCGGATTATCAAATATCCGCTCTTTTGATGGCGATTTATTTGAAAGGAATGTCTTTGACGGAAGCGACCGATCTTACGCTTTCGATTGCCCGTTCGGGTGATCAAGTGGACCTTTCGGCGATTGACGGTGTTAAGGCGGATAAACATTCGACCGGCGGAGTGGGGGATAAAACAACGTTGATTGTCGCTCCGATTGTTGCGGCGTGCGGTGTTAAGGTTGCAAAGATGAGCGGACGAGGCTTAGGGCACACCGGTGGAACGATTGATAAGTTGGAAGCGATTCCCAGGGTAAAAACAGAACTTTCCGTTTGTGATTTTTTGCGCGTTGTTAAAGAAACTGGGCTTGCTATTGTCGGGCAGTCCGGTGATTTAGCGCCTGCGGATAAGAAATTATATGCACTAAGGGACGTAACCGCGACGATTGATAGCCCCGCATTGATCGCTGCGAGCGTAATGGGAAAGAAACTTGCCGCAGGGGCGGACGTTATCGTGCTTGACGTAAAAACGGGGAGCGGTGCTTTTATGAAAACAGAAGAGGAAGCAATTGCTTTGGCGTCTTATATGGTGAAAATCGGCAAGCGTGCAGGAAAGAAAACCGTGGCTTTGATTACGGATATGTCTGTTCCGTTGGGAAATGCGATTGGGAACACGTTAGAAGTAAAAGAGGCGTTAGCGGTGTTGAAAGGAAAGGGACCTTCCGATTTGACCGAACTCTGTTATGCGCTTTCCGCGGCAATATTAGAGGCGGCTTATGGAAAATCGCAGAAAGAGTGTGAAAAAATGGTGACGGAAGTTGTTTCGTCCGGTAAGGCTTATGCTGCGTTTCGCGATATGGTGATTGCGCAGGGTGGTGACGCGTCTTATTTGGAAGAGCCGAATCGGTTTCCTATGGCAAAATATGAGTTTGTCGTTTGTGCGGAGCAGGATGGTTATATCTGTGAGATGAATACCGAGGAGTACGGGCGTGCGAGTGTTTTGCTTGGGGCGGGTAGGAACACGAAAGAAGATAAGATTGATACGACGGCAGGGATTCGAGTTCTGAAAAAGACGGGGGATTTTGTTCGGTGCGGAGAAGAAATAGCTGTTTTATACGCCTCTGATCAAGCGTTTTTTTCGGATGCTATGGCTGTGATTTCTTCTTCTTTGCGGTATTCGACTGTAAAACCGCTCGAAAGAATGTTGATCCGTCGAAAAATATCTTGAAATCAGTTGACATTTTTTCGCGTCTTGTTATAATAAATGATTATAAGAGGGGTGTTTTCAATAAGAAAACAAAATAATCGTTATGTTGGATGCGAAAATTACCACGTTGCTCGTTGTGGTTGAAAAGAAGAGTTTTACAAAGGCGGCGGAAACGCTCGGGCTGACGCAACCGGCGGTTAGTCAGCATATCCGTCAATTAGAAGAGGATCTTGGGATCAAATTGTTTAATCGCTCCGAGCGAACGTTGCGTTTGACAAAAGAAGGAGAAATAGCGGTTAAATATGCTAGTCGGATTGTTCAATTGTATGAAAATCTTCGTTTGGCGATTAAGGACAGCAAGAAGAACGTCAAGCATTTGACGGTCGGCGTTTCGCATACGTCCGAAAGCAACGTAGTGTCCGAGGTGTTTGCGAAATACGCAAAGGAGCACGAAGGCATCAATATCCGTATTTTATCCGATGATATCAATAATCTTTATAATAAATTAAAGACCTATCAAATTGATTTGATCGTGGCGGAAGGACGAATTCTCGATTATAATTTCAACAGTATTTTGTTGGATACCGATTGCCTTGTCTTGGCGGTCGGAAATCAAAATCCGCTGTCGAAGAGAAGCGTTATTACGTTGGATGAGTTAAAAAAGGAAAAGTTGATTCTCCGTTTGCCGAATTCCGGCACGAGATCGCTTTTTGAGGCGCATTTGGAAAGCAATAACGAGGATTTGGATGCGTTTAACGTGACGATCGAGGTTGATAACATTGCGACGATTAAGGACCTTGTGATTCATGATTTCGGTGTTTCTATTTTGCCGAAGAGTGCTTGTCTGAATGAGATTAGAAAAAAGAAATTGACTGTAATTCCAATTGAAAATTTATCTATGGTGCGTGAGATTAACATGGTATACCATAAGGATTTTGAACACATGGATATATTGCGAGGAATTACTTCGATCTATCATAAATTGTCTGAGAGTCGGGCTGATTGATAAGTGGTAAAAGAGCGGTTTGTTAGAGGGGAAAGTCATAATGGCGAGAATCGTGATTCGTTCCGTTATGGCTTTTTTAATGGTGTGGAGAAACTTTTAGACGGCAGTATGAACTTTTTTGAAAAAGTATATGAGGTAGTAAAGCAAATTCCGTACGGAAAGGTGATGAGTTACGGACAAATTGCTTGTATAATCGGGTGTCCTCGTATGGCGAGACAAGTCGGTTGGGCGCTGCATGGAAATCCCGATCCCGAACGGATTCCTTGTTATCGCGTTGTAAACAAAGACGGTCGCGTTTCGCCTGCATTTGCGTTTGGAGGGGAAAACGCTCAGATCGCTCTTTTGCAAAAGGAGGGCGTGGAGTTTGATAGAAACGGGTTGGTGAAGCGCGAATATTTTGTTAAAGAGTCGGACGTGCTCGCGAAGTTTTAAGTATTTAATGGATTTGTCAAGATTTTTACGTCGTGTTTTGAAAAGGAAGGTGTTTCCTTTCAAAAGATAAGTTTGTGGCAATTCGGGATTTTTAAATTGATTTCGATTGAGGAAAACGGCAAAAATTGTTTTTTAATTGTAACGAAAAAAGACGAGGAGTTCTCCTCGTCTGCTTCGTTTAGACGAAATTAACTAAACCGTCGCTTGAACGTTCAGTTTCTTTGCGATCTTAGACTTTTTGTTTGCGGCGTTATTTTTGTGAATGACGCCTTTTGAGCAAGCGCTGTCAATAGTTTTGAACGTTTCGGGGAGAAGAGCCTTTGCTTCTTCGATTTTCCCTTCTTTAATCAGCGCCTCAATCTTTTTAATCGCGGTTCTAACGGAAGATTTAATCATTTTGTTCTCTTCGTTTTTCTTCACATTAACCAATACACGCTTTTTTGCGGATTTAATATTTGGCACTTTCTTTACTCCTTTCAGTTGTTTTGTCTAGATAACATAGGTATTTTATCATAAACCGATTTGTAAAGCAACTATATTTGAAGAAGATTTTCGGAATTTTTAATAAAAATTTGTAAATTCACCACTTTTGCCCCTTTGATCATACAATAAGCGAAGGTGAATGATGGAAACAAAAATCGGAATTTACGATAGCGGAATCGGCGGAGTGTCTGTTTTGATACGATTGATTAAAGATTGGAAGGGTGGAAATTATTTGTATTTAGGGGATAACGCCAATATGCCTTACGGAAGCCGTTCGGAAAAAGAACTGTTCCGGTTGGCGAAAGAAAACGTCGATCGTTTACTGTCGGCGGGGGCGACCGATATTGTTTTGGCATGTAACACAATGAGTATGACTGTTTTGAAACTTATTGAAAAATATTCGCCCGTTCCTGTCTTCGGAATTGTTCCGCCCGATCCGGGGCGTGGAGGGGCAATCTTCGGAACGCCGAACACCATCGCTTGTTTGGCAAAGAACGGAGTGTCGGCTGCGTTGTATTCGTTGCCGAATTTAGCGCGAGAAATTGAAAAATCAGCCCTCGATTTAAAAAAATTGACCATTCTTGACCACCTTGGAAAAATACCCGTCGAATACGATAAAATCGTGCTGGGATGTACGCATTATTGGTTCGTCCGAAACGCGTTTGCGGAGATTTTTCCGAATGCGGTTATTTCAGACGGGTACGATATGCTGCAAAAAAGCTTGAAAAATGTCGTAAAAACGGACTTTTTTGCAATACGAACAAATGTTCTGTTTTTTGGAGAAAATTCCGATTGGAATCGGTCTGTATTTTTGCGTTTTTGCTAAATGGAGGTAAAAAGTGGTTAAATGGAGTAAATATTACGAAAAAATTTCAAAAAATTAAAAAAATTTTTGCAAAAGTGGTTGACAGTGGGCAAAAAATAGTTTATGATAGATGTATCAACAAGAGGAAACCATTCATATCATGTTCGGGAGAATTTATCGACATCAACTTGATGCGAAAAACAGAATGAGAATTCCTGCCAAGCTCAGAGAGGTGCTTGGTGATCGTTATACGATTACTAAAGGTACGAGCGGCTGCTTATTCGTTTTTTCCCAACCTGAATTGACAGAACTTCGCGAGAAGTTGCAAAGCGTTTCCATCTTTGATGCAAAAGCAATGAAGCCGCTTCGTATTCTTACCGCTTCGGCGTGGGATGCGGAAGAGGATAAGCAAGGCAGAATTTTGATTCCCGAAGAACTGAGAGGGTTTGCAAAAATCAAGAAAGACGTTGTTGTTATGAAAAACGTCAAATGTATCGAAATTTGGAGTGCCGAATCGTGGGAAGAATACAATTCGGATGCGGATTTTGACGAAGTTGTTGGGAATTTGGGAATTTAATGGAACGGTTGCAACATATTCCCGTCATGCTGGAAGAATGCATGGAAGGGCTAAAATTAAAGGATGACGGAATATACTTTGACGGTACGCTCGGCGGCGGGGGCCACTCGTATGAAATACTGAGGAGGACGTCGGCGGGACGATTGATCGCCACGGATCTTGATACCGAAAGTATCGAGCGCGCGAGGAAGAGACTTTCCGAATTTTCTGGAAGATTTACCTTGGTGCACGATAATTACAAAAATTTCAAATACGTGATGGAAGAAAACGGAATATCGGCGTTAGACGGAGTTTTGTTGGATTTAGGCGTTTCGAGTTTCCAATTGGATGACAAAAGTCGCGGTTTTTCTTACAATGCGGATTGCGCTTTGGATATGCGTATGAATCCCGATCAAAGTTTAACTGCGGAAGATGTGATCAATACGTATTCGGAAGAAAATCTTAAAAGGATTTTATCCGAATTCGGGGAAGAACGGTTTGCTGGGCGAATCGCGCGAGAAATCGTATCGGTGAGAAAAACGCATGCGATACGCCGCTCCGGAGAACTGACTGAAATTATCGCAAGAAGCATTCCGAAGAAGTTTCAACAGGACGGACATCCGGCGCGCAGAACATTTCAAGCGATCCGAATAGAAGTCAATCACGAATTGGATGATTTGAGAGAAACGGTAATGGCTATGGCGAGAAGTCTGAAAACAGGCGGAAGAATCGTCATTCTGACTTTCCATTCTTTGGAAGACAGAATCGTCAAGCAAGCGTTTAAGGAGTTGGAAACGGATTGTATCTGTGATAAAAGACTTCCTGTTTGCGTTTGCGGAAAGAGAAAAGAGGTTGAGATTATAACAGGAAAGCCGATAACGGCGATAAGGGAAGAAGCGGAGAGAAATCCGCGATCAAAAAGCGCGAAATTGAGAATTGCCGAAAAAATATAAGGAGAGGAGAACTATGATCACGACACGTCGTTCGCAGAGCGAAATCGCAACCGAAAAAGAAAGAACCAATGTCGCTACGTTGGAGAGGGAAATCCCCACGTCTTATAACGAATATCTTGTAAAAGATGCCGTTAACGAAGCGGTTGATCTAAAAATGAACGAGAGAGCGAGAATATCGCAAAATCTCGATCTTTTGATGAATTATGAAAAATATCTCGATCAAAAGGAAGATGTTGTTAATCACGTCGTCAAAGAAGACTCCGCTCCGAAATTACAGTATAAGCAACCCGAGTGTGCTCAGACTGTTGTCGACGCGCCTGAAAAACCTGCCATTGCAGACGATCTCAAACCGTCTTCCACGACGATGCAGTTTACCGAAACCGATATGGATACGCTGTATCAAGATCTTCAAAAGGAAGAGGAACAGCAGGGATATCGTCTTAACGCAAAGGGAAAGATAATGATCGCGCTTTATGCGCTTGTCGTAGTTGCGATTATGGCTTTGATCGTCATCAACACGAGTGTTTTATCCGCGCTTAATTTAAATATGCGTGAAAAAACCGAAAATCTTGCGTCTTTGAAGGCTGAGTATCAGGCGTTGGATGAAAGATTAAACGCAATTTCTTCGGACGAGCACGTTATTGAGATCGCCGAAGGCGAATATAATATGGTAAAAGACTGAGGAGGTCAACTGCCATAAAACAAGAGTTATCAATATCAATATTACGAAAGAGGTTATTCGCAATGATTTGCGCAATAGCCTTTTTATTTTTAACGGTTTTAGGGCGTTTTTTGTACGTTCAGATTATTTGGGGCAACGATTTGCAAGAGAAAGCAGTCGATCAATGGACTCGTGAAATTCCGATTGTGGCGGAGCGTGGAAAAATTGTTGATCGTAACGGTATTGTTTTAGCGGATAACGACGATACGTACAGTATTTTTGTCCGAAAACGCGCCGTAGGAAGCATCGAAACAGTCGCTCATGGATTATCCGAGGCACTTGATTTATCGTATGACGGCGTTTATAAAAGGCTTTCCGAAAGCAAATCTTCCGAGGTAACCGTAAAAAAACAGATATCGAAAGACGCGTTGAATCGCGTATTGGATTATGGCTTTGACGGCGTTTATTATGCACGCGACAATACGCGTGTTTATCCGTACGGGGAATTTTTGACGCAGGTACTCGGGTTTACTTCCGCAGACGGGCTCGGTCAGTCCGGATTAGAGTTGTATTATAATAAATATCTGCAAGGAATGAACGGGGAAATTCTCTATGAAACGGATATCGTCGGGGTGGAAATTGATGGAAGTACGCCGACTTACGTTCCTGCAACGAACGGATTAAACGTGAAGTTGACAATTGATTACGAGATCCAACAAGCAACGGAGGCGGCGATGGAACGCGCTTACCTTACGCATACGCCGAAATCCGCGGGGGCGATCGTTATGAATCCTCAAACCGGGGAAATTTTGGCGATGGCAAGCAAGCCGTCGTTTGATCTCAACGACGTTCCTAGGAACGATCTGACCTTGTTGCATGCGTTAAGCAGAAACAGTTTGATATCGGACGTATACGAGCCGGGTTCAACCTTTAAGGTTTTAACTGCGGCTGCCAATATCGAGGAGTCTTTGAAAGGAAATCCGAATGCTTTTTCTCTTGCTCATATTTACAGTTCTTCTCGTTACCGTTACGTGGACGGACGGCGCGTAAAATGTTGGAGTGATCACGCGAACGGAAAACATTCCAATGAAACGCTTGCGGACGCACTGAACAACAGTTGCAATCCGGTTTTTGTCGATATTGCTATTGCGCTGGGGAAGGATACAATGTACGATTATATCGAAAAATTCAATTACGGAAGCGTGACCGGAATTGATTTTTCCGGAGAGTCGCAAGGAATGGTTCTTCCTTCTTCCGCGATTCAAAACGTCGATCTCGCACGAATCGGCTTCGGACAGACGATCGCCGTTACGGCATTGCAGTTGGCTGCCGCAACTTCTGCGGCGGTGAACGGCGGTTGTTATTATACGCCGTATTTTGTCAGCGAACTTTATACGGACGATCATTTGGTTGCCGAGATACGTAATTCAAAAATGAAGAACAGGGTCATTAGCGAAAAAGCATCCTCTTTATTGCGAGAAATGTTGGAAGGCGTCGTGCGTGACGGGAGCGGAAAGCATGCTTATATCGAGGGATATCGCGTCGGTGGAAAAACGGGAACTGCGCAGAAATACGAAAACGGACGTATCGCTCAGGGGAAATACGTTTCTTCTTTCGTAGGATTTTTCCCTGCGAACGATCCGCAATATTTGGCGTTGATTGTAATAGACGAACCGGTCGGGCAGTATTACGGCAGTACTGTTGCCGCGCCGTACGGAAAAGAAATATTTGAAAAAATTATACAGGCAAAAAAATTGCCTGCGGAAGGACAAGCATTATGAATTTGGAGCGATTGATTGAATGCTTACCGAAGAAAAAGATAATCGGAAAAACGAACGTTGAAATAGCCGATCTTGAAATCAATAGTAAATTAGTGCGAGAGGATAGTTTGTTTATTTGTTTGAACGGGACGACGTTCGACAGTCACGACTGTGTTGCCGAATTGGAAAATTACGGCTGTGCGGCAGTCGTTTGTGAAAGAGAGTTGGTAACTAAGATGCCGCAAATTGTCGTAGAGGATGCTCGCGTTGCTATGAGTGTGCTTGCCGCGGAGTT
>CAYXWN010000027.1:0-27268 GCA_964468815.1 uncultured Clostridia bacterium | reverse complement strand
AAACTTTGGGGTTCACTTCAGAAGCCCATAATTCGGGCTTCTTCTACTTTGTTTTTTAGTTTTGATTTTTTTCACATACGTATATAACTCTTAGAAATATATCAAAAACGCGGCGTTTTTTATTTTTCCAACATAATTGTAAACGGACCGTCGTTTAATAACTCAATCTTCATGTCCGCGCCGAATATGCCCTGTTTAACAGTCAGTCCGTACTGACGTAAGCAGGAACAAAAGAACATATATAACGGCTCTGCCAAGACAGGGACTTCCGCTTCCAAAAAATCCGGACGGTTGCCATGTGCGGCGTTTGCAAGCAACGTAAACTGAGATACCGCCAATACTTCTCCCCCCACGTCTGAAATCGAACGATTGATTTTTCCGTTTTCATCTTCGAAAATGCGAAGATTGGCGATTTTCTTCGCCAACTGCTCTGCTTGTTCTTTCCCGTCGCCCTTTTTTACGCCGAGAAAAACAAGATATCCTGTCTGAATTGCCGATATTTGTTTCCCGTCTACTTCTACTTCCGCGTGTTTCACGCGCTGAATCAATGCTTTCATAAATATGATTGTATCATATTTAAAATCATTTGACAACCGATTTTTTTTCGTGTATGATAAAAAGAATTCTCCGAGGGGGAAATTTACAATGAATGCTCCGGATACAAAAAAAATAGCAATGAACGTATCAATCGTAACGTTGGTTATCAATCTTTCTTTAACCGCACTCAAACTGCTCGCCGGAATTTTCGGACATTCCACGGCATTGATTTCAGACGCCGTTAATTCTGCGTCCGACGTCGTTTGCACTGTTATCGTGATAATCGGAGTCACAATCTCATCTAAGCCACTAGACGAAGATCACCCGTACGGACACGAACGGTTGGAATGCGTCGTATCCATTCTGCTCGCCGTCCTTCTCTTCGGAACGGGATTATTCGTCGGTTACAACGGCATCGTAAGCCTAATTGACGGAACGTACCGACAGGCAGAAAAACCGACTGCTTTAGCAATCGGTGCGGTCGCAATCACCATAGCAACCAAAGAAACGCTCTATTGGTACACAATGCGGAGAGCAAAACAAATCGACTCCGTATCGCTAAAAGCGAGCGCATGGGATCACCGTTCCGACGTTTTTTCTTCTATTGGCGTTTTAATCGGTATCTTGGGCGGCATGTTCGGTTATCCCATTCTCGATATTATCGCCTCTCTCGTCATTTGTCTGTTAATCGCAAAAGCGGCAATCAATATTTTTCAAGAAGCAATCGGAAAAATGGTAGATAAATCATGCGATAAATGTTTTAACGAAAAAATCAAAAAAACACTACTCGATATTCAAGGCGTTTTACAAGTAGACGATATTAAAACGCGCGTATTCGGTAATCGCATTTACGTCGATATCGAAATCGGCTGTTATCAAAACCTTCCGCTGATCACAGCGCATCGCATCGCACAAAACGCACACGATGCGATAGAAGAGTTAGATGAACGAATCAAGCATTGTATGGTTCACGTCAATCCGGTCGACATCGAACTGCTCGAACAAACGAAAAACGCTTTACAATCAAAAATCGACGAACAAATAAACGAATAACGCAACGCCTTTATATTCCTTTTAATAATACTTAACCCCAAGCAATGGTGACTTGGGGTATTTTATTACAGGATTTTTCCTCCGATTATTCAAAAGAACGTCTTTTTACAAACAAAGAAAATTTTCATCTCCGCAAAAAAACAGTTTTGTCGTTCCGTCAATTTTCTTTCTTTTTATTACGACATATCACAACAAAGCAAACAATGCTAAAACCGATACAGATCGCCGCTCCGACAAAAAACAAAATTTGCGGAAGCGTATTAAATTTTGAATAGATTATCTTCTGCGGATTATCGGGTAAATATAATATCGTTACCATATTTCCTTCACTCAAAAGATCGGAATAATAATCCAAACAACCGATATATTCGGTATTCTCGACGATATATTTTACATAAACGGTAATTTCTTCTTTACCCTTTTCGTCTTGATTTTTTTCAATCAGTACAATCTCGGCTTGCGTCGTTATTCCGTTCTTCTGAAAATCTGCCGTTCGCAAAGACAAATAAACACCAACCGATAAAAATATTACGCCGCTAACAAAGCAAAGAAAGAATAATTTCGTCTTTGATTTTTTCACTTTCATCTCCTTGACTTATAAACGGGTTCCTTTAAGCATTGTATCAAATCGCTTTCAAAATTACAACTGTTTTTCTTACGCCTCATTTCAGCGTTTTCAACAAAATTGTAAAATAACGCGATATGCCTCGATTAACTTTTCCAACGGACACGCACAATTCGCGGGACTGGTAGACGGCAACGCCGTAATGGAATTCCCCGTAAAGCGACGATACAACTTCGCCGCCGTCTGCCCCGTTGCATAAACGGCACGAATCTCCGCCACGTCCGTAATTCGCGAAAAGTCATTCACGGAAGCGTTGCGAATGGAAGAATCGGATGCGCCGTCTATCTCGCAAGACGATAACACGTCCCAAAGAGCAATTCCGTTCAGCAGCAACATTTCCCTTTTTTCCGATACCGTTTTAGGCTCTCGCACGCTTAAAACAGCGGATAACACTTTCCAAAAGCGATTTTGCGGATGTCCGTAAAAAAAGCCCGTTTCTCGCGATTTTGGAGACGGGAAACTCCCTAATAACAATACTTTACTGTCCCGATCAAAGACCGGTTCGATCGTGTGATACAACATATTTTTTCCGTAATTATTCCGTTCGGACGTCAGTCGAAAATAAAATTTTTTATAAAAACTGCCCCGATTCGGGGCAGTCGATTTCATTTATTCTTCCGTCGGTTGCGGTGCTTTTTCCGCAACAGGAACGGGTTCGCCGTCAACGTTCGCGTCCTCGTCTTCACCTGCCGGAGTAATCGCAACACTTGCTACCTTTGCATCCGTCAGTCGCATGATGCGAACACCCTGCGTATCTCTTCCGATTTTTGAAATTTCACGTGCATGAATCCGAATAATCGTTCCGTTATCGGCAATCGCCATAACGTCCTCATCCTCGCCGACCAGTTTTAAGTTAACCAAATTTCCCGTTTTTTCATTCAAAACGCTCGCCTTTGTTCCCTTGCCTGCACGCGATTGTAAGCGATATTCGGACAAGTCGCAACGCTTTCCGAAACCGTACTCGGTCATCGTCAAGACGGAGCAGCCCTCTTTTACAACAAGCATATCGACCAAACAATCGCCGTCCGAAAGTTTCATACTGCGAACACCTTGCGTATCTCTGCCCATCGGGCGGATATCTTTTTCCGAAAAACGGATTACCTTACCGTGATAGGAAGCCATCATGATTTCGTTTTCTCCATCGGAGAATTGAACGGAAATCAAATCGTCACCCTCAACGATATTGATCGCGATCTTTCCGACCTTACGAATACGGTCAAATTCGGAAATCGCCGTCTTTTTGATCAAGCCGCGTGCAGTCGCCATAACGATATAGCCGTCCTGTCCCTCTTTCCGCGGAATAACGGCTTTTACCTGTTCCCCCTCGGAAAGTTGCAAAAGATTGACGATCGCTCTTCCGCGCGCTGTACGAGCCGCTTCCGGAATCTCATACCCCTTGATACTGAACACCTTGCCTTTATTTGTAAAGAACAGCAAATCGTCATGCGTGGAGCAGACGAAAATATTCGATACGAAATCCTCTTCTTTCGGCTTATGCGCCGTCACGCCTCTTCCGCCGCGGCGTTGCGAATGATATTCCGCAACGGGAATCCGCTTGATATAGCCGAAATGTGTCATGCTGACGACGATATCCTCTTTTTCAATAAGATCGGCAATGTCGATTTCACCGTAATCATAAGAAAGTTCTGCTTTACGCGGCGACGGATACTGCTCTTTAATATTGAGAAGATCTGTTTTAACAATCTCTTTTACGCGGTACTCGTTCGCCAAAATATCCTTCAAATCGGCAATCTTGCGATCAAGTTCGGCAAGTTCCGCATTCAAGTTCTCTACCTCTAACGAAGTAAGCCGATGCAATCTCATATCCAAAATCGCATTCGCCTGCTTATCCGACAACAGAAACTCTTCCATCAACTTAGCAGCCGCGCTCGACTTATCGGGGGATTGTTTGATAATCTGAATAACACGATCAATATTTGCAAGCGCGATAACCAATCCCTTAACGATATGCTCGCGTTCCTCCGTCTTTGCGAGATCGTAACGCGTACGACGTACGATAATTTCTTCCTGATGCGCGATATACGCCGCAAGGATCTGTTTCAGATTCAGGACTTTCGGCTCGCCGTCCAAAAGCGCAAGTAAAATCATTCCGTCCGAAGTTTGCAAACTCGTGTGCTTATACAGCGTATTCAACACAACCTGCCCTTGCTCGTCTTTTTTTACATCGATCGCGATACGCATACCCGAACGGTCGGATTCATCTCGAATATCGGAAATCCCCTCGATCTTCTTATCCTTAACCATATCGGCGATCGTTTTGATGAGATTCGCCTTATTTACTTGATACGGAAGTTCCGTAACGACAATGCGCTGACGCGTTCCGTTGTTGAATTCTTCGATATCGCACTTTGCACGCAAAACGATTCCGCCTCGCCCCGTTCTGTACGCTTGGCGAATCGTGGCACGCCCCATGATAATGCCGCCCGTCGGATAGTCGGGTGCAGGAATATATTGCAACAAGTCGTCCACTTCCAAATCGGGGTTATCGAGAAGCGCAACGCACCCGTCGATTACCTCTCCCAAATTGTGGGGAGGGATATTCGTCGCCATACCGACGGCAATACCGTCCGATCCGTTGACCAAAATATTGGGGAAACGCGACGGAAGTACAACCGGTTGCATTTCGGTATCGTCGAAATTAGGATAAAAATCGACGGTATCCTTATCTATTTCGCGAAGCATTTCCGCAGCGAGTTTTGAAAGACGCGCTTCCGTGTAACGGTATGCCGCGGCAGGATCGCCGTCCACCGAACCGAAGTTTCCGTGTCCGTCAACCAACGGGAAATTGATCGAGAAATCTTGTGCAAGACGAACGAGGGCATCATAAACGGACGAATCCCCGTGGGGGTGATATTTACCAAGCACTTCACCGACGATCTTCGCGCATTTTTTATACCCTTTATCGTTATACAGTCCCATCTCGTGCATTGCATACAAGATTCTGCGGTGAACGGGTTTTAAGCCGTCCCTAACATCCGGAATCGCACGCGATACGTTAACCGCCATCGCATAAGCGATAAAGGATTTTTTCAGTTCGTTATCTACCTCGATGTCGATTATGGTAGTTTTGTTTAATGTATCTTTGAATGCCGCCGTCAATTCGGGGCTCATTTCTTTTTTCGCCATCTTTTTCTCTCCTTATACGTCGAGCTCGGTAACAAGTTTTGCGTTCTGTTCAATGAAAGCGCGCCGCAATTCGGGCTTTTCTCCCATCAAAACGGTAAACATTTCGTTCGCCTCAACGGCATCTTCCATGTTGACGCGCAAAAGCGTTCTCGTTTCCGGATTCATCGTCGTTTCCCAAAGTTGCTCGGGATTCATTTCACCAAGACCTTTATACCGCTGAATTTCGCATTTCCCTGCTTCCGCAAGATAATCTTTCAACTGCTCGTCCGAATAAAGATATTTCTCGTTTTTTCCCTTTGTCGCCTTATAAAGCGGCGGCTGCGCAATATAAACGTGCCCTTTTTCGATCAACGGACGCATAAAGCGGAAGAAAAACGTCAGCAAAAGAATTCTGATATGGCTACCGTCTACGTCCGCATCCGTCATACAGATAATGCGGTCGTAACGAAGTTTTGTTTCATCGAAGTCATCCGAAATGCCGCCGCCGAACGCGGTGATCATCGCTTTAATCTCTTCGTTTTCAAGCACACGGTTCAAGCGAGCTTTCTCAACGTTCAAAATTTTACCTCTTAACGGCAAAATTGCCTGAAAGCGGCGATCTCTGCCCTGTTTTGCAGAACCACCTGCGGAATCCCCCTCAACGAGGTAAATTTCGCAAAATTCGGGGTTCTTTTCCGAACAGTCCGCAAGTTTTCCCGGTAAAGTCGCCGTTTCGAGCGCGCCCTTGCGACGCGTATTCTCGCGAGCGGCGCGCGCGGCTTCTCTCGCCCGTTGCGCCGTAACGCACTTTAAAAGAAGTTCTTTTGTCTTTGCGGGATTTTCTTCAAGGAACGTTCCGAAATAGTCGTTCATCGCCTTGGTAACCAACGTTCTCATTTCGCTGTTTCCGAGTTTCGTCTTGGTCTGCCCCTCAAACTGCGGTTCGGTCAACTTTACGGAAATAACCGCCGTGATTCCCTCTCTTACGTCGTCGCCGGTCACTTTGTCGTCATTTTTCAAAACACCCAACTTCTTGCCGGCATCGTTAATGAGTTTTGTAAGAGCATTCTTAAACCCATCCAAATGTGCGCCGCCCTCTTCCGTATTGATGTTGTTTGCGAAAGAAAAGACGGTTTCCGAATAACTGTCGTTATATTGAACGGCAACTTCTACCTCGCTGTCCCCGTAAGTCCCGTCAAAATAAAAGGGCTTATCGAAAAGAGTTTCTTTATTGCGGTTAAGATCTTCTACGAAATGAGCGATTCCGCCCTCATAATAGAAAGTATCGTTCCGCTCTTGCCCTGCTCTCATATCCTCGATTTTAATCGTGAGTCCCTTATTGAGATAAGCAAGTTCTCTTAAACGGGTTTTAATCGTATCGTAATTAAACACCACCGTTTCAAAAATTTCGTCATCCGGATAAAAAGTGACCTTCGTCCCCGTGTGATCCGCAGAACCGATCACTTTCAAAGCCGCTTGCGGAATTCCTCGATTATAAATTTGCTTATAGTGATTTCCGTTTTGGAACACCTCGACTTCCAACCATTCGGAAAGAGCGTTGACAACCGAAAGGCCGACACCGTGCAATCCGCCGGAAATTTTATATCCCCCTCCGCCGAATTTGCCGCCTGCGTGCAGTTTTGTCAACACAACCTCAACTGCGGAAACCTTTTCCGTATGGTGCATGGCGGTCGGAATTCCTCTCCCGTTGTCCGTAACCGAACAAGAACCGTCCGCATTAAGAGAAACCAAGATCGTATTACAATAACCGGAAAGTGCTTCGTCGATCGAGTTATCGACGATTTCTTGCACGAGGTGATGAAGCCCCTTTACGTCCGTAGACCCGATGTACATTCCGGGACGTTTACGAACGGGATCAAGCCCTTCCAAAACCTGAATTTGACCTTCGCCGTAGTTGGAGGTTACTTTTTTATTTTCGTCCATTTCGACTCCTTAAATGGGCATAAATACTACCCGTTTTTTTACTTTTCCATTATACCACAATTCGCGCGATTTTGAAAGCAAAAACCCGATATTTTAAAATTATTTATAATTTTAAAGGAGCAATTTTTCAAAAGTGCTCCATACTGCGTTGCATAATTCGGAAAGGAGTACGCATACTGCGCTTAAAGGAGATTTCTATGGCAAAATCCGAATGTAAAAATTGCAGAAAAAATTTCGACGAAGCAAACGAATGCATCTGTCCGTCGTGCGGCGCGGTGATCTGTCCCGCTTGTGCAAGCACGCTCAACGGACTCTGTCCGTATTGCTTTACACCGCTCGGATTTATCAATTAACAATAGGCTTGACGTTACCTAAACAAACACAACCATTTCTTTACAACGCGTTTTTACGCAAAAGAAAAGACCAGTCGCTCTTCTCATAAGAAATAGCGACTAGCCTTTGTTTTTATATATTACATTTATTTTGCTCTATCCGAACGATTACAATTCGGAAGCGGACGCTTTTACAGTCAGTTCCGCAACGTTTTGAAAGGACGGAACGGTATAATCGAACGTAAATAAGCCGCTTACCGATAATTCGTTTAACGACATCGAAAGGGACGCGGACGCTAATTTTCGATCGGCATTATATGCGAGTTTTACGCTACCGGTCAAAGAGTTTAACATCGTGCCGATAAAATCAAGCATAGGAACAACCGTTTCGCTCAGTTGCGCGACGTATTCCCCGATGGGAAAATCGGAAAATTTCATTACGGCATCGCCACCCGTCGATAATTCGATTTTCATAATTTCTTCCAAATATTCAGAAACCGTCTTATCACCGGCTTCCGGCAATACGATCGTATATCCGACCGCAGACAGCCCCTCTTCTAAAAGCGCTTTCAAATCGGCGGCGGAAACGTCCTCTAAAACGGAGAGGATCATTGCTTTAACCGTTTCTTCGGCGTAGAGCGATCCGACCGTTGCGGTTTCCAGTATCATCGCAAGGAAAAACTTTACGGTAGAAAATGCGGTATTAACTTTGTCTTGAATCATTTTCCCCAAATTCACGCTTACGTGATATTCCCGTTCGACGATTTCGGGGGTGTTACAATAAGGCAACAGTTCGGAAGAACCCGATCCTCTAAAATCAAATTGTCCGAAAATTCCGCCCAACAATTTTTCATAAACAGAACTCTCTTCCGACGCAGCGTTCAAAGACTGTTCAAACAGTGTAAATTCGTTTTCACCGTCTAACGCATAATAAACTTTTACACTTTCGGCAGTTGTGCGAAGATACGCGGCAATACTTCCGCCTTCCCCGTCCAAATCACGCACTTGCGCAGAAAAATCGGCAACAACCGTATTTTTCAATTCTTTCAATTTAACAGTTCCATCAAAACAAGCCACAGGCTCTTCTGTCGATTGATGCTCTGCAGAAGGCTTCTGTTCGAAAACTTCTATTAACGTCCCCGGTATCAAAGAGGAAATCCCGTCAATATTCAACGAAAAATTTACCGTCAAGCCCTCTTCCAGATTCATTTCCGCAACAGAAAGAAGTTCTTCCGCCGTTGCGGGTTCAAGAGGTTTTTCGCACCCCGTCATTACCGTCATACCAAGACACAGAACGAGCGCGACAAGCATCGCAATCCATTTTTTCATTTTATATCCCTCCTTTTTATACAAGTGAATAACTTACTCGCAAAAAATTGCAAGCGCTTACACTTTATGCAATTATTATATCATATTTTACGCCGTCTGAAAAGCGTTTTTCTTTTCTTATTTTATAAACAACGAAATCGGTGTTTTATTCCGCATCGAGAACAATTTCATCCAATTCGGCAAGCCAAGCGGCACGCGACGCGTCCGAAGGCATACGCCAATCGCCCCGAGGAGAAAGAGTAACCGAGCCAACCTTTACCCCGTCCGGCAGACAACTTCTTTTAAACTGTTGCGCAAAAAAGCGACTGTAAAAAGTCTTTAACCAGCGATAAACCGTTTCTTTGGAATAAACCCCGTCGAACGTACGAATCGCCAAGCGATATATTTTTTTAGGCGAAAAGCCCATGCGGACGACGTAATACAGGAAAAAATCATGAAGTTCATAAGGTCCGACGATTTCCTCCGTCTTTTGCGCAATCTCCCCGTCTTTTGCCGGCAACAGTTCCGGACTGACGGGCGTATTCAATATATCAAACAAAATACTCTTTAACTTCGGCTTTCCAAGCATTGCCTCATGCCGTACAAGATAACGAACGAGCGTTTTGGGAACGCCCGCATTGACGGCATACATCGACATATGATCCCCGTTATACGTCGCCCAACCGAGCGCGAGTTCCGAAAGGTCGCCCGTTCCGACCACCAAACCGCCCACGTCGTTCGCAATATCCATAAGCACCTGCGTGCGCTCGCGCGCTTGCGCGTTCTCATACGTTACGTCGTGCACGGACGGATCATGTCCGATTTCTTTTAAGTGCCGCAAAACGGATTTTGCGATATCGATCTTTTCTAACGTAATTTTCAAGGCACGAGATAGCCGAACGGTATTATTAAAGGTACGATCCGTTGTTCCGAAACACGGCATGGTAACACCGACAATATCCGAAAGCGGTCTGTCTACCTCACGCAAAGCGCGAACGGAAACAAGCAACGCCAAAGTAGAATCTAAACCGCCGGACAAACCGATCACGAGTTTCTTTGCGTTGGTGTGAAGAAGTCGCCTTTTCAATCCTGCCGCCTGCATAGTCAAAATCAATTCGGCACGCTCCCCCAACGCCTGTTCTCCGCTCGGAACAAACGGAAAGCGCGCATAATCACGCGTAAGTTGCGTTTCGGCCTGTTCGAGCGAAAAACGCACGGTAGAATAGCCGTTGCCGCGCTCGTACGGATAATTTGCCAATTTACTCCGTTCGATCAACAATGCGGATACGTCGATTTCACTGACGGCAACGCCGTTTGTAAACAACGGCGTTTCGGCGAGAATTTTGCCGTTCTCCGCCACCAAATTATGGCCGGCAAACACCATGTCGGTGGAAGACTCTCCCTCGCCTGCATCCGCATAAACATACCCCGCAATCAAACGAGCCGACTGCATAGCAACCAAATTCCGACGGTATTCCGCCTTGCCGACCGTTTCGTCCGAGGCGGAAAGATTGACGATTACCGTCGCGCCGTTGACGGCATGGCGAACAGAAGGCGGTTCTGCCGCCCAAAGATCCTCGCATATTTCTACGGCAACCGTTAAACCGATCGGCTCGCTTGCCTCAAAGAGCAATTTCGTTCCGAAAGGAACGGATTCGCCGAACAAATCACACGTCCTATTTTCAGACAGAGCAGACGCAAAGTGACGACGCTCGTAAAATTCGTTATAATTCGGAAGAAACGTTTTCGGAACTAATCCAAGTATCTTTCCCCGTGCAAGTACCGCGGCGCAATTATAGAGCAAGCCCCCCACTCGAACGGGAAGCCCGACGAATAAAATCAAGTCCAATTCTTTCGTTTCTTCCTTGATTCGCGCCAAGCCATCTAACGAGGCGGAAAGCAACGTTTCTTGATAAAAAAGGTCCCCACATGTATATCCCGTCAAACAAAGTTCGGGCAAAACCACCAACTTCGCCCCCGCGCTTGCGGCATTGCGCACGGCAATAATCGCTTGTTCCGCATTAAAAGCGGGATCGGCAACTTTCATTTGCGGCGTAACCGCGGCAACTTTGACAAATCCGTCTTTCATAAAAAAATTCCTTTACCGTTTTTCTATATTATACGCATTTTTTTGAAAAAGTGCAATTTTCGAAACAACAAAAAATGCGAAAAATCAAAATTTTTCGCATTTTTACATTTTTTATTTCTTAAAAATCAGAACAAACCGATGATTTTCCCGTTTTCATCCACATCAATTTTTTCCGCAGCGGGAGATTTCGGCAATCCCGGCATCGTCATGATATTCCCCGTAAGTGCAACCAAGAATCCTGCACCTGCGGAAGCCTTGACCTGCCGTACCGTCACCGTAAAACCATCGGGCGCCCCTAGTTTTGCGGCGTCATCCGAAAAACTATACTGCGTTTTTGCCATGCAGATCGGAATACGGTCTAATCCCAACGCAGTCAACGAAGCGATCTGCTTTTCCGCTTCCGCCGTGTATACTACGCCGTCACCGCCGTAAATCTTTTTCACGATCGCCTCGATTTTATCCTTTACGGGTGCAGTTTCATCGTAAGCAAAACGGAAATCGTTCGGCGTTTCACAAAGACGAATCACCTCTTCCGCAAGTGCTTCGCCTCCCTTACCGCCTTCCGCCCAAACGGTGGAAAGTTTCACGTTGACGCCGAGTTCCTTGCACTTTTCAATTACAAGTGCAATTTCCTCATCCGTATCGGTCGGGAAACGATTCACCGCCACCACGACGGGAAGCCCGTATACATTTTTCATATTAGAAACGTGGCGCAAAAGATTCGGCAAGCCCTTTTCCAACGCGGCGAGATTTTCCGTATTGATTTCCGATTTCGGAAGTCCGCCGTGCATTTTCAGTGCGCGCACCGTAGCAACTACAACCACCGCGGCAGGCTTTAACCCTGCATAGCGACACTTGATATCCAAAAACTTCTCCGCGCCCAAATCCGCACCGAACCCGGCTTCCGTAACGGCATAATCGCCGAGTTTCAACGCCGTGCGCGTCGCGATTACGGAATTGCAGCCGTGCGCGATATTCGCAAACGGGCCGCCGTGGACAAACGCCGGAGTTCCCTCTAACGTCTGCACTAAATTCGGCTTAATCGCATCCTTTAAAAGCGCAGTCATCGCGCCTGCCGCCTTCAAATCGCCTGCCGTAACGGGACGATCGTCATACGTATATCCGACAATAATACGAGCAAGACGCGCTTTTAAATCGGTCAGAGAATCCGCAAGGCACAAAACAGCCATAACTTCGGACGCAACGGTAATATCGTAACCGTCCTCTCTCGGAACGCCGTTCACCTTACCGCCAAGCCCGTCCACCACGAAACGAAGTTGACGGTCGTTCATATCCACACAACGACGCCAAGTGATCTTACGCGGATCTATATTCAAAGCGTTTCCTTGATAAATATGATTATCCAACATTGCCGCAAGCAGATTGTTTGCCGCACCGATCGCGTGGAAATCCCCCGTAAAATGGAGATTGATGTCTTCCATGGGAACAACCTGCGCATACCCGCCGCCGGCCGCGCCGCCTTTCACGCCGAATACCGGACCGAGCGACGGCTCGCGTAACGCGACGACAACCTTTTTGCCAAGGCGTTTTAATCCGTCCGCAAGTCCGATCGTCGTAGTCGTTTTTCCCTCTCCTGCCGGAGAGGGCGAAATTGCCGTGACTAAAATCAGTTTTCCGTCCTCGCTTTCCGGCAAGAGGTTCGGATCAATTTTTGCTTTGTAATTACCGTACGGCTCGATTGCTTTTTCGGGGATTCCTGCCGCAGACGCAATCTCCGTAATCTTGCGCAGTTTTGCTTCCTGCGCGATTTCGATATCCGTTTTCATCTTTTTCCTCACTTAAAATATTTAACCGCAGAGCGGAATAATCCCATATCGTAATTCCCCGTTACGTTCTGATACAAATCGCTTGCCCAACGCTCGGAATGCCCCATCTTGCCAAACACTCTGCCATCCGGAGAGGTAATTCCCTCGATTGCATCCATTGATCCGTTGGGATTAAACTGAACGCCGTACGTGGGGTTGCCTGCAAGGTCGACGTATTGCGTGGCGACCTGCCCGTTCTTCGCAAGCGCGTCGATAACGTCGCTGTTTGCGACGAATTTTCCCTCGCCGTGCGAAATGGGAACGCAATAGATTTCTCCCGGCTTGGTTGCAGAAAACCACGGCGACTTGTTGGACGCAACGCGCAGGCGAACGATCTTCGATTGGTGTCTGCCGATGTTGTTATAAGTCAACGTAGGCGCGTTCGGATCTGACTCGATAATTCTTCCGTACGGCACTAATCCAAGTTTAATTAAGGCTTGGAAGCCGTTACAAATACCGCCCATTAAGCCGTCCCGATTATTCAAAAGTTCGTTAACCGCATCCTTGATCGCGGCATTGCGGAAAAACGCCGTAATAAACTTACCCGATCCGTCCGGTTCGTCTCCGCCCGAAAAACCGCCCGGAATAAAGACGATTTGACTGTTTTTGATCTTCTCCGCAAAGGCGCGTACAGACTCTGCAACGGCGTCCTTTGTAAGATTTTTAACGACAAATAACTCGGGTAACGCATCGGCATCTGCAAACGTCTTTGCAGTATCGTATTCGCAGTTTGTTCCGGGGAATACCGGAATCAAAACGCGCGGACGAGCACACCGAACCGCCGGCGATTGCCAAGAATCCGCATTATATCGGAACGTACGCGCTACCGTACGATCGACCGAAAGATTGCACGGGAAAATAGGCTCTAATTTCTCTTCGTACCCTTTTTCAAGCACCGAAAGCGAAACGGAATCATCTCCGTACGCGATTGCAGCGTTTTCCGTCGTTTCACCTATGACAATACCGACGGCTTCTTCTTCCTGCAACTCTACGAGATACGAGCCGTAAGCATATCCGAAAATTTCATCTAAGGACAGAGCATTATTAAACGCAAAGCCGATCTTGTTTCCGAACGCCATTTTCATGACCGCTTCGGCAATTCCGCCGTAAGTAGGCGTATAAACGGCAACCGCCTTTTTCTCCTTTATCAAACGAGAAACGACATCGCTAATCGTCCGATAAGAAGAAGTCACAGGGAGTCCGTCCGCATCCGTTTCCGGCTTTAACCAAATTACTTTATGTCCTGCCGCCTTAAATTCAGGAGAAAGAACAGCCGAAGTCTTTCCCGTCGTAACCGCGAACGAAACGAGCGTGGGCGGAACGTCGATATGCTCGAACGTACCACTCATGGAATCCTTACCGCCGATCGCGGCGATTTTTAAATCCATTTGCGCTTTAAACGAACCGAGCAATGCTGCCAACGGTTGTCCCCAACGAGCGCGATCGCCTTGCGGCTTTTCAAAATACTCTTGGAACGTAAGATACAGATTTTCATACGAACCGCCTGCCGCGATCACTTTGGAAACCGATTCGATAACGGCGAGATACGCGCCGTGATAGGGACTCTTTTCGGTAATAAAGGGATTATATCCCCACGCCATAAACGAACAGTCTTCCGTGTGCCCCTTTTCGACGGATATCTTGTGAACCATCGCTTGAATGGGCGTTCTTTGATATTTTCCGCCGAACGGCATCAATACACTGCCTGCACCGATCGTAGAATCGAACCGCTCGGACAAGCCGCGCTTGGAGCATACGTTCAAATCGGACGCAAGCGTTTCTAAATTTTCCTTAAAGTTTCCTATTGTTTTACGAGCAAAAGGCTGTGCCTTTGCCGGAGCGATTTCGATATGCTTTTCCGCACCGTTGCTATTTAAGAACGCGCGCGAAAGATCTACGATTTTCACTCCATTCCAAAACATCGTAAGGCGAGGCTCTTCTTTTACTTCCGCAACCACCGTCGCTTCCAAATTTTCTTCCGATGCCAATGCGATAAACGACGAAACGTCTTCTTTTGCCACGACGACCGCCATACGCTCTTGCGATTCGGAGATTGCAAGTTCCGTTCCGTCTAACCCCTCGTATTTTTTGGGAACGCGATTGAGGTCGATTTCCAACCCGTCGGCAAGTTCTCCGATCGCAACGGACACGCCGCCCGCCCCAAAATCGTTACACCGTTTAATCATAGCCGTCGCCGTAGGATTGCGGAACAACCGCTGTAATTTCCGTTCTTCGGGCGCATTTCCTTTCTGTACCTCAGCACCGCACGTTTCCAACGAAGCGAGCGTATGCGACTTTGACGATCCCGTCGCGCCGCCGCAACCGTCGCGTCCCGTTCTGCCGCCGAGCAAGATAACGACGTCACCCGGTTTCGGACATTCTCTCCGAACGTCTTTCGCAGGCGTAGCCGCGATAACCGCGCCGATCTCCATGCGCTTTGCAGTATATCCCTCGTGATAAATTTCGTCTACGATTCCCGTGGCAAGCCCGATTTGGTTGCCGTAAGAACTGTACCCTGCGGCAGCCGTCGTTACGATTTTCCGTTGCGGAAGTTTACCCACAAGCGTTTCGGAAACCGGCTTCAACGGATCTCCTGCCCCCGTAACGCGCATCGCCGCATAGACGTACGAACGCCCGGAAAGCGGATCTCGAATCGCACCGCCGATACAAGTTGCCGCACCTCCGAACGGTTCGATCTCGGTTGGGTGATTATGCGTTTCGTTCTTAAAGAGCAACAGCCAATCTTGTTCCTCGCCGTCTACGGTTACTTTAATTTTTACCGTACAAGCGTTAATCTCTTCCGACTCGTCCAAATTCGGCAAAAGCCCCTTGCGATTCAAATATTTCCCCGCAAGCGTCGCAACGTCCATAAGATTGATCGGCTTTGTTCTGTTAATCTCTTTTCTTGCCGCGAGATATTCGTCGTACGCGTTCTGCAACGCGACGTCCTCGAACGTTACTTTGTCGATCGTCGTCAAAAAGGTCGTATGCCGACAATGATCGGACCAATAAGTATCAATCATTCGGATTTCGGTAATCGTGGGATCTCTCCCTTCTTCCGCAAAATACGACCGACAAAAGCGGATATCGTCTAAATCCATTGCCAAGCCGTAATTCCGAATAAAGTCGCTAAGTCCCTCGTCGTCCAAAGAAAGGAAGCCTTCTAACGTCTTTACTTCGGTGGGAATCGCATAAGAAAGCGCGAGCGTTTTCGGCTTTTCCATCGCCGCGATGCGGCTTTCCACCGGGTTGACGACGTATTTCTTTATTTTTGTAAGCGATTCTTCGTCCAAATCGCCTTTCATTACGTAGACGCGTGCCGTGCGAATTAAAGGACGCTCGCACTGCGCGATAATCTGAACGCACTGCGCCGCGGAGTCCGCACGCTGATCGTATTGCCCGGGAAGATACTCCACCGCAAATGCAGTTTCTCCCTCTTGCAATAAAAGTTCCTCGTACACGTCGTCTAGCTGCGGCTCGGAAAAGACCGTTTTGACGGCAGACGCAAACAAATCCTCCGTAATATTTTCGACGTCGTAACGGTTCAGCAACCGCACACCCGTCAAACGGTCGATTCCGAGCAGATTGACGAGCTCGCCGTAAAGCGAGCGCGCTTCGTTATCGAATCCCTGCTTTTTTTCTACAAAAACTCTATATACCATTCCGTTCTACCTCCATCGCGCGTTTGCCGATATCCGACCGTTTATACGCATTTGCAAATTCAACTTCATTCGCCGCGGCATATGCTTTTTCAATCGCCCCGGATAAGGTTGCGGCAGTCGCCGTCACCCCCAACACTCTGCCGCCGGAAGTAACTAGTTTTCCGTCCTTTTTCTTCACGCCTGCATAATAGATACAAGCATCCGACGGAAAGTCTTTTTCCGTAATTTCAAATCCCGTTTCGTACTTTTGCGGATACCCGTCCGAAGCGAGTACCACGCAACAAGCCGATTCGTTTGAAAAAACAACGTCATCGGCGGAAAGCATTCCTTCTGCCACGTGCTTCATGATTACGAACAAATCGCTTTTCAAAAGGGGTAAAACCACCTGTGTTTCCGGATCGCCGAAGCGACAGTTATATTCAATTACCTTAGGACCGTCTTTCGTCAACATTAAACCGAAATACAGACAACCGCGAAAGGTTCTGCCCTCTGCGTTCATTGCGCGGACGGTCGGAAGGAAAATCTTCTCCATACATTCAAGAGCAATCTCTTCGGTATAATAAGGATTGGGCGCGATCGTCCCCATACCGCCCGTATTTAAGCCGCAATCGCAGTCTTTTGCCCGTTTATGGTCCATGGACGAAATCATGGGAACGATCGTATTTCCGTCCGTAAACGCCAAAACGGAAACTTCCGGTCCTTCCAAATACGCTTCGATCACGACGCGGCTTCCGCTGTTTCCGAAAATTTTATCTTCCATCATGGAACGCACCGCTTGCTTGGCATCTTCGCGCGTTTCCGCCACGACGACGCCCTTGCCCAACGCGAGTCCGTCCGCTTTAACGACGACGGGAATCGGACAAGTTTCCAAATAAGCAAGCGCAGCCGCTTCGTCCGTAAAAATCTCGTACGACGCAGTAGGGATTCCGTAACGCTTCATAAGGTCTTTTGCAAACGCTTTGCTTCCCTCGATCATCGCGGCGTTCTTTTTCGGTCCGAAACAGGGAACCCCCTTTTCTTCCAACAAATCCACCAAGCCGAGTACCAACGGATCGTCCGGTGCAACAACGGCAAAATCAATTTTGCGTTCCAACGCGAACGCAACGATTTGATCCAAATCTTTTGCGCCGATCGGAACACATTCCGCCTCTTTCATGCCGCCGTTCCCCGGAAGCGCGTATATCTTTCCGACGAGCGGAGAAGCAGCAAGCGCTTTAACGAGCGCATGCTCTCTTCCACCTCCGCCGACTACCATTATATCCATAAAAACACCTCTTTCTCAGTGATGGAACAACCGCATACCGGTAAACGCCATCACCATGCCGTTGCGGTCGCAAGAGGAAATCACAACGTCGTCCCGTACAGAGCCGCCCGGTTGCGCGACGTACGAAACGCCGCTCCGTTTTGCGCGTTCGATATTGTCGTCAAACGGGAAAAACGCGTCAGACGCAAGCGATACGCCCGTAATTTTCGACAAATATTCTTTCTGCTCTTCCTTGGTAAACACGGGAGGCTTCTTTGAAAAATATTTCTGCCAATTTCCGTCCGCAGTCACGTCTTCGTAATCGTCCGAAAGATAAAGGTCGATAATATTATTCTTCTCCGGTCTTCCGACACTTTCAAGGAAAGAAAGCGAAAGCGTTTTTTCATGCTGACGGAGATGCCAAAGATCCGCTTTTTGTCCGGCAAGGCGCGTACAATGGATACGGCTCTGCTGTCCTGCACCGACGCCGATCGCCTGTCCGTCTTTTGCATAGCAAACGGAATTGGACTGCGTATACTTCAACGTAATCAATGCAACGATCAGATCGCGCACTGCGCTTTCGGGAAGTTCCTTGCTTTCGGTCACGATATTGCCGAGTAACGCACGGTCGATCGTAAAATCGTTCCGTCTTTGTTCAAAGGTTATTCCGAAAACTTCCTTGGTTTCCACCTCTGCCGGAACGTATTGTTCGTCGATTTTCACGATGGGATAAGTTCCCTTGCGCTTGCCCTTTAAAATTTCCAAAGCGGTAGGCGTATAACCGGGTGCGATAATACCGTCCGAAACCTCGCGCGCAATCAATTTCGCAGTCGTTTCGTCACAGACGTCCGAAAGTGCAATCCAATCGCCGAACGAGGACATTCTGTCCGTTCCGCGCGCTCTGGCATACGCGCAAGCAAGCGGAGAATCGTCAAGATTGTCGATATCGTCCACAAAGCAAGCCTTTTTCAGCGTTTCCGAAAGAGGAATCCCGACCGCCGCAGACGTCGGAGATACGTGCTTAAAAGAAGCCGCCGCCGGCAAATGCAACGCGGATTTAATCTCTTTTACCAACTGCCAACTGTTAAAGGCATCCAAAAAATTGATGTATCCCGGTCTGCCGTTCAAAATTTCAATGGGAAGTTCCCCTCCGTTTTTCATAAAAATTCTCGCAGGCTTCTGATTGGGGTTACAGCCGTATTTCAATTCAAATTCTTTCATGGTTTCCTCCGTTATACGTTGAGTTCGCAAGCAATCTCTTCGCCGCAGTAGCGTTCTAAAATAGGTTTAATCACCTGCTCGTTAAACTCCTCCACCTGAGAAGGACATCTTCCGATATAAAGCGAAGGATCGAGTTCCGCTTCGATTTCTTCTTTCGTGAGTGGGAAAGCGGGATCGGCGGCAATCCGATCAATCAAATCATTCGCACCGCCCTCTAACTTGACCTTTTTCGCCGCCGCGTGAGAATGTTCACGCAACAATTCGTGCAAGTCTTGCCGATTACCGCCCTTTTTCACCGATTTCATCATGATGTTTTCGGTCGCCATAAAGGGCAATTTTTCCATAACGCGACGGCGGACGACTTGATCGTAAACAACCAAACCGTTCGTCACGTTTATTTCGATATTCAAAATAGAATCTACCGCAAGGAACGCCTCCGCTACCGAAATGCGCTTGTTTGCGGAATCGTCCAACGTACGTTCAAACCACTGCGTCGCCGCCGTGAAGGCAGGATTCAGCGAATCGGTGATTACGTAACGAGAGAGCGCGGAAATACGTTCGCAACGCATGGGATTCCGTTTATACGGCATTGCGGACGAACCGATCTGCTTAGATTCAAACGGTTCTTCCATTTCCTCAAAAGATTGCAAAATCCGCATATCGTTGGAAAATTTATACGCACTCTGCGCAACGCCCGATAACGCCGCCAAAAAGTAAGCGTCTACTTTTCTCGAATAAGTCTGTCCGGAAACCGGAACGACGCCGGGGAAGCCGAGATCGGAAGCAATCCGATCTTCCAACTCTTTCACCTTTGCCTCGTCCCCGTCGAACAGTTCCATAAAAGACGCTTGCGTTCCCGTCGTGCCCTTAGAGCCCAAAAGACGCAATTTTCCCAACCGGTATTCCAACTCTTCGACGTCTTGCGCAAGTTCGTACATCCAAAGCGTAGCGCGCTTTCCGACCGTCGTAAGTTGCGCCGGCTGCAAGTGCGTATAGGCAAGACAAGGAAGCGACTTATAACGCTCTGCAAAACCGGAGAGATTTTTCAAAACCTGCGCCGCCTTTTTGAGAATCAATTGCGTTGCTTCCCGTAAAATCACAACGTCCGTATTATCCCCGACGTAACAAGACGTCGCGCCCAAGTGAATAATACCCGCCGCTTTCGGACATTGAATACCGTAAGCGTAAACGTGACTCATTACGTCGTGACGAACCTCTTTTTCGCGCGCCTCGGCGACCTCGAAATTGATATCGTCGCGATGCGCTTCCATTTCCGCAATCTGCTCTTCCGTAATATCTAACCCAAGCGCACGTTCCGCTTTGGCAAGAGAGATCCACAGTTTTCTCCACGTGGAGAACTTAAACTGTTCGGAAAAAATATACTGCATTTCCTTACTCGCATAACGCGTGGAAAAAGGAGATAAATAAATTTCTTTTTGCTGACTCATACCTTTCACCCGTTGTTTTTATTGATCAAGCGACTCTCCGTCTTTCCCGTTTTCAGGTCGATATAGCGAACGTAGAGCGATATTTTATTTTGTTCGTTCAAATTATTCCAAAGTTCGGAGGTAAACTCGTCGATTCCGTTCGGAATCGCAACGCGTTCCGGCTCACCTTGGAAAGTAGGAATCGGCGTTCCGTCGCAAACGTAAGTGTGCAGAAAATGCCCGACTCCCGCGATCGGTTCATACGCAAACGAAAAACGATTACAAGCCGTTCCCGATTCGTCCGCACTCTTTAAGATCGACATCCGATAAGTAAAATCTTCCTTCGCAAACGTCAACATTGCGGAAATACGCGGCGTAAAATTAGGAGCATCTGGCTCAAAGCAGCGCGTTGCAAGCGCTTCCTCAAAAGTCTTTCCTGCCGCGACGAAATCATACACGGTATCCGTTTGATCCCCGTTCGTGACGATCAAATTTTCCTTTAACGCACGGATCGGCGAGTAAATAATAAGCGACGGATCTTCTACCTTAGACGCATCGTAGGGGTAGATGGTAACTTCTTTCCCCCGTTCCCGAAAAATCCGATTACGGCTGTTTTCGCTTCTTCCCATAATAAAATAGGCGACTGCGGCGCAAGCGCCGTTCTTGGTTTTTCCGACGACGATTCCTCTGCCGACGTAAGTATTTTCTTTGATCAATTCTCCGATATTCTGAATTTGATAAACGTTCATAGCGATTCCCCTTGTATTTTTTTGCAAACTTCTTCCACCGCCGCAGGAAGAAGTACCCATTCCGCCTCTTCCATCACGCGACGCTGTAATCGTTCGGGCGTGTCGCCCTCTTTGACCTCGACGGCTTTTTGAGCAATGATTTCGCCTCCGTCCGTAACCTCGTTGACGTAATGCACGGTTGCACCCGTAATTTTTACGCCGTAATCAAGCGCAGCCTCGTGTACCTTTAATCCGTAATACCCCGTTCCGCAAAAAGACGGTATCAACGACGGATGTACGTTGATAATGCGTTTTTCATATGCGCGCGTGACCTTTTCGGTCAAAACGCATAAAAAACCTGCAAGAACGATCAGTTCGACGCCGTGCGCGCGGAGCGTTTCGAGCAACACGTCCTCAAACGAATCGCCGCACTCCTTGCGCGAAACGACTGCCGTTTCGATCCCGTTTTCTTTTGCACGCGTAAGCGCATACGCATTGGCGTTATTGGATAGAACGAGCACGATTTCGCCGTGCGGAATTTTCCCGACGTTTGCGCTGTCGATGATCGCTTGTAAATTGGTGCCGCCCCCGGATACAAGGACGGCAACTTTTGTCTTTACCATAAAACAACGCCCTCGTCCGAACGCACGATTTCGCCGATGACATACGCATCTTCCCCGTTCTCGCGTAATACGGAAAGCGCGGTTTCAACGTCTTCTTTCGCGACGACGACGGACATTCCGACGCCCATGTTGAAAGTGTTGAACATATCCCGTTCGGGGATATTGCCCGTTTCTTTGATATAATCGAAAATCGGCAATACTTTTATCTTGCTCTTTTCGATCTTTGCTCCCAGTCCTTTCGGAATACTTCTGGGAATATTTTCGTAAAATCCGCCACCCGTAATATGGGAAACACCCTTAACCGTTACGCGTTCAAAGAGCGCAAGCATGGGTTTTACGTAAATTCTCGTCGGCGTAAGCAACGTATCGCCTAAACTTTTTCCGTCCAATGCGGCGATCGGTGATTTCAAATCGGCGTGATCGACGTCAAAAACCTTTCTTACCAAAGAAAAGCCGTTGGAATGTACGCCGGACGACGGAAGAGCAATGATCGCATCCCCTTCTCTCATGCTCTTGTTATCCAAAATCTTTTCTTTATCGACGATACCGACGGAAAAGCCTGCAAGATCGTATTCGTCCTCCGGATAAAAGCCAGGCATTTCCGCGGTTTCTCCGCCGATCAAAGCAGAACCCGATTGTAAACACCCCTCCGCGACGCCCTTGACGATCGCCGCAACTTTTTCGGGATAGTTTTTACCGACTGCGATATAATCTAAGAAAAAGAGCGGTTTCGCGCCGCAGCAGATCACGTCGTTGACACACATCGCAACACAGTCGATTCCGACCGTATCGTGCCGATCCATCAAAAACGCGAGTTTCAGTTTCGTACCGACGCCGTCCGTTCCGCTTACCAAAACGGGCGTCTTCATTCCGCTGAGATCGGGCAGAAAAAGTCCGCCGAATCCACCGAGATCGGACACCGCGCCCGCCGTCATCGTCTTGGCGACGTGTTCTTTCATCAGTCGAACCGCCTCGTAGCCGGCGGTAATATCCACGCCTGCCGCCTTATAGCTTTCGCTGAAACTCTTTTCCATTATGATTCCTCCTCTTTTTTCCGCTGCGATATCTTGCAGTCGAATTTATTTTTGAATTGCTCTTTCGGAACGTTGGTCGGATAGTTTCCGTCAAAACAAGCAAGACAGAAACCGTTTTGTCCGTCGCCCGTAAGTTGTTTCGCATACTCGACGGATAAATATCCCAACGAATCCACTCCGATCACCCGCGCGATTTCCTCTACCGTGTGACTGCTTGCAATCAAATTCTCCTTAGAGTCGATATCCGTTCCGTAATAGCACGGATTGGTAAACGGCGGAGCAGTAACGCGCATATGCACTTCGGTCGCGCCGCAATCTCTCAAAAGTTTGACGATCCGAGCACTTGTCGTTCCGCGGACGATAGAATCGTCGATTAAGACAACTCTCTTTCCTTTTACAACAGAACCGATGACGTTCAGTTTGATACGAACCAAATCTTCTCTTGATTTCTGTCCCGGAACGATAAACGTTCTGCCGATGTATTTGTTTTTAATAAAGCCGATCTCGTAAGGGATTCCGGATTGCTTAGAGTAGCCGATCGCGGCGTCTAAACCGGAATCGGGAACGCCGATTACGACGTCCGCCTCGACGGGATAAGTTTTTGCCAAAAATTCGCCTGCGCGAACGCGAGCGTCGTGTACCGAACAACCGTTGATGACCGAATCGGGACGCGCGAAATAGATAAATTCAAAAACACACATCTTTTCGGGTGCTTTCTCGCAATGATCGGTGATCGAACGGATTCCGTTCTTGCCGAACACCAAAATTTCGCCCGGTCTTAACTCGCGAATAAATTCCGCACCGACCGCGTCCAAGGCGCAACTTTCGGATGCGATCACGTAAGAACCGTCCAACCGTTTGCCGTAACAAAGCGGACGAAAACCGTTTTCGTCCCGTACCGCAATCATCTTAGACGGCGACATTAAAACAAGCGAATACGCGCCTTTAATGCGATGCATCGCACGATTGACCGCTTCCTCGATAGAGGGTGCGGTCAATCGCTCCTTCGTGATAATATAAGAAATCACTTCGGTATCGCTCGTCGTATGGAAGATAGAACCCTGTAATTCAAGCTCCTCTCTGAGTTCGGACGAATTTACGAGATTGCCGTTGTGCGCGAGTGCCATCGTACCTTTGTTATGATTGATCACGATCGGCTGCGCGTTGCGACGTCCCGTCGAGCCGGTCGTTCCGTAACGGACGTGACCGACAGCCATATGACCTTGTCCCAAACGATTTAAAACGTCGGCGGTAAACACGTCGTTGACAATACCGGCATCCTTATAGGAAGTGAAAACACCGTCGTCGTTCACGACAATACCGCAAGACTCCTGTCCGCGGTGTTGAAGAGCGAACAACCCGTAATAAGCAGTATGCGCGACGTCTTGTACGTCCGGACTGTAAATGCCGAAAACGCCGCATTCTTCATTGATCTTACGCATACTCGCTTATTCTCCCAAAAGACGCTTTAAAATCTCGTGATAAGCATCTTCCACTCCGCCGAGATCGCGACGGAAACGGTCTTTATCCAACTTCTCATGCGTCGTCGCGTCCCAGAAACGACAAGTGTCGGGAGAAATCTCGTCGGCAAGAACGATCTTACCGTCCGAGGTCTTGCCGAATTCCAACTTAAAGTCGATCAATTCGACGTTGACTTCCGCAAGATAAGCAGAAAGAATTTCGTTGATTTTTAAGGAATATTCGGAGATAAGTTTCAACTCCTCTTCGGTTGCAAAATTCATGGCGAGAATATGATATTCGTTGACCATGGGATCGCCAAGCGCGTCATCTTTATAGCAAAATTCCAAAACCGTTCTGCCCATTTTGACGCCCTCTTCCAAACCTAAACGCTTCGCGAGCGAACCTGCGGCGACGTTTCTCACAATGACTTCCAGCGGAACGATCTTTACGCGACGGACTACCGTTTCGCGATCGTTCAACTCTTCCACAAAGTGCGTAGGAATCCCCTTTTCTTCCAACATCTTCATCAGATAATTGGTTACACGGTTGTTGATTGCGCCTTTTCCGAGAATCGTTCCCTTTTTCAAGCCGTTGAAAGCGGTCGCATCGTCTTTATACGAAACGATGCAATATTCCGAATTTTCAGTTGCAAAAACCTTTTTCGCTTTGCCCTCGTAGAGCTGTTCTTTCTTTTCCATTTTTAATTCCTCCGAATGAATTTTTTATTTTGAAAACTGCGCTTGAATCGCAGCGTTTTTTGCAAGTACTTTTTCCTTAGACGCGGCTCTAGCGGCGGCTAACCGATCCGCAAGCGCACAATCGCCGACTGCTAAAATTTGAATCGCAAGCAATGCGGCGTTCTCCGCGCCGTCGATCGCGACGGTAGCAACGGGGATTCCGCCGGGCATCTGAACGGTGGATAAAAGAGCGTCAAGCCCGTCAAGCGTCGATGATTTGACGGGGATTCCGATCACCGGAAGCGTAGTGTTTGCCGCACTCGCACCTGCAAGATGCGCAGCCTTTCCCGCCGCGGCGATAATCGCACCGAAGCCGTTCTCCCTCGCCTGTAACGAAAACGCGCGCGCTTCCTCCGGCGTTCTGTGCGCCGAATAAACGTGCACCTCGTACGGTACGTCGTACGCGTTCAACGTATTGATTGCCTTTTGTACAACGGGAAGATCGCTGTCACTTCCCATTACGATTCCGATTTTTTTCATAAAACCTCCGAAAAATAGTTATGGGCAGTCCACAAACGCGAACTGCCCAGACGGTCGACATTGACAAAAATCTTTGCTTCCATGCGGTGATCCGCGGTTCCGTCAGTCACAAAGATCGCTTCTTGTTTTTCCACTCATATTTTACCAAAATCGAGCCCAACAGTCAAGCGAAAAAAACGGGCAAATTTTATTTTAAAAGAGTTTCGCAATAAAGACAACGAGCCTCGCCGTCCGCCCCCTTTGTTTTTCGCATCGGAAGCGCGCGTTCGACGTGCGTAATGCACTTCGGGTTGGGGCATTTGCCGTCGTAAGATTCTCCTTTCGGTAGCGTATGCGGTGTTTGCAAGGCGTTTTCGCCCGTCAACTTCAAAATTAAAGCCATGCGCATCAACTTTCCGTTGAGCGTTTGACGGAAATACGCCGCACGAGGATCGTCGTCTACTTCTTGCGCGATCTCGTTCACGCGCGGTAGCGGATGCAAAACGCGCATCGACTTCTTCGCGAGCGAAAGTTTTTCGGGCGTTAAAACGTAACAATCTTTTACGCGCTCGTAATCAGCCTCGTTTGAAAACCGTTCTTTTTGCACGCGCGTCATATAAAGCACGTCTAACTCACTCATAGCCTCTTTCAAATCCGTTGTCACGGTATAAGGAACGCCTGCTTCCTTCAGCGCGTTTTCCGCATAATCGGGAAGCCTTAATTCGGTGGGCGAAATCAAGACAAAACGAGTCCCTCGATAACGAACCATCGCATGAATGAGAGAATGGACGGTTCTGCCGTACAATAAATCTCCGCAAAGTCCGATCGTAAGATCGTTCAGTCTGCCGAGTTCGCGATGAATCGTAAGAAGATCAGCCAACGTCTGCGTCGGGTGGCAATGTCCGCCGTCCCCCGCGTTGACGATGGGGACGGGAGATTTTGTAGCAGCGACGAACGCCGCGCCCTCGATCGGATGTCGCATGGCGATGATATCCGCATAATTTCCGACGACGCGCACGGTATCTCGCACACATTCACCCTTTGTTGCGGACGAAGAAGACGCCTCGGAAAAGCCGAGAACGCTTCCCCCCAATTCCAGCATCGCCGCCTCAAACGAAAGGCGCGTGCGCGTAGACGGCTCGAAAAAGAGCGTCGCCAATTTCTTTCCGCGCATAATATTCGCGTACCGCTCGCCGTTTGCGGCGATATCCTCGGCAACGGCAATCAATTCGTCCAACTCCGAAACCGATAAATCGGCGATGTCTAATAAATGCCTCATTTCTTTTCCATCCAACGCTCGTCCGACGGGTTATCGCGGAACGCAATCAGACGCGCAATATCTCCGCGTTCGATATAGCCTTCTTCCGCCGCGACTTCGGTAAGTGCGTCGAAATCCGAAAGCGTATATAAGGGAACGTTTGCCGCAGCAAGGCGTTCAAGTCCCTTTTTCATTCCGTAAGTAAAGATCGCGACGACGCCTAAGACTTCCGCCCCCGCTTCGCGCAACGCTTCCACGACGTCGATCACCGAACCGCCCGTCGAAATGAGATCTTCCACCACGACGACCTTTTGTCCCACTTCCAATTTTCCCTCGATGCGATTGGTTCTGCCGTGATCTTTTGCGCTTCCGCGGACGTATCCCATGGGCAGCCCCGTCAACCAACCGCAAATCGCGGCGTGCGCGATTCCGGCAGTACTTGTTCCCATTAAAACCTCAACATCCGGGAAATTGGTTTGAATCAAAGAAACCAAGCCGTTTTCCACGTCTTTCCGCACCTCGGGCGCAGTCAGCGTTAAACGGTTATCGCAATAAACGGGACTCTTGATCCCGCT
>CAYXWN010000026.1:0-28905 GCA_964468815.1 uncultured Clostridia bacterium | reverse complement strand
AAAAGCATTTCCGGATTGAAATACTTTTCCGGTCAAATATTATTGTAACAGGAGAATTAAAAAATGAAGAAATGGATAGCAATTTTGCTGTGTGTCTTGACGGGCATGTTGGCAATTTTTTCGGTTGCGTGCGGCGGTTCTGAAACGCAAAATCCGTCCGATAACGGCGAACCGACGGGCGAACTCGATCCGAACACCGAAGTTAATATTACTTTTATGCATATGTGGCCGGAGCACGAAACGACGATGAATCGGTTGGTTGCAATCTTTGAAAGCCAAAATCCGAATATCCACGTCGATACTTCCATTACTCCGTACGACAAAATCGAAACAAGTTTACAATCGGCGTTTATTGCAAATCAAATGCCGAACGTCTATACGTTTTACACCCACTTTATGAATCCGCTCGTTTCGTCTTCCGACGGCGTTATGGCAGGAACGTTGAACGGGTTACACGATAAAATCGCAGATAATTTCTTGCAATCGTCCAGCTGGGAAATGGGAAAGTTTAACGGCAATTATTATTCCGCTCCTTTCCGTATTACGGCGGAAGCGATCTTCTATAACAAGACGATTTTCGCGCAGAACGGTTGGACCGTTCCCACGACGTTTGAAGAGTTTGAAGCGTTATTGAAAGCGGTGAGCGATTCCGGGAAATACACCCCGTTGGCTGCCGGCGGAAAAGAGGGACAAATTACGTACGTCGTCAACGCGCTGAATCTGTTCTGCGCTATTTTGGACGGCGCGGTTGAAGAAGAAGGCTATCAATTGGGACGGCTCGAACCCGATTACGAGGACGAAACCGGTTCTCTCGTTTACGACAAGGTGAGGAATTGGTACGCTGCCGGTTATTTCGGAAAGAACGCGATGGCGGCTTCCAAACAAAACGCGATTCAGCAATTCGTTACGTCCGAGGGAACGAAAGCGGCGATGTTGTTTGCAAACGTAACCAATATCGGCGATATTTCTTCCACCATGAGCGACGAAGTCGGTTTGTTCGCGATTCCCGCCCCCTCGGCGATCGCCGATCAGGTGAAATACGTTTACGGCGGCTTTGACGGACTTTCTTACAGTCCGAACGCGACGAATGATCAAAAACTCGCTTCCATTAAACTCATCGAATTCCTTACGAGTCAGCAAGCACAGCAGATTATCGTTGACGGCATGCAGTCCATTACCGTCTTAAAAGGAGTCGAATACCACAGCGAGACGTATAGAGCATTCTCCGAAGAGGTGAAATACGTCGGCGCGTACGCGACTTCTCCCGACTACATGACGGGAGGAAACGCTTCCATGAACGAAGGAATCATTCAGGCTTACATCATGGGTTCTCCGGCGGCATATCCGACCGCGCTTGATATGATTAAGCAGATCAACAAGAACACTTATGCGGATATGCAGGACTTCTTGTTGAACAGCCCCGTAAAAGATTGGATGCCCCGTAAGAACGCGAAAAAAGATTACGACAGAAGCTGGTTGGCTTAATTTCTCGACAGGAAGCACTCTATGGTAAAATATTTACAAAAAAAAGCAAATATTGTTGGATGGATTATGATGATACCGACGGTGATCGGTATCATCTTATTCATCGTTTATCCCGTTTTGTTGTCTCTCGGACTTAGTTTTACGAATTGGAAATTCGTCTTCGTAAACGTTGAGTTTATCGGGTTTGAAAATTACAAGTGGCTGTTCAGCGAGCAGGGAAAACAATTCTGGGAATCCACTCTTACGAGTATTAAATTTACGTTTATTTCGACGGGAATTCAGACGTTGCTCGGATTTTTCCTCGCATACATTCTTTATAACATGACGGCGCGCTTACAAGCCGTTTATAAAGTTTTGCTGTATATCCCCGTTTTATTGCCGGCGACGGTCGTCAGCGTTATGTGGACGTTCATCTTCGAGCCGAACGTCGGTCTTTTGGACTTGATCTTAGGGAACGTATTCGGCGTTACGGAGTTTCCGCTTTGGCTGACGGACGATAACATCGCGTTATGGTCGATTATTTTCGTCAATACCTGGCAATACATCGGCGTTACGACGATTATTTACTTTATCGCAATGAACGCGATTTCGAAGGACGTCATCGAAAGCGCGAGAATCGACGGCGCGAACGGTTGGAAAATCCTTTGGAAATTTATTTTGCCTTTGACGTGGAGTTCCACTTCCGTCAATTTGCTCTTGTCCGTTATGGGCGGATTGAAATCATTCGATTTGTTCTATCTGTTTACGAACGGATCGGGCAATCACGGCTTGTACGTCGTCGGTATGTATATCTATAATACCGCTTATAAATATAAGACGTTCTGCCGTGCGGTTACCATGTCTATCGTATTGTCGGTTATTATCGCCGCTATTTCGCTTTCGTTGAATGCGATCACCGGGAAACAGGAGGAAAAAATTGATGGATAATAACGTAGCGATTCGCCCTGTTTCGGACGGTTTGAATAAGAAAAAAGTAAATAAAATCATCGCGAACGTATTGCTGTTTATCTTGATGGCGGCGATCACCGTTATGATTTTGTACCCCTTATTGTTCGTTCTCACGACTTCTTTTAAGACGTACGGAGAATTTCTCTCTTCGCCTTTTTCGATCTCTTTTATGCATCCCGAAAATTACGCGAAGGCTTGGACTGACGGTCATTTTTCAAGATATTTCTTTAACTCCGTGTTAGTTTCCGCGTTGACGGTCGCTTCCAAGGTCTTAATGAGTTCGTTGGTTGCGTTCGCGATCGCGGTGTTGGAGTTTAAGGGAAATAAAATTATTACGGTTATCGTGATTTCGACGATGTTTTTCACCGGAGAGGTTACGGCGATTCCGCAATTTATCATGATTCGCGAATTGAACTGCTTAAATTCGCTCTGGGCGTTGATTATCCCCGGCGTGTTTTCTCCGGCAGGGTTGGGCGTTATTCTCGGCGTGTCTTACGTGAAGAAAATTCCGAACGAATTGCACGAAGCCGCAATGATCGAGGGCGCGAATTTCTGGGAAATGTTTTTGAAAATCGATTTCCGATTGATGACGCCCATGATGGCGCTCGTCGCCGTTCAGACGTTTACGGGAATATGGAGCGATTTCTTCTGGCCCTTGATTACGATTACGAACAACGACGCGGCGAAAACGCTTCCGCTCGGCTTGATTAACTTCCAGTCGCAGAACAATTCGGAATACGGTGTGCTCTGTGCTGGACTCTGTATTTTGACTGCTCCGATTATCGTGCTTTATTCTTTCTTGTCGAAATACTTCATCGAAGGCGTGGCGGCAGGCGCGGTAAAGGGTTAAAATAATTGTAAGGTCGTGGAGATTATGAATAGAAACGAATTAAAAAATAAAATTTTAGGTTGCTGGTACGGAAAAAATATCGGCGGTACGCTCGGCGCGCCTTTTGAATGGCGGCGGCAGATCAATCACGTTACGGGATATACGCAGAATTTGGACGGAAATCCCTTGCCGAACGACGATTTGGACATTCAACTTTTGTGGTTGATCGCGTTAGAAGAGCAAAAACTTCAAGTGACGACGAGAGATCTCGGTTATTATTTCAGCGTGTGCGTTACGCCGCATTGGGCGGAGTACGGCAACGCTAAGGCAAACATGAAACTCGGCATTTGCTCTCCTCAGAGCGGCAGAGAAAACAATCCGTACATTCACAGTTGCGGAAGTTATATCCGCAGCGAGATTTGGGCGTGCATTGCGGCGGGAAACCCCGAACTTGCGGTTTCGTATATGCTCGCGGATTCCGCGATTGACCATTCGGGCAACAGCGAGGGAACTTACGCCGCCGCTTTGATTGCGGCGATGGAAGCGGCGGCGTTCGTGGAAAAGGACGTGAATAAACTGCTCGATATCGGGCTTGGATATATTCCGTCCGATTGCGGCGTCGCGCAAGCCGCGGCGTTGGTGCGCGAATGTTACGCGAAGGGTATGCCTTATTTGGATACGCGCGATGAGATTTTACGCCGTTTCCGCGGTGCGCCGTTCAGTTATTATAACGGAAAAGAAACTGTCGTTCTTTGCAGCGATCGGGATAAAGAACTCGGCTTTGCGGACGGAGAAAAGGGGTATGACGCGGTGGATAACATCGCCATCGTCGTGCTCGGCTTGCTGTACGGACAGGGTAATTTTTCCAATACGCTTTGCTATGCGGTCAACTGCGGCGAAGATACCGACTGTACTGCGGCGACGCTCGGCTCGTTGCTCGGCATTATTTACGGCTACGACGGGATTCCGGGGCATTGGATTCGCCCGATCGGAAACGCGATCAAGACTCTTTGCCTCGATCACGGCGAATTAGAGGGAATGATTCCGCAAACGGTAGAAGAACTGACCGAAAGAACGCTTGCGTTGATTGATACGAGCGTTGCGGTGAACGGGCTCGGCATTTACGGCGAAACCGTCGATTCGTCCGCGCTCTCCGCTTCTCAGACGACCGTTGCGCGGTTGTTCGGTAAGGCGGATTCTTGCGTGTACGATTATAAATTTTTCAAGGTTTCGGTTTCCTATCCGAACGGACAATACTTGAAGGCCGGCGTAGGCGTTGCGGAAATCGAGGTGGAAAACAAATTCCGCGTTTCCGAAAACCTCTCTTACCGTTGGTATACCGAAGACGGCTGTTCGGTGGACGATAAAGAAGGGTTCTTCTATCTCGCGCGCAATACGTACGGAAATCCGATCAAGAAGATGTCCTTTGAATTTACCTGCCCGACCGAAAAACGGAAGTGCAATTTCGTGTTTTCGTTGGACGTGGAGGGAAGAGCGGCGACCATGCTCGTTCCCGTACTTTTCTTAAAGGGAGCGAAGTAATATGACCAAACCGCTTTGCTTAAAGGAAACGGCATACTCGTTTTCCAAGGACGCGCTGAACGCGACGCTCTATACCACCGGGAACGGATATATGGGCGTTCGCGGAAGCTTTGAAGAATACAGCACGCTGGGCGTACAGGGTACGTATATCCGCGGTTATTTAGACGAAGCCGTGGAAATATGCGCCCCCGTACCCGACAGCGTATACATGAAAAAATATTATTACGACGAAGAGGGCTTGAAGCGGTTTGAAAAGTCCGAATTCGGCGTAAACGTCTTGGACGTTCTTACCGCGCGCATCGAAATTGACGGCGAGCCGTTTTATATGCACGAGGGAACGCTTCTCGATTACGAGCGCACGCTCGATTTTGAAAGAGGCGTTTTGACCAGACGCGTTCGTTGGGAGAATACGAAGGGCGACGTCACGGATATTCTGTTTGAACGCTTTTCGTCCTTTGCCGACGATCATCTTTACTGTCAGAGGATCACGGTAGAACCGATCAATCACGCGAAGAAAATCGCGATTATCGCCGGAATTGATCCGCGGACGAAAACGAACGGACAGTATATTACGTCCGTGCGCGAAAGCAAAATTGCGAAAAACACCGTTTCCGTTTCGGTGGAAAGCGGAAAGAAGTACGGCTTTTTATGTAGAGCAAAGACTTCCGTATTCGCCTATGCGGACGGAAAGAGCGTGGACGCTTTCGAACCGTATAAAAAGGACGGGATTTTAGCCGTACGTTGCGAGGCGGTCGGCAAAAAGGTCGTCGCGGAAAAATTCACGCTTCTCTACACCTCTCGCGATTGCGACGGGGATTGCGCGGAAGCGTTGGAAAAACGCGACGCGTCTTTGGAGAAATATTACGAAAAGCAGTTGGTGGCGCACCTGAACGTTTACGCAAAGTTATTTGAGAACGGCAATATTTGGATTGACGGCGACGACGGAATGGCGACGGCAATGGCGTTTTCTTGCTATCAATCGTTGATTTCCGTCAATAGAAACGACGGGCTTCACGGCGTTGCGGCAAAGGGATTGACGGGCGAGGGCTATCACCAATTCGTATGGTGGGACAGCGAGATCTACCAAATGCCGTATTTCCTGTACGTCGCGCCCGAAGCGGCGCGGCATACGCTCGAATACCGTTATTCCATGATGGAACAGGCGAAGAAAAACGCGGCGGAGCAAGGATACGACGGTGCTCGGTTTGCTTTTTGTTCGGGAATTAAGGGCGATGAACTCGTTTGGTCTTTCGTGCGACACCCGTTTATGCAAGATCATATCGTTTCGGACGTTGCTTATGCCGTCTTAAACTATTATTTCGTGACGCTCGATGAAAAATTCATGCGCGAGAAAGGGTTCGATATGCTCTTCCAATGTCTGCGTTATTGGGTATCCAGAGTGACCGAAACACCGCGCGGATACGAAATTTTGCGTTGCACGGGAACGGACGAACACCATCCTTACGTCAATAACGACGCGTATACGAATTATACCGTAAAATTCGTCGCCGAAAAGGCTGTTGAGGAATACCGTGCGCATAACGATTTCCCGTTTGAGGAGATCGGCGTTACGGAAGAATTGATCGAACGGATCGCGACGCTTGCGGAAAAGATGTATCTTCCCGAAGACAAATTCGGCATGATTCCGCAATTCGACGGATATTTTTCGTTGAAACGAGGAATAGACGGAACGGAAAATTCCACGCGTTCGGCGCAGATGAAGTTTAAGGGCGCGTATCACGAAAGTCAGATTATTAAGCAGCCGGACGTCATGCTGTTATACACGTATTTGAACGTCGGCATGAACGACGCGTTCTATGCGCGGAACTTCGATTATTACGAAAAGATGTGCGAATGCAGTTCGTCGCTTTCGTATGCGCCGCATGCGGTCGCTTGCGCGGACTTGGATCGTTTGCTCGGATTTTACGAGTATCTTGAAAAGACGGCGAATATCGATCTTTGCAATTTGCACGGCGGCAGTGTGGAGGGCGTTCACAGCGGTTGCGCGGCGGGTGCTTGGTATTCGGTGTTCAGAGGGTTGTTCGGGATTCGCTGCTTAAAGGAAGGAATTTGCTTCGATCCCAAGCAAATTCCTTGGTGGAAAAAGGTTTTTCTCCACTTTTATTATCGCAATAGTTTGATAAAAGCGGAAATATGTGATAATATAATATATATTTCCAAAGAGGACGATGCTTGTATTCCCGTAACAATCAAGGGGATCGAGTATACGCTCGAAAAAGAATTAAGGGTGGATATTTCGTCGAAATGAAAGTAACGAGAGAAATGGTCGCGAAGCGTGCCGGGGTATGCAAACAAACGGTTTCGTGTTATTTGAATAATTCCCGTAACGTTTCAAAGGAACTTTCCGAAAAAATCGAAAATGCGATTGCAGAGTTGAATTACGTCCCGAATTTGTTGGCAAAGGGGTTGTCTACCAAAAAGACCAATACTCTTGCCGTCATTTGCGGGGAAATCAGCAACCCGAATTATACCGAAACCATCGCCGGGATCGAATCCGCAGCGAACCGTTTGGATTATTCGGTGATGATTTTCGATACGCATAACAATATTGATCGCATTATCAATCAGATTATCGCGCGGCGCATCGACGGCGTAATCATTCTCGATTTTAAGGATCGCATCGGCGCGACCAATTTCGCTCGCTTGGACGAGAACGGAACGCATATCGTTTTAACGCACAGCGCAGGCGATATCAGCAATCGGTATATGCAGTTAGAGCCGAATTACCGTTCGGGAATCGAAGAAACGCTGTTGACGTTACAGTCGTTAGGACATAAAAACGTCGAAATGCTTTCTTGCTTCCCGGACGATTACGTGTTGGATAAACGGTTGCCGTTCTTCTTGGAATTTCACGAAAAAATCTTCGGCAAAAAAGCGGCGTTTATCGCGCCCGAACGTCCCGTAAAGGCTTCTTTGGAAAACGGTCGGCTTTTAGCGCGGCGGTTTTTAGAGGAAAAGCACAACGCAACGGCGGTCTTGACGACGAACGACTTGATGGCAATCGGCGCGATCAAAGAATTTAACAGTTGCGGAATGGGGCAAAATATTTCCGTGATCGGCTTCGATAACGTGTTGTACGCCGAATATTTAACGCCCAGCCTTTCGTCCATCGGTTACAATAAGTCGGAATACGGAGATCGGTTATTCCGAATGTTTTTGTCAAAGGCGAACGGCGCGGAAAGCAAGGTGGAGTACGTCGATACGCGGTTATTCCGCAGAAACAGCCTAAGCGATATTTAAGGAATCATGGAACAGGCAATTATTAAAAAGAACAACGTTTCCGCCGCAAACCAGATGAAAAACTCTTCGGTGTTTTTCGGGTATGGCAACGGCGGAAAGAAAATTTTAATTTTAGGAAATTCGATTACGCGTCACGCCCCGAACGAATCGCTCGGTTGGTTCGGCGATTGGGGAATGGCGGCTTCCGCGCGCGAAAAGGACTACGTTCATTTGTTAAAAGACAAGTTGGATCGTACGGAAAAACCGTACGAATTGTACGTTCGGCAAATGGCGGATTGGGAACAGTCGCTGAACGGGGGCAAGACGGATTTGTCCCTTTATCGGGAATGTCGCGACGTGCGTGCGGATATCGTGGTGTATCGCCTTACGGAGAATATCAAGAGCGAGTTCGTTTCGTCCGAACGGTATTGCTCCGCGGTGGAAGAGATGCTGCGTTACGTATGCCCCGAAAACGCGACGGTGATTTTCACGTCTTCCTTTTGGAAGTACGACGCGTTTGACGGATTGACCGAACAACTTGCAAAGAATCGGAATATGCCTTTCGTTTATTTGGGCGATTTGGGCGAACGGGACGATATGCGCGCGACGGGGTTGTTTTCGCACGTCGGCGTTGCGTGTCATCCGGGCGATGCGGGAATGGCTGCGATTGCAGAAAGAATTTGGCAGGCGCTGTTTCCGTTATTATAAACGATAAGAAAGAAATCTTTTGCCGAGCAAAATCTTTGCAAAAAGGGTTGTGTTGCCGTAAAAAATGCGTTTTTATGCTTTTTAGTTTGAAACGCTACGGAGTTATAACCCCTTGCAAGCAAGTTTCCAACTTCTTGTATTATAAAAGAAAGGAACAGAAGGAATGAAAGCGGTTATTTTTGACCTTGACGGAGTCATCTGTTTTACAGACGAATATCATTATAGGGCTTGGAAAGCGCTCGCCGAAAAATTAGGAATCGAGCGGTTCGGTCGGGAAGACAACGCGCGGCAACGCGGCGTTTCTCGTATGGAAAGCCTTGAAATTGTTTTGGAAAAAAGCGATAAACAATATACGGCGGAAGAGAAAAAGCAATTTGCCGATTACAAAAATCTTCTTTACGTGGAAATGCTGCGCGATATGTCCGAAAAGGATTTGAGCGACGAGGTACGGGATACTTTGAACGAATTAAGACGGAGAGGCGTAAAACTCGCGATCGGTTCGTCGAGCAAAAACACGCCGTATATCTTAGAGCGGTTGGGATTGGGTTCGTTTTTCGACGCCGTGAGCGACGGGAACAATATTACGCGTTCCAAACCCGATCCGGAAGTCTTTTTGAAAGCAGTGGAGTTTTTGAATCTTCCCCCCGAAGAATGTTACGTAATCGAGGACGCTTTTGCCGGAATCGACGCGGGGAATGCCGGCGGCTTTTCGACGGTGGCGATCGGCGAAGCGACCAAACACGCAAAAGCCGATTTTAAGATAGAACGCTTTTCGGATATTTTGAAACTCCCTTTTTAAGGAAATAAGGAAAATGCAGACGGAGAAACGCTTTGTCTGCATTTTTTATGCGCTCCGGTTTTTTAATTTGGAATAAAATTGAATTCGGATTTGATTTCGAGGCGTTTCGACGAATTCTTCGATATCGGGACGAAACGGTTGACAAATTTTCGTTTTGCGGTTATACTGATACTGAAATACAATTGAACGTGTGTTGCGCTCGTTCGAGCGCCGTCGTTTGTGACCGGTGGATCAGCGGATTAACCGCAGGGGAGCAAACGGACGTATCGGCCGACCACCTGGGCAGTAGCGTTACTGTTCGGGTGTTTTTATTTATCATCGGAGGTTTTTTATGACAGAATGGACGGGCTTTCAAGGCGGAACTTATGAAGAGACGGTGGACGTCAGAGATTTTATTCAGAGAAATTACAAGCCTTATATCGGAGATCAGGCTTTTTTAAGGGGAGCGACGCCGCGAACGGCGAAACTCATGGAAAAGGTCAACGCGTTGCTTAAAAGCGAGCAAGAAAAGGGCGGCGTTTTGGATATCGATACCGAACGGGTTTCTTCGTTGCTTTCGTATCCGGCAGGCTATATTGATCGGGAAAACGAGTTGATCGTCGGGTTGCAGACGGACGCACCCTTAAAGCGCGGCGTCAATCCGTTCGGGGGGATTCGTATGGCGCGCAGCGCGTGCGAGGCTTACGGCTATCGGCTTTCCGAGCGGATCGAAGAGGAGTTTTCCTATAAAACGACGCATAACGACGGGGTGTTCCACGTCTATACGGAAGAAATGCGCGCGGCGCGTCACGCAGGGATTTTAACCGGTTTACCGGACGCGTACGGCAGAGGGCGCATCATCGGTGATTACCGCCGCGTCGCTTTGTACGGAGTGGATTATCTCATTCGGCAAAAGGAAGCGGATCGCGTTGCTTACGGGAAAAACAACATGACGGAGGAGAACGTCCGCTTACTCGAAGAACTGTGGAAGCAGATTGATTTTCTGAAAAAATTAAAGGGAATGGCGGAACTTTACGGCTACGATATCGCGCGCCCGGCGAAGAATGCGCGCGAGGCGATTCAATGGACGTATTTCGGCTATCTCGCGGCGATCAAAGAACAGAACGGTGCGGCGATGAGTTTGGGGCGCGTTTCCTCGTTCTTGGATATTTACATCGAACGGGATCTCGAAAACGGCACGTTGACCGAAGAAACCGCACAAGAATTGATTGACGATTTCGTTATAAAACTGCGCATTACGCGGCAACTCCGTACGCCCGAATATAACGATTTGTTCGGCGGCGATCCCACTTGGACGACCGAATCGGTGGGCGGAATGGGCGCGGACGGCAGAACGTTGGTAACAAAAACGTCCTTCCGTTTCTTGAATACCCTTTATAATTTGGGTGCTGCGCCCGAACCCAACCTTACGGTTTTATGGTCCGAGCAATTGCCCGAAGGCTTTAAAAAATTCTGCGCGCAAGTTTCGGTGGATACCGACTCCATTCAGTACGAGAACGACGACGTAATGCGCCCGATCTACGGGGACGATTACGCGATCGCTTGTTGCGTTTCCGCCATGAAAGTGGGAAAACAAATGCAGTTTTTCGGTGCGCGTTGCAATCTTGCAAAGTTGCTGTTGCTTGCGCTGAACGGCGGCAGGGACGAAAAGAGCGGCACGCAACTCGCGCCCGTCGGAAAGACGTTCACCGGCGTGCTCGATTACGACGAAGTGAAAGAAGCGTTCGGTCGCTATCGCGCTTGGCTGTGCCGTATGTACGTCAATACGCTGAACGTGATCCATTATATGCACGATAAGTACGCCTACGAGAAGATTCAAATGGCGTTGCACGATACTTCGGTGGAGCGTTTTCTCGCGTGCGGCGTGGCGGGGCTTTCGGTCGTCGCGGATTCCTTTTCGGCGATCAAGTATGCAAAAGTAACGCCCGTCTATAACGAAAACGGCATTATTTGCGATTTTACGGTGGAGGGGGATTTCCCCAAATACGGCAACGACGACGATCGCGTTGATGCAATTGCGGCGGATATTTTGAAAGAATTTTCGGAAGAATTGAAAAAGACGCCGGCTTACCGCGGCGCAAAGCATACACTTTCCGTATTAACCATAACGTCCAACGTCGTTTACGGAAAGAAAACGGGGGCGACGCCGGACGGCAGAAAGGCAGGCGAACCGTTTGCCCCTGGTGCAAATCCCATGCACGGGCGCGACGCAAGCGGTGCGTTGGCTTCCCTTAATTCGGTCGCAAAACTCTCTTACGATTGCTGTCGGGACGGAATTTCCAATACGTTTTCCGTTGTCCCGTCCGCGTTGGGCGAAAATAAAGAGGAGCGCGTTTCCAATCTCGTCGATATGTTGGACGGCTATTTTATGCAGGGCGCGCATCATTTGAACGTCAACGTGCTCGATCGGGAAAAACTGCAAAAGGCGATGGAACACCCCGAATTGTATCCGAATATCACCATTCGCGTGTCCGGATACGCCGTTAATTTCCATAAGTTGAGCAAGGCACATCAAATGGAAGTATTGAAACGCACGTATCATGGAAGAATGTAAGGGGTATTTGGATTCCGTCTATTGCGGTTCGGGGGTAGACGGCTTCGGGCTTCGCGTGGTCGTGTTTTTAAGCGGCTGTAATCTGCGGTGTCCTTTTTGCCACAATCCCGAAACGCTCTTTCGTAAGGGGACGGAAACGACTGCGCGCGCGGTTGTGGAAAAGTGCGTTCGGTATCGCAATTATATCAAGCGCGGCGGCGTTACGCTGTCCGGCGGCGAACCCTTTTTGCAACGTGATTTTTGTCTCTCGATTATGGAAGAATTGAAGAGAGAGGGGATCGGTACCGTTCTCGAAACAAACGGGCAGATTGTGGACGAACCGTTGATTGCGGCGGCGGAATCGTTGATCGTGGACGTGAAAAATCAAGAAACGGACGACCTGTGCCCCTATCATGCGTTCCTTTCCGCTTGCGAACGGCTGTCGAAACGGGTGGTTGTCACCAACGTTCTCGTGCCCGAAAAAAACGACGGATCGGAAAAGTTGTCCGCCCTTGCGCGGCTCGGCGCATATTTGTGCGTGTCGCGATTAAAACTATTGCCCTTTCATAAATTATGCGAAGAAAAGTATCGCAAGTTGGAAATTCCCTTTCCGTACGCCGCCTTTCGCGCGGCGGAAAGCGAGGATATCGCGCGGGCGGAGTGCTTTTTAAAAGAATTAGCGTCAAAATAGAGAAAACGCGGCTTGCGGTTTGCGCGATGCAAACACGGCTCGCGTTTTTTGTTAAAAGAGAAAAAGACGAGGCGCGTTCCCCGTTACGGGAAGCGCGCCTCGCTTGTTAAGGAATCAAACGGGCGACGTTTTTTGCGTGCCTTAAAGCGATCAACTTCTTCCGCCGCCGATGACCGAAAGCAGTGCCCAAGTGTTCGGTCCGACGATTCCGTCAACCGCAAGTCCGTTTTCTTCTTGGAATTGCTTGACGGCGTTCAGCGTTGCGTTGCCGAAAATGCCGTCGATTTTTCCGCTCGGATAGAGTTTTGCGGTCAGTTTGGATTGGAGATATTTGACGTATACTCCCTTTGCGCCGAACGAGAGCAAAGGGTACGGGGGAAGATAGAGTAAGGTTTTCCAAGTGGCGTTGCCGATCAACCCGTCCGACGCTAACTTGTTTTCGGATTGGAAACGGCGCACGACGGCGGCGGTTTCAGAGCCAAAAATTCCGTCAACGGCGAGCGAGTAACCGAAATGCGCCAGCAAAAATTGGGCGAGCATGACGAAATTTCCGCGGCTTCGCTGTCGTAAAAGAGGATAGACGGCGAGATTATTCCGTTCGACGTAACTTGCACCCGATCCCAGATCGTTGACGACGCCTTGTATGGTCGCTTCGGCAACCAACGTTTGGTAATTCCAGTCCAACATTAGTTTCGCTTCCGAGAGATTGGTCATAAATCCCGCTTCGATCAAGGCGGACGGACAATTGACGGAGGACAGAACGCCGATATCCAACTGTCCGACAAAGCGCGGTGTTTGGTTTGTTTTGTCTTTCAGCGATTCAAAGATATCCTCTGCGAGGGCGCGGCTGTCCGACGCGTCTGCGTTTCGGACGGAGTAATAGGTTTCAAAACCGTTTGCCGAATTAAAGGCGTTGCCGCTTCCGAACGCGTTGTATGCGAACGTGACGAGAAGCGTCAAACCCTGCGCGTTGATTCGTCTGACGCGCGCGGAAACGGGAACGTCTTGTTGTTCGGGTTTTACGTCGTAAATGCGGAAATCGTTTCGCAGAGCAGATTCGATAAAGTCGTTTTTCGCCGCGGCGTTAAATTCGTTTTCGTAAATGCGGCGGTTTATGTAGGGCATGACGGGTGTGCGTTTTCCGTTGGTGGGCGGATTAACGCCGTGTTCGTCGTTTGCACCGAGGTAATAGCGGTTATTCGGCATAGAGATCTCCTTTCGTTTTTCTCGTTACAGTGTATGCCGAACGAAAAAAAACGGTCACAATAGCAGCCGTTTTGAAAAAAGATCGTTAAAAGGTTGTAAGGCGAGCTTTATTCTTGCGAACGGATTTCTTCCGCGAAAGCGCGGTATTGCTTGCGGTATCCGATCGAATCGAACAAGGTGAAAAGGAAGGTCGCAACGGCGGCTGCGCCCAGACAGACCAATAAGACGACGCGCTCCGTTTGTCCGATCGAAAGGATGCCGTATTGCGTGAGCAGACAGGCTAAACAGAAAAGGCACGCGAGCAGAGAAAATGCAAGCGTTTCGTACGTTACGCGTTTGCCGCGCTTTAATAATTTTGCTTCTTTTTCGTCGTAGTTCGTTTGTTCCATAAAAACCTCTCGCTAAAAGTATAGCAAAAATCGCGCGCGATGGCAAGGCGTTTTGCGCGCGTGTGCGATCGGTTTGGCGAAAATAGTAAAATTCGTTTTGTTTTTTGTCGAACGGTTGCTTGCTTTCGGTGGACAATTACCGACGTCCCTTGAAAAAGATATCCGTGCGACATTCCAACCGCTCGTAGAGGTTTTCGCACAACGCTTCGTAGTAACGGTGGTGATAGCGGTACAGTTTGTTTTTCATTTTAAAAATATCCGTTCCCGTTTGTTTTGCGATCGCAAAGATTTGAAGAATGGTTTTCGTAAGTTGGCGTTCCGCTTGTTCGGCAACGCCGTCGGGCAGATCGTAGTTGTAGTTTGATTCGGCAGGGCTTTGCGGTTCGGTTGTATCGTCGACGGTGGCGAAAATGTGCATTTTGACGGTCATAACGGGGTTCCCGTTTTCGATTGCGAGGTCGAGTGAGCAATCGTTTTCCGTGACGGTCAGAAGATAGTCCTCTTTTTTGTCGCCTACGGTCGCGTCGTGAACGGCGTAAACGGTATCGCCGCTGCGACGAATGAGAAAGTTCATGGCGAACGTCATTTCTTTATCAAATTCGGCGACCGGCTTTCCGCGGTTAAAAAGGACGGAAGAAGTCGCGTCGAATACGTATTCCTTTTGTTCCGTATTGCCGCCGCCCGTTCCGCCGCTCGTGTTTCCGCCCAAACTTTCCAACGGTTCGGACGAGCCGCCTTGCGACGATTTATCGCCCGTCGTTCCCGTCGTGCCGATTTTGCGGATATACGGGATCAGCGAAGCGCCGCTTTGCGAGTGAAGCCCGATCGAAAAGAGTTTGAGGTTGACCGCGAACACGTCGTTTGCTTGACCGGGGTTTTTGATGAGAATCTTTTGAAGGGCGAAAGCGGATAGATTGTCCAGCGGCGTGGAAACTTGCAAAAGTTCTTTCGCCGTTCCCTCGCATGCGGTGATGACGGCGGAATCTTGAATTTTTACGCTGCGTGCAAAATATTCGATGACTGCGATCACGTCGCCCTTTTGCATCATTTGCTTGCCCATTACGATTAGATTGCAAAAGGACAGTTTGGGATACCACCCCGTGCGCGTACCGATTTCATGCAGCGCGTAACTTACGGTGTCGCCTTTTCCCGAAACGATCGCCTTTTTGTTTTCGGATTGCGAACTGGATACTTGCGGCACGACGATTTGAACGGTTACCTCGAAGCCTTCTTCGGATAAATCGATTCCGACCGCCGTGATGATTGCCGTCTTTTCGATGTCGATCAAGCCGAAATCGTTGGAAAAGAACAGAACGGTAACAGCACCGGCGAGAATAAAACAAATTTTTTTCCATAGATTTTTCATTGCGTATTCTCCTTTAAGGGAAGGGATGCTTTTTCCCGAAACGTCGCGGTGACGAATGGCAAAAGGTAAGAGAAAAACAGTACGGAAATTCCGAACCATTTTAGATATAGTTCCCGAACGGTCACGTAACAGTGCCGCGTAAGAAGAATAAATACGAGCATCGCGCCGTTCACGATAATTGCCGCAAAGGGGGATTGCCACATGGGAAGTACTTGTCGGAGCGCGTACGTTGAAAAGTACAGCGGCAGGGAAATGGAAAACACGCCGACGCCGAGAAAGAGAAAGATCGCGATAAAGTCAAATCTTCCGACCGCCATGATGACGGCGGAGTATTTTGCCATTTCGTTCAGCGCGTAATCTTGCCGATCCGCAATCGCGGTAAACGACGCGTAAAACATCGCCAAAAAGACGAGCGTAAAGAGGGCTGCTCCGAGATAGCCTCCGAATAACTTGATAAGCCCGTGTTTTTCTTTTTTGAACGTTCCGAACAGAAAGAGAAAATACGCCCCGTCGCCGAACCAAGAGAGTGCGGAATAAGAGGCGGTCAGTATTTTTGTCCCTTGCGCGCCGATCGGCAATAAGGCGGAGAAATCCGTTTGCTCCAAAGACAGAAAGAAAATAAGCAAAAAAGAAAGGGCGGTAACGCTTGCCAAAAGGTCGGCGGCGCGTCCGAGCGTGCGGAGCGGCTTGACCGAGAGGTACGCGCTGATGATAAAAAAGGGAAAAAAGATCAAGAACGTGGGATCGGTTTCGTACAGCGTTTGTTCGACGTAATCTTTTTGCTCGATGATGGGCAAATAGGCTTTCAAAAAGAAATAAACGCAAAAGGAAAGGAAGTAAATTTTTGCGCCGATCTTGCCGAGCGAGCGGTGAATGAGTTGCGGAAAATCGCAGTCGGCGCGCGTTGACGCATACCAAACTGCCCAAAGTACGATAAAATCCAACGCAAGCGGAAGCAACGCCGAAAGAAGAAGATCTTCCTTGGCGTAGAGCGACAGCGTTGCCGGCAACGTAAAGATTTTCGTGACGGGCAGAAATGCGAGAAAGAGCAGACCGATTTGTCTGATTTTGAGTTCTTTCATACCTTTTCCTTTTCTCCTTTTATTTTGAGTCTGATTCTGTTCGGACTTTTCAATACGATAGGGCGTTCCTTTTGTTCGTCTAGCGCGCCTTTGCGGAAGCCGTCTTTCCGATCGGGCAGAATCATCGGCGCGTAGGGTGCGAGCAACGGCGTTTTGTAATCTTCAAACGAAACGAGATAGATGATGAAAAAGGCACTCGCAAGCACGATGCCGTAGCCGCCGAGCGAGCCTGCCAAGATCAACAAAATGATGCGGATTAAAGAAAACGTCTGCACCAATTCGGGGACGGTATAAAGGCAGATTCCCGAAAGCGCGATGATCATCAAGGCGGGCGCGGAAATAATGCCTGCGTTGACCGCCGTTTCGCCCAAGACCAATCCGCCGACGATGGAAACGACCATGCCGACGTATTTTGGCATACGAACGCTCGCTTCGTTCAGAATCTCGAAGATTAAAAGCGTAAAGAACATTTCGTAACTGGGAGAAAGAGGGATTCCTTTAATAGAATTGATGATAGTCAATAAAAAATTCAAGGGAATCAATTGCAGGTGAAAAAGTTGCGCGGAAACGAAAAACGCCGGCAACAAAACCGCAAGCGCGACGGAGAGAAAGCGCAGCACGCGCGAAGCCGTCGCTTTATACGGCGAGCCGTAATAATCTTCCGGACTTTGAAAGTCCTCTAACAGAATGTAGGGTGCGGACAGCGCGATGGGCGAACCCTCTACCAAAATGCCGATTCTTCCCTCCAAAAGTTTTGCGGTAAGAATATCCGGTTTTTCCGTCGTGCCGATTTGCTTAAAGAGAGAACTCTTTTTTTCGTTTAAGAATTTTGAAATATAAGAGGCGTCCAAAATACCGTCGATTTGAATTTTGGAAAGCCGCTGTTTGATTTCGTTCGCAAGCCCCTCTTGTACGATCCCGTCGACGTATACGAGAACGACGTTGGTTTTGGAATACTTTCCCATATTGAGCGTTTCCACTTGAAAGCGAGGCGATTTCAATCGTCTGCGGATTAAACTGAGGTTGGTGGACAGATTTTCGGTAAACCCCTCGCGCGGTCCTTTGATAACGACGGACGTGGGCGGTTCGGAGATTGCGCGCGTTTCCAGTTTTTTCAATCCGTAACCGATCACGTGTGCGCATCCGTCGATGATGAGAAGGGTATTTCCCGTAAGAAGGTCGTCGATCGCCCGTTCGGCGTCCGTAAATTCCTTGCGTTCGGGAGAAAGCAGACTGTTTTTAATTGCGGAATAAGATGGCTTTTCGGTGAAATTCGCGAGGGGCTTGACGAGAAGCGAGCCGACCTCCGCTTTGTTTGTCATAGAATCCACGAAGATCAAACAGGCGTTCCGCACGCCGCCGATTTTGAGATCGTAAAAAATCACGTCGTCCGCGGAGAGTTCTTTTTTTAGATAATTGAGATTTTCTTTCAGGCTCTTTTTGAATTTCATACGGATAGTATTGTTATCCGCGTGAAAAAAATACGAAAACGCCCTCGTTTTTTAGGCGAGGGCGTCGTTCGGTTACGGCTCTTTGAACAGTCCGATCGTTTTTTGTAACAGACGGGCGAGTCGTAACGCGGCTTTTTCGTCTGTTTGATCGGCTTTGTGCGACAGAATGATTTCGGCGATCGTTTTTTCGGTCGCACCGTCGGCGTATGCGGCGAGAATTTCCGCTGCCGCTTCGGTCAATTCTTGTGGCAGAACGTATCCGTTCAACTGCCCGATCACGAGACTTTCCGCGTCGGGTTCGGCGCACTTTTTTCGGACGGAATCCCAAATCGCGCCGTACAGCGTGGAGAGCGAGCCGCACAAAATGCCGTCGTAAAGCGTGTGCTCCGCCAAAAGATTTTCCGCTCCGCCGACGACCAGATGAAAGACGCAGGAAAATAAAATGCCGAACAGAAAGGGCATGAGGTTGACCAGCATTTTGTTTTTGATGCGAAACAATCTGATTAAAGCGAGGGTAAGTCCTTGCGCAAGCACGGATAACAGCACCGCGGGCATACCGTAGAGGTTCAGGGTTTCAATAAATTCGGATAAAGACATATTTCCTCCCTTCCGAAAGCCGTTCGCGCCCGTGACGGTCGCCTTCCCGTTTGTAATATTCCAAACGCCGATTTTATTGTATCATAAAATTTTAAAAAGAAAAGGGGGAACTGCCATTTTGTTTTGACAAATTGCATACAAAACGCGATTATTCATAATTGTATTCATAAAAGTGGTGTTTTTTTAATATTTTTCTAAAAATTTTAGAAAATATACATTAAAACGTTTGACAATCGCGATAAAAAGGACTACAATAGCGACAATATTAAAAAAGAGAGGAACAGAGAGATGAAAAAGTTGGTTTGTATGTTGCTTGCCGCTGTATCGGCGGTTTGTTGTGTAAGTTTCGCCGCTTGCGGCGAGGACGCTATTTACGTCGATACGAACGCGTTTTTCGCGCCGTTTGAGTATTACGAAGGTTCTGAAATCAAGGGCGTTGACGTAGATATCATGAACCTTGTCGGGGAAAAGTTGGGCAAAAAGGTCGTGATTGAAAATACCGATTTCGACGTGATCATTGATAATGTCGCGAGCGGAAAGAAATACGATTGCGGCGCTGCCGGAATTACGATTACCGAAGCGCGTCAAGAAAAGGTTGCGTTTTCCAATCCCTATTTCAAATCCGTACAATACGTGATTTATAAGGTTTCGGACACCGAATTTAAGGCGAACGTGACGACCGCGACGAACGGAACGGAATGTATCTTATGGAGCAGTCTTGCCGGGAAAAAGATCGGCGTTCAACGGGATACGACGGGCGATATTTATGCGAATCTCGAAATCAAGGGCGAAGAGGGCTACGTGGGAGCGTTGCAGGGAACGAACGCGACCGTTACCGGTTACGACAGCGCGCAACTTGCGGTAGACGCGATCGGCGCTTCTCAAATGGACGTCGTGATCGTCGACCAACTTCCGGCGACTTACATTTGCAACAAAAACACGCAGTATGAATGTAAAGCGCTCTATTACGATGCGGATACCGCGACCGAAGAATCGTACGCGATCTGCGTGACGAAAGGAAACACCGAACTGCTGAATGCGATCAACGAAGTGCTTGCCGAACTCGGCGAGGACGGGATCAATGATCTTGTTTCCGCGCATTTCGGGATAAAAGACTAAGGATTTTTGTAAAAAAGAAGGGGATTTAGGGAACCGCAAACGCGATTCCCTTATTCCGTTAACGGAGATAATATGGGATTGTTTGACAATATATGGCTTATCTTTACGACGAGCGATTATATTATGATGATGCTGAACGGATTGCTTACCACGTTGATTATTTCGGTGGGGGCTTCGGTGTTGGGGCTGATTTTGGGAACGCTCGTCGCGTTTATCAAAATAATGCCGACGAATAACCGTTGGCTGAAAATTCCGAACGTGATATGCAGCGCGTACGTGACGGTGTTTCGAGGGACGCCCATGGCGTTGCAACTCTTTATCATGGCGTTCGTAATCTTTGCGATTCGGGGCTTCCCGATGGAGATCACCGCGATCCTTGCGTTCGGAATCAATTCCGGGGCGTACGTTTCCGAAAATATCAGAGCAGGCATTTTGTCTGTGGATAAGGGGCAAATGGAAGCTGGACGCGCGCTCGGACTGACTTGGGGCAGAACGATGATTCGGATTATTATTCCGCAAGCAGTAAAGAACGTGATTCCTGCGATCGGAAACGAATTGATTTCCTTGATCAAGGAAACGTCCATCGTGAGTATGGTCGGCGGACTTTACGATCTCACGCTCGCTGCAAAAATACTCGGTTCGGGACAGTATATGGCGACGTATTTAGCACCGATGGTGGTCGCCGCGATTTTCTATTTGATTATCGTATATGCGCTGACGTTCGGAATCAAAGCAATCGAAAGGAGATTGAGAGCAAGTGATAAACGTTAACAATATCTACAAGTATTTCGGAAAGTTAGAAGTATTAAAGGGCGTTTCTTGTCAGATCGAAAAAGGGGAAAAGGTAGTGATTATCGGCCCGTCCGGGAGCGGTAAATCCACACTGTTGCGGTGCATGAATCTGTTGGAGTTCCCGACTTACGGCGAGGTTTGGTTGGAGGGAAAACTCTTGACGCCCGTCGATCCGTATTTACATTTCGACGTAATCGAGGCGTCGAATACCTATCGCGCGTTATGGGAAGAGGCGGCGGATCATTCCGATCCCGAAAAGTTGAGAGAAGAGATCATTCGCAAGATCAAAAAAGAGGATCTTTTGAAAAAACACGAGGGAAAGGAATATCGCGCCCGCATGAAGAAATTGTATACGGAGAACGTGATCGACGTAAACCGCGCGCGGCAGAAGATGGGAATGGTGTTTCAGCATTTCAATCTGTTCAACAATCTCACCGTCATGCAAAACTTGATGCTTGCGTCCGTTCAGTTGAAGTTGAAAACAAAGGAAGAGGCGGAAGAAAAAGCGGCGGAGTTGTTAAAGAGAATCGGCCTTTACGACAAGAAAGACGAATATCCGTCCAAACTTTCGGGCGGACAGAAACAGAGAATCGCGATCGTTCGTTCTCTCTGTATGGAGCCGGACGTCATGCTCTTTGACGAACCGACGTCCGCGTTAGATCCGGAGATGGTCGGCGAGGTGTTGCAATTGATGAAAGAACTTGCGGACGACGGCATGACGATGGTTGTCGTGACGCACGAAATGGGCTTTGCGCGAGAAGTCGCGACGCGCGTGCTGTTCATGGACGAGGGGAAAATTAAGGAAGAAAACAACCCTGCGGAGTTTTTCAAAAATCCGCAAGATCCGCGGTTGCGCGAGTTTTTATCCAAAGTTTTATAGAAAATCGAAATCGTTTTGTTCTTTTTATACGGCGTTCCGATCGGGTGCGCCGTAATTTTTACGTATTTTGTGGATAGAACGCTTTCTTTTTCGGGACAAACATGCTATAATTATCGTTACTATTTCAAATACGGAACACGGAGGACGCTTTTTCGCATGAAAGCGATTGTTTTACCGCCCCAGACGGTTACGGAAGGTGCAAGAACGGGTGTGGCGAATTTGTTCGGCTTTGCGTTGACGGGCGATTTTTTGTTAGATGCGGTCAATATATTCAACAGGGTGCTGTTTATCTTTTTCGTTTTGCTGTATCTGCATCAATTTGTTTACCTTTTCGTCGGAATGTTCCGCAATCGGCGCATTGTGACGCCGGCGAAGCGGAATCACAAAATCGGCGTGGTTATTTGCGCGCGGAACGAAGAAAAAGTTTTGCCGCATTTGATCGACAGTATTCGCAGAAACGATTATCCGCAAGAGTTGATTGATATTTTCGTCGTGGCGGATAACTGCACGGATCATACCGCAGATCTTGCGCGTTCGCTCGGCTGTATCGTATTCGAGCGGAACGACCTTTCTAAGATCGGAAAAGGGTTTGCTCTTCATTATTTGTTTGAAACGTTGCATCACGATCCGCAGTACGCGGAGCGTTGCGACGCTTATCTCGTGTTGGACGCGGATAATATTTTGACTAAGACTTACGTAACGGAGATGAATCGGGTATTCGATCTCGGCTACGATATGGTAACGAGTTATCGGAACAGTAAGAATTTCGGGGAAAATTGGATCGCAAGCGGCTACGGGTATTGGTTTTTGCATGAATCTTGTCATCTCAACAACGCGCGCATGAAATTGGGTACGAGTTGTGCAATTTCCGGCACGGGCTTTTTGATCGCGCGCGAAGTCGTAAAGGAATACGGGAATTGGGAATTCTTTACGTTGACGGAGGACATCGAATGTTCGACGGAGTACGCGCTCAGCGGACGGAAAATCGGCTATGCGTATCACGCGATGTTGTTTGACGAGCAACCTTCGCGTTTCCGTCAGGCATGGCGGCAACGCGAGCGTTGGGCGAAGGGCTTTTATCAAGTATTCGGAAAAACGGGGAAACGCCTCGGAAAGGCGGACGTCCGCAATTTTTCGTGCTATGATATCATTACGACGATTTGCCCGGCGTTATTGATCACGCTTTTGATTTTGACCGTCAACCTCGTGTGCATGACGGTCGGGTTTGCAACCGGTAATCATGCGGCCGGGTTTTGCGCGTTGACGCATATCGGACTCTATCTCGTGAATATGTATTTGGTATTTTTGATGTTCGGCACTTGTACGTTGATTACCGAGTGGAAGAAGATTCTCTGCCTGGGGTGGAAAAAGATAGCGCACCTCTTTTTGTTCCCGATTTTTATGTTTACGTATTTGCCGATCGCTTTGGTTGCGCTCTTTAAAAAGGTGGAATGGAAGCCGATTTATCACGAGCATGCGGTTTCCGCGGAATCGTTGGCGGAGGTCGAGCGCCTTTCGGGCGAAACGCAAGAAACGGGCGAAACGGTAAAACGGTTGCAAGACGGATCGAGAGGGAAAAAAATTTCCTAATCGGTTGAAAAAAGAGAGAAATTGCGAACGGGTTTCGTGTAAGGCGGAACTCGTTTCTTTTTACAAAAGTAAGGCGTGAGGGCGGTGTTTTTTTCCACGTTCTGCTTTGCTCGGAAACGGAGTCGTCTTTTTTTAATTCGGATATTGACAACGATTGCGTTTCGTGGTACAATAAGAAAAAATAAAGAGGTTAATTATGCAGAATCCGATTGTAACCATTCAGATGAAGGACAAGAATTTAGGAAAGGACGGCGTGATCAAGATCGAACTTTATCCCGATATCGCGCCGAATACCGTTCGGAATTTTATTTATCTCGTAAAAAAGAAATTTTACGACGATCTTATTTTCCATCGCGTTATTCGCGGCTTTATGATTCAGGGCGGTTGTCCGCAAGGGACGGGCACGGGCGGTCCGCGCTATACGATTAAGGGCGAGTTCCGAGGGAACGGTTTTCCGAACGCGTTAAAGCACACGCGCGGCGTGATCAGTATGGCGCGTGCCAATCATCCGAACAGTGCCGGAAGTCAATTTTTTATCATGCACAAGGACGCACCGCATTTGGACGGCGCGTACGCGGCGTTCGGTAAGGTGATCGAGGGTATGGACGTCGTTGACGCGATCGCCGATTCGTACGTCGATTTTATGGATCGTCCGCAAGAGGAGATCGTCATGAAGTCGGTCACGGTGGATACGTTCGGCGTCGATTATCCCGAACCCGAAAAGGTATAACGAGGTACGGTTGCTCATATATAAAAGATAAGGACGGGTTATGGAACAGTTGAACGCGCTCCGCTTGCCGAAAGATTTGAAAACGCTTACGCTTGAAGAGTTGGAATCGCTTGCGGCGGAAATACGACGGACCGTTATTCAAACGGTGGAAAAAAACGGGGGGCATTTATCTCCGAATTTGGGCATGGTAGAATTGACCATCGCCCTTTATTACGCGTTCGATTTTCCGACGGATAAGTTGCTTTTCGACGTCGGACATCAATCGTACGTGCATAAAATTCTTTCCGATCGCGCCGATCGGTTCGATACGTTGCGCCAAAAAGACGGAATCTCCGGCTTCCCGATGCGTGAAGAAAGCCCGTACGACGCCTTTTCAGCAGGACACGCAGGGACTTCTCTCGCGGCGAGTTTGGGAATAGCCAAGGCGCGCGACGGGAGAGGCGAAACTTTTCGGATCGTGGACGTAATCGGCGACGGCTCGCTTGTGAACGGCGTTTCGTTGGAAGCGCTTACCGCAACCGAAAAGAAGCCGTCCCGTTTCGTCGTTGTTTTGAACGATAACGGTATGTCCATCAATGAAAACAACAACGGCTTTTATAAAACGCTTTCCAAGGTGACTACGGGCAAGCGTTACCGCGCCGCTAAACGGCGGTTAAAAAGTTCGCTCGGCAATTCTTTTTTGGGGCGCGGCTTAAAAGCGTGCAAAAGTTTAGTTAAGAGAATCCTCAATCGTCACGTTTATTTAGAGGATTTCGGATTAAAATACGTCGGTGTGTTGGACGGGCACAATCTCAAAGAGTTGATTCGCGTTTTTTGTAACGTGAGAGATTCCGAACAGGCGGTTTTCGTGCACGTGCGGACGGTAAAGGGAAAAGGCTTAAAGCCGGCGGAAGAAAAATCGGATTATTATCACGGGTTGTCTACGCATTTCGAGAGTTCGGAAAACGCGTTTTCGTCTCGTCTTGGTGAAACTTTGTGCTCTTTGGCAGAAAAAGATCGGGGGATTTTCGCGATTACGGCAGGAATGAAAGACGGTACGGGATTGACGACCTTTGGCAAACGCTTTCCCGAACGGCTTACGGACGTCGGGATTTGCGAGGAATACGCCGTTACGTACGCCGCAGGATTGGCTGCCGCAGGCGCGAAACCCGTCGTCTGTATTTACTCTACCTTTTTACAGCGCGCGTACGATCAAATTCTTCACGACGTATGTATTCAGAATTTGCCCGTCGTGTTCTGCGTGGATCGCGCCGGCGTAGTCGGGGCGGACGGAAAAACGCATCAAGGCGTGTTCGATCTGTCTTATCTGTCGCACTTGCCGAACATGGAGGTGCTTGCTCCGTCGTCGTTGTCGCAGTTCGACGCGATGCTATCTTACGCGCTTTCTGCGAAAAATCCGGTAGCGATTCGCTACCCGAACGGCAAGGGAACGGAAGGTACGTATGCGCATACGTATCGTTCGGGTGCTTGGGATACGCTAAAAGAGGGGGCGGACGTCGCGATTTTGGCAGTCGGCGGAAGAATGTTGTCGCTTGCTTTGCAGGCGGCGGAACGGACGGAGCGATCCGTTCGCGTGATTGACGTCCATTCCGTCAAGCCGCTTGACGGCGCGCTTTTGGAAGCGTTGAGAACCGTTCCGCTTATTACGTTAGAAGATAACGCTTTGATCGGTGGCTTTTACAGTGCGGTTGCTTCCTTTTATGCGGAAAAGGGGCGGTCGTTGCCGATTGTGGGATTGGGAATTAAGGACGCGTTCGTGCCGCATGCGAGCGTTTCCGAACAGTTGGAAATGAACGGTTTGACCGTAGAACGAATCGTAAAAGAGATTGAAACTTTATGAGAAAATTGATTGCAATCGGCGGAGGAGAAATCCGCACCAAAACGACGCTTGAAATCGACAGGCGCGTCGCCGCGCTCGCAAAGGGACACGCGATGGATCGGAGGGCGAACGCCCTCTTTTTCGGTACTGCCAGTCATGACAGTATGCCTTATTTTAATAGTTTTCGCAAGACGTACACCTCTGTTTTCGATTGCAAGGCGGACGTTGCTTTGCTCGTTTACGGCGAGATGAATATGGAAAAGATCGCGGCGAAAGTCGCGGCTGCCGATTGTATTTACGTCGGTGGCGGAGATACGGTTTTTATGCTCGATCTTTGGAAAAAGACGGGTGTGGATAAGTTGATTTTGGACGCTTATCGCAACGGAACGGTTCTTTGCGGACTTTCTGCCGGGGCGATCTGTTGGTTTGAAAAGATGTATACCGATTACGAAATCATGAGAGGAGAATCGGGAGATTATACTTCGTTTCCGGCACTCGGCGTGTTAAAAGGCTTTTGCACGCCTCATTACGACGAACGTCCCGAATTTGATTCGGTCTTTCTCTCGTCCGACGCCGAGGTCGGGTATGCGATCGGAAATAATTGCGCGTTGGAATTTACGGACGAAACGGTTACGGGCGTATGGTCTGCCGGAGGAAGCGCGTGGCGGCTGAAAAAAGAAAAAGGTATGCTCGTTAAGGAGAAATTATGAACGTCAATCGGCAAAAAGAATTAGACGCGATCGTTTCGCAACTGAAAAAGAGCGGAGAGCGACCTCGTTTGTTGTTGCACGCTTGTTGTGCGCCTTGCTCCTCTTACGTCGTGCAATATCTCAAAGCGTTTTTCGACGTAACGGTTTTCTTTTACAATCCCAATATTCAGCCGAGCGCGGAGTATCGATTTCGCTTAGAGGAAGAAAAACGGTTGATGGGGGAATGGGGAATTCCCGTTTTGTCTGAGGAAGAAGATCCGACGTTCTTTTTTGAGACGGTTCGCGGGCACGAGGACGACCGCGAGGGGGGAGAACGCTGTAATTTATGCTTTCGCTTGCGCCTTTCTCGCACGGCGGAACGCGCGAAAGCGGGGCAATTCGATTATTTTTGCACGACGTTAACCGTCAGTCCCTTAAAAAACGCCGCCGCGCTCAACGAGATCGGTTTAGAATTGGGGCAAACGTACGGCGTAAAATGGCTTCCGTCCGATTTTAAGAAGAAGGGCGGTTATCTCCGCTCGGTGGAATTGTCTGCGGAATACGGGCTTTACCGTCAAAATTATTGCGGTTGCGTTTATTCCAAACGGAAAAATCCCGCCGAATAGGGTTACCGCAGGCGTTTTTGAGAGTCGCATTTTTTCGTGCGGCTCTTTTTTAATCGTTTGCCGTTTTTTAGGGGATGGATCGGTTGAAAACATAACTATATACGCGTGCGCGCGAGAAAAACCGTTTTTCGGCTAAATTGATTTCGGGAGAAAGGCGACGTTTTCGACGGCGGCAAAAAAAGAAAAAGAAAGAGCGTGCTTTTGCTAGACATTTCGATCGGTTCGTGGTACAATTAGAAACCGTTTGAGGGTATAACATGAATACGATTGATTTTTTATTGCAGTTGGCAATTATATTGTTAGCGTCTAAATTTTTAGGGCTTCTCATGAAGCGGTTGGGACTTCCGCAGGTGCTCGGCTTTATTTTGGCAGGGATTCTGATCGGTCCTTCTGTTTGGGAAGCGATTTTCGGAAACGGCGCGTTTGACGGGTGGTTATTTCCGATTCAAAATACGGAAGATAGTCCGCTCGGCACGTTCGCCGAGATCGGCGTCGTTTTGGTTATGTTTTCCGCAGGGTTGGAAACCGATCTGCGCGAGATTCGTCGAACGGGAATCAAGGCGTTTTTAATTGCAATGGGCGGTGTTTTCTTGCCGCTCGCGCTCGGGTTCGGCGTCGGCTTGATTTTTTTGCCGGGGCAGTGGATGGACGCTTTCTTTGTCGGCGTGATTTTAACGGCGACCAGTGTCGGTATTACGGTTGAAACGCTGAGAGAATTGGGAAAATTAAAGAGCGAGGTGGGGACGGTAATCATGTCCGCGGCGATAATAGACGACGTGATCGGCATTATCGTCTTGACGATCGCGCTGAATTTCGGCGGCGGAAGCGGAGAGGTTTCTCCCGTTCTCGCATTGATTAACCCGGACGGCAACGCCGTCGTGTCCATCGTTTGGATGTTGGCGTTTTTCGTCGTCGCCATCGGATTGGGCTTCCTGATCTCGTGGTTGTTCCGTAAAATGGAAGAGCATACGCGCAATACGCACCGTATGCCGATTTTCAGTCTTGCCGTTTGCTTTTTGTATGCGTTTTTAGCCGATCGCGTGTTCGGTGTGGCTGATATTACGGGCGCGTATATTGCCGGCGTCGTTTTGTCTACCAACCACCGCACGGCGGAATACGTGGATAAAAAAATCGAGGTCAATTCCTACGTCCTTTTCGGGCCGGTGTTCTTTGCGAATATCGGAATCCGTATTTCGTTCGATGGAATGAGTCTTCAAGTGTTGTTGTTCGGGATCTTATTTGTTCTGGCAGGTATTATCGGAAAGTTGATCGGGTGCGGCGGCTTGTCTAGGGCGTTCGGATATTCTTGGAAAGATTCCGCGCGGATCGGCGTCGGAATGATTGCGCGCGGCGAGGTCGCATTGATCGTGACGCAGAAAGGAATCGAAGCCGGCTTGATTGCGGAAAAGTATCTTGCGATCGTCGTTCTTTTGGTGTTGGTCAGTTCGATCCTTTTGCCCATTCTCATGAAGGTGCTTTATAAAGGAGAAGATTCACTTCCTCCGCTTGTCGAAAACAAGATGTTGGAAGAAAAAAGTGTGTAAACGTTCCGAAACAGAGAAAACTTTAAAGTTTTAATTCGTCAAAATAACAGATAAAACCTAATGATTTTCGATGATGTGAAAAAAAATTGAAAAATTTTTAAAATTATCGTGAAAAACTCTTGACTTTCAATGAGTGATTATGATATTATAAATAGGCTCTCAGTTGAGGGCAGGTTGACAGCGGTCAACCGGTGCAGCTTAAAAACGGAATAGAAGGAAATAAGACTCGAACGAAGCGGAACTCGAAAGG
>CAYXWN010000025.1:0-28932 GCA_964468815.1 uncultured Clostridia bacterium | reverse complement strand
AACAGACGTTTGAAGTGAACCCCAAAAGTTTGTCTAACTTTTGGGGTTCATATCACAGAACGGACGTTCTGCCGCGCGGCTTCCTTTTTTCGTATCAAACACAAGATTTCCCCGTTTTTACGACGGAACATCCATCCGTTAAAACCTTTTACGGGATTTTCCTACACGAACTTTTCGGAAAAATCCCGTTCGGGAATTTTTGAAAAAACGTTACAAAGCTTTCTCCTCAATCGAATCTTACAAAAACTTTTTTATTCCATTAAAAAGGAAATTCCCCTTTTCCGCATCCGCTTTAAGGCATAATATACGCAAACGCCCATGGTGTAGACAAACACCGCTTCCGATAACAACGTCGAGCCGACGCAAATCCAATATTCCGCCCACGGCGTGCCCGTCATGACAAAGACAAGCGGAATCACGAAGCCGTTCAGCAAAACGGGCGGAAGCGCCGCCAAAAAGACGTTTTCCGTCTTTCCGTATATAAGCCGCGTGGCGATTGCCGCCGCAAGCGTAACCAAACTGCCGATAAAAATATCGAGTAACCCGTAGCCCGAAAAGAGATTCGCGAGCAGACACCCGATATATAACGCGACCGACGCTTCGGGGAAAAACACGGGCAACACGGTCAACGCTTCCGACGGGCGGATTTGTAACGGACCGTAAGCCAACGCGCCGAACACGACGGTCAGACCGACGTAAAGCGCGGCGGTAATCCCTGCGCGCGCAAGTAACTTTGTCGTCAAATGCTTCATTGAATTGTACCTCGGTTGTTTTATCGAAGTGTTTTCCGAAAACCTTCGCGCGAACATTATACCATTCTCCGCCGCCGTTTGCAAGCGTATCGCCAACCGTTTTTCACAAAAAACGGTTCGGTCGTTTTTTTAGAACAAGTCTAAAAAGTTCCCTTTCCGTTAACCTTTCTTCTGATTCCCTTAATTTTCCGAAAGAGAATGAAACCTTTACGCGGAAAAATCTCACAACAAAAAAATAAACTTTCTTTAAAAGGGCGAATATCGTTATGCGTTCGCAACAATCCTATCACGAACGCACAACGTTCTGTTTCTTTTTAAGAAAGTTGATTCAAAACCTGTTTGAAATTCGCTTTTTGTTCGTCGATTACCGCCTTATCCGCCGGTTTGACTTGATAATAATCATTCTCCGCCATTTGCGTAAAAATCGTGAATTGATCGTTTGCGGAATCCACCAAATGCGATTTTACCGTCGAACGAAATTTCGCCCCGTTCCCCTCGGTCAGCGCGACCGAATACATTTTGACGATTTCTTTTTCAAGATTCAGCATATCTTGCAAACTGTCCTTTTCGTTTAACTGCGTTTGTCGTTTATTCTGCATATTTTCTTCTCCTTACAACAGATTGAGCAGCGCGGTGAAACGCTTTTCGTGGTGATCGGCAATTTTGCCGAACGTTTCCGAAAGGACGGGATCGGTCAACGTTTGGGAATAGAGTTTTGCTTTCTTGCACGCGCTCTCTTCGTACTTTAAAAGATCGGCGATGAGCGTTACTTCTTTTGCGGTTAACTTATTATTTGGCATAAAAAAACCTCCTGCTTGGGAAATGATACCCGATACAGAAGGAAAATAAACCGTAATTTATATTTTTTTCAAAACTTCTTTTTGCGCTTCGTACTGCGCGATCGCCTTACCGATAACCTCGACCGCTTCTTTTCTGCCGAACACTTGATCCACGGCGGTATCCTTATTCTCCAACTGCTTATACACCGAGAAAAAATGCGCCATTTCGTCAAAAATATGTCGTGGCAAATCGGAAATGGATTGATACCCGTTATAGTTCGGATCGGTAAACGGAATTGCGATAATCTTTTCGTCCGACTTGCCGTTGTCTTTCATCGTGATCATACCGATGGGATAACACTCCACCAAACACATGGGATTCAGACTTTCCGAACATAAAATCAAAACGTCCAACGGATCGCCGTCGTCCGCGTACGTGCGCGGAATAAAGCCGTAATTCGCCGGATAATGCGTAGACGTATACAAAATACGGTCCAACCGCAAAAGTCCCGTTTCTTTATCCATTTCGTACTTCTGCTTGCCGCCCTTGGTAATTTCCACTACGGAGATAAAATCCTCCGGGCAAATCCGACTCGCGTCGATATCGTGCCAAATATTCATAAAACGCTCCTTTTTTTCAGTCTACCCGAAAATGCGAAAAATGTCAAGAAAAACTACAAGCGGATTGCTTCTTTCAACGATTCTTCACCGACGAGCGCGGCTAAAATCACCTCCGCGTACAGTCGCACGCCGAAATCGTTCGGGTGATTGATATTGTTCGCGAGGAAATCGCGCGTGCGCTTTCCCGTCGCTTCCAACGCCGAAAAAGCCGAACTGCCGCGCGCCAACCCGACGCGCTCGTATTCTGCCGCGAGTTTCGCCAAAATTTCTTCTTGTCCCACCTGCTTGATCCGCCAATTGCTTTGACGGTTGGGGAACATCGTGGATACGAGCAAAACGAATCCGTTCGGGTTTCGATCGAGAAACGCTTCGATTAGCGTGCGCATTTCTTTTTCCCACACGTCGTGTTCGGTTAAGCCGTCGTTCATGCCGAACGCCAACACGAGGAGATCGTACGAACGGGACAGCACGCACTCTTCCATTTCCCGAATCCCGTCCGCCGCACGCCAACCGCCGACCGCTTTATTGACGGTTTCCAACCGAACGCCGCACGCTTTTGCGAGATACGTCCCCGTCAATTGCGCCCAAGAGGGCGTATACGGGGGCAATTCTCCGCCGTACTCCGTCGCGCTTGCGTTACACCCAACCGTTATGGAATCCCCGTAAAAGAGAACCGCGCCGCCGCCTTGCTTTTTGAACCGTTCTTTGAGCGGAGCGAGTTTTTCGCTCGCTTGCGGAACAAATGAAAAATCGTTTTCCTCCGTAACGTAACTCACCGCGACTTCCTTTGCGGTAAACGTATCCTTTTCGCCGTAAGCGAGATAATATAGTCCGTTCAACGGAATCTCTGCGTAGGCGTTATCCACGCCGATCCCCACCTCTGCCGGCGTCGAACGGAAATAATCTTCTTCTTTGATAAACGGCATAGCAGAGCCTTTTACCCGACGGACGATCTTCCCGTGCACGGTATAGTCCTTTCCTTCCTCGTAAACCGTATCAAGCGTATAACTGCGCACGATAATTTTTCCCGTCGGCAAAAACGCGAGCGTGCTTTCGCCCTCTTCCCCCACAAATAAAAGGGTGTCGTCGTAAATCTCGTTCGCGCGCCAAAGGGGAACGAGATGTTTCTCCGCCGTAAAGCGTACGGGCAAATCCGTTACTTTCATACAATTTCTCCTATCTTCGTTTTTCTTACTCTCAAACGGAACGTTCGCGATTACGGCGTTCCGTTATTCTTTATTGTACGCGTAATCAAAGCGTTTGTCAATCGGCTCGCCCCTCTTTTTCCGCGACGTAAAACTTCTTTTTCCGAACGACAAAAAAACGACGGCGAACGTTGTTCGCCGTCGGAAAAGGGAGAAAATGAGTTCCGCCAAATTGCGGTCGGGATTATTTTTCTTCTAATTCAAGATATTTTTCGGGGTTGATATACGCGCCGTTTTCCATCGTTTGGAAATGCAAATGTGCGCCGTCCTTGTATTCTTGCAAATTGGTTGCAGAAATCGTTCCCAAGGGCTGCCCCTTTTGAACCTCTTGTCCCACCTTTAAGGTTTCGTCCGCCGTCAAAGAATTATAAATCGTTTTCAGATTGTTTCCGTGATCGACGACGATCGTCGTTCCTGTGAGATACTTGGTTTCGATACTCTCGATTTTGCCGCCGTACGCCGCATATACTTTCGCTCCGTCCGCGCCGCCGAAATCAATTCCTAAATGCACTTCGTAACGGTTTAACGTTTGATTAAACACGTGCCGATCGGCGGAGTAGCCCTTTGTCACCGTTCCGTTTTCGACGGGAATCCCGAACGTAACCTCGACGACCGTAGGTTGACTCGGCTCTGTCGGTTCGCTCGGTTCGGACGGCTTTACGGGATCGTCCGGCACGACGGGCGTATCGGGATTTACGGGATCGTCCGGTTCGATCGGTTTTTCGTTGCCCGAATCAATCGGAGTCCTGTCGTTTTGACTGACGGCGTAAATCGTAAAGGAAAGCGCGATCGCCAACAAGCAAAAGCCTAAAACGAAATAAAACGCGTTTTTCTTCATGAACGCCAAAAATTTGTTGCCTTTCATCTATGAATCCTCCAAAATGAACTTCACGTTGATAGTTGCCCTCTTACAGCGATTTTATACGCAAATCCGAAAAAAATTTTAAAAACTGCCGAAAATGAGCGGTGTTCCTAAGGTGATCCGTTGATTTTCCGTCGCAATCTGCAAATTGACCGTCTTTCCGTACAGCGTCGCGCGGTACGGGAGCACGGGCGAATACGCATAATAACAAATCACGTCCCCGACCTCTTCCGAAAACAACAACGTTGCGCCGTATTTTTCAAGCACGTCGGACAACAAAAACGCGTCGCCGAAATAAGTCACGCTTTCCCCCTTGACCGAACGGGCGTCAAAGATCACGTTTCCTTTTAGCCGTTCTTCCGTCGCAAGAGAACTCGCGCTGTACCGATAGAGCGTATACGTCCCCCTCTCGTCGAACGACGGTGCTTTGGGTAATTTTAATACGGCAAGAGCGACCGCCGCCGCCAAAAAGAAAATCAATAACCGTTTCATCGCTTTTCTCAGAAAAAAATCTCCTCGCTTTCGCAAGGAGATCATTGACAAAATAAAAGAGTTTTATACGTACTTTCAAAAAACGTCGTCCAAAATCGCGTTGAGATCGAGCAAAACGACTTCCGGACGGATCTCGGACGCCGCTAAAACGTCCGTCGTCGTTTCTCCGCTCAACACGAGAACGGAATGAAACCCTGCGTTCAGCGCAAACAGAATATCCGTATTAAGACGATCGCCGACCATCGCGATTTCAGACCGTTGCAACCCGGTCGTACGCAAAATTTCTTCGCCCATAAGCGGCGACGGCTTCCCGACGATGACGTTCGGCAAGCGTTCCGCGCTCGCCTCGAACAGTTTGAGAAACGAACCGACGTCCGGCTCGAAAACTTCTTCCGCAGGGCAAGTAACGTCCGGGTGCGTAGCGATATAATACGCGCCCTTTTTGAGAAAATAATTCAATTTTACCAACTTTTGGTACGTCAATTCGGTATCGTAAGCAAGAACGACGATGTCCGCGTCGCGATCGGTGAGCTTGACCCCCTCCGATCGGAAATATTCTCGTACCGACTCCGTCGCCATAAGATAAACGCCTTTCCCCGAAAAATGCGCCTTGACGTAAGAACAAGCCGCCATGCCGGAAGTATAAACCGCGTCGCGATCGTCCCATAACCCAAGCCGCGTCAACTTTTCGCGGTAAAGCCGTTCGGTTTTACTCGAATTGTTGGTGAGAAAAATCAAACGGATTCCGCGCGCGCGAAGAGCGGCAAGCGTTTCTTTCATTTTCCCGATCGGCTTATCCGCCAAATAGACCGTGCCGTCCATATCCAACAACATACATTTGATTTCGTCTAGTTTCATTTCAAATACTCCAAAATTCCCTCGTCCCTCATTAACGTGAGCGTATTGAACGCGTCGGGAAAATCGGCGGAGGAAAAGACCGCGCCGCGCACGGCGGAATCCGAAAAAGCAGTCTGCAAATTTCCGTTACCGCCCAAGGCGAAATACGTATTCCATATTTTATCTTTCAGTTCGCAAAGCCCTTCCAATTCGGAAGAAAGCCGCGCCGCGATTTCTCCTTTTTTTTCGCGAATCTCGGCAAGCGGAACGCGGTTTTCCTTAAACGCAGAAAGAAATACACGCTCTTCTTCGCCCGTAATGCGCGCCATCAACGCCGCGCGTTCGGTGTAATCGGGCAACTTCAAGCCGCCGTTCAACTCGCCCGTAAAATAAAGGCGGTAAAGTTCTAGTAATTTCATCGCGGCGAAAAAACGACACTCCGCCGTCGGCAAGCCGTTTTCGTATTCCAACAACTTTGCCATCTGTTCTTCGCCGCTCCCCAAAAACAGCAATCCGTCCGTAAACGAACAAGCAATGGTCATTCTGATTTGATTTTCCAATAAGCGCAAGGGAATCCCCGACTCCGCATAATTGAGAATACGGAACGTATCGCTCACGATCTCTCGCGCGAGATTATAACTTTCGCGACATTGCCAAACGCCGCGCACCGCACCGCGCACGCGATAATCAATCATGGCGACGGTCTTGGAAATGATTTCGGCAAACGTATCCGCCACGCCTGCCCGCTCACACTTGCGGAACAACGCCTCGTCAATGAGAAAAAGGCGTTCCGCGCCCGTATAAAAGACCTCTTCGTAACCGCGAACGTTGACGGTCACCGTATCGCCCGCACCCCCTTGTACGTTGGTGGAGGTCGGGATCAGCGCGAGCGGAATCCCCCGCAGCCCTGCAAAATACGACGCGACGTCAAACAATTCGTTATCCGCGACGACGGCAAGCCGCACGTCCTCGGGCAGACGGAACAATCCTCCCGCGTTTTCCAAGCGTTTATCGAACGTCTGCTTCAAAATAACGTTCACGGGAATACCGCCGGTGCTCTCCACCGCTTCCGTCATGCGTTTTCCGTAGCGTAAAAAGGCATCGTTGCCGGCGATCACGGCGACTTTTCCGCCGGGAGCGCGCTCCGAAACCACGGAAGAAAGCAACGTTTTACAGTTGCCGTAGAAAAATTCCGCGTTCAAAACGTGCGATCGTCCGCACGTGCAAGCAAAGTCGATATGCGAAAATTCGGTTAAATTCAAAGAAAATAAGTCTTTCATTACCAAATAATCATAGAATAAAACGAAACTTTTGTCAAGCGGAAGAAAAAGAATTAAAAAACGATTGTTTTATTTTTATTTTATGGTATAATAAGTAATAATAACCAATGGAGGGTATTTATGAACAAGAACGAATTTATCAGAGCAATCGCGAATAATGCAGGAATCACCTTAAAGGAAGCGTCCACTGCTTACGACGCGTTTATTCAGGCTGTAACCGACGGATTGAAAAACGGAGAAAAAATTCAACTTTCGGGCTTCGGTACGTTTGAAGTAAAGAACAAACCCGCGCGTGAACGGATCAATCCTTTAACCGGTGAAAAAATTCACGTAGAAGCGACGAAAGCGCCCAACTTCAAATTCGGCAAGGCGTATAAAGACGGAATCAACGAGTAATACGAATCATTTAAAATTCAAACGGACGCGGCAAACGCGTCCGTTTGAATTTTAAAAGCACGAACGGATCGCAAAACAATTGCAATCCGTTTTGTTTTTAAACTAATTTATTTTTCAAGCCAATCGCGCCACACCCGTACGGGGACGAGGCTTTCTCGCCGCGCGACAACGCTTTTAATGCCGCCCGTCTATACGTAACGGATCACCTTTGCGGAGGATTTGCGTTTTTTCGGACGAATCGGATCATTCTCCGCCGCATACCCTACCGCGATGACTAATCGCACGCGATGATCCGTTCCGAGCGCTTGCTGTATTTTGTCCTCCTCGAAAAGTCCGATCATACACGTGGAAAGCCCCTCTTCCGTCGCGCGGAGAATCAATTGCGAAATCGCCAAGCCCATATCGAGGGAAGCAAAATCTTGATCTTTTAATTTCATTCCGAAGCGTTCGGTCCAATTCGGCTTATCTTCTACGGCGACGATAAACGCAGACACGTTTTCCACAAAAGAATTCACGCCCTTTTCTTCCGCTGCGGCGGCGATTATTTCCACCGTTTCGGGCTTTTCCGCGACGTAAAAAATCCACGGCTGAGAATTACACGCCGACGGTGCGAGTCTTGCGCTTTCCGCCAGACACGTCAACAGTTTGTGCGGAACGGGTTCTTTCCGAAAATTGCGGCAACTCTGTCTTGTTTGATACAACTCCTCTAGCTTCACGATCAATTTCCTCTTGCAACGTTTTTTCTATTGTATCATAAATTTTCGCATTTGCAAAGAAATTTTCCAACTCCCGTTGCGTCAGCGTGCGAATTTTTTGTTTGCCGTCGTAAACCGTTACCTCGTTTAGTTCTTCCGCGCTTAAAAGGGCGTACAACCGCTTGACGGGAGCACGCTTGTCGATCGCCACGCGCCGAACGCGCGTTCCGCGCGCCAACATTTGCGAGGATACGCCCGAAAACAACTTGACGTAAGCGTTCTCCGTCCGACCGGAAAGCGCGCCGACAACGATAAACGCCGCAAAAAACAAAATCGAAAAATTGATTTCCCGAAACGCCGTTACGACGAACGCAGCGAAAAGCAATCCCCCCAACGCGACGCCGAGTCCGCGTACAATGCGTTCCGCCGTCCTTTTTTTCAGATTCAACGAGAGCGTCGCAAGTAAAATTCTGCCGCCGTCCAAGGGATACGCCGGTAATAAATTGATGAAAAACAGCGAAAAATTCGCCTCTGCGGCAAGTTCGGTATACGGGTAACTTTCGGGGAAAAGCCACCACGTGGCGACGAAAAACGTGCCGATCGCGAGATTGACGAGCGGCCCTGCCGCCGCGACGGCGATTTCGTCTTTTAAGCGAAGATCGGAAACGTCGCCCCCGATCACCGCGCCGTACGGCATTAAAACGATGCTTTTCAACCGATAGCCCAACCGTTCCGCAACGAACGAATGCCCCAGTTCGTGAACTAGGGCAACGATCGTATAAACGATAAAGGAAAAAATCCTTCCCGTCAGCGCGAAATACACGCCGAACAGATAAAACAACGGGTGAATTTTCAGCGTTATACCGCCCATATCACGCCCGTTTCGTCGACGTTAAAGTCTGTGATCCGCGCGTTTTCTCCGTTATAAAAACATACCGTGACTTCTTCTCCGCGCGTAAAGCCGACGGGGACGGTGGCATACACGAGAGCCCCCTCTTCGACGTAAGCGTAATCTACGCCGGCAATCGTCGATTTGAAATTCTTGTTGTGCCGCACCTCGATGGTATATTTCCCGTCCGTCAGCGTGACCGAAGAAACCGTACCGTCGCAAGGCGCGTAGACGCTGCCTGCCGCGGCGAACGTCATTGCTCCCTCTTCCAACGTAACCGCGCCGTTTTGGGTGGGCAGTTTGGCGAAAAATTCGTGATACAGCCGTTCGTCCGTCTGCACCGCAGAAGACGACGAAAAGACGTACCGCAAAAATGCGTTGATCCCCGTATTTTCGACGTAAAAATTAGATAGGGCGATGACCGCCGCCAACGCCGCGATCACGGCAACTTGCACGGCAATCACGCTCACGCCCTTTTTTTTGTTTTCTTTTTTGACGATGGAAACGCTTCCCTCCGTTTCTTCGCGTTCCGTCCTTTCCGCAATCGGCTCGGCTTCCGCCTGCGCGTTGATCTCGTCGATCAGTCGCTCTTTTATCTCTTCGGGAGGCTTGGCGACCTTCTTTTTGCGACCGCGTTTCGGCTTTGTCACGATATTCGTTGTGTTGACGGGAATTTCCAGCATTTCCGCATATTGCGTTTTTTCGCTCATGGTTCTTTCTCCTTGTCCCTTTTTTGTATTATAATGTATGAGCGAGTTTTCTCAAATATGCAAGTTGAAAAAAATTTCTCTTTTTCGGCATAAAAAAGCCGCCCTTAAAAAGAGCGGCGAACAAGTCGTTAAAAATTCATAACAAAACAGAAACCGTATAGAAACCGTTTTTCTTACAGCCGTTCGGCAATCGCGTCCAAAAACGCTTCGGACGAAAGCGTTACGGGGACGACGCCCTCTCTACGGAAGATCGCGGCGAGATCGCCCGTCATATACCCTGCTTCGATGGTATCGAGCGTGGCTTTTTCCAACCGTTCCGAAAACGTGACCAAATCGGAAAGTCCGTCTAATTCTCCCCTCTTTTTTAACGCGCCCGTCCAAGCGAAAATGGTAGCCACCGGATTGGTAGACGTCGATTCGCCTTTCAAATAACGGTAATAATGGCGCGTCACTGTGCCGTGCGCCGCTTCGTATTCGAAAATTCCGTCCGGCGAAACCAAGACGGACGTCATCATCGCGAGCGAGCCGTAAGCCGTGGCGACCATATCGCTCATCACGTCGCCGTCGTAATTTTTACAAGCCCAAACCATGCCGCCTTCCGACCGCACGATACGCGCTACGGCGTCGTCGATCAACGTATAACTGTATTCGATCCCCGCTTGTTCGAAGCGTTCGCGATATTCGTTTTCGTACACCTCGGCAAAAATATCTTTAAAGCGGTGATCGTACTGTTTGGATATGGTGTCTTTCGCGGAGAACCAAAGCGGAAGTCCCTCGGACAGCGCGTAAGAAAAGCATGCGCGCGCAAAACTTCTGATCGAAGCGTCCGTATTATACATTCCCAAAACGATTCCGTTCTCTTTAAAATCGAAAATCGTTCGACGGGTTTCTTTTCCGTCCAAGTCCGTAAAGACGAGTTCCGCCTTTCCCTTGCCGACGCGCGCGTCCGTCGCCTTGTAAATATCGCCGTAAGCGTGGCGCGCGATGACGATCGGCTTTTTCCAAGACGGAATATACGGCTGTACGCCCTTTGCCAAAACAGGGGCGCGGAATACCGTTCCGTCCAAAATCGCGCGGATCGTGCCGTTCGGACTTTTCCACATTTCTTTCAGACCGTATTCTTCCACACGCTGCGCGTTCGGCGTGATCGTCGCGCATTTGACCGCAACGCCGTACCGTTTGGTCGCTTCCGCCGCAAGGACGGTCACCTCGTCGTTCGTTTCGTCCCGACGCTTTAAGCCGAGATCGTAATATTCCGTTTTCAAATCGACGTAAGGCAAAATCAACTTTTCCTTAATCCACGCCCATAAGATACGCGTCATTTCGTCGCCGTCCATTTCGACCAGCGGTGTATTCATTCTGATTTTCACGAAAAAAGTCCTCCTCGAACATTTTTCCTATTGTATCAAAAAATCCGTCCTTTTACAAGCGTTTGCCCCCCTTTACGCCCGTAATTTCCAAAATCCGAGAGGGGAATTTTTGCAACAGATTTTCCTTTCGGTTAAACGTCTCGCGCGCTTCCTCTATCAACGCGGTGAGAATTTTCGTAAAGCCGGCGACCGTATCGGTAAACAGATAATACGCCAACGAACCGGGGATCGCGTTCACTTCGTTCACCCAAACGCGCTTTCCCTTGACGAGATAATCCACGCGCACGATGCCCGTAAACTCCAACGCCTCGTAAATCGTCCGCGTGATTTCCTTGATCCGATCGGCGAGCATCGGCTCGATAGGCGCGGGGAACAGCCGCTCCGCGCCCTCCGTGTATTTATCCGAAAAGGTAAGAAAAGAGTGCTGCGTTACGGGCATTTCACATTCGGAAACAACCGTTGTTTCCCCCGCCTTATAACACGCGCAATTGACTTCGCAAAAATCCGTCAGCGCGCGCTCGATCAAAATCTTATCGTCGTATCGTTCGGCAAGCGCAAGCGCATGAAACAGCGATTCCCGATCTTCCGCTTCGGAAATGCCGATACTAGAACCCAACCGCGCCGGTTTGACGATTACGGGATAGCCGAACGCGTCCGCTTCTTCGTAATCGCCTCGCCACAAAAACGAGGGAAGAGAAGGGAGTTTTAACCCTTTCAAAAAAAGTTTCGTCGCGACTTTATCCATGGCGACGGAAGCGGAAAGCGTATCTCCCCCGACGACGGGAATTTTGGAAAGAGAAAAAACGCCGTTCAAAGAACCGTCCTCGCCGCCTGCGCCGTGCGTACAGTTGATCGCCGCGGCGATCGCCGAAAGCGGCTTTAACTTCCCTTTCCGAATCCGATACAGCGTGTGATCGCCGGGTAGCAGACAGACGCGCTCCGCTTTCTTGGGATCGAACGAGCGATAAAAAGAAAGGTCGAAGAGTGCGCCTCCCGTAAACCATTCGGTTGCCGAACGGATATAGACGGGGATCGCCTCGTACCGCGTTTTATCCAATGCGTTCGCCGCAAATACCCCCGTTATGACGGAAACGTCCCGTTCGGGCGCTGTTCCGCCGAATACCACTAAAATTTTTTTCATAAAAAAAGCACCTCCGTAATCAATTACTTTCGTGCTTTTCTCTCTTTTATCAGTTGTACGTGTCGGGCAAATCGTTCTCGAACAGAACGACGTCGCCCTTTTCCACAATCTCGTTCAACCGCTCGTTACCGCGCGTTAAGTTGCGTTCAAACAAGATGTTTTCCCGTTGCATACCTGCCGCCAACATGCCCTTGATGAGCATTTCGGCGTTGTGCCGACCGACCACGATCACCTTATCCGCCTTTTCCGCAAGCCGTCTGCCGAAATCGTAATTCGCCTCGTTTTCACGCGAGCCCAACTCGATCAACCCGGGCGTAACCACGATCTTTCTCCCCGAAAAAGTATTCAAAACGTCTAACGCGACCGCCGCACCGTCCTCGTTAGCGTTGTAACTGTCGTCGATAATCACGATATCCCGATGGTTGGGAACGAGCGCAAGCCGATGTTCGATGGCGCTTAATTTATTGATGCCGAGCGCGATTTCTTTCGGCTTCATGCCGATTTGATAGGCAACCGCCGCCGCAAGGCAGATATTGGAAATATTGTGTTTTCCGAGCAACGTCGTAAGGCAATGCACCGGTTTTTCTCCGTGAATCCGCAAGGTAAAGGCAGTTCCCTGTTCGGAAATGTCGATCTCGTCCGCAAAGACAAGATCTTCTTGCGCCTGAATCCCTGCGAGAAATTTTTTGCCTTGAAAGCGATTGTACAGTTCGATCGAGCCGGCGTTATCCGCGGAGAAAAAACCGAAGCCGTCCGACGGCAAACTTTCAAACAACTCGAATTTGGTTTCGAGAATTTTTTCCTCGCTGCCGAAACTCTCCAAATGTTGCGCGTTCACGCCGGTCAAAACGGCGTAGTGCGGCTTTACGATCGACGCGAGATCGGAAATATCCCCTACGTTGCGCGCCCCCATTTCCGCAATGAAAATATCGTGCGTGGCGTCCATTTTTTTTACGGTAAGCGAAATGCCGAGCGGCGTATTGTACGATTCGGGCGTACTCAACACGCGGTATTTCTGCGAAAGAATCCCCGTCAGAATATTTTTAACGCTAGTCTTGCCGAAACTGCCCGTAATGCCGATTTTGACGATATCGCTCCGATCGAGCACGCGTTTACATTCGCGAATATAGCGGCGGTTATTGGCTCGCTCCATCGGCTCGTTTATGATATATGCGAGCCACACCACGAAAGGTGCAAACAACGGGAGCAGACAGATGGGGAAAAACCGTAAAATCGCGTAAACCTGACTTACCGTAACGTACGTAACGTAGTTGGTCAAGACGATCACGCCGTAACTGAACGCGAATTGCAGCAAGACGTAGGTCACGACGAGCCGAACCAACCGACGCGTCATCTTTAAGGGCAATTTTTCCGTAACGTGCCGTTCGGTATCGAGATAAACCAACATGAACAGAAGATACGCGAACAGTCCGATATAAGCGGACGGGCGATTCCACGTTTCGCCGATGGTCGAAAAGCACATACACGTCACACAGAAAAAGAGAATACTCATGAGGCTGAGCAACATTAACCGCGAAAGATAGCCGTTGTGTTTACTCCGAAGCCATTTCAAATAACGCTTCCCTTTATAGCCGCATTGTTGCAATGCAAGCAAAAACTTCCCGGCGATCAAGGTCAAAAGAATGGTATTCCCGAGCGTAAGGAAGAAAAAAATCAATAAATTCCCCAAATCGAAGATTGCGCCGAACGGCTGTCCCGTCAAAGCGGCTTTCAATGCGGTCATATGCGTTCCTCCAATAAAAATTCCCGCGCGACGAGCCGAAATAACCGCGGGTTTTCCAAAAAACAGAAATGTCCGCACGATTCCATTACGAAAAGGCGGCTGTTTGCAATCAGTTTTTCAAAGCGTTTGCCCATATAAAGGGGCGTTTCGGTATCTTTTTCACCCCAAATCAAAAGCGTTCTCGCGCCGACGCGCGCAGCGTACGGTTCGGTAAATTCGCTTACCACCTTCTTAAAACTCTCCTGCATGACGGGATTTAAGAGGCGGTAATCGGACGAAAAGAATTTTTCCAATTTCTCTTTGTTTTTATAAATTTTTTTCGCGATCCGATAGCGGACGGCGCGCAAGCGATACCGCATACTCCGTTTGGGCTTTAAGCCCGCCGCCCCCGTCAACACGAGCGAAGCAACCCGTTCGGGATAAAGCGCGGCGAATTTGACCGCCACGCGACACCCGAAAGAATGTGCCAAAATATGCACGCGTTCCAAGCCGTTCTCTTTCAAATACTCCGAAAGATCCCCGACGTAATCGGAAAGCGAATAGGGATATTCCATATTCGCGTTTTCCCCAAAGCCCCTCAAATCGAGCGCGCGGCAATCGAAATACCGCGAGAAAAACGCCGTTTGTCCGTTAAACACCGTTCGGTCGGACAAAAAACCGTGCAGAAAAATCAAGACCTCTTTCGTACCTGAATTTTCAATCGGATTCACAGAACTCCTTTTTCATAATCACAGCGTCCTCGTCCCCGTAATAGCCCTTACGGAGCGCGACGTAAGAAAATCCGTTTTTCAAATAAAGCGCGATCGCGCCTTCGTTGGAAGCGCGCACCTCTAAAAACATACGACGGACGCCCGTAAAGAGCGCTTCCGAAAAGAGCGTTTCCAAAATCGCCCCGGCGATCCCCTCGCGGCGACGCTCCGTCCGCACGACGACGCTGATCAAATCCGCCTCGTCCGCCGCCTTTAAGTAAGCGGCGCAACCGACGATTTTCCCGTTCTCCTCCGCGAGATACCCCACAAAGCCGGGTTGTAAAAAACTGTCCGCAAGTTGACGGTACGTCCAAGCGTCCCGAAAACATTCCGCCTCTAAGGCGGCGATCGCGTTCAAATCGAGATATTGCCACCGCCGAACGGTCATCGTCCCTCCTCCGCCTGACTTTTGCGAATATAGAGCGGTTCGAGCGCGAATTGCGCGGAAGCGAGCGAAAGTTTTCTTTCCACCGCAAGTTTCAAGCCGTCCGCAAGGTCTACGATTTCGGTCGGAAACGCAAGGGGCGCGCCGCTCAAAAAGGTATAATCGGAGCGGAGCGCAAGCACTTCTTCTTCGCCGAGAAAGGAAGGCGGCAAAACCACCGTTCCGCCGTCGTACCCTGCGACGTAATAAGAACCGTGCTTCGCGTCGATGATGCACAGCACCCGTTCGTTCTCTCTATGATATGCGAGAACGTCAAAGGACGTTACTCCCAACTTTTTCTTTCCGAGCGCGTCCGCAAAACCCTTGACGGTCGAAACGCCGATCCGAACGCCCGTAAACGAGCCTGCCCCCACGACGCAACCGTAAACGTCTATTTCTTGAGCGCCGACGTTCGCCTCGTTTAACAGCGTTTGAATCACAGGCATCAAGCGAACGGAATGGTCCATTCGACAGTTCGGTTCAAATATACGGTATTCCTTGCCGCCGACGGACAAAATCACCGTCATGTGCGCGGCGGACGTATCCATAGCCAGATAATTCATAGCGTAATCTCCCTCTCGTTTTCAGACAGTTTGCGAATCGAAACGCGCTTTGCGTACGACGGAATCGCTTCCGCGATCCGTTCCGACCATTCGATCGCGCAAATGCAGTCTTCCCCGAAATAATCGGTCAAGCCAAGCCGTTCGGCGTCCTCTGCGGACGAAAGCCGATAGCAGTCGTAATGGAACAGATAATTTCCGTACACGTTCAAATACGCGTACGTCGGACTGGTTACGGCATCCGAAATGCCGAGCCCCTTTGCAAGCCCTTTGACGAACGCGGTTTTCCCCGCGCCAAGTTCGCCGTCCAATAAAACGACGTCCCCTGCGCGCAACGTGTGCGCATATTCGGTTGCAATCGCTTCCGTTTCTTCCGCGGAAGCGGATAAAAAAATCGCCATACAAGTATATTATACCCGCATTGGCGATAATTTGCAATCACTTTTCTCCGAAAAGATTATTACCAAACGAAATGTCTGAGCAAAATCAACGCGGTTAGCACAACCAAAACGGCTGCCCCGACCAAAACGTACGTTAAAATCCGTCGTTTCGGCAATTCTTCCGTGCCATGCGGCGCAATCTTCTCGTTCAAGCGATCGAGCGCACGCGAAATCCGCTTATAAACGGGAAGCGTCACGCCGACGGCGATCAAACACCGCATGAGATTGAACGGCAAACAGGACGCCCAAAGATAGAACGCGTAAAAATTTTCCTTGGTGCAAGACGGGAAAAGAGGCGTCATAAAGTTAAGAAGAGGCTCCCATTCTCCGCCGAAGAAAAATTTTAAATAAAACGGAATCAAAATCAACCAATTAACGAAAATCGCGACCGCCGTGGACGAAACCGTTCCGACAAAGAGCGAAACGAGCGCGCCCCGAAACGTACGGCGGCGACGATAAATCAACCCTGCCGGCAGGACGAACGCAAGCCCGATCAAAAGATCGGCGGTATCGCCGACGAATGCAGTCGTCGTACCCTTGATCGCGAGTTTAATCAACACTTTCAACGCGACGATGACCGCGCCCGAAGTCGGGCCTAACGCAAACGTCCCGATCAATGCCGGAATATCCGAAAAATTAAGTTCCAAAAAACCGGGAAACGCCACGGAAATCGGAAACCCGAACACGTATAAAATGCCCGAAAGCGCAGAAAACAACGCGATAGCGGCGATCCGCGTAGAACTGAAAAACGTACCTTTTGCCTCTTGCATCGAAACGACTCCTTTTTCCTTTTAAAGTCGTTCTTTGAAAAAACCGCCCCGAAAAAGGGGCGGTACGGTACGGAAATAACCGTTTGATTCTTTTGCCATCCGGACTATACCGTCGGTTCGGGAATCACACCCGCTCGGGAAAGCGGAAAAACGCTCTCTTCGCAGACTTTACTGCCGGTGAGGAATCACACCTCGCCCCAAAGAATAACTTTAAATTTTACGTATTTATTATAGTATGCTCGTTTTCTCTTGTCAATTCTTTTGAAAGACAAAATTTTTACGAATCGAAATTCGCGTTATTAATCGCGGCGAGTTCCACGGCGATCTCCGCCGCCCGATTCGTCGCGATCATGGACACGCCCTCGCGGAATAACTTCGTCAGTTCCTCCGCCGTGACGACTTCCGTATAAACGGTAAGGGGAACGCGGTTCTTTCCCTCTCCTCGATACGCCGCCAACTGCGCCAAAGCGTCCGTTTGTCGGTATCCGCTCGAAAGTCGAATCCCGGCGAGCGAGATACGGTCTAACAAATTCACCAACTTTTTCAGCGTTTTCCGCTCCGTTTGATCGGGTTCTAAAACGACGACCAACCGTTTCTTCGCCGCGCCGCAAAGTTTGGTGATCCGACGACGGAAATCGTAAAAGTCGTCGTTTGCGAGCGCGTACGGCGACAATACGAAGTTGATCTCCTTTGCCCCCGACTTCGCCGCGTCGCGCACGGCAGTCAACGCCGCCCCGTAAGAATCCGTTCCGAACGGATAACCGATCACCGTGGTGACGGCAACCGTTTCGGGCAACGCTTTTTTCACGTCCTCTACTTGCGACGGCAGAACGCATACTCTTCCGAACGAATATTTTTTCGCTTCCGCCGCGACGGCTTCCAACTCTTTTCTGGTCGCGTTCGGCTTCAAAAACGTATATTCGATCTTCGCCGTCAATTTTTTAATTTTCGTCAGGATAAATTCACTCTTCAATTCGGCGTCCGTCACGCCCAAAATCTCGGCGAGTTGCGAACGCTCGTCCTCGGAAGCAAACGCGCCGACCGCGCCCTGCTCCGCACGCGTTTCGTTTACGGGTTGCTCCGTCGCGTTCGATTCTTCGGAAGCGGATTCCTCCGTCACACTCTTTTTTTGTTCGGTATCTTCGGCATTTTTCTCTTCCGTATTCACCTTTTTTTTGAAAAACAGCATAAATACCTCCTATCCAAATGAAATTGTATTTTTAAAATGATGAACGTTTTTTACGCACAAACGACCGTTTTCGACACATACGTCTGCACGGAAGTCGAACGAACGACAAAACGCAGAGTCCCGTTCCTCGGCATATTACCCGAAAGCGCGGAAAAATAAACCTTTCTTTTAACAGCCCGATCTTCCGTCCCCGTTTTTCCTTTCTACAAAGTGTGATAAAATTCAACAAACACTATCATATTTTGAGCGACGACTTCCGCTATACTGAAAAAACGGAGGGACAGCATGATGTCGAATCTTTTAACCGTTCACCCGATCACGGGCTTTCTCGCGCTCGCCCTGCTCTTCGCCATCAGTTATCTGTTGGTCTTGGGCGGCAAGACGATTTACCGCGCGTATTTTCAACCGAAAAAGGAAGACGACGCGATCGAACGCGCCCGTATCTCCCCCACGCCGCGTCAAGTGCGCGCCACGACCAAAGAAGCGGCAAAACACGCAGAGCCCAAACGCGCAACCCCCAAACGCAAGTTGATATTCGATCCGGAAGAAGTTTCCGAATTTTACGTGCGCAAAAAATAATTATTCGGTGGTTTGCTCTTCGTCCGAAATCCGAACGACGTTATTTCCCTCGTCCCAAAGCCGCTCCAAGTGATAAAACAAACGGCTTTCGTCGTTAAACACGTGTACGATCACGTCGCCGTAATCCAACACCGACCAACGCCCCTCGCGCACGCCCTCTCTTCTCAACGGCACTTCGTTTAATTTATCCATCTCTTCCTCTAAATTTTCGGTAAGAGAACGGACGTGCGTCATCGAACGCCCCGTCGCGATGATGTAATAGTCTGCCAAAATCGTTTTTTCTTGAACGTCAATCCGAACGATATCCGTCCCTTTCTTTTCCGAAAGGATCTTACCGATCGCTTCCGCTTTTTCCAAAGAAGTCATTTCAATTCTCCTTATAATATTCAATCGCCTCTTCCGTTAAACGGAATACCGGCTTTTTTTGTCTTAAAAGATATTCGTATTGATAGCGCAGGCAGGTACGGAAACATTCCTCGAAATCGCCGTCCCGATAAAGCGCTCTTAAATAGGGTGCGTCCGGATAATCCCGTCCCTCTTCCACAAGGTCGGCAACGAACACCAACTTTTCCAACGCCGACATATTCGGTTTCCCCGTCGTATGATAGCGAATCGCGTCCAAAATCTCCGAATCCGTAATCCCGTATTCCGTTTCCGCCACGTACGCGCCCAAAAAGGCGTGCAAAACGGGAGAAGGAACACCGTTCGGCGGCGAAAAAGAAGGATACTTTTCCGCCGATAAATATTTCGCGCAATCGTGCAGCGCGCATGCGGTATAAGCCTTGCTCTCCGCAACGCCGATCGAACGAGCGCGCCGAAGCGCTTCGATCACGACGTTCGCCGTATGCGTCAAACGAGCGAGTTTTAACGCGCCGCGCAGTTTTTGCACGTTGGCGTCGCCGCGATAAAGTGCGTGCGATTTTGCAAACGCGATTACTTCCTCGGGAACGAGCGCGTCCGCCGAAAGCCCGAATTCCAAATACGTGCGCACCTTGGTCGCGGAAACGTTCTTCCCCTCGTAAGAAAGTTTTAGAAAGTCTTTCCCGAACCGCTCCCGAAAATAGCGCGCCTCTTCTTCAAAATCGGCATCGTCCCCCTTACGGGAAGCCGCAACCGGAGTCGCCGCCGCAAGGATTCGTTCGGGATACCGCCACGTCTTGAAATCTTTCAACATATCGCCGCCTACGATCAAAAAAAGTTCCTCGGTCGGAAACATTCTTTTGATCCGCTCCACTGTTTGATAGGAATAACTCGTGCTCTCGCGCTGCAATTCCAAATCGCTCACCGTGCAACGGGGAACGCCGCGAAAGGCGAGTTTTGTCATCTGATAACGGTATTCCGCAGCCGTTTCCTTTCGCCCGATTTTGTGCGGCGCGGAATATGCCGGAATCACGAGCAACGAATCCAACCGCAATTCCGCGATCGCTGCGCGCGCCAAAGCGATATGTTCGTTGTGAACGGGATCGAACGTCCCGCCGAAAATGCCGATTTTTCCCATTTTTCATCCTACGGAGCGAGAAAAACAATCTGCTCCGATTTTCTTTATTATACTACATTCGGTCGAATTTATCAATCGTTTTCGGACGAGAAGAAGTATTTCGCGTATACGCCGCCCCCAAAAAGGGAATCACCCACAAAAAGGATTGGTTATGAAAAACAAAATTCCCCTTTTATCCGATTCGCTCTTTCTGCTTGTTTCGACGTTTTTAATCGTTCTCGCGTTTCTTAATAACGGTATGCCGCGACCGCTCGCTTTTTCGATCGCGCTCGCAACGGCGATTTCGGCGACAATGCTTTTTTATCGCGGAAAAACGCGGCGCGATAACAAAATCGCGCTAAAAAAGTCGGACGAACGCGCCGCAGAATCGCTCGCCGTTCAGATGAATTTTAATTCCGTTCAAGAAAACCTCTCGATTTTGGAAAATGCCGTCCGCAAAGCAAACGTCCCCTTTCGCAGAGAAAAAACGGCGTTGCGGCTTACCGAAAAGAACGTCGTCCTCTGCCCTCGGTTCTCCTTTGACGGCGTGACCAAAACGGAAATCGCCCTCGTATTCACCGCGCTGACCGAAGAAGAAACCGCCGTCGTTCTTTCCGCGACCTTTTCGGACGAAATCAAAATATTTGCGCGCCGTTTCAACGGGAGAGTCCGCCTGACGGACGGCACGGTTCTCTTCGCAAAATTAAAAGAACGGGACGCGTTGCCTCCCGTTACCCGTGCGTTTACGCCCCAAAAGCGCACGCTTTCCGAACGGTTACAACTCGTCTTTTTGAAAAGTTCAGCACGCGGCTATTTCACCGCCGGCACGATGCTGTTGATTTTAAGCCTAATCGTCCCCTATCGGCTGTATTACGTGCTGTCGGGAACACTGTTAACGTTGTTTTCGCTCTTTCTCCGCTTTTTCGGCAGAAGTCTGCCGTCGCTCGATTCTCCGTAAAATTTGCACGGCTCGTCCCGAATATGCGAAAACAAGCATATTTTACGAACATAAACCGTACTTATTTCAAACAAACGATGAAAATAAGAAAAAAGCCTTGCGCAAAAAGCGTTTTCATGATACAATAGTATCAATTAAGGGGATATCCCCTTGCCTTTGCCCAAGCAAAGGCAAGGAAATGCTCCCCGAAAAGGAAAAACAAGTTGTTTTTTCAATTTTTTTGGGAGGTTTTTATTATGTTTTGCAAAAACTGCGGCAAAGAAATCGACGACAAAGCCGTCATTTGCCCAAACTGCGGCGTACCGACCGACAACGCCGCAACGAACACCATGGGAACGAATCCTGCGGACGCGCCCAATTCGGGTTTTGCCGTCCTCTCGTTCTTATTCCCGTTGATCGGATTGATCTTGTACCTCGTTTGGAAAGATCAATCTCCCCTGAAGGCGAAATCTTGCGGAAAAGGCGCGTTGATCGGCGTGATCGCAATCGTCGCGCTTTATATCGTGGCCTTTATTATCGGCTTCTGCATCGGTTTTTCCGAAACGGCGGCATGCAGTATTCTCTTGCTCTAAAACAGCAATTGACCGAAAAGGAGATTTTCGCAAATGTATTGTAAAAATTGCGGTAAAGAAATTGACGACAGAGCGGTTATTTGCCCGTATTGCGGCGTTGCCGTCAATGAAGAAAAGTTGAAGCAAATGAACGGCGCGGCAAAGAGCGACGATGCTCCGAGCGTAGGCTTTGCCGTTCTCTGCTTCTTTTTGCCGATCCTCGGATTGATTTTATATCTCGTTTGGAAAGACGAATATCCCTTAAAAGCGAAATCTTGCGGAAAGGGCGCGTTGATCGGCGTAATCACAGAAGTCGTCGGCACGATTTTTTTGATACTTTTGTGGACTATTTTATTTTTCGTCGGCATTTTTGCCTTTTCTTTTTAAAAATCAAAAACATAAAAAAATTCCTTTTTCTTTGCAAAAAGGAATTTTTTTATTCTGACAACCATTCGTACTGTCAAAACGGCGTGTAAAAACGCCGTCCCCGAAAAAGCAACCGAAAATTGCTTTGAACGGTTATACGCACCCCTGCGCTTTCATCGCTTCCGCAACTTTCATAAAGCCGGCGATGTTCGCGCCTGCCATGTAATTCCCTGCCATGCCGTATTCGGCGGCGGCAGAGGCGCACGACGCGAAAATAGATTTCATGATTCCCTTTAATTTTTCGTCCGTTTCCTCAAACGACCAAGAAAGCCGCATGGAATTTTGGCTCATTTCCAAGCCGGAAACCGCAACGCCGCCCGCGTTCGCAGCTTTTGCCGGACCGTATAACATACCGCTGGAGAAATAGACGTCGATCGCCTCCGGCGTAGACGGCATATTTGCCCCCTCGGCGATCGCGTAGCAACCGTTTTTCGCCAAAAGTGCGGCGGACGCACCGTCGATTTCGTTCTGCGTCGCACACGGCAACGCAATGTCGCACCGAACGCTCCAAACACCCGAACAGCCCTCCGTATAAACGGCGTTCGGACGGTATTTCACGTATTCGGAAATCCGCTTTCTCTCCACTTCTTTGATCTGCTTGACGACGGCGACGTCAATCCCGTCCGGATCGTAAACGTAGCCGCAAGAATCGGAAACCGTGACGACCTTTGCGCCCATTTCTTCCGCCTTTTCCGCCGCGTAAATCGCAACGTTACCCGCGCCCGAAATTACGACCGTCTGCCCTTCAAAGGACTTTCCGTTCGCCTTTAACATTTCTTCCGTAAAATAACACAAGCCGTAACCCGTCGCTTCCTTTCTGCCGAGAGAGCCGCCGAAAGACAACCCCTTCCCCGTGAGAACGCCGCTCCATTCGTTCTTTAAGCGTTTATACTGTCCGAAAAGATACCCGACCTCGCGCGCGCCCGTGCCGATATCGCCGGCAGGCACGTCCAAATCCGGACCGATATGGCGATACAACTCGGACATAAAGGACTGACAGAACCGCATTACCTCACCGTCGCTCTTTCCTTTCGGATCGAAATCCGAACCTCCCTTTGCGCCGCCCATCGGCAACGTCGTAAGACTGTTCTTGAAAATTTGTTCGAATCCCAAAAACTTGATGATTCCCGAATACACGGACGGGTGCAAACGGATTCCGCCCTTATACGGTCCGATCGCCGAATTAAACTGCACTCGGAAGCCGCGGTTTACGCGAACCTTTCCTTGATCGTCCACCCAAGGGACGCGGAATACGATTTGCCGTTCGGGCTCTACGATACGCTCGAACACGCCTGCTTCCACCAAATCGGGACGCGCTTCGACAACCGGCTCTAACGTGCAAAACACCTCGGCTACCGCCTGAATAAATTCCGTTTCTCCGCGATTACGCGCCTTGACGCGTTCCAAAAGGTCGATTAAATAAGCGTTCTTTAATTGCATATATTTTACCCTCCGAATAATAATCAATTGTAATATTTACAATAATATACCATATTTTTTGAAAAAATACAATAATTTGGGGGCGACAACATTCTGATTTGCGATTAAAAATACAAAAGATAAATATAAGTATTTCTTTAAAAACAGTCGAAAAGACGAGAAACGAGCCCCGTTTTACCGCGCAAAACACGTCGTTTTATTCCGAATCCTTTCTCATGCGGAGCGATTAAGTTGCATTTATGCAAAATATTTGTTATACTGAATATATCAAATTTGGCGTAACTTCCGCCGACAAGGAGTACGATTATGGGACTTGGCAAGGTTTCCAAAAAAATCTGCCGACTGAAAAAAGAAGAAGTCAAGCGTTACGACTTTGCAAAAAAGGTCAGACGTCCGCGAGCATTGCTCCCCTTGGCTGCTCTTGTTTCTAAAATTTTCTTAAACGGAAGAAAAAAGACGTATGAATTTCAAGATATGGACGGATTAAAGCCCCCTTACTTGATTTTGGCGAATCATTCTTCCATGTTCGATTTTGCAACCACCATCGACGCGCTGTGGCCGACTTCTATGACCTACATCGCCGCGCTGGATTCAATCTTCGATTATTCGGAATTTCTGATGCGCCGTCTCGGCATTATCGGAAAGCGCAAATTCGTCGTCGACTTAAACTTACTTAAAAACATGAAATATTCCGTCACAAAGATCCCCGCTTGCCCGATCATGATGTATCCGGAAGCGAAATATTCTTTGGACGGTTGTACCTCTTTTATTCCGGACACCATCGGGAAATTAGTCAAATTTTTGAACGTACCCGTCGTGACGATCGCCATGCACGGTTGCTACGTCGGTTGTCCGCAATGGAGAAAAAAATCCGCTCCAAAATCTCCCCTCGAACTGAAAATCAAACAAACGGTTAAGCAAGAGGAGATTAAAACGCTTTCTTCCGAAGAAATCAACCGCCGCGTTTTGGACGCGCTCACGGTGGACGACTTCCGTTGGCAACAAGAAAACAACGTCGTCATCAATATGCCGAATCGCGCAAACAATCTCAACGCATTGCTCTATCAATGTCCGCATTGCGGAACGGAATTCGATATGACGGGGCAAGGGAAAACGCTCGTCTGCAACCACTGCGGCGCGACTTACGAGTTGACCGAAACGGGAAAACTCGCCGCCGTCAATTGCGAGGGAAAATTCGACCACGTTCCCGATTGGGTAAAATGGCAAGCCGAACAAATTCGGGAAGAGATTCGATCGGGACGTTACCGCTTTGAGGACGACGTAGAACTTTACACCATGCCGAACGCCAAAACAGTCTACTATCACGGCAAAGGCAAGTTGACGCACGACGTTACCGGTTTCCGTCTGACGGGCACGGTTTACGGAGAGCCGATCGAAGAATTTTGGCCTGCCGAAGCGCAAGACGGCGTTCATATCGAATACGCTCACCCGAATTTCGGCAAGCGCGATATGGTGGATCTCTCCACGATCAACGAGTCCTATTGGTTGGCACTTTCTAAAAAAGACCAACTCACCAAACTCTCGTTCGCAAACGATATCATTTACGAATCCGCGCACAAAAAGCACGAGGAATAAACTATTGATTAACAAGAAAAAGCACGTTACGATTCGCCAAAAACGAAAAGCAGCGTGCTTTCTTTTTTTATTTTTCACAAAAAACGCGTTTTATCAAAGCGTATAAGTCTTTAACAGTCTGTCCTTTAACATCGGGTGCATCTGACGATACGCGCGGTTGCATGCGTGAAAACTCTTGAAAATTCCGTAAACGCCGCTACCCGATCCGCTCATGCCGACCATCACCGCGCCGTAATCTTTCAAAATTCCCATGACCGTTCCGATATCCGCGCTGATTTCCTTTGCCGCCGGCAAAAGATCGTTCTTCGCGCTCAGATAAAAACTGTCCAACTCTTTTTTTTGCAAAAAGAACGTCGCGACGGAAGTGCAATCCGAATAACTTTTTCCCTGTTCGTCGAATTTCGCGTAACAGACGCTTGCGTCGATCGGCGTACCCGAAACCACCAACACGGGCATGGAACGATGAATTTTCAGACTTTCCATTTTTTCGCCCCTGCCGAACAGAATTTTATAGCCGCCGACCATTTGATAAACGACGTCGCTCCCCAATTCCGCGGCGAGCGGATACACGCTTTCTTTTATCCGATAGAGACGTTTCATACCCAAAAGAACGCCGGCGATATCCGCAGACGAGCCGCCGAAACCGCCGCCGACGGGGATTCCCTTTTTCACGTACAAATCCACGCCGTTGGTATTAAATCGCTCCATAAACGCGCGAGCCGCTTTTACGGCGTTGTTTTTTTCCGCCGGAACGCCGGCGCGGAAGCCCTCCTCTGCGAGTTGAATTTTCTTGTCGTCCCGCTTGATAAGGGTAATAGCGTCAACCAAGCCGATTGACGCTACCAAGGAGTCGATCGCGTGGAATTCGCCGTCTTTTCCTACGACGTCCAGCGTGAGATTGATTTTTCCGTTGATCTTCTGTGTAATTCGTTTCATCAGTAATCCTTTATGATCTGCCGATAAATTATTATTCTTTCGCCTCCCGTCAACGGGAAGGTTAAGTCCGGATTGTATTGCATGATTGCGTCGGGACACGCGTTCAAACGTTTGGAAACCGTCCAAAGATCCTCGCCTGCCGTCGGAATATAGACGCTGATCGCGGATTGGTTGACGGGGCGCAATTCGCCTTCCGTAACGTCGGTAATCGCCGAAAAAAGTTCCTTCTTTCTTCCCGAAACGACGATTCTCACCGTGGCGGAAAGTTCGATTTCCTCTGCGGAAACAATGCGTACGGTCATATCCTCGATCCCACCGTCCGCCGTAAGTCTTTCTCCGTCCGCAAGAACGTAATCGGGCAGAACACGGAACGGCGCTTCAAACGAAATCGCCGTGATCTTATTCTCGAAGTCACGCACAAAGGCTTTCCCCTCGACGGAACCCTCGACGGCAAAGCCGTCCGACGTATCCGTAAACAAATTGAGTTTCACCAAACCGCAACTCATGAGGCGCGCACCCTGCGGAAGTTCGGAGCGCAACGCGCCGCGCAAAGTCAGCCGCTCCGCATATTGCTTTCCCGCCGTCGGGACGTCATATCCGATCTGCTCGCGCGCGAGCGTACACTCTCTGTCCGAAAGATAGGCGTCCGAAGCGACGGTAAGCAAAACGTCCTCGTACGACTCACATTCCAAATCCACGCCCACCGTGGCAAGCACGACGCTCTTTCCCGTCTGCTCGTCTACCGTGATATCCAACTTCGTGGATTTTTCCGCGCCGCGCGCAACGGCGGAAAAATTAGGCATCGCTTCCGAACACTCGGTTTCCAAACGGAAAGGAAAAACTTTTCTTTCTAATAATATATCACTATTTTCGATATTTTGCAAGAAACTCATCGTCAAAATGCAGATTCCGTCCGCAATTATCGTGCCGATTCCGCATTGAGCACCCGTCACGACAACCTTTGTATCATGCAACAAAACCTCTTTGACACCGTAATTCAACTCAAATTCCTCGTCGATCGTATACGTTCCCTTAGAACTTCCGACACAACGCTTAAAATTTTTCTCCTCGGTACGGCATACGATATCCTCTCCGCCCGAAAGATATTGCACGGCGGCGCTCGTCACCACCGTCGCTTCCAGTCCGACCACGGCGTTGACGACGAGAACGCCGCCCAACTCCGCCTCCGCCTTTTCCACGAAAAGGCTCGCTTGGACTTTCCCCTCTGCGAAAATTTTTTCATCTTCGATCTTTGCGGTAAATTCCGTCCCGCATTCGGTTTTGAGAATCTCTCCGCTCGGCGTTTCGTAACAGACGGAAAAGGTCGCTCTTCCGCCGACGGCAACCTGCTTTTCCCGCACTTCCGCGCCCGAACAGCACACCGAAGAGGAAATTCCCAATACTTTGGCGACTTGATCGGCGGAAAGATTGGTCTTGACCGAAAGTTCCGTCTGAGAAACGAGCCGCTCCGAACGGTTCTTTATGGTAAGTTGATCGTATTTGGCTTGCATTTGATACCTCGTTACAATTTTTTCGCGATTTCGCGCTTCTTTTACTATATTCTATCGCGCTCGCTCCCGAAATAGAACAAAATTTATCCGATCCGCCTTGACATTCGCGAAAAAAAAGAATACTATAATATCACTATGACAAACGAAAAAACAAACGTTATGAGAATTCTCGACCAACGGCGGATTCCCTACGACGCCTATTATTACGATCCGACCTTAACGGACGGCGTTTCGGTCGCAAAGGCGGTCGGGAAAGATCCTTCGTCCGTCTTTAAGACGTTGGTTACCGTCGGGAGCGATCGCTGCCATTATATTTTCGTCGTCCCGGTAGAGCATACGCTGAATTTGAAAAAAGCGGCTGCCGCCGTCGGCGTAAAATCGGTAGAAATGATCAAGCAAAAAGAACTTTTCCCCTTGACGGGCTACGTGCACGGCGGCTGTTCTCCCATCGGCATGAAAAAACCGTTTCGCACGGTAATCGACGAAACGGCTATCCTGTTCGATATTATTACGTTTTCCGCCGGAAAACTCGGACGGCAAGTTTCACTCTCTCCGACCGCGCTCGCCGAATTGATTCAAGCGACGTTTGCAGACCTCACCGCATAACGCCAGAAAAGTTTAAAAACGCCGCCTCGATCGCGCGTTGATACTCCACTCTCGCGCCTGCGGAAAGGTCACAATGTCCGCGCATCGGCACAACATAAAAACGAATTGTATGCGATTTTTCCATCGCCTTTACAAACTCCGCCGAATGTTTCTCAAACCGAACCAATTCGTCCCCCGTACAATGAAACACCGTATAGGGAATATTCGGCATTTTATCCACTAAATGAAGGGGCGAACAACTCTGCAAAGCGTCCGAAAAACTCCCCTCGTATTCGCCGAACGCGCTGTATAACGTACGCGGCAAATCAAACCGTTCGGAAAAATGGAACGGAAGATCGCAAACCGGACAGTTTACGACGCATGCGCACGGCGTAATTTTTGCATAAACGCAATAGACCAATGCGGAAAGTCCGCCCATCGACCCGCCGGACGACACGATTTTTACAGAAGAATCCAAATTATACTTTTCACATAAAACGGATATGATCTCATCGGCATAAGCAACCGTTCTGCGATTCATCCACGACCACGGATCGGTATACGGAATGACGTAAAGAATCCCCTGTTTTGCATATTCAAGCGCGTCGCCGGGATCGCCGTTATGAATCGTCATATCACCCAAGCCGTAAAAATTCAGCACGATTCCATTAATTTTTCCCTCGATTAACCGATCGTTGGAATACGCAAAATTACGTAATGTTTCATAAGTAATAATTTTTTCCATTTTCCCTCCTATCCATTCTTAAACGCGTTCCGAAAACCGCGAAGAATTTACCTTCTGTTTTTGATTTAACAAAAGAATACCACACTTGGCTCAAAATAACAATTGTTTGATCGTAAATCATTATTTTTCGGATTATTTTAAAATTATACGAAAAACACGAGTCTATATATGATATGCACCCCAAAAGTTAGACAGTTTTGGAGGTATATATTTTTATGGGTAA
>CAYXWN010000024.1:0-29291 GCA_964468815.1 uncultured Clostridia bacterium | reverse complement strand
CATTGCACTAAAGTTCAAATCTAATAGTACTAATACAGTTGAAATGTATCTAAATGGTGTCAAAGTAATCGTTCTAACACTTAGGGGTGTCGCTTTTTGGCACTAGGGGTGTCGTTTGTATTAAAATACTTCGACAAACACACTTTAAGCCTAACTTGATTCATTAGAAATAGTGAAAAGAGTCGGGCTTTTTTCATGCGTTAAAATCAAAATTCAACGGCGGTTTCCCGAGAAAAATACCGTTGCCGACTGCCGAGGTAAACGCGCGAGAAGGCTTCTTTCCCGTCAAGAAAAGCAACTTGTCGGAAAAGTTCTTGCTTGTTAGACGAATTTCGGCTTTGGACGCGCGTATAATTCTACCGAAAGAATCGACAGTTGTAAAATAACATTTAAACAAAAGCACTCAATATTTTTTGTACGAAACTTTATGCGTACGTTAAAAACGCCGAGCAGAAATTCTGCTCGGCGTTTTCATTTAGCCTATACGCTTACGTTTTAATATGAACATCACGGCGATGGCGATATTGCCCGCAAGGGAAACGCTCGCGATGACGCAAGTGATCGTGGTGAACGCCTGCAACCGAGCGTCTTGGGCTGCCAACTTTGCTTCCAAATCGGCGTTCTGCGCTTCTAACGCAGCCTTCGCGTCCGCAAGGTCGCTTGCAACCTTATCAATTGCCGCTTGCAGTGCTGCCTGAGCATCGGAAATGGCGTTGTTCAGAACGGTCTTGTCGGCGGAAGCAGTCGCTTCGAGTGCTTTTTGCGCCGCTTCGAGAGCGGTATTCAAAGCCTTTATCTTGTCGTCGAGCGCCTTATCTCCGTTGGTAATTGCGGCATTAAGTTCCGTTTTAGCATCGTTGAGGTTCTCCTGCACCTCGTCGATTGCTTCTTTAAGCGTTGTCTGCGCACTCGAAATCGCCTGATTAAGCGTTTCAAGATTGTCGGAATCGGCTTTTTCCAACGCAACTTTCGCCGCTTCGAGCGCCGTGTTCAGCGCGGTGATTTTGCCGCTCAAATCGGCGTCACCGTTCGAAATAGCATCGCTCAATTCGGTAACCGCCTTGTCGAGATTGCCCTGCACTTTGTCGATCAAACCGTTGAGCGTGGTCTCCGCGGCGGAAATCATTTTTTCCAACGCCTTTTTGAGTTCGTCGTTCTGTGTATCGGAATAATTCTGCGCCGCTTCTTGCGCGGTAGTAATCGACTTATTCAAGTTTTCAATGGCTGCGGCAAGCGCGGCTGCGTCGGCTTTTTTGTCGATCGCTTTGTTGAGTTCGGTCTTTGCGTTTTCGACAAGCATCGTTGCCGCCGAAACAGCGTCCGTCTTTGCTTTTTCGATTTGATCTTCCAAAGCCGCCTTTAATTTCGTATCGGCAGTCGCGTAGTCGTCCTTAACGGCTTCCAACGCGTCGATCGCTTCTTGTAACTCTTGAATCTTCGCATTTACGGTTTCCGCGTCGGCTTTTTTGTCGATCGCTTCGTTGAGTTCGGTCTTTGCCGTTTCAAGATCGGCGACTTTACCTTCAAGCGAGGTTATCTTGCCGCCGAGCGTACCGATCGAACTATTCAAATCGGTCAAAGCGGTATTGATTGCGTCAATCTGCCGTTGCAAACCGCTGTCCGCGTTTTGAAGCGTCGTGAGATTGTTTTGAATGGTTGTGATCGTATTCTGAATACCCGAAACCGTCGAACTCAGCGATTCAAGCGTCGTTTGATCCGCCTTTCCGTTCAATGCGGAGTTTAGCCTTTCGAGTTGCGATTTCAGACTGTCGATCTCGTTACTCAACTCGGTAATGCTGTTGCTTACCGAAGCGTCCGCCTTGCCGTCAAGCGACTCTTTCATTTCGTTCAGCGTGTTTTCTATCGTCAGAAGATCTTCCGCCATATCTTCAACCGTGCCGTCCGACACACTCCATCTGGCAACCAGAACGATATCTTCGTTCACCGGCATATTGAATTGGTAGGGCGTTTTGTCCATATACCAACCAATCAAAGTGCGCGTATCTTCGGGCGTAACAGGCTGTAAAGCCAATCCCCCAACCGCGACAACGCCTGTGGCGTACACAACGCCGTTATTTTTGTAAGTGACCGTGACGAACCCTTCTTCGTTGATCCCGGTTACCTCGCCGTAGTAAAGCCCGGCTTCGATTTTACCGGCACTCACCTTACCGTAGAAAGACGTCGTCATTGCAGCCAGCGAGTCGGTCTTCTTGATATCGCCAGCCGTTACGCCGCCGTCAGCAATGCCGCCTTCGGCATAGATTGAACCTTTCGTCCAAATCGCACCGCTGCCGTCGGTTGCAGCACAACCGCGTATCACGGTATCCGTTAATCGGATATCTCCGTTCTCACCCAGATAAATCGCTCCGCCCTTGACTGCGCTGCAATATTCAACGACAACCTTTTCCCCGATCGTTATCGAACCCTCATCGACGTAAATAGCACCGCCGCCAAAGGTATTTGAGGTCGCAGTACAGTTCGAGATCGTGCTATTACTGATCGTTACGGATGCTCCTCCAACCAGATAGATCGCGCCGCCCGCATCAGCACTGCAACCTTCAATGGTCAAACCGCTAATCGTCAAAGAGGTCCCTCTGTGATAGATCGCGCCGCCATTGTCATTTGCCGTGCAGTTTGAGATTGTACCACCCGTAATCGTAACCGCCGCGCTACCATACATCACGATGGCAGCCCCGCTATAAAAAGAAGCACAGTTTTCGATCGTACCGCCCGACATGGTAAATTGCCCGTTCGTTAGATGGAAAGCGCCGCCGTTTACGGTCATACTGCCACAATAACTAATACTACCGCCGGACATAGTGACGGTTGCATTTTCAGCCGAGACCGCATATACACAATTAAGAATCTCGCCGTCTTTTATTTCAATCGTGGCGCCCCTCGTATTGTCATACATTCCTCTAATCGCATAATTGCATTTGTTAAACTTACCGCCGTTTACGACAAGCGTCGTTTCAATCGCAAGTTCGATCGCCCCCACATAGGTACAATTATAAATCGTTCCGCCGTTAAAGAGCACTTTTCCGCTCTCGACGTAAACGGTCCGTTGACTCGCGTCACGGATAGAACCGCCGTAGAAGGGAAGTTGAGTGCCGTCCGCCGCCTCGTTCCGTACTCTCGGATTGCTGTCGATAATAGTCAGCGTCGCGTTGTTCGTGACCTTGATCAAGTCAAAATCGCCGCCCGTCAAGTAATGCCCGTTGAGATCAAGCGTAGTATCTTTATCGATCACCCACGTGTCCGTCAGCGTAATATCCGCTATAAGCTTAACGCTGTTGCCGTGATCCAATGCCTCGGGAATCTCGCTCTCTGCCAAAACCTCTTCCGAACGGACACGCGGCAGCGTATAGGCGCCGCTGTAAGCCATTTCGGACTTACCTCCTTTTGTATTGTTCACCGCGCAGCGGAACTGCCAACCGCTCATCTCTCTTGAAAAGGGGCTGACGGTGCAAAAGGATTCCAACCAAGATATACTCGATATGTATCCTTCGGTATAGTTTTCCCACGTCGTGCCGTTATCGCGGCTAACCTCCCAATGGACCTCTTGATCACCGGCGACCGAACCGCTCCACTCGATCGACATCGTGCCATAGCCGCCTTCCCACACTTGTTCGCCCATGGTACTGCTCGGTTTGGATTGTTTAAAGGTGACCGGTCTCAAAATAAAAATTGAAAACTCATTCGCTTGCTGATACGTTTTTGCCATATCCCCGCTGCCGACCGTAATTTCAAGCAAGCAGCGATACGTTTTTTCTATCATCGTCTGACTCAAATCAGCGAAGAACATGGTTCGGTCGGAAACGGTGTAAAGATCATTATTTTCAACATCATACCAAACGGTTTCCCCAACGTAATTGTGTCCATCCAGTATGATTCGGAATCCGGCATATTGCCATTTGACCGTGACGGACATTCCTTCCGGGAGTTCGTCAGCAAAATCAAAGGACAGAGTATCGGTCGTTTGCTCGCTGAGTTTCCATACGATTTCTCCGCTCGGCATCCCTATGGTTTCCGGCAAGGGAACTACTTCATAGACAACCTCTTTGCTGGAAACAGTGCCGACATCATCTTGAATCACTCCGCGGAAGCGCATACCGGAAGTCAGCACGGCGGTTGACGGAACGTTCAGAACAACGCCTCTCCATTCCCCCGAAGAATAGTAAGTTCGCTCGATGTACAAAGGTTGGGTGTTATCTCCGGTCGTTACTTTTACCCAAGTCACGCCGTCAGTCGTGTATTCCCACCAGGCACTGTCGGTATCTTCTACGCTGGCAACCCAATAACCGAAGCCGGTCCGAGTTTCGTCAGAGCCGTCGCCGATCACGATCCAATCAGTCGGCTGAATGAGGAAATACGGTGCCTCGTTGATGCTTATCGTTACCGCATCGGAGTCGGTCGGCGTAACGGTGACAGCCCCGGAACTTTCCAGCGCCAAAACACTATCGGCACGAAGGAAGAATTCGTATAAATTGAGCTTATCTCTATCCCAATAGCCGTTCGCTTTTTGAAAATTTGCGCGCGGAACGGTAGCCGTGACGACGGTAACGCCATCTTCCGCCCCCGATGCGGTGGTGATCGTAACGCCGTCGACCTCGTTCACCGCGTTGCTCTTATCGCCTCTGACGCGGTACATGAGTTTGTAATTATTAGCCCGCACGGCGTTGAACGTTAAAGTCAAACTCTCGCAAGGATCGTTTTCTTGGAACGCGAAGTCCGATGACGTCGGTTCAATCGCAGCCCCCAGATAGATCGTATGTACGGGAGAATAGAACAGAGTTTGCTCTTGCGCTCCGCCAGTGATCTTCAACACACGGCGAAAACGGTAACCGTAAGAGTTATCGGTCGCGCTGTCGTAAAAAGCCTTATAGTTTAATTCCGATCCTTTGCTGTCAGATTTTTTAAATATGCCGTCTTTTTTCGCCATCTCCCAATACCAAGTAACGGATTCATCCGACCAGGTCGCGACTTCCTCTTCGTTGTAGGGAGTTGTAATCGCAACTTCCTCGCCTATGTCTAAGTAGTGCTCCGTCTTGGCAGTCTCGTCGAATTTGAGCATATGGAAATTATAAGACGTTTGCTTAAGCACCTTCTTCGTAAAATTATCCGTTATTTCCATAAGATACACTTCAATTTGAATGGTCCTACCCGGTTCCTCCTTAACGCAGGCGAGAAGATCTTTCCACTTATTGTAATCAAACGCAGGAATTGTAGCCGTGCGTCCGCAATATTGCTCCTCGTGCTCATCCCACTTAAAACTGTCGGGCGTCCACTCAAAACTCTTATCGCTGTAATGCAATACTATCGGCTGATTATATGGTGTATATTGCATAAAAGGACCGTCGATTACGAGTTCCCACACCACGTACGTGTTATTTCGCAATTCGGTATTTTTCAACGCATACGAACGCTCAGAGACAAGGCAGTACGTTCCGCCCATTGCAGAAATGGGGTTGCTTCTCGGATCCATGTCACCGCCGGGAACTTCGATATAGTTGCTGTAATAGAACGAATGTAACGTTGTGGAGGTATCTTCGGTCACGTAGTAGTGCGTCTCGTCATTCAGCCAAGTCTCGGTATAGTTCTTGTGATACTCGAAGAGTTCGGATTTTTCCTCCTTCCATTCAAGGCCCAGGACGTAGTTTTCGTACCATTGACCGGCATCTTTCTTCTCTAATACCTTTGGCCAAGCATAACTTACGTACCCCTCGTCACTGGTTTCCACCAGGTGGTGGAAGACATAGGGATTGTTTTGTGTGACTTGAATTTGTTTAGTCACCCAATCTCCATATTTCTTGTTTTCCTCGTAATCGTAACGCTCGATATACTCGTACGTCGTTTGTTCGTACGGACGCCAGAACCAAAGTTCCCCGTCTATGGGATAAATACCGGTCGTATTATACGCATCCGAACCGAACGGGTTCATCACCGACAAGCCGGAGGCATCAAAACACAAGAGCGCGTTGGCGCCGCCACTATCCGACGTATCCAGTTTCACAACGTTTTTGGCACAGTAGTAGTTGCCTTCCGCCTGCTTTCCATCCCTTGTCGTATAACCCAGTGCAAGGATGCCGCCGTTCCCTAATGATCCATTTGCATGCAGGTGACCGCCGTTCATGGCCACTCTAACAATATTTACAGAGCCGCTTGCCACGGTACCGCTGTCCATATAGAATACCCCGGTCAGGTTATTTACACTGCCGACCTTCAATTGCAACTCACGCAGAATGCCGTCCCCTTCTAAGTGCAAATCGCCGTTGGCGTAGAAGGTCAGCGTACTGTCATAATACGTGCCGCCGCTCATCTGGTAGTAAGCAGTCGCCCCCAAGCCCACAGAAACAGTAACGTTATCGTCTTTGCGCGCTTTCAGATAAAAGACATCGTTAAAGACGTGGACGTTTGCACACGTCCATTGGTTGAGGTCGACGATATTAGAATCCAGTTCGGTGATTTCATTTGTCGGAAAGTTACTCTTATAGCATGCCTCGTACTTGTCTCCGTTTTTCCGCAAGTGCAGATCGACGTGGGCATCCTTAGCACTGATACGGCGCTGCGCGCGGACGGTGTAAGTGTCTTCCAGCGTTTCCGAACGATCGAAGTATATCTCCGCCAAATTGTGGCTCTTATGGCGAGAGTTGTTCATCCCGTTCTTCACAAGATTGCAGAATGAACCCGAGTCTTTCGACTCTTTTATATCCCATTCCAGTTTCTCACTCCAAGGAATGGCGCGATACATATTCTCGGCTAACTTTACCTGATTTATTGCATAATTAGAACCTGTTTTGCCGCTATCCGTATAAAACCAGTTAGCGACGTTGACCGTAAGGTTGCTCGCATTGTAGAGGGCAAAATGGCCGTCGCCGTTTTTTTGCCCAGATTGGTTATCAAGCCAATAGTTTCCTTGTTTGCCATCGTTTTCAAACGCCCCTTGGTACTGCGCATAGTAAATACCGCGGTAATCGTGACCGCAAGAACGGTAGTAACCGTCGCTCCCCAAGTCGATGGTCAGACTGCTTGCGCACAGCGTTACATTTTTGGCATAAACGCCAACCAATCGGAACAAAAAGGCGTTCCAATGTGAGTTAATCGTGGAACCATTTGCACGGTTACGGATATTTTCAAACTGTTGGAGTAACCCCGACTTGGAGGTGACGCTCACGGTCGTGGTCGCCTGATCTACGAGCATTGTACCGTTGAACACCCAAATCCCCGCATAAGGGCGCGTATCGCTTGAATTTGCAATTTTCCACATGGAACTGTCCCAATACTCGATCTGCTCGATGCCGTCCAAAGCCGTTTCGCTACGATAGTCGTTATAGTCGTCACGAATAAAACCGGCGGTTCCCGACGCATGCAAAGCGGAATATTTATCCACCACAAGACTACCGTCTTCATAATCGCCGCGACCGCCCACAAAGACGGCAGCTAAGGAATCGTAGCGGAAAACGAAACCGTCAGCCGTCGGAACGTCGTTATAATTTTTGCCGAAGCCGTACAGACTGCCAAGACAGTAGGTATTTCCGGTAACGTTTGCACCATTCGTAACCGTCATTTGGGCAGTAGCATAAATTGCCGAGGTGTTATAGGTCTCCGAATTCACGTTCACTCCGGAAATCAGCAACGTGCCGCAGCAGATCCCCAAGTCGTTGGTAGAGATGTTGAGCGTACCCGTCCCGGACCCGGCGGAATAAATCGAAATCATCTTATTTTCCGCATAGATGCCGCAGGTGCGATAAAGCCACCCGTCAACATAAAGCGCATCTCCTTTCTTCGCCCAGGAGTTCTTGTCATCACCCGACCTACCGACGGTGACGTTTCCCTGTACAAAAACATTAAGGGTGAGCGGCCCCGAACTCGTGACGTAGATCACTGGAACGAAACGAGATTCATTGTTAACGGTAGTGGTTCGCGTCCGATAATCCGAACGGGGCGACGGTGCGCTTTTGATTTGGGCGTCCGTCATGGAAATGTTGCCGTTTATCGTCAACGAGTTGTTGCTCGGATTATAAACCCAACCGTTGCCGCTTGTTTTGTCGCCGGTGACCTTTTCGCCGGCAATATAGATGCCGTAATCGGTCGCCACAGGCTGCACGCCGGAAGCGTAGGCTTCCATAAGGGCTTGCAGTTTCTCTACATTTATCTGTTCGCTCTCCGCGCCAAGCGCATCGTAGTCGTCACAGAGGTTCTGAGCGCGATCGTAAAGATGGTTCTGCTCTTCCCGACTCATACCGTAAAAGTCGTCAAGACTCGGTAGGGCGTCGATCCGGGCTTGCACGGAAACCGCTTCGGACGACAACGCAGACTCTTCTTTACTGACGGTCGCCGAATCGGCTGCCGCAACCACGACCAGCAACGTCGCCGCGATCGTAAGTAACGCGATCATAAGAAATAAGATTCTTTTTTTCATAATATTTCCGCATCTCCTTTTTCGTCGTTTGATTGATTTTCGATCTGTCTGTCAGACGGATACGAAGCGCCGTCTGAATTTTTACAAAAGCATTTCAAATCACAACGCAAATAGCCTTGCTGTAAAACAAACAACCGTTTGTTTATTATATGTATATAATACCATAAAAACAAGACGGTTGCAAACAAATAGTCGCTTTATTTGATTATTTTTTATACTTGTAAAGTTTTTTTCTTTACGATACCAATCGAAATTCTTTTATTTGGAAACACCTTTGTTACCTTTTTCTTTCAGCACGTTTAACAAAACGTAAACAGACAATAAGACGATGATCGTCACCGCCATAACAATATACATGGCTGTAATCGACACGGAATTTCCGAAGAAATAAAGGTTACAATCCAATGAATTTTTTATTTCCGCAATCACTTCAGCAGGAACGCCGACGTTTTGCATTTCGATTAATGCGCCGCACATCGCATGATTGCGCACAAGCGACGTTCCGTACGTTCCAGGCAGACAAGCAATCACCTTTTGCAACCCTTCCCCGAAAGACGAAATCGGCATATACGCACCGCAAATAAAACCGTAGCACGAACTTACGATTGTTCCGACCGCCGAAATCTGCCCTTGCGAACTCAGAAAAAAGTTAATAACGGACGAAAGCGCATTTCCGAACAACACTAAAACCGTTACGTCTAAAAGCACAAGGAGAACGTCGGCAATCGTCATATACCAACCGACAATCGCAACGTACGCAAGGCAGATCGCGCTTGCGGCATAACAAATCATAAGCGTACTCATAAGATTCGCCAAATAGTATGAAAGCGACAAAACGGACGATTTTACGGGCGAAATAAGTAAATCCTTTATTACGCCGTTCGCCTTATCTTGTACCATTAAAAAATTGGCACAAAACGCCACGGTAACGCAAGATACCGCGAGAATCGAAGAAATCAATTCCCCTCCGACTAAGCCGTTTATAAGACTTTCACTTAAAACAAAGCCTTCCGGCAATGACGAAGAAAAACTGTCGCGATAGACGTTTCCTAAAAACGTCGCATACAAAACGAGCAATATTGCAGGCGTTATCAAGGACGTGAAAAACATTCCTTTATCCTTAAAATACAACTTTACGTTTCTTTTTATAAGCACCGAAATAACGTTCATTTTTCACTTCCTCCCAACTTTTTCCCTGTAACGGCAAGAAAAACGTCGTCCATCTTCCCTTTAGTTATTTCATAATCGACGAATACTTCCGGATATTTTACGATTAGTTTCGTCGCTTCCTCGGTGTTCGGCACAAAAATACAAAATCCGTCCTTTAAACATTCGTATTTTGTCCCGAATTGACGAACGACGGATTCGTCCGTATTGTAGAGCGTAATATAATCCCCCGTATAAGTATTTTTCAACGTTAGAGGCGTTCCTTCGGCAACGATTTTTCCGCTATCGAGGATTACTACGTAATCCGCCTCGGCGGCTTCTTCCATGTAGTGCGTCGTGAGAAATACCGTCATGTTTTCTTGTTGCCGCAATTCAGAAACGACGCTCCAAAGCGTTTTTCTCGTTTGCGGATCAAGCCCCGTTGTCGGTTCGTCCAAAATCAAAATCTTAGGTTTATGCAAAAGCGCGCGCGCCACGTCAATCCGACGGCGTTGACCGCCGGATAACTTCCCGACCGTTCGTTTCAGTAAATCCTTAAAATCGAGCATATCGGCAAGTTCGGAAAGTCTTTTCTTATACGCCTCTCCCGTAATGCCGTACAAAGCCGCTCTGCTTTCAAGATTATCATAAACCGTAAGCGCGGAATCCAACACGGAATTTTGAAATACTACGCCAAGTTCTCTTTTTATGCTTTGCTTATCCGAATCTAAGTCGTGCCCGTCTATGACGACTGTTCCGACATCCTTAAACAACTGACCGCATATAATATTGATCGTTGTCGATTTCCCCGCGCCGTTGACGCCCAGAAAAGCAAAAAGTTCGCCTTCTTTTACCTTGAAACTAATATCTTGAACGGCTTTTACTTCGCCAAAATTTTTACAAAGTCCGTCTATCTTTATGATATCGTTCATTCTCCTCTCTCCTCGTTATTCTTTTCATATTTATATTTTAATCCTTGGTACATATCGGTAAGCGTTTGACTTGCCAAATCTTCGTCCCAATCGTAATAGTCGGTAACGATCATCGTCGCAATCCCGTGAACATACGCCCACATTTCAAGATGAAAAAGAATTGCCTGTTCTTTTGTAATCTTTACCTGCTTACAAATAACTTCTGCAAGCATTTCCGTTTGCTCTGAAATAAGCGTTTTATCCTCGTTCGTCCTATCTCGCATGAACAACAGTTTGAATAATTCCTTTTCTTCCCTCGCAAAACGAATGTATGCCATGCCACTCGCCTTATACGGCGGATATCTTCCGTTCGCCATATCTTCTTTCAAATACGATTGATAAAGCGAATCCGCAGCCTCGATAACCGAAGTTTTAACGTCGTTCATATTATCGAAATATCCGAATATCGGTTGAGAAGATGTTCCTAATTTAGCACCGATCGCGCGTGCCGTTACGGCAGAAAAACCCTTTTCCCTCGTCAAATCAAGAGCGACATTTAAAATTTCTTCTTTTGTAAACAAAAAACACCTTGGCACGGGATACCTCCTTTTATAAAATAACGCACGTAATATTACGTTTGTGATTTTATTATACCATAAACGTTCTTTCTCGTCAAGAAAATCTATCCTTTATAAAAAACAAAAACCGACGAAAAGCGATTCCTCGCACTTCATCGGCTTTCATAAATAACCGTTTCTTTTATAAGCAAGCGTATTTTTGCCTGCCATTAAAACCGATTCAAGCGAGCGAGCCCATCGGATCCCACGGATCTAACTCGATAGGCGTTCCCTCGTATGCGGCAAGCTGCTCTTCGGACAAATATTTTTTATGTACGACGATTTGGTAATTATACTCGTCAAACCAACGGTCGCTCATTACCATAAAGCCGTCGTGAAAACGCTCTTTCCCCCAACTGTTTTCCACGCGCCAACGGTTCGGTTTTCCGTTTTCGTCCAAATTAACGCCGACAAAAACCATGGCGTGCGTCATTAAACTGTTGCCGTACAAAATACGTTCGCCCTTATTCATACCGCGACGAATCCCGAATAATTCGTCGATTTTGTAACTTTCAATATCCAAAATTCCGTTATCGCGATCAAACTCCTTGCCGACGTCACACCCGAACCAAACGGGAGAACCGTCTTTTAACTGTGCAATCGCAAGCGCTTTCATCTCATCCGAAGGAAGATTCAAATAGCGAACGATTCGTCCCTCTTTTACGTTCCCTAAATATTTTACCGTAAAACTCCGATAAAAAGGCTTATCCGGCGTGGGCGCGTTGATGATACTGACGTAATCGCGCACATCAACGCCGACAAATTCCTCGTAAAAACGTTTCGGAGTCATATTTTCATAGCGAATAAAATTTTTATCCTTATCGCGCGTTTCAAACGTAAAGGTCTTGGGCGGTTTTCCGAGCGAAATCGCAAGAATTTTATAAATATCCGCGAGCATTTTCTCTTTTTCTTCCGCAACCGTTTCCGCCTTTTCCCCGGAACGAACTAAGCGACGCAAGATCATTGCGTCCTCTTGCAATTTCGTCAACAACAAGAAATCCATCTCTTGCGTAGCGGACGAACTGACGGTTTCCGGCATGGCGTCCTTGGGGACAACGCCGTATTTTGAAATGATATTGCAGATCATGTCCCATTGACCGCCGTCTTGCGTAACCGCATTGATCAAATGAACCACCAAACGACTATCCGTCGCTTCCTCGGTCGTATTTAAAATGCTTTCCAAAAAATAATTCGCCTTTTCAAGTTTATCGTAAAACAACGTATAATTCTGCGAAAATTCAAAGGAATCGAGATTGTATTTCTTTACGACTCCGAAACGCAGAACGTTCAAAGCGGCAAACATCCAACAACGACCGCTTTGTTTTTGATTCGTCACCCCCGATTGCTCCAAAAAAACAGAAAATTCATGACGAGTATCACGCACCGCTTGATAATTCAGCGCAGACTTTTTCACTCCGTTTGCCGTTACGGCATTCATCGCTACGGCGTTTTTCGGATCGCGATCAAACGATTTTTCAAAGCAATTTAACATTTTTTCGGTTATTTCCATTTTTCTTCTCCTTTTATCCATATGCAACGGTTTATTCAATTGTACCATTCAACAAACAAGAATCAGAAAAACGCGGCATACGCCGCGCTCTCTTACTCAATTCCGAGTTGCCGATAGGTTTCGGTAATACGGGAAATTTTCTCGTTATATTTCTCTTCTTCTTCGGGCGTCAATGGCATCAAAACGCGGCTCTTAATGCCGTTTCCGTCCAAAAAGCACGGAACTCCCGTGCAAATTTTTCTGCCGTCAGCCCCGTCGATCAATGCAGAAACGGGCAATATTTTATTGGAATTGGATATAATCGCATCTACCAACTGAGCAACGGACGCGGCGATCGCATAAAACGTAGCACCTTTCAATTGAATCACCTTAGCACCCGACTTTACGACCTTATCGTAGAGATCTTTAAACTTTCCGTCGACGTCCGTATCCTCTCCGTAAAGTTCTTTTGCATAAGCCTTTACGGGAACTCCGCCAACCGTACACAAACTCCACGGGACAAAGCATTGATCGCCGTGTTCGCCGAACACGTAAGAATTGACGCTCTTAATATCTACGTCCAAAGACTCTGCAAGCGCCTGAGAAAGACGGTTTGAATCCAAAAGCGTTCCCGTCCCAACAACGCGAGAAGGAGAAAGCCCCGTACAACGGATCGTAACGTAAGTTAAAACGTCTACCGGATTAGAAACAATAATATAAATTGCATCCGGCGCGATTTTCGCCACTTTCGGCATAACGCTTTCAATAATTCCGACATTGATTTTCGCAAGGTCCAATCTGGACTGACCGGGCTTCCTTCCGACGCCCAAAGTCGCAATAACCAGATCAGAACCGGCTACGTCCTCATAGTCGCCGAACCGAACCTTAACGGACGGAAAACACGCGGCACACTGCGCTAAATCGAGAGATTCCCCCTCTGCTTTCTCTTTATTGATATCGACAAGCAATATCTCCGAACAAGAGCCCTGCTGCATCAAGGTATACGCAATTGTCGATCCGACGTTGCCTGCGCCAATGATGGATATTTTTTTCTTGGATTGCATAATCTATCTCCTATCGTGTATATTCGGGAAAAATTCCCCGTTATTATTTTACGTATAAAAAAGTCGAACTGTTCAGGTTTTTGCCATCGGCATTACCCATGCCGTAGGCAGAATTTTTGCCACTAGTCTGTAAAACTTGAAAAACAGCCGATTCGTATAAATAAATTTTCCGCGCTTTGCGCATTTTAGCGTACCACGCACAACCTTTACGGGATTACAGTACGGCAACTTCTCGAACGTTTTTGACTTTACGCCGCCGACCGAAATAAACTCGGTCGCCATCGGTCCGGGGCAAACAACGGTAACCTTAATTTTACGAGAATCCTTTTTCAATTCATAGCGCAGTCCGCGCGCAAACGCGGTTACGTACGCTTTTGAAGAAGAATACGTCGTCATATACGCATTCGGAGCAAAAGAAGCAATCGAAGACGTAAAAATAATTCTTCCGTTTTGCCCCATATACGGCAGAATCGCCACGGAAAGCGCGGTAACCGCTTTTACGTTAACGTCTACGCAATTAATCTGCTTTTCCGTTCCGAGCGATTCAACGCTTCCCCAAAAACCAAGCCCTGCATTATTGACAAACAGCCGTACTTCCGGTTTCCGTTCCGCGAGCAATTCCGACAACGTTGAATAACTTTCGTCCTTTGCAAGATCAAGCGGAACGCATACCACTTTTTTATTCGGCAACAGCGCCGCGTATTCCGTCAACCGTTCCGCACGGCGAGCGACTAACCAATATTCCTCGATATCCGAGAAATAATCCCCTGCTTGCAAGAAGAACTCCCGTCCAAGACCGGAAGAAGCCCCCGTAATAATTGCTATTTTCATCCTTTCCTTCCTTATACGATTTGAAATAAATAAAATTTTAAGTAATCCGTTTCCGGCACGTTCCATAATATCGGATGATCGGGCGCAGCCTTTCGTGCGTCGATCTGCCGCAAATTCACGCCCGCCTGCCGCGCGGAATTGCACAACATTTGACGAAACGCATCGTCATATGCAAAATGTGAGCAAGAGCAAGTCGCAAAATATCCGCCGCGCGAAACCAATTTCATTCCGCGATAATTGATCTCTTGATACCCGCGCATCGCGGAATCGATCGTCTTGCGCGATTTTGTAAACGCAGGCGGATCGAGAATGACAAAGTCAAACTTTTTCTTTTCCGATTCCATTCGACGAAGAGTTTCAAACACATCCTCTACGACGAACGAGAGGCGATCTTCCATACGATTTAGCCGTGCGTTTTCCCGTGCCGTTTCAATTGCAGTTTCGGAAATATCGACCGCAGTCACGTGAATCGCGCCGCCTTTTACGGCATTCAACGCAAACGAACCGGTGTGCGTAAAGCAATCCAATACAGATTTCCCGTCGGAAATGCGCGAACACAAAAGACGGTTATACTTTTGATCGAGAAAAAAGCCCGTTTTTTGCCCGTTTTCAAAATCAACGAAATATTGAATTCCGTTTTCGGTAATTTCAGTCGTTGTACACGGATCTTCCGGGACACGATACCACCCCTTTCTTTCCGACAACCCCTCCAACCGACGGACAGATACGTCGTTTCGCTCGTAAATTCCGCGAATTTTAACGCCGTCTTCCTCTAAAACGGAAAGCAACGCATCAAAAATCATTTCTTTTCTGATTTCCAAGCCATAAGAAAGCGTCTGTACGACCAACACGTCGTGAAAAAGATCAACCGTTAATCCCGGGAAACAATCTGCTTCCCCAAAGATGAAACGGAAACAATCGAGATCTTTTCCGAGCACTGTTTTCCGATACTCGTAAGCATATTTGACGCGACGATAAAAAAAGGCACGGTCAAAACGATCGTTAGCGTTACGGGAAAGAATACGGATTCTGATTTTGGAATTCGCGTTGTAAAATCCCGTTCCCAAATAACTACCCTTTTTACTCGTGACGTCTACCAACGCCCCGTTTTCAGGCTCGCCGCTAAGCGATTCAACCTCTTCTCCAAACACCCAAGGATGCCCTAAAAGCAACGAACGCTCTGCTTTTTCCGTCACAACAGCGCGAATCCATTCTCTCGTATCGTTCATATCGGTATCGTTTTTTCGGATTTTTATCCCCCGAAAAACAAAGAAAAATTATACCGATTCTTTCCCTTTCGAGTTCTGTGATTGTTTTCTTTTTTAGAAAATCCGAATTCCCTCACTTATACTAATATAATATCATATTTACAAGTATTTGACAAGGGTTTTTTAAAGATTTACAATAGGTTTATAAAAAAATAAGGGGCGAAATTTTCGCCCCTCGCAAATTCAATATCAATCGGAATTGCCGCCCTCATCGGTACGCCCGGAATCGTCAGCAACCGTTTCTTTGGACTTTTTCTTTTTCCCGTAAGTTTCTTTATACTGCGCGACCGTCAAGATCGCCCCTTCCGGATCGCGAAAACGCCACTTTAAGAAATACATTACAAATAATATGGCAATGCCCCCCAAAATAAACAAAATGGACTGAAACTGAGAAGGAGTAATCCCCGAACCGGGAATAATTTCCCCACGGTGATCGTCCCTAAAAAATTCGATAAAAATACGCCATGCCCCATACGCAATCAGGTAAACAACGTACGTAAAATTATAACGTTTGAAATACAAAAAACTCAAAACGCCGAACAAGACGAACAAAAAGATCGCCTCATAAAGTTGCGTCGGAACGCAATAACTCCATCCGTAAGAACCGGAATTCATCCAAAAACCGCCGTTATAAACAAGCGAACCTTGATAAGTCCGTTCTACCAAAGCACCATGACAACACCCTGCTGTCAAACAACCGATTCTGCCGATCGCGTGCGCTAAGGTAATGCACATAGGCGCAACTTGAAGAATTTTCATAAATTCTTTGATATGAATCGCGTCGTCGTCCTTGAAATAGAAATGCCCGACTCCGAAATAGATAGCCAAAAACACCGCTGTGCCACCGATAAACCCCCCCATAGCCGTAATCCCGGCGCCGGCGAAATTAAAGTAGCCTTTTTCGATCCAATCGTAAACCGCTTGGAAAAACTTTGCAAACAAAAAGCCGCCTGCCATAGCGCAAATCGCCGTAATATAACCGAAATCTTGCACCTTGGAATTGATTTTTTTGAAGTTCGTGTAAAAATGGAACACAACTAATGCTGCAAGCAAGGCAAGCGCCATACAGATCCCGTAAAGGTTAACGCCGACCATTTCTCCAAACAGTGTAAATTGAATTAAATTATCAGGACTCATTGTTCCTCCTATTTTATCTCTGTATGCCGTTTTATTCAAAAGCCACGCAAGATAAATCATTTTATTCCGATTGTAAACCCATTCTCGTTACGATTATTTTACACCAAATACAAGTCGGTGTCAAGAGTTTCGCCTCGACAAATTCTGTCGGAATCATTTTCGCTACGTTACATTTCTACAATCTGTAATTTTCTAAAAATTCTCATCATTTGCGCCGCTGTTTTAAATTCCACGTTATCCCGATTCCGCCGATCAAAACACAACTCGCGCACAGACACAATAATAGTACAAACATTGTATTCCACCCCCATTGATCGGCTACAAAACCTAACGCGAAAGAACTTAACGCGCTCCCGACGTAACAAAATCCGTTTAATATACCGGCAAACAATCCGGAATTGACTCTGTCTTTCCAATACAACGGAATCATGCTCGTAATCACGTTATTGATTCCTGCCATAAAGCACGAAACAACGGGAAACGATATTAACGTAATCGCTACGCTTGTCGATAAAAACACAATCACTCCGCCGATCAGCAACGAACACAAGAAAAACAAGAGAACGCAAATACCGACGAAATCAAATATTTTCTTATGCAGCCAAACCGCAACGCTTGTTCCGAAAATCGCTAAAATCGGCAACAATAACGTTAGCAAAACACTTAACGAATCGGATAATAAATAGACTTCTTTTAAAATATCGGGTACCCATGTGGTTAATCCGTCTTTTACTAAGTTAACGACGATCGCAAATATCGCCAAGATTACGACGGTAACCCAAAACGCTTTATCCCTTTTCCCCGTTTGCAACACGGATTCTCCCTCTGCAACGGGGCACTTCTCGATTACTCGATACCGGTCGATGGATGCCAACCAAACAATTCCGAACAACGGCAACAAAACAGCCGCCACGTAGAAAATCAATTGATAAAAAAGAAACGCCACAAACAACGCGCTTAATCCGTACACCAATACCGTCCCGACGGCAACCGTCGTTCCCATGGCAACAACCGCTTTCGGAATTTCTTTCTCCTCTAACCGTTCGGACAAGCAACGCATAAGCGACGGCCACAATGCGGACAGAGAAATTCCGTTAACTAACCAAACGTATTTTTGCAATGCAAACGTCGATAATATTCCCATCAATAAATTACACACACCCGACAATAACAACGAACCGAATATAATCCATTTTAAATGATACTTTTTGCAGAAAATCCCATTTAAAATTTGTCCGCAACCGTACGCAAAGAAAAAGAACGTACTTACCATTCCCGCCGTCGCATGCGTTATATTATAATTGTTTTCAATGCGGATAATGTTTGCGCTATAACCGATCTTCCCGATATACGAACACGTATAAATCAACCAACAAAGCACTATTAATCCGCGATTCTTCGTCTTCATTCTTCTTTTTCCCGAAAAGTATTTCCATTTTGTCGGACAAAAAAATGCGAGGGGTAACCTCGCATCAAATCATGTCCGTTCTTCTTATTCCCCTGAAACAGATGCAAGATCCGTTCTCATTCGTTCAAAAAGTTTTCTCTCCATCTTTGCGATTCCAAGAATCGGTTCGTCCTCAATCAACGATTCTCCCCGTTCAAGGAAGCGAGCCGCTTCCTCTCTGTCCGCAACGACGTAAAGAACGTAAGCAGTCTTTATCCGCATGCTCGTAGCAGTATCAGAAGCGTTGAGATATTTTTCAACGTAATCCATTAAATCGTCCGCCTCATACTCGCTCTTCTTAATTGTGCAAGCGTTGTAGAGAAGATCGCAATTATATTGATCGGCAAAGACTTTCGGCACGTATTTTTTGATAAGGAAAAGCCGTTCGGAAATCTTATTGGCATTTTCAAGATCCCCCGCATCTACGTAATACGCATACCGCGCGGACAACAACAAAAGAAAATTCACGTCGTCCTCGACAAGTTGCGGAAGGTCGAAATATAATTCGGGTGCAATTTCGGACGGCGACTTCCCGGCATGAAGTTCCGCTTGAATCTGTAACAAATTTAACGCGACTTTCGTCGTATCGTCGTCATGACGGATTCCATACAACACACCGCCGTCGTTGCGAATTCCTTGATCGCTCATCGGAAGCGCGTTCGTCAAAAAGCAATAAGCGGAAACCGGCAAAAAAATCGAACAAATGCAATAAAACCACCAAGGAAAAATTCCTGCAAGACAAGCAAAAGCAATTCCCAAAGCAACGCAAACGGCAGAACCGATCAAGCCCCCTGCCGTCATGCGAGCAAAAGACTTTTTTAAGTCGTCCGATTTTGTAGGTAACATTTCGCACGCCCCGGCTTGGTCAATAAAACGCGACCATACCCACTTAGTCTTTCCGTTCTCTTTCACGATCGTAAAGAACCACAAACGCAAAGAAAGAAACTCCATGCCGGCGCGTTTCCCGGCCAAGACGTGTCCCCATTCGTGAAGAAGAGTGTTTAACAATCCTGCGATAATCGCCCCCAAAAGGAACAACAAAATCGTCGGAAACAGTTCTGAAACATAGGTATTATTGGCAACGGCAACAACAATGAACGCACTTGCGATCGTCACTGCCAATATAATAACGTTGTAAATAAGATTGCTTTTTCTATTCATGATCTGTTTTCCGTAAAAGGAAGCCCTCCAAATTATCCCGTTCGCTGACGGTTATCTCGCTTAATTGTAAATATTCCATAATCGAAAGAAGGAGCAACGCCCCGCCGGCGATAACGTCCGCACGTTGCGGTTGCAGCCCTTTTAACGATTTTCTCTCTTCCACAGAAAGAGAAAACAACAGTTCCACGAGCGAAGAAAGTCGCTCTTTCGCCAAAACATGCCCATCCACGCGCAATGGATCGTAAGGTTCTAACTTTAAGTCAACAGAAGCAATCGACGTAGCCGTTCCCCCGATTGCCGTTAACGGAACAGACGGAACAGAACCGTATTCTTTAATCCGTTCTCCAATCAATTGAGAAAGCGCTTCTCGCGATTGTCCGCAAAGATCCAAAAGGCGAACCGCGCCCAGATTCAGACTGTATTCGTAAACAATTTTTCCGTTTAGAGAAACAATCAATTCGCTCGAAGCGCCGCCGATATCCAAAACGCCGCCTTCCCGATTACCAAGCGCACCCAACAAACCGATTTGCGCTTCCGTAGCGCCGTCGATCACCTCGATCAATACGTTTTGTTCCATAAGCGTTCTTTGAACGAACTCGCTTCCGTTTTTTGCCGAACGAACGGCAGCCGTCGCAAAGACATATAACGCAGAAACGCCTGCATGCTCCGCGTTTCGTTTCAGCGTACCGATTGCCGAAATCGTTCGATTTATCGCGTTTTCACTCAACCGCCCCGTTTCAGCAAGTCCTTCCGCCAATCGCGTGATTATAACTTCCTTTTTCAACGTATGCCCGTTCTCGCTAAGCATGAGCCGAACGGAATTTGAACCGACGTCAATAACTCCAAAACGCATCAAACAATTTCCTCAAAGGAATAAATATACCCGAGTTCACGCGCACGCCGCTCGATCCACCAACGCTTAGAGCGCGTTTCAATCGTATCGCCCGTCTCATCAATTATTTGCTCGTAGACGGCAATTTCTTTTTCCAACTCGGCAATCGCTTTTTTATAAGTAAAAATGGTAACCAATTGATAAACCATAATTGAAAGAAGAATGACCAACAGTAACACCGCAGTTACCGTTGCCGCCATTACAAGCCTCCTGAATTTGGTTTCGGTCATATTTTTTTCGCCGCCTTTTTTCCTTTTCTTCTATTGTACACTTTTCGATAGAAATTTGCAACCGTTTGATAAAAACTTTTATATACGATGCCTATTCCGAATAAAAAACCGACCAACATATACAAACGGGCGGACGGAAAAGCCGTTTCGGAACGCAGAAAAAAGAAACCAATCCCTGCAAGAGCAAAATACAGCGTCTGAAACAGAGCGCGCGTCAAACGACTTAAATACTTGTCCCCAAAAGGAGCGAAAAGAACGGCAACGACACCCCATACCACACCGAACGAAAAACACAAACAGAACACGTCGAACTGTCCGTCAGTAACAAACATTTACTTAAACACCCGTTTGAAAAAATTACCCTTTTTTCCGTCGTACCGTACGGAATCGAAATTCCCGCCCGCCACAAAACTTCCCGTCGCTTGATTAAAAGAGGCTATTTTGATATGATCCCCCGTAATCAACACGCGCTTTCCCGACACCGACAACTTTAACGCTTGCTCGGAAAAACCGTCTACCGACTCTACCCCCGTCATTGTAAGACGTTTTTGTCCTTCTAACGTCAAAACCTGTAACTCTTGATTCGGCATAATATCACCTCGCACGCTCTAAATATACGCCGAACCGCAAAAAAACATACTAAAAAAACAATTTTTCCTATTCACGAGAGAAAGAGATTTCGTCGCTCTTTATCCTTATGAAAAATACCCGTCCGAAGCCAACTTCAAACGGGTATTCCATTTTTATCTTATTATTTTCTCTTCTTAAACACAACGTTCGTGAACAGCTTGTAAATTTCCATTATAATTACCATCGAGAATGCAAGCCCGACGCTGATCGCCAACTGCACGCCCGACAACGCGACGGTATTAAATACCGTGTTGATGCCGGGAATATATACAACCAACAACTGCATTGCGAACCCGACGACAAAAGCCATATTCAAGAAACGATTTTGGAACGTGCTCTTATGGAAAAGAGTACGTTCGCTCTTCACGTTAAACGAATGAAAGAGTTGTACGGTGGAAAGCGTCATGAACGCCATCGTTTGTCCGACGGCATGATTGCCGATCACGGTTTCCCCGATAATGTAGGACGTAAGCGTCAAAAGCCCGACTACAACGCCTTCCAACGCTATATGAAGTCCAAGTTTGTGCGCGAAAAATCCCTCCGATTTCGGACGCGGCGGTTCAAGCATAACGCCGTCCTCAGGCGGCTCCATTCCCAAACCGAACGCAGGCAAAGAATCCGTCACGAGATTGATCCACAAAAGATGGATCGGTGCTAGCGGAACACCTAACGAAAGCAATCCGACGGCAGTTGCGATCTCCGCCAAAAGAATGGTCAAGACCTCGCCGATATTACTGGAAAGCAAATATTTTACGCATTTCCGAATATTGGCATAAATACCTCTTCCTTGCTTGACTGCTTTGATAATCGTCGCAAAGTTGTCGTCCGTCAAAATCATGTCGGCGGCTTCCTTGGAAACATCCGTTCCCGTAATTCCCATAGCACAACCGATATCCGCTTTTTTCAATGCCGGAGAATCGTTAACGCCGTCCCCTGTCATTGCAACGATTTTACCGTACGACTGCCACGCCTCTACGATTCGGACCTTATCCTTAGGCGCGACGCGCGCATAAACGGAAAATTCCGCAATACGTTCTCTTAATTCTTCATCACTCATGCGATCCAACTCTTCGGAAGAAACAGCACGTTGTCCCTCTTCCAAAATACCGAGTTCTTTTGCGATTGCAGAAGCCGTTATAATATTATCGCCGGTAATCATAATCGTGCGAACGCCCGCCTTGCGAGCAGTGCGAATCGCCTCAATCACTTCCGGACGGGGCGGATCAATCATGCCTGCCAAGCCCAAGAAAGTAAGATCTTGCTCCAAGGATTCGTCGACATTCGGCATGGAATCAAACTCTTTGATGCCGAGTGCCAAAACGCGAAGCGCACGTTCGGACATATTGACGATCGCTTGATCAACGCCCTTTAATTCGGACGGATCTTTCACACGCTTCAACAAAATATCCGGCGCTCCCTTTGTAATACTAATATAACGATCTCCCTCTTTTATGACCACCGTCATCAACTTACGATCGGAATCAAACGGAAGCTCGCCTACGCGTTCGATCTCGTCAATCGTGCAACCGTATTTTCGATTAAGTTCGACAAGCGCGGTTTCCGTCGGATCTCCGATCCGTTTTTCCTCACCGTTCGTCACCTCGATCTTTGCATCACAGCAAAGCGCAAAATAAGAAATCAAACGATGATTATCTTCATTCAAATCGGACAACAGTTTCGGCTCGCGGTCAAAAACCTCTAAAACAGTCATTTTATTCTGCGTAAGCGTTCCCGTTTTATCCGAACAAACAATAGACGTCGAACCGAGAGTTTCAACTGCCGGCAGTTTTTTGACAATGGCGTTTTCTTTGACCATTTTCTGCACACCGATCGCCAAAACGATGGTTACAACGGTTGCAAGCCCCTCCGGAATCGCCGCAACGGCAAGCGCGACGGCGAGTTTAAAACTCGAAAGCCAATCTTCGCCCATAACGAATTTTTCCAAGAAAAAGACGACGACGCAAATTAAAATCGAGATAATACCGATTACCTTCCCGACCTGCGTCAAGCGATCTTGCAAGGGAGTAGTCGTATTCTTCTGCTCGCCGAGCATTCCTGCGATCTTTCCGATCTCCGTCTGCATTCCGATATCCGTAACGACAGCCTTTCCCCGTCCGCCCGTGACGAACGTAGAAGAAAACAGCATATTCTTCCGATCTCCTAACGCGGAAGCTTCGCCCTCTAACGTGTCGGAATGTTTTCCGACCGGCAAAGATTCTCCCGTCAACGCAGATTCGTCCACCTGTAAATTAACGGCGTCGATTAAACGCGCGTCCGCAGGAATATAATCGCCTGCTTCCACTAAAATGATATCGCCCACCACTAATTCGGAAGACGGAATTTGATCGGTTTTACCGTTCCGAATCACTTTACACGAAGGCGAGGACATCTTTTTTAACGCTTCCAACGACTTCTCCGCCTTACTCTCTTGCACGACGCCCAAAACGGCATTTAACAAGACAACGATAAAAATCACCAGACTATCCACCCATTCGTGCGGATCAATAACGAGCGAAATAACCGCCGCAACCAACAAAATGATAATCAAGACATCGGCAAATTGCTTTAAAAATTTAACGATTCCTGGCTCACGTTTTTTTTCTTTTAAGACATTAAGTCCGTAAATTTCCCGCTGCGCGGAAACCTGCTCGTCCGTTAAGCCTTTTTGCACGTTTGATTGCAAAAGTTCAACGACTTCTTCTTTACTTTTTCGGTACATACCGAACCTCCTTCCAAATTAAAAAGACCCTATGCGTTGGGCATAAGGTCTTGCAAATCTTTCGACTGTTATATCCGAACGTTACGTTGAGATGACGAATATAACGAGCGTAAAACGCGCTCCTGCTACTCCCCTTATTCAAATAAGCGTTTTCGTCCTTTTTCGATTGCGTTTTTCACAACGCCATCGAAAAGCGGCACGCCGAAACACCTACTAACAAGCGATCTTTTTCTTTATTATACCAAGGTTGCCTCGATTTGTCAACCCTTTTGATCGTTTTTTCACTTCCCCGTACTGCCGAATCCGCCGTTCCTCACGCCGAACGATTCATCGTCCTCGGTGATACCGAACGGAAAAAAGATCCCCTGCGCAAAGCCTCCCCCTAAGGGAATTTCCAACGTTTTTCCCTCTCTGCCGTCGTTGGTAATTTTGACAAAAATATGCCCCTCGTTATCCGACTGATAGTAATCCGAATCAATAATTCCGACCGTATTATTCAATTGCAGACGATAACGAAATCCCAATCCGCTCCGCGGAAATAACGCGAGCACCCAACCGTCCCGAATCCGTGCACGGATTCCCGTCGGAATTTTCGCCGTTTTCCCCGGCTCTAATATGATTTTTGCGGTAGAAAAGAAATCGTACCCGGCACTTCCGCTCGTGGCGCGGCACGGCAATTTAATCGCGCGATATGCCTCCAACGCATTCTCTTTTGACGCATGAAAGCAATCGAGATACCCCTCGACAAACTGTTCTTCACTGACTTTTTCAAATTTTGCTACTTTTTCCATATTTTTATCATACCGAATTTTTAGCGATTTGTCCAGCAAATGAAAGGAAAAGCCGCCCGACGGGCGGCTTTTTTTATTTTGTAACCGTTACTTTATTGAGTGCGCGAGGAGAATCCGGATTGCCGCCCTTTTTACAAGCAGTCTTGCAAGCCGTCATCTGCAACAACAAGGCAAGAACGAAAAACGTTTCAACCTCGTTTTCCCCACCCTCTAAAAGATGGATCTTTCCGAACGGCGCATACTCGCCGGACGTCGTGACGATTTCAAGATCCGCCCCTTGATTTTTCAGTTTGGAATAAAGTTCCGCAAGTTCTTCTCTACGCTCGGATTCCGCATCTGCTTGCACAAAACCGATCGCAGGCGCAAACGCAATTACTTTTGTTCCTTGATCGATCATTGCCATAGGTCCGTGCAAGAAATCGCTATCCGCATAGCCTTTCATTCTCATATAAGAAGTTTCTTGCAATTTTAACGCCCCCTCTAACGCAAGCGCGTAAGAAATGCCGCGCGCAAGCAAAAATCCGTCTTTTCCGCCCGTTAGCCGATCGCTTAATTCATCGGATATTTTCTCCAACGAAGTACGACTCTGTTCCGCCAAGGACGGAATCCGCGCCAAAGCATTGACAAGCACCTCGTTTTTACTCAACGCGGCAACAAATTGTAGCAAAAGATAGCATTGAGCGGTAAACGTCTTGGTCGCGGCAACGCTCTTTTCCGCACCTGCGGCAAGGCAGAAATGAAAATCTGCCGCTTTCGCAAGAGGGCTTTCCTCATCGTTCGTGAGCGCAATCGTCAGTCCGCCGTCTGCTTTCGCACGATTTACAATCGCTAAAACGTCCGCAGCCCGCCCGCTTTGACTAACGCCAAGCACAACGGATTTGCCATAATTCGCAGCGCCACCATATTTGGTAAGCGTACTGCACGCAGCAAGTCCAACCGTAAAAGGCGTAAAAATTTCAGCCAAATATTTGAAAAAGACCAGCGCATGATCACTTGTTCCGCGCGCCGCACCGACAAAGTTGGTCAGTCCGCGACGCTCGATTTCCGCCGCGACTTCAGCCCATTTTTTTTCATTCTTTTCCGCATTACGGAAAACCGTTTCGTACTCGTTAAGTTCTTTCCACATTAACGTATCGCTGTAAATCATTCGATTACCCCCTTACTTTTTATAAAAATGCCGTATTTTTTCCGCTACGGAATTTTGGAATCTCTGAATATAACCCGTTACGTAATCTTCCACAGACAAAGTATCGTCCTCGATTAACGGCGTTAAATCCATCGCATAACTCATGCCTGTCGAAATATCGCAATCATGGCTTGCAGAATACGTTGCATTTGCAATTCTGCGCCCCTCAGCCGCGAGATCGTAACGCTTACCGCCTAAAATCTGACTATCGAAAACCCCGACCAAACTCATTGCGATATTGGGGTGTCCGCTGACGTCGAAATAAACCTTTTCGTCATCCGACATCCAATCGAGATCTCTCCAAACCTCGCAACCATACAACTTTTCGGGACGATCTTCTTTCTTCAACCGACGAACCGCAGCAACAACCTTTGCCGCCGTCCCGAGGTGCGTGTCGTGCTTATCCGCCAAATTATGCGTATAAAGATATTTCGGTTTAGCAGCCTTCAAAATGCGAACAAATTCCTCGATAATCGCCTCGTCATTCGGATCTTTCGCCTGTTTGGAAGGATATCCCAACAAAAATTGACCGCCATACTCTCCGACATACGCTGCTTTTTTCTGCTCAATAATACGAATATCTTTCATATCCTCATCCGTATAATCGGCATACAAGCCGTTACGCGGACTTCCTGCGCCGTCCGTCGTAACGACACCGCAAAACCATTGATCTTTCTTTCCGAAGCACTCTATGATCGGATAATACGCCATCAATTCGATATCGTCTTGATGCGCACTGATCGCCATATGTGTCGTACGAGAAAGTGCTGCTTCTTCCCGTTCCCCGTCGGGAATAAACAATACTGCGTTTTTGTTTGTAAGTTCCATTGTTTTTTCTCCTTTTACCGTATTTCCGGAAGCATCGCCGCAGCAATCGATTGTCCCAACCGACGTTGCTTTTCATCCGGCATTTTTATTATAATCGAAGAATGAAATTCTTCTTTTAAGATACGTTGAGCAACTGAAATCGCATACTCGCCGCCCTTTCCGGATGTCACGCGCCCCAATAACAAAACTTCTTTAATCGAGTAAAACTCCGCATAATACGGAATCGCATAGCCGAGATAAACGCCGATATCGTGATAGATCTTCTCCGCAAGCGGATTCCTCTCTTCCATCATGCGTTGTACCACCTTTAATTTCTGCGCAGGTGTCAAGTCCGCCTCAAAACGATATCCGGCAAGTTCTGCAAGTTTAATCACGCCGTCCTGCGAAAAATATTTCACACCGCACCCGACGTCGCCGCTCCATTCGTCTTCCATTGCGTCAGAATTCAAATCGACAGGCACGAATGCAAGTTCGCTCAGCCAACCGTTCAAATGCTTATCCCGATCGACGTAGCCTGCCGCCTCGGACGTTCCCATCGCAATCCCGAGAAGTTCCCCCGACTCGCTTTCTAAACTACCTGCCAATGCGGTAACGTCACCGTCGTTTGCAACGACAACCGGCGCACCGATCTCAGCCGCGATATCCAAATAGATATTTTTAACGTGTAAATTAAAATCGTCTATCGGAATTTGATTAAAAAGGCTCGCCACCATAACTTTATTATTGCGGTAAATTCCAGCGCTGGATACGCCGATCGCGTCTACGCGAGGGAGTTTTGCAGCAGCAGTCTTCATTGCCGTCAAGATTCCGTCATATTGATAACGCCAATCTTTGCTGATCTTCGGAAGCCATTCCACCTCTTCGCTGTAAAGAACTTCTCCGTCTTTCACCGCGGAAACCTTACGATCGCTTCCGCCGGCATCAAAGCCGATTCGACAACCATTCAGAGCATTCCCCACTGCAAGAGAGCGGAGATTCGGCTTCGGCAACGTATCATCCGTGCAGTCGATAATTTCAAAATTCTGCTCGTATACACGTTCCATAAACGCAACGTCAAATGCGCGAGCACCTTGTAACGAATAATCTTTCTTTAACCGTGCTAACAGTAATTCGCTTCCTGCAAAGTAAATCCGATTTCCGCCGACCACCCACAAGAGACTCTTTACAATCCGCTCGACAATGGGATAATCTTGCTCGAATTCCCCCGTAATCGGCAGACGGTATGTAAAATTATACCCGTCCGGATCTTCTATTACGACGGTCACGAATGAACGCGCTTTTTCGCGAAAAGCAACAAGTTCCAAACTCAACGGTTTAAAATTTTGATCAATCAATGGTTGAAATTTCATAACGGTTCCTCCTATCTAGTTTCATTATACCACACGGCAACGACCTTGAATTTGCAAAAAAGCACACAGTTTGTACAAAAAAAGATACTTTCGTCTATTTTTCTTTTTTTAATTATAAAAGAAAAACCTAACATTATATAATAGACAAATCCGATATTATTTGTTATAATTTTGTTATGAACTACGAAGCCAATCGTTTAAATTCCCTGTTTAACGTACATGAAATTTATACGATCCACTATTTTAAATACGCCAAACATTTTACCGGTCCGGGAGAATCGCACGATTTTTGGGAACTTGTATATATCGACGGCGGCGAGGCGGATATCGTCGCAGGCGAAAAAACACTCCGCTTAAAACAAGGCGAAATCGTCTTTCACAAACCGAACGAATTTCACAATATATTGACGCACGATAAATTCGCCAATTCCATTATTTTATCTTTCACTTGTAAGGGAAAAAGTATGCAGTTCTTCCGCGATAAAATCTTTTCCGTAAACGAGTATGAACGGAATATTCTGGAACAAATCGTAAAAGAAGGAAGCAGAACTTTTTCCGACCGTCTGAACGATATTTATTTAATGAACATGACAAAGGCGACAAACGGAATCGTGGGTGGTGAGCAAATGATCAAAAATCTCACCGAAATTCTTTTGATCTCCCTTTTTCGCAGGAATTCGGACAAAACGCTTCTCTACGACAACACGACAGCTCAAGGCAAAAACGAAAATCAAATCGTATCTAATATCTGTACGATTTTACAAAACGCGGTCTTCTCCTCTCTTTCTCTGGAAACGCTTTCTGAAAAACTTTATTTTTCAAAGGCTTATCTGCAACGGATTTTCCGCGATAAAAAAGGAATTTCTATAAAAAAATACTATAATCTCCTAAAATTGGAAGAAGCAAAAAAATTGCTTTCCGAAGGAAAAACGGCAACAGAAACCGCAGAACTGTTAAATTTCGGAAGCGTCCATTATTTTTGCAAATGTTTTAAGGACGAAACTAATCTTACGCCGACCGAATATATGCGATCGACAAAACTTCAAAACCTAATCGAATAAAAAAGAAAAATATTTTTTTGAAAAGACCACTGTGTTTACTTGACAAAAAACCGTAAATTTGGTTTAATAAATAAGCACGGAGAGATGGCAGAGCGGTCGAATGCGCGTGACT